>PKWU01000062.1:0-11144 GCA_003132145.1 Granulicella sp.
AACTATATGTCGATACGGCCTAAAACAGGCAAGGGCAAGAGCGGCTTACTTGCGGGTGTTGGCGAGGCGCTTTTGGTGGTCGAGGAAGCGGCGGAGGCGGTCAAGGGCGCGGGCTTTGCCGAAGACGATGAGGGATTCCAGCAGGGGTGGGCTGGCGGTCTTTCCGGTGAGAATGGCGCGCAGGAGCATGAAGTTGTCCTTGACCGACCACTCCTTTTCGGCGCCGAGTTTTTTGAGCGCGGAGTCGAGCTCTCCCACGGTGAAGGAGGTGGCTTCGAGGAGGGCGAGCTGCTCGGCGGCGAAGGCCAGGGTCTCCTCCAGCGAACGATTTTTGGGGAGGAAGACCTCGGGCGGGGGCATGACGTCGTCCTTGAAGAAGAAGTGGGTCATCTCGCCAAACTGGGCGAGGGTCTCGATGCGCGTCTGGACGAGCGGGGCGATGCGGCGGAGGCGGTCGTCGGAGAAGAGGGTGGCGCGCAGGGCCTGGAAGAAGGCGTCGGGGGTGAGGGCGCGAAGGTACTCACCGTTGAGCCACTTGAGCTTGGTGAGGTCGAAGACGGGGCCGCCGAGGGAGATGCGCTGGAAGTCGAACTTTTCGAGCATCTCGGCTAGGGAGAAGATGTCTCCCTGCTTGACGCTGATGCCCTTGGAGACGATCTCCTGCTCGGTGGGCTGGGCCATGCCGCCGCCCATGAGGCCGAGGAAGTTGAGCATGGCCTGGGGCAGGAAGCCGGACTCGCGGTAGTAGATGAGGGAGACGGGATTCTTGCGCTTGGAGATTTTTGATTTGTCGAGGTTGCGCAGCAGGGGCATGTGCCAGAAGCGGGGCAGCGGCCAGCCGAAGGCCTTGTAGAGCAGGACGTGCTTGGGCGTGGAGGAGATCCACTCCTCGGCTCGGATGACGTCGGTGATCTGCATGAGGTGGTCGTCGACGACGTTGGCGAGGTGATAGGTGGGGAAGCCGTCGGACTTGAGCAGGACCTGGTCGTCGACATTGTTATGGGAGAAGATGATGGCGCCGCGGAGCTCGTCGCGGAAGGAGGTCTCGCCCTCGACGGGGACTTTGAGGCGGACTACGCTGGGGCGGCCTTCGGCCTCGAATGCGGCGATCTGCGCGGGGGTGAGTTCGCGGTGCGCTCCGTTGTAACGCGGGGGGAGCTTGGCGGCGATCTGCGAGCGGCGCATGGCGTCCAGCTCTTCGGGGGTCTCGAAGCTGCGGTAGGCGTGGTCGCTGGCGAGCAGGAGATCGACGTGGGTGCGGTAGATTTCGGTGCGTTCCGATTGCCGGTAAGGACCAAAGGGGCCACCGACATCGGGACCCTCGTCCCACTCCAGGCCGAGCCAGCGGAGGGCGTCGAAGATCATCTGCTCGGAGGTGGAGACGAAGCGTGCGCGGTCGGTATCCTCGATGCGCAGGACGAACTTGCCGCCGCGCTGGCGGGCGTAGAGGAAGTTGAGCAGGCCGATGTATGCCGTGCCGACGTGCGGGTCGCCGGTGGGCGAGGGTGCAATGCGGACGCGGATGGAAGCGGTGTCGGGATTCGTGGGGGCAGTCATAGTTGGGTCAACGTTTAATGGTAGCAGGGCGAGAGGGCGGAAGTTGGACACAGCAGGTGCTCGGCCGGATTTCGCGGACGAGGGCCACATCTCAGAGGCGAGATGTGGGACACCCGGCTCTGTTGACCCGAGATAGAATGTGGTGTGTACTACGTGTGTATAATTGCGTTGGAGAGCCTGAATGAATAGCCGGGACGTGATTCGTCGACTTTTGGACGCTGGCTGGTTCGAGGTGGCTCAGGTTGGGAGTCATAAGCAGTTCAAACATGCGACGAGGGCGGGACGTGTGACAGTGCCTCATCCCAAGCGAGACATTCCGCTGGGAACGTTGAAGAGCATTGAGAAGCAGGCAGGAATCAAGCTGCGATAGGGCGTTGGTTGGAGGGCGTGGCATGGAGTACATCGCGTATCTGCACAAGGACAAGGGGTCGGACTACGGCGTGAGCTTCCCGGACTTTCCCGGCTGCGTGACGGCGGGAAGAACGCTGGAAGAGGCGCGCGAGCTGGCCGTCGAGGCGCTGACGCTGCATCTGGCGGGGATGATCGAGGACGGAGATGCGCTGCCCGAGCCGTCGACGCTGGATGCGCTGGCGAAGGATCCGGCGATGAAGGGCGCGGTGGCGTTTCTGGTCAGCGCGGAGGCCCCTGAGAAGACGGTGCGGGTAAATATCACGGCAAGAGAGAGTCAGATCGAGGCAATCGACAAGCTGGCGCGCAAGGCCGGGATGACGCGGTCGGCGTATATGGTGCAGTCGGCGGTGCGGGGCAGGCGCGAAGCAGGCACCCGGAGAGCAGTGGAGCGGCGGTAGGAGTGCGGTTGGCCTTCGGACAAGACCCACATCTCAAAATCGAGATTTTGGTGCACTGGCGATGGTTGTGAGATTATCCAGGCGGGGGCAATATGGGCTTTTGGGATCGCTTATTTAGAATGCACAAGCCATCTCAGGAAGGCGAGCCGGCGATTTCCGTCCCGGAAAAGCGACTATCGCCTCGCCGGTTCGATTGGCGCGCTAGTGAGCCACATTTAATGCTTCTGTGTGAGTTTCGGAAGGCGCGGGACGCAAAATACTGTGTTCCTGACTATTGGAAGGCCATACTTGGCGAGAACCCAAGGGTATCGATCAACCGGTTTCGTTCAGAAGGCCTATTAGAGATCGCATCTGTAACGGAAACGCTTCCCCTGATTCTTCGTCTGCCAGAATTGAAGCAGATGCTAAAGCAGCGAGATCTTCCCGTGTCCGGGAAGAAGGATATTCTTATTGAACGTCTTCTCAGCTCGGACCTGCCCTTTGCAACGCAGTTGGTTGACACTCGGCCTCACGTCAAACTTTCCCCGGAGGGGCAATCAATCACTGATAAATATTGCGCGAGCAAAGACAAGGAAAAAGCCGACGCCGTAGCAGAGGTGCTCCCGCTCCTACGGTTGAGGAATTTCAAGGCAGCCGGCGCTGTTGTAGCGGCCTACCAAGCTAAACAGATTGGAGTCAGTTTAGTTGACGGCGTAGCTTCTCAATCTGGAAGACTAACTCCACAACATTATTCAGCAAACCTCGACAGTATATTCAGTTCTTACCCAACTATCTTGCAGGGTCTTTCTTCAGCAGAATGGGAGCAGGCACACCTTTGTCTGGCAATTGGCGAGGCACTCGGCCATTGGGACAACTCTTTGCCTGATCACTTTACGGGTGCACCGAGGTTGGATTCCAACACGGCCATGCGAATGATTAGCTTTCACTGCCGCCACATTCGTGAGTTGAAGCAGCTACGGAGAATCGGCGTTAAGAAGATAACCATAGAAGGTTGCGGCGACTCTGCTTCGTGCGCCTCCTGCAAGAAGATTTCAGGAAAGAAATTCTCGCTTGATGGGGTTCCGGAACTTCCATATGCCAAATGCACAAGCGCGATGGGCTGCCGTTGTCTCATGTTGGCAGACTTTGACTAGGGTATTCATGTCCGCTCGGATGTGCATTTCAGCAAAGATTTTATACGAGCAGTCCTGCTTCACGCGCGCTCTCCGTCGTGAAATTTAGGATCCGATTTATTTCAGACAACGGTAGGACTGGCGAAGTTATATCGACAAGACTGCCAATCTTGAATTTGATCGCTTCATCCGATCCCGGGCGTAGAATGAGCCGAAATTCATTTTGGTGAGCGAACGCAGACGACTTGCGAAATGGCCCTGTGTCACCAGAATATTCCTCGGGATCGTAGTACTCTACTAGCTTTCTTTCTCCCGCGAGATGACTAATCTTCGCCGCCTTGTTCATGCGATTGATAAATTCTTGCGTATTAAGGATGAGCACAAACGAATCACCAAACTCGAGGTTTCGTGCGTCCAAGATTTCTCCGTCTATGGGTTTAGTGATGGCGAACATGCAATAGATATTGCATGAAGCGATCCTATTCAGAGAAATCAGGACTGGCCCAGCGAGGTCGCCCGGTGGAACTCTATGTTCCCCCAGTATCGGGTGGGAGAATTTGAACTCTCCAACGTGTTTTGGTTGGATAATGCGGGTCGTTCCTTCCAGACGATCGGCACGCGCCGCGTCCAGCTCCAACTTTGAGAAATAGGCAAGAGGATTCATATAAAGCAATCCTTCTTGGCGAAGTGCTTCAAGGTGATCCCTCTTACCCAATTTCAAGAGAATTAAGAATTCCTGCATGACTACAGCTCCATGGCGAATTGGTGGGTGGGGGAGTGGGGGGTGGGGGCGGGTTCGGAGGCGAGGGCGAGGATGAGGCGTTCGAGGACGAGGAGCTTGTTGGCGGGGGAGCTGCGGAGTTCGAGGTCGGTCTTGGCGACGAGGCGGAGGGCGCGGGTGAGGTCGCGGCGGGATTTGTAGCGGCGGGCCTGGCGGATGAGGTCTTCGGCGGCGAAGGGCGGCATGCGGAAGCCCTGCCAGAGGACGGCCCAGATGGCGCGCGAGTCGCGCACGTTCTTCTCCAGGATGATGAGCATCTGGCGGAAGGTGCGGGCCAGCATGTAGAGGTGGCCGATGGCCGCGTCCTCGCCGCCGTCGGAGGCGTTGAGCAGGCCGTGGAGGAGAAGCAGGGCGCGGGTGCGGTCGCGCTGGCTGATGGCGTCGGTGAGCTCGTAGAGGGAGCGCTGTTTGGCGGCGAGGACCATGGTTTCTACGTCGCCGAGGGTGATGTGGTTGCGGGCGATGAGTGCGGTTGAGTTTTGTGGCGCTACGGACGAAATGCGGGGGTCCCTCGACTCCCTGCGCTCGCTCGGGATGACGGATTCATTGAGCTGAGCTGGGGCGGAGACGTAGAGGCAGAGCTTTTCCAGCTCACTGGCGACGAGCATCATGTCGGCGCCGAGGGCGTCGACCAGCTCGCGGGCGGCGTCGGGGTCGAAGCGGATGCCGCGGGCTTCGGCCTCGGCGGTGACCCAGCGGATGGCGTCGACTTCAGAGACGCGGGCCAGCTCGACGAAGCCGCAGGAGTCGCCGAGGGTCTCGCGGATGCGGTCGTAGCGGTCCTTGTCCTGATAGTCCATGCGGCGGAGGTCGGTGGGGATGCGGAGGTGGTCGGCGACGAAGAGCAGGACGGCTTGGGGGTTGGGGCTGCGGAAGTAGGCATCGATGGCGGCGAACTCGGCTTTTTTGGAGCCGCGACCGTAGAGCAGCTTGAGGTTGCGCACGAAGAGGACCTGGAAGGGAGCCATGAGAGATGGGGTCTGCGCGCAGTCGAGGATGTCGAAGATGGGGGTGTCTGCGAGGTCGAAGTCGTGCAGGGAGAAGTCGCGGGCCTCGATGGGTGCGAGCGCGGCGAGGATGCCCTGGCGGCAACGTTGGTAGAGGAATGCTTCGTCGCCGAGGAGGACGTATCCGGGACGCAGAGTCGCGGGGGAGGCGATCTCGGCGAGGAAGCGGTCGGAAGATGCGAAGCTCTTGAGGAGTGGAGGCATCAGCGGACCTCCTGGGCTTCATGCGATCCCACCCATGACGATGAGACTGTCATGGATGGGGCACCCGAGATGTGGAGGGGCGCGGGCATCAGAAGGACTCCAGCATATCGTCTACGAGGGCGTGGGCGAAGCTGCGTGCGATGCGGTTGACGGCAGCGGGATCCTCGCGGATGAAGCCGCTGAGGTCCTGCGTGGACTGGTACTGCTCGCGGTAGCTGAGCGCGTCGTTCTGGTAGAGGACGCGGCCGTCGCGCGCGGTCAGCACCACCTTCACGGTGATCGTCACCAGATAGCTCGATGTCTCGCCGCTGGTGGAGTCGTAGGTGAGCGGGACGGTGGTTTGGGTGAGGATGGTGCCGCTGATTACGGCGTCGGCGTCGGCGGTGTTGCTGGTGAGAACGCGGTAGCGGGTGCGCGTGTCCAGCTCGCGGACGACGGCCTGGGTGAGCGCCATCTCGCTGTGGTAGGCCTGGGAGTGCGTGGCGAAGACAGGCACCGCGATGGTGCGAACGCTGGCCGGAATGTGCGTGGCCGAGCCGATAGTGTGGTAGCCGCAGCCGACGGGTAGAAGCGCAAAGGCCAGCGGGACCAAGCAGAAGAGACGGCGCGCCGCGGTGGGGGACAGGATGCGCATTCGAGGTGTTTCTATTGTCGCACTGAGGGGAGGGGTTTCAGGGGAGTGTCTTTGCAGTGTGCCCAATTATTCAATGTGAAGCGGGCGTCTCCGGGGCAAGCGGGTGAGGCGGCGCGAAGGCCGCCTCATGGGTTTTGTGGGCTGGGATGGGTCTATGCGGGGCTGGGGCGGCCTTCGCCATAGCCCGGCTTGCGGCCTGCCTCGGGCTTGATGACCTTCTGGCCTTCGCCTGGGCCGGGGTCGGCGTAGGCGAGGGGCGACTTGAAGGACGGCAATTCCTTGCCCGCGATGATGAGGTCGATCTCCGCCCGGTCGAGGGTCTCGCGTTCCAGCAGCGCGGCCGCCATGCGGTGCATAATGTCGGCGTTCTCCTCGAGGATCTGGTAGGCCGACCGGTAGCCCTCGTCGACGAAGGCGCGCACGGCCACGTCGATCTGCTTGGCGGTGTCGTCGGAGTAGTCGCGCATCTGGGCGATGTCGCGGCCCAGGAATATCTCCTGCTCCTTCTTGCCGTAGGTCAGNNCGCGGACGATGTCGTTGCCGGCTCCGGTGGTCTTGCGGTTCATGAATATCTCCTCGGCGCAGCGTCCGCCCATCAGGATGGCGAGCTGGGTGTCGAGATAGTCCTTGGTGACGGTGTGCTTGTCCTCCTCGGGCAGGTGCATGGTGACGCCCAGCGCCATACCGCGCGGTATGATGGTGACCTTGTGCAGCGGGTCGGAGTTCTTGCGCTTGGCGGCGACCAGGACGTGGCCGGATTCGTGGTAGGCGGTGTCCTTTTTGTCGTCGTCGGAGAGCAGCATGGACTTGCGCTCGGCGCCCATCAGGACCTTGTCCTTGGCCACCTCGAAGTCGAACATGTGGACGGACTTGCGGTTGTAGCGCGCGGCTGTGAGGGCGGCCTCGTTGACCATGTTGGCGAGATCGGCGCCGGAGAATCCCGGAGTGCCGCGGGCCAGCACGTTGAGGTCGACGTCCTCGGCCATGGGGACCTTCTTGCAGTGGACGACGAGAACCTCTTCGCGGCCACGGATGTCCGGGCGATCGACGACGACGCGGCGGTCGAAGCGGCCGGGACGAAGCAGGGCGGGATCGAGAACGTCGGGCCGGTTGGTGGCGGCGATCAGGATGACGCCGTCGTTGGACTCGAAGCCGTCCATCTCGACAAGCAACTGGTTCAGGGTCTGCTCGCGCTCGTCATGCCCGCCGCCGAGACCCGCGCCACGGTGACGGCCGACGGCGTCGATCTCGTCGATGAAGATGATGCATGGGGCGTTCTTCTTGCCCTGCTCGAAGAGGTCGCGGACGCGGCTTGCGCCGACGCCGACAAACATCTCGACGAAGTCGGAGCCGGAGATGCTGAAGAACGGGACATTGGCCTCGCCCGCCACAGCGCGGGCGAGCAGCGTCTTGCCGGTTCCCGGAGGTCCGACGAGGAGAACGCCCTTGGGGATGCGTCCGCCGAGGCGTTGGAACTTTTGCGCCTCGCGCAGGAACTCGATGATCTCCTTGAGCTCTTCCTTGGCCTCGTCAACGCCGGCGACGTCCTTGAAGGTGATCTTCTTCTGCTGCATGGAGAGCAGGCGGGCGCGGCTCTTGCCGAAGCTCATGGCCTTGTTGCCGCCGGACTGCATCTGGCGCAGCAGGAAGAACCACAGACCGAGAAGCAGGGCGAAGGGCGCGATGTTGATCAACGCGTTGACCCATGCGTTGGAGTTCGGGTCCTTGATGGTGATGGCGACGCCGTGGTCGTTCAGAATCTTGTACATGTCCGGGTAGTTGGCCGGAATGGTGGTGCGGAACTGGTCCTTATTGGCGTAGTGGCCCACCAGCGTGGTGCCGTCGATGGTGACATCGGCCACCTTGCCCTCNNTTGCCGACAAAGGTCCACAGGCAGATGACTCCCGTGATCAGGAAGACCCAGATAACGAGTTGCTTGACGGTCGAGTTCAATCGCGTTTCCTCTATTTCCGGCCTGAAGCGCCCGGTTTCAGCAGCACTACAGTGCAGCCATCGACCTGGCAGGCAGACGCTTGCGCACCGGTACCTGCTGCTTGTTAGACGCTCCCATGAACTGTATGGTTCCAGGTCTTCGGCAGGAATTACCCTCCCAGCCCGGCGTCGGTTCGCGTCAGATAAAGAGATTCTACTCTGAGCGGGCCGCAATGATGCAGAGAATCGGTAACAAACAAGCGGGAACCCACCACAAGATTGTCCCAATTTGGCCACTTCGTGGCGTTCTGGACGCTTCGCGCAACCACTTCGTGGGGCTCTGGACGCTTCGCGCCACTTCGTGGGGTTCTGGACGCTTCGCGTAAAAGCAAAACCTTCGCGAGTGCGGCGCGTGGAAGTGGTCAGAGGTTCTTCGGGCTCTTTGACGGCGCCTCACGGTAGAGGCGGAGTTCGCGCGGGGAGCGTTGGGCGCGCAACTGGCCGGCGAGGAGAAGGGTGGAGCCGGTGCGCGCGGAGGCGGTGGGGTCCCCGGGGTTCGAGTTCGGGAGGAGTCCAGCCAGGACGAGCAGGCGGGCGGTCTGGTCGAAGGTGAGGCGCGCGCCGAGTTGGCGTGCGGCGGCGCGCACCACGCGGCGGCGCAGGGCGGGATCGAGCAGGCGCAGGCGGTCAATCTCGATGGCGACGGAGTTGGCGGCGGATTCACCGGGCGCAGTGCTGACCGCGCGTCCCCCTCCGCGGACTGGTTTGCCGGGGAGGAGCAACTGCGGCAGGATGCGGCTGAGCTCGGACTGCCAGCGCGCCTCGTCCTCGCGGGCCAGCACTGCCAGGTTGGCCAGCGCCTGGTCGATGGCGGGATTCTCTGCACGCAGCACGGGCAGGACGGTGTGGCGAATGCGGTTGCGGGTGAAGGCTTCGTCGGCGTTGGAGAAGTCGGTGCGCCAGGGTTGGTTGCGCAATTCGAGGAAGGCTACAAGTTCGGCGCGGCGGACACCGAGCAGCGGGCGCAGAATTCTGCCTGGGTGGGTGGCGTTCGGGACTAGAACGACCGGATGGATGCCGCTGAGGCCCTCGGTCCAGGCCCCGCGGAGGAGCTTCATCAGGACGGTCTCGGCCTGGTCGTCGAGCGTGTGCGCTGTGAGGATGGAGTTTGCATGGCCGTCGGCGATGAGCTGCCGGAAGAGGTCGTAGCGAAGGTTGCGCGCGGCCTCCTCGACGGTCTCCGGCTGGCCAGCCTCGCGCGCGCGGGCAATGCGAGCTGGGACGCTGGCGTGAACGATGTGCAGCGGAACTTCGAGCCGAGCGCAAAGCTCTTCGACGAACGCGAGGTCGGCGTCCGCCTCGTCTCCGCGCAGGCCGTGGTGGACGTGGACGGCCGACAGCCCCACGCCGAGCGAGTTGCGCGGCTGGGAGTTGGCGGCGTGCAGCAGAAGCAGGAGGGCAACCGAGTCCGCGCCTCCGGAGACGGCGGCGCAGACGCGGTCTCCGGGGCGAATGTGGGTGCGGTCCAGCGTGGGCTCGGGGTTTGCCATCGTGACTTATGGTACTGCGCGCCGCCGCCGCGAGGATGGTTGGCGTCTTATTTGCGGTTCAAGTCGCGGAACTCTTGTTATACTTCGTGGGCTATGCGAGTCTTTGTGATTCTTCCGGCGGCTGGGATTGGGACGAGGATGTCCGTGGGCAGCGCGGTGGGCGCGGGCGCGTCCACTCCGAAGCAGTTTCTAACCATTGCAGGCGTGCCCGTGCTGGTGCACTGCCTGCGCGCGTTCCTTGCGGTCGAGCGCGTTGCGGCCGTCTACGTCGCGGTGCGCGGGACGGAGATCGAGCGCGTACAGGCGCAGGTGGCCGAGTTCGGACTGGGCAAACAAGTCCATGTCGTCGAGGGGGGCGATCAGCGGCAGCAGTCGGTCGCGAACGCGCTGGCGCTGCTGGTCGCCGAGAACGGCTGCGACGACGACGATGTAGTGCTGGTGCACGATGCGGCGCGGCCCCTGATCGACGCAGCCACCATCGAGCGCACCATCGATGCCGTCGCCGAACATGGCGCGGCGATCGTCGGCCTGCCCGCCGTGGATACCATCAAGCAGGTGGAGCGCACGGCGCACGGCGCGATTGTCACCGCGACCATTCCGCGGGAGAGGATCGTTCAGGCGCAGACGCCGCAGGGAGCGCGCTGCGGTCTGCTGCGGCAGGTCTTCGCCGAGGCCGCCGCGGACGAGTTCGTGGGCACCGACGAGTCCAGCCTGCTGGAGCGCGCCGGGATCGTCGTGGCCGTGGTTGCGGGCTCGGCCAAGAACTTCAAGATTACGCAGCACGGAGACCTGGAGCTGGCGGAGTTCTACCTGCGCACAACCACGGGCGGGCCGACGGAGGGAGCGAATCGATGAGTATGCGGATCGGCTATGGCTTTGACTCGCACGTCTTCCAGGCGGGCATTCCGCTCATCATTGGCGGGCTTGCGATCGAGCACACCGAGGGGCTGGCCGGCCACTCGGACGGCGACGTGCTGCTGCACGCCATCACCGATGCGTTGTTGGGCGCGGTCTCGGCGGGTGACATCGGCAGCTTCTTTCCGCCCAACGATCCGCGCTGGAAGGGCGCGGCTTCCAGCGTCTTCCTGCAGACGGCGCTGGAAGAGGTTGCCACGGCGGGCTACCGCATCGTCAACATCGACACGGTGCTCATCATGGCGCGGCCCAAGATCGCGCCCATCGCCGGAGAGCTGCGCGAACGCGTGGCCCAGTTGCTTGGCGTCAAGCCGGGCGAAGTGGGCATCAAAGCCAAGACGCCCGAAGGCCTTGGACTGGAACACACGGCCGTGGCGCATTGCACNNGAAGAGGAGCTGAACGCCGTGGTCGAGGGGCTGGTCGGCGGACGGCACGACATGACCGCGCTGGGACGAAAAGTGAAGCCGTTCGATACGGACGACCTGACATGACGGATGCAGTCGAGTTTTCAGCCGTGGTGACGGACATCCGTCTGGAGTCGCGCGAGGGAGCGGCGGTGCGCTGGCGGATGACGCTGGACCGCAGCGAATTTGCGGCGGGCGACGTGGGTGTGCTCCATGCCGTCTCGCGCAGCGGAACGCG
>PKWU01000062.1:11182-11387 GCA_003132145.1 Granulicella sp.
GTACCCCCCCCTCCCCCCCATCGGTAAAATAGCCAAAATCATGCATTTACAGCGTTTTACCGCTATGATCGTCGAACCAAACGGGTTAGACCTCAAATGTAAGATTCTGTTGAGCTTATTCGCGGCGAGTTAGGCGGCGAAGTTACGCATATTTCCCCCTACTTTAATTGTACGCGGTTGGGGATAACTACTATGCCAAGTATTT
>PKWU01000072.1 GCA_003132145.1 Granulicella sp.
TTGACCATCTACAGGTGCCCCATCCTTCGCTTCTTTCTAGCGAAGGGTGGGTGGCCACGAATCTCGACTCTGGGTTCCCACGAATCTCGGCCATCGAATCGGGTATAAAATTCTCCCGTCATGCCGAAGGGACTTGTTCGTTACCAGCAGTGCGGCTGTTTTCACTTCCTGACCTTCAGTTGTTATCGAAGACAGGCATTGTTGACGCGGGACGGAGCCTACGATCTCTTCGAGCGCGAACTGGAGGTGGTGCGTCGTCGCTACGGCTTCGTGGTTGCCGGTTACGTACTCATGCCGGAGCATGTTCATCTGTTGGTCGGCGAGCCGCGCCGGTCGCAGCTATCGGTTGCGCTTCAGGTATTGAAGCAGCAGTCATCGCGCAAGCTGAAGTCGAGCGGAGAGGCTCAGTTCTGGCAGCGCCGCTATTATGATTTCAACGTGCATAACGAAGAGAAGCGGGTCGAAAAACTCCGCTATATTCACCGCAATCCGGTCCAGCGGGGTTTGGTCGAGAAACCGGAAGAGTGGCCTTGGTCCAGCTTCCAGCACTACGCAACGGGAAAGATTGGCACCGTTGAGATCGAATCGGAGTGGATCGCGCGACGGCGCGAAGCAGAGACAGGCCAGTAGTTACGCCTCCCACCCTTCGCCAGAAAAGAGGCGAAGGATGGGGCACCCACTGTTTATAATCAGATCAAGATTTCAAAAACTTAGGGTGGGCCACGCGCCCGTGGGTGCAATGAATGGTCTTACCAAAGGTGCTGTCTTGGCTGGCATATGTTATGCGGGGTTCATGTATGACAACAACTAACGGGATGCCTGAAAGAGTTCGCATATCGGTACCTAAGAGAAGATTCTTGCAGCGGCTACGTTCCATGGCACTTTGGTGGGGTATCCCGGCTGCATGTGTGGAACTGTTCTGGGTACCCAGAAACCTGTGGCTCTACGCGCTGATCTTAGTTATTCCTGCAACTGCTGTCGGTGTTGTAACTGGAGCGGTAATCCTCCACGTAGTTGCAGCACATCAGAGCAAAGCCAGTGATGGGGGAAATTCTTCCGCCTGAAATGCTCCGATGCTGTTCTGAGCAGCAAGGCCGCTCTTCGGGGCGGCCTTGATCCTCCCACAACAGTGGGTGCCCCATCCTTCGCTTTTTTCTAGCGAAGGGTGGGTCTACCTCCAACTCCGCCCGCCCCCGAAGATTTTTTCCCCGAATTTCCCCGAAAAATCGCGTGTCAAGACCCTCGACCCACCAAAATCTCCTCAACCAACAGAAAACAAAAGAGAAAAAACTTTCCCGAAAGTGGCATAGTAGTTATGCCCCACCTGATAAAATAGAAGGTGTAGAGATAAAGAAAAGTGAGCAGCCCGGCGTTCCTCGTCGGGCTGCTTTTCTTTTCCCTCCACGACGAAACAACGCCGAAAACGAGTCATCCTGAGCTAAAATCGTCGTCATTTTGGCCGGGATCGTCGTCATTTTGGCCATAAATCGTCATGATCTTCGCCGAGTTCGTTGCCGTTTTCTTCAATAAGTATTTTGTAATGAAATATTTAGCCGTAACTCCTTTGGAATCTAATTTTTGCAGCCAGTATGTACCTGCAAGCCACAGATTCAAAAAGAGTTCCGTACAAATATACCCCCCGGGGGGGGGGGGAGGTACTAGGTACTAAATGATTAACAATTCATGCGATTGGCAATTGCCCTGAGAGACCGCTCTTCGCCGCGAGCCCTCCGCTCTTGGTAAGCTTGCATCTGAGTCAATCCATGCCCATTCAGTCCATCAATCCCGCAAACGGTGTTCTGCTGCGCAACTTCACCCCGCTCACCGGCGAGGCCCTGCTGGAAAAGATCGCTCTCGCCGAGTCCGCGTTCGCCCGCACCGCGGAAGTCCCGCTCGCCCATCGCGCGCTATGCATGAACAAGCTCGCGCATCTTCTGGACTGCGAAACCGCCGACCTCGCCGCGCTCATCACCTCCGAGATGGGCAAGCCCATCGCGCAGTCCCGCGCTGAAGTCGCCAAGTGCGCCGCCGCCTGCCGCTACTACGCCGGTAACGCCGCCCGCATCCTCGCGCCGGAGCCGGTCGACGCTCCGCCGCTCGACGCCGTCGTCCGCTGGGACCCGCTCGGAGTCATCCTCGCCGTCATGCCCTGGAACTTCCCCTTCTGGCAGGTCTTCCGCTTCCTCGCGCCCGCCCTGATGGCGGGCAATGTGGGCCTGCTCAAGCACGCCTCCAACGTCCCTCAGTGCGCGCTCGCCATTGAAGCCCTCGTCCGCCGCGCCGGCTTTCCCCGCGGCAGCTTCCAGACGCTGCTCATCGAAGCCAGCCAGGTGGAGATGGTGCTCGCCGATGAGCGTGTCGCAGCCGTCACCGTCACCGGCAGCGAGTCCGCTGGCCGCGCCATCGCCGCCCAGGCCGGATGGCTCATCAAAAAATCCGTCCTCGAGCTGGGCGGCAGCGATCCCTTCATCGTCATGCCCTCGGCCTCGCTCGACACCGCCGTCGCAGCCGCTGTGCAGGCGCGCTCGGTCAACAGCGGACAGTCCTGCATCGCCGCCAAGCGCTTCCTCATCGCCGACCCCATCTACGACGAATTTGAATCTCGCTTCGTCGCCGCCATGGAATCCATGAAGGTCGGCGACCCCACACGCGAAGATACACAGATCGGCCCCCTCGCCACCACCGCGCAGCTCGACGAGATCGAAGCGCAGGTCGTAGCCGCAATCCATACCGGCGCGCGCCTGCTCACCGGCGGTGAGCGCATGATCGGCAAGGGCAACTACTACGCGCCCACCGTGCTCGCCGGCCTTCCCCGCACCGCGCCGGTCTACCGCGAAGAGGTCTTCGGCCCCGTCGCAATGCTCTTCCGCTTCACCGATATAGACGAGGCTATCGCCATCGCCAACGACACCCCATTCGGCCTCGCCGCCTCCGTCTGGACCGCCAGCAGCGACGAGCAGCGCCGCTTCAGTTCCGCGCTCCAGTGCGGAGCCGTCTTCTTCAACGCCCAGGTGGCCAGCGATCCGCGCCTGCCCTTCGGAGGCGTCAAGCGCTCCGGCTATGGCCGCGAACTCTCCGCCGCAGGAATGCGCGAGTTCCTCAACGCCAAGACCGTCGTCACCGCCGAACCGGAACCCACTCCATAAACCTACTTCAGCTCAATCCCCGCAAAGAAGTAGCCAATCTCGAACGTCGCAGTCTCCTCCCCGTCCGAGCCGTGGATCGCGTTCTCGCCGATCGACTCCGCATACTTCTTGCGGATCGTTCCCTCCTCGGCCTGCGCCGGATTGGTCGCTCCCATCAGCTTGCGCAGATCGGCGATCGCGTTCTCCTTCTCCAGAACCATGGGAAAGATCGGCCCCGAGCTCATGAACTCTGTCAGCCCCGCAAAGAACGGCTTCCCCGCATGGACCGCATAGAAACCCTCCGCCTGCGCCCGCGAGATTGACGCCCGCTTAATGGCCACAATCTTGAATCCCGCCTCTTCAATCTGCGCCAGAATCGCCGCCGTAACCCCCTTGCGCACCGCGTCCGGCTTGATGATGCTGAATGTTCTCTCTGACAAAGTAGTTCTCCCTCGCTGAATGTCTATCGCTGCGGATGTCTTCTTCTCAACGTGTTTTGCGTGTACCTCCAGTGTAAAGCCTGCTAGCTATTAGCTGTCAGCCTTTAGGGAATCTCTGCACAAGTCCACGTTTTGAAAGGGCGGGACTTTAGTCCCGCCGCAAACCGCCTGTTTTTGAACGTGGCTTTAGCCGCCGAGGGAATCTTGAGGACTTGTTCAGACCTTCCTTAGCTGTTAGCCGTTCGGCTCCGCTCTTTGCCCTCAGTCTTTGCTTTTGTTCTTAGCTATAAGCTAAAAGCTCTCGACTTCCGTCTACAGTAGAGCAATGCGAAAGACAGCCTGGATCTGGTTTGTCGGATGTGCGGCCTGGATCGTGGACGGCGTCGTTCAGCTTCACGTCGACGCGCTCCCCCACGCACGACTCGCCTTCACGGTAGCCCTGCTCTTCCTCGCCGCCGGCCTCTTCTACCGCAACCAGAAACAATAAAAAGCGTGGCGCACCCTTCGGCGCGCCACGCTTTCGTCCTTCGTGCTCTTGAATCTAGCCCTTGCCCAGCAGCCGCGCCATCGTCGCGCCCATCTCTGCCGGCGACTTGACGACGTGAATCCCAGCCGCTTCCATCGCCGCCATCTTGCTTGCGGCCGTGCCCTCGCCGCCGCTGATGATCGCGCCTGCATGTCCCATGCGCCGTCCCGGAGGCGCCGTCTGTCCCGCGATGAACCCAACCACCGGCTTCTTCACAAACTCCTTGATGAACTGCGCCGCCTTCTCTTCCGCCGTTCCGCCGATCTCGCCGATCATGATGATCGCCTCGGTCTCCGGATCGTCGTTCAGCAGACGCAGCGCGTCGATGTGCGTCGTCCCGATGATCGGGTCGCCGCCGATCCCGATCGCCGTCGACTGCCCGATGCCGCGCGTCGTCAACTGGTATACCGCCTCATAGGTCAGCGTCCCCGAGCGCGACACAATCCCCACCGTGCCTTCCTTGTGGATGCGCGCCGGCATGATGCCCACCTTCGCATTGCCCGGAGAGATCACCCCCGGACAGTTCGGCCCCACCAGCCGCGATTTCGACCGCTTCACAACCTCCCATACCTTCACCATGTCCAGCGTCGGAATGCCCTCTGTGATGCATACGATCAGCGGCAGCCCGGCGTCCTCGGCCTCCAGAATCCCGTCCGCGGCAAACGGCGGCGGAACAAAGATCATGGTCGCATTCGCGCCCGTCGCCTTCACCGCCTCCTCCACCGTGTTGAACACCGGCCAGCCCTCGTGGACCATCCCGCCCTTGCCCGGCGTCACTCCGCCAACCACCTTGGTCCCGTACTCCTCGCAGGCCTTGGCGTGGAACGTTCCCTCATGCCCGGTAATCCCCTGCACAATCAGCCGCGTATTTTTGTCCACTAATACTGCCATTACTTGCCCCCTTTCGCGGCGGCGACAGCAAGGTCGGCAGCCTCTTTCATCGTTGCTCCCACTTGGAACTTAATCCCCGACTCGGCAAGAATCTGCCTGCCCTCTTCCACATTCGTGCCTTCCAGCCGCAGTATGATCGGCAGCCGTACATTCAGCTTCTTCGTCGCCTCAACCACCGCCGACGCCAGAATGTCCACCCTCAGAATCCCGCCAAAGATATTGATGAAGATCGCCTTCACGTTGGGATCGCTCAGCAGAATCTCAAATGCATTCTCGATCTGCTCCTGGCTGGCGCTTCCGCCCACATCCAGAAAATTCGCCGGCGATCCGCCCGCGTAGCTGATGATGTCCATCGTCGCCATCGCCAGCCCCGCGCCGTTCACCATGCACGCAATGTTGCCGTCCAGCTTGATGTAGTTCAGGTTGAACTTCGACGCCTGCACCTCCAGCGGGTCCTCCTCCGCCAGGTCGCGCAGCGCCTGCAGGTCCTTGTGCCGGAACATCGCGTTGTCGTCGAAGTTGATCTTGCAGTCCAGCGCCATCAGGCTTCCGTCTTTAGTCGTGATGAACGGGTTGATCTCCATCAGCGACGCATCGCTTTCGACGTACGCCTTGTAGAGGCCCATCATGAACGACACCGCCTGGTTGATCTGCTTCTTATCCAACCCCAGCTTGAAGGCCAGCCGCCGCGCCTGGTACGGCTGCAGGCCGAGTGCCGGCTCGATGGTCTCCTTGTAGATCAGCTCCGGAGTCTCCTTCGCCACCTTCTCGATCTCCATGCCGCCCGCCTGCGACGCCATGAACACAATCTTGGCCGTCGCGCGGTCCAGCACCAGCCCAAGGTAAAGCTCGCGCTCGATGGCCGATCCCGCCTCGATCAGCAGCCGCTGCACCTTCTGCCCCGCCGGGCCGGTCTGATGCGTGATGAGCTGCATCCCCAGAATCGCCTTGGCCGCCGCATTCGCGTCCTCGATCGTCTTGGTCACCTTCACGCCGCCGCCCTTGCCGCGGCCGCCAGCGTGGATCTGGGCCTTCACCACCACCGCCAGATTGCCCTTGCTGAACAGCGTCTTCGCAGCCGTGTCCGCCTCTTCCACCGTGGTGGCCATCGCGCCGTCGGGCACGGGAACCCCGTACCTCCGCAGAATCTCTTTTGCCTGGTACTCGTGGATCTTCATGGTTTGTTAGTCTCGGTTCTATATAAAAAATTGCTCGCAGTCAGATACTAGTGGATTGCCGCGAACCGGAGCAATCGCACAACCCCTATTTGTGCGATTACCGTCCAATATAGTCGATTATCGTTCAACTGTGAGCACTGCGGCCGCAGCCTCGAAGCGAGACCGCAGAAGCCCATTGTCTTGCGGATGCCCGCGCCTGATACCCTTTCCCTCATGGCTCTGCATGAATACATGAAGCGCGTCGTCGAGCAGCGCGAGGTCCTCTCGCGCAGCCAGGCGCGTGCCCTGCTGGATCTCGTCCTCGTCGGCAGTACCGAAGCCGGCGAGCCCGGCAGCCCGCACTCCCTCCAGCTTGCCGCGCTGCTCGGGGCCATCGCCGCCCGCGGCGAGACCGCCTCCGAACTGGCCGGCTTCGCTGAAGCCATGCTCGCCGCCGCCATCCCCGTCCCCCTCGACGACGCCGAGCGCAGCCTCCTGGTCGACACCTGCGGCACTGGCGGAGACGACACCGGCACCTTCAACATCTCCACCGCCGCCGCCCTGGTCGCCGCCGCCGCCGGGGCAACCGCCGGGGCCGGAATGATGGTCGCCAAGCACGGCAACCGCGCCGTCACCTCCCTCTGCGGCTCGGCCGACGTCCTCGAGGCCCTCGGCATTCCCATCTCTCTCACCCCAGCCGCCGGGGCCGCATCCCTGCGCGCCCACCGTTTCGCCTTCCTGCACGCGCCCGGCCTGCACCCTGCCATGAAGGCCGTCATGCCCGTCCGCCGCGCCCTCGGCGTCCGCACCGCCTTCAACGTCCTCGGTCCGCTCGCCAACCCCGCCGGAGCGCGCGCCCAGGTCATGGGCGTCTACTCCGCCCACCTCGTCCCCATCGTCGCCGAGGCTATGCTCCTGCTCGGCGTACGCCATGCCTTCGTCGTCCACGGAGCAGTCGCCGCCGCCGCAAGCGGCTCTGGCATCGACGAGATCTCCATCTCCGGCCCAACCCAGATCGCCGAAGTCCGCGGAGACACCGTCACCTTCAGCCGCCTCACGCCCGATCAGGTCGGCCTGGCCTCCGCTCCCATCTCTAGCCTGCGCGGGGGCGATGTCGCCACCAACGCCGCAATCCTCCGCGCCATCTTTGCCGGAGAACCGGGCCCCCGCCGCGACGTCGTTCTGCTCAACGCCGCCGCCGTCCTCATCGCCGCCGATGTCGTCCCATCCTCCACGCCAGACAGCCACCAGGCCTTCCGCGACGCCATCGCCCTTGCCGCCCGCGCCATCGACTCGGGCGCCGTCACCGCGCTGGTCGCAGCCCTCGCCGCCGAAGGGGCCTCCGACAGGTCCCGCACGGAACCATAACCCCCGCCCATGCGTACAATCTTCCAGCAACTCGAACCTGCACTCACACAGGAGAACCCCATGGCCTCATTTCCCCCGCAGCCCGCCGCCATCCTCGATCCCTCCATGGTCACCACCGCCCTTGAGCTTCCCGGCTACCGCATCGTGCGCAACATCGGCGTGGTGCGCGGCATCGTCGTCCGCTCGCGAAACCTCTTCGGCACCATCGGCGCAGGCCTGCAGACCCTCATCGGCGGCAACATCACCCTCTACACCCAGCTCTGCGAGAAGACCCGCCAGGACGCCTTCGTCATGATGGCCCAGCACGCCGCCCAGGCCGGTGCCAACGCCGTCATCATGGCCCGCTACGACGCCAACGAGCTCATGCAGGGCGTCACCGAGGTCCTCGCCTACGGCACCGCCGTCGTCGTCGAAAAGATCTAGTTTTCCACGCACCGAATCGAGGGTTAAACTCGTCATACTAACGTATGTAGGAGCAGTCCCTATGCCAAGATTGCAATCCATTGCTACAACCGCACTACTCGCCGCAGCGATGCTGCAACCCGTGGCTTCCTTATCGCAATCCACCGGAGCGTCGCAGCCCGCACAGACTGCCGCAAAGCTGCCGGATTGGGACGTTATTTCGGTGAAGCCTGTTCAGGTGCAGAACTGTACGGACTCCGGAATGCGGACCGTCACCGACGGCGTGAACATCGTCTGCACTATGACGCTGTTTGTAATCGAGACAGCATACGGCATCATGGAGCCAAGCCGGATTCTCGGTGTGCCGGACTGGGTGAAGAACTCGGGATTCTATGACATCGACGCCAAGGTGGCAGGCGAGGATGTAGCCGCCTACGGCAAACTTGCCCCCAAAGATAAGAATCGGATGCTACAGTCGCTGCTTGCCGAACGCTTCCACCTGAAGGCGCACATTGAGCAGCGCGAGATACCGATCTACCAACTTGTTTTGGCGAAGGGTGGCCCAAAGCTGAAGGAGGCGACGGCAGACGAGGCAGAAAAGGCGCACATTATGCCGCGCGGTCGAGGCAAGCTCGAATGTATTTCTGAGCCGCTGACCTCGCTGCCCTGGATTCTTAGCCCAGAGGTCGGACGTCCGGTAGTGGACAAGACCGGGCTGACGGGCAAGTACGACTTCACGCTCGATTACGTGCCGGCTGCGAAGGCGGCGACAGACGACTCGGGCGGGCCATCCATTTTCACCGCGCTCCAAGAGCAACTTGGGCTGAAGCTGGAACCGGTAAAGGCACCAATGGATGTGTTGGTGATCGACTCGGTCGAGCGGCCGGCTGCAAACTGATGCATGTTTCCGAGACCGGCGGCGGAAGGTGTACAACCATCACCGAGGTCCTCGCCTACGGCACCGCCGTCGTCGTCGAAAAACTCTAGCCTTCCATCCGCCGAATCCCCCCATCGATCCACGCCGCAAGGCCAATCGCAACCCAGTACGCCACAATGTCCCGCACGGAAAAATACCGTCCCAGCAGAATCATCCCCGGCAGTGTCAGCCGGAAGGCATCCATCCCCGGCGAGTGGTATAGCTTGAAGAACTCAACCGCCGTAGCAATCGCCCCTGCGACCAACCCCACAACCGGCAGACGCCCCCGCGGCATCGCAGCCGAAACGATCCAGTAGATCATCACCGCCCACAGCATCGATCCGCCGTACTTCACCACCACCGCAGGCAGCCCAAGCGGCGCCATCCGCACCGCCAGCCCCGCCATCACCGTCGCGAGGAACAGCGCGAGCGAACTCCTGAGCGTCCGTGGCTTCATCGACTGCAAATCCCCTCTGTCATTTTGAGGCCAGGCCCACCTCCTCCGCATCGAATGGAAACAGAGCAGAACCCGCAACTGTATCACGTCCGAGGCCCATTTCTTCGCGTTTTATTTGCCGCGAACCATGTGGAAGCCTAGAATGGAAGTGTGCCCCTGTCTCAGACCGACAAGATCCCCGCCCTAACGCCCGACCATAAGCGCTATTTCATCGAGAAGCTCGGCCTCTCCGAGCGGCTCATGGAGCGTTGCCTGGGCGAGGCGCTCTCGGCTGGCGGCGACTATGCCGATCTCTACTTCGAGTCCGTCACCTCCACCTCGCTCGGCATCGACGAGTCCCTCGTCAAGTCCGCCAGCCAGGGCATCAGCGTTGGCTGCGGCATCCGCGTTCTCTCCGGAGAGCGCACCGGCTACGCCTACACCGACGACCTCTCCTCAGCCCGCCTCCTGCGCGCCGCCCGCACCGCCGCGCTCATCGCCAGCGGCCCGGCCAAGCAGCCTGTCGCGGGCTTCCGCCACACCTCCGGCAAGCCCACGCTCTACCCCATCGCCGGGGCCACGGCAGACGCCGAAATCGCCGCCAAGCTCTCCCTCATCCAGCGCGCCGACAAGGCCGCGCGCGACTTCGATCCCCGCATCACGCAGGTCCGCGCCGGCTTCTCCGACGAGCTACGCCGCATCCTCATCGCCGCATCCGACGGCACCTTCGCCTCCGACACGCAACCCCTCGCCCGCCTCAATGTCTTCGTCATCGCCCAGGACGCCACAGCCGACAACGGCGCGGGCAGCACCACCCGCGGCACATCCGGCGGCGGTGGCCGCGTTACGCTCGACTTCTTCGAGGGCGCCCACTCCCCCGAGCACTTCGCCCGCGAGGCCGCACGCACCGCCATCCTGCAACTCAGCGCCATCGCCGCGCCTGCGGGAGAGATGCCCGTCGTTCTCGGCCCAGGATGGCCCGGCGTACTGCTGCACGAGGCCGTCGGCCACGGTCTCGAAGCCGACTTCAACCGCAAGAAAACCTCCGCCTTCGCCGGGCTCATCGGCCAGAAGGTCGCCAGCGATAAGGTCACCGTCGTCGACAATGGCCGCATGCCCAATCGCCGCGGTTCCATCAACGTGGACGACGAGGGCAACCCCACCCAGGAGACCGTACTCATCGAGAACGGAATCCTCCGCGGCTATCTCTCCGACAAGCTCTCCAGCCGCCTCATGGGCACGCCAAACACCGGCTCCGGCCGCCGCGAGAGTTACCACCACATCCCCATGCCGCGCATGACC
>PKWU01000088.1 GCA_003132145.1 Granulicella sp.
GCCTGATCGCCGCGGCGATGGTTACCGCTGCGGATGGATTCGCCGAACGCGACGCCGCGTTGTTGATGTTGCACGAGCGGCAGAAGGGCCGCTCGCGACGCATCACCGTGGGCGCGGACAAGGCTTACGATACGAAAGATTTTGTAACGACTGCACGGGAGCTGAATGTAACGCCTCACGTTACAAAGAACGATACGGGACGATGCAGCAATCTGGATCGCCGCACCACGCGGCACGCAGGCTATGCCATCAGTCTGAGCCGGCGCTGGCTGGTCGAAAAGGGCTTTGGATGGCTGAAGCAGACCGGCCCGCTACGTCAGGTCAAGCTACGCGGACTGGAGAAGGTGGACTGGCTGTTCGTCTTCAGTTGCGCCGCGCACAACCTGCTGCGACTGCCCAGGCTGATCGCGCAAAGCCATGCGGAAGGACTCCGGGAGCAGTGTGCCTGAAGCACGGTCGAAGGCCTGAAATGGCCTTCAACGAGGCTACAAAAGCAGCGTAAAACACTCGCAAAAGACGAGATCCGAACCGATTCAGCCTCCACAACTACACGGATCACCCATGAAGCCGCGCTGCTGATCCGATTTTCAACAAGTTCTTAAAGAACTGAGGGCATAGTATATTCGAAATGAACAGTTGAACTCGTTGAAAGCCGGCGATTGGTGTCGCGATGGTGAATTCAGTTGTTGACAAAGCATTTGTTTCTTGGGGGAGTGTAATGCCAAGTGTTGCGGACTTGAAGATCAAGATATTTGCCGATGGCGCTGACTATGACAGTCTGATGAGCCTGTATGCAAAGCCCTACATTAAGGGATTCACAACAAATCCGACCCTCATGCGTAAAGCAACGGTTGCAAACTATGAAGAGTTTGCACGCAAAGTCCTTGCGGTGATCAAAGACAGACCCATTTCGTTGGAAGTATTCGCCGATGACTTCGATGAGATGGAAGCCCAAGCGCTTGTGATTGCAAGCTGGGGAAAGAACGTCAATGTTAAAATCCCCGTATCAAATACACGGAGAGAGTTTTCCGGCAAGTTGATTGAGCGGCTCTGTGCCCGTGGGGTTGTGGTCAATGTCACGGCCGTTTTCACTCCTGAGCAGGTACTACAGATCGCCAGAGTTTTAAATCCTGAGGTTTCTGCAATCGTCTCCATTTTTGCCGGGCGGATTGCAGACACCGGAGTCGATCCGGTGCCGATAATGAAGGAGGCCTTGTCCATCCTTTCCGATTATCCCAAAGCCGAACTACTCTGGGCCAGTCCACGGGAAGTGCTCAACCTCTTTCAGGCAGACGAAATCGGATGCCACATCATTACCGTAACCTCCGATGTCCTAGGCAAGTTGACCAATGTCGGTAAAGATTTATCAGACTTCTCGCTTGAGACAGTGAAAATGTTTTATAGTGATGCGGCTTCAGCGAACTATTCAATTGAAATTCCCGCGAAACACTGAGGGAAGCTTTGCGCAGGTCACTGATTTGGTAGCGCCGGGAGGTTAGGCATTTTCTCAGCGATTTACGAGTAGGATTTTCACAAACCAAGGGGTATGCGGGTGGATTTGTCGTCCGTGGAGGCCGTTTTCAGGCTACGGACGCACTATGCCCAAAGCGTGGCCAGATGTTTACGGTGCAGGTGATTCTGGCATTCTGATTTGGCCCAGCATGGCGGTTTAAGTTGGCCCACCTTGGGCAGAGCGGACTCTACCCTGTCTCTCCATGGATATGAGGGACGGAGGGCGAGTTGGACTGGAAAACTGATCTGCCCCCGATCATCCCTAGCATATGCTTCAGATATCAGATTCGTTAAGGTGTTCGAAATTCCGATATCGAGTACAAAGAACATGATAACCGCGCTGCTGATCGTTATCCAGTGACCATAACTCTCTGGCCCCAGATATCGAACCGTGATCGACACTGTGGCTGTGCTCACTAGGAACTTGTTGAATAACTCGTGTGGGCACTTACCCCAGAGCAAAAATGAGTGACCGGCAATGTATCCCGATGCCAGATTGGCGCGTTGTAGGCAATTTCTGTGCGAAGTTAATCTGAACCAAAGTGCCCTTTCAACCTCGTGTAATCGTTTTTCAACAAGTTCCTAGAATGCTGATATCTTTGCCAAAGAGAGCGGATAGGACCGCCGCAGCAATTCCGCGGTTTCTCCCTTTCGATACTCGTGAGGTTTGATTGCGAGGTGCCACGATGGCCGGTGCCAACACGGGAAATCATGCTATTTATCTCAGGAGGCAACGTGTTTCTTCCAGGACAATATCCGCTTGAGATGAAGTAGCTTCGCATTGGTCGACGGCACAGATTTCAAGTGCTCCATAACCGTAAGTCCAAGTGCACAGCAGATACTAACCAGCAAGCCCGCGATAGCACTCCCGAGTACGATGAGAGTGCGCCTTGGAGAGGATTTCATGTCCGGCGGGACGGCGGGGTCGACAACCTGAATCAGCGCTCCCTCCTTTGCCTCGTCGAGCTTGGCAGCCTCGTACTGCCGCGCCAGGATATCGAAGATTGTCACGTAGTATTGCACGTCACGCTGCTTGCGGATGTATTCGAGGCTTGCCTCGGGTACTCGTCCCTTGGGAACGATGAGTCCGCTGCTGCCTTCTTCAGAGCCACCCAATTTGGCCAACTGCTCGCGCATGCCTTCCAACTCCTTCTGTGCCTGCACTAATTGGGAGTTTTCCGCGGTTGCATACGTCTGCATCCCCTGAATCTGCACATCCCTCGCTGTAATCTCCGCGCGCAGATTTGCTGCTGAGTCAATCAGGGCGCGCGCCTGGCTGTCGGGCTGGATCACACCCGTGCTCAGTTCTGTCATCTTCAGGGCCTCTTCGGCGTTGGCCAGGTCGTCCTTCGCCTTTTCAAGCTCCTGCTCGAAGAAGAGCCTGCGCTGGGAGGCTTCCGTGATGGCAAGATGCTCAGATAGTTTTCGAAACTGGTCGACATAGCCGTTGGCAATATCCGCCGCGCGGTGTGGATCGCTATCTACGATCGAGATGCGGATCAGGCTATCCTTGGCGCTGTCATCAACGGTTGCATGGCCCTCGAACGCCTTGCGCGCGCTGGATAGATACCGTGCGTGGTACACCTGCATCAGGCCAAAATGCTGTACCACGGCATCCTCAACCGTGCGGCTCGTCAACATCCCGACAAAGGTGTCGTTGGGGTTCCTAAGGCCGAGACCGCCAGCCAGCGCAGCCATGCCGCCCATGGAGCCAAGCTGGGAGGCCATCGCTGTGCTCATGGAAGAGTTCTGCTGGGGTGGAAGCAAGGTCACGGTAGCGGTGTAGCTCTTGGGCAGAAGCAGCGCGTACATGATCGCGAGAACAGTAATAACCGCGGTGGTCCAGAGGATGAGGCGCTTCCGCTCGGCAAAGACGATCAGAAGATCGAGCAGGGAGATATTGACATCCTCATCATTTGACATGCTTCCGGAGTCGGTTGGCGCGGCAGCAGAATCAACGTGTTCATTCGGTTCGGAAGGTGGAGTTTCGGGCGTCATCGGTTCCTACGGATTAGGGATTGGCGGCTATCTCTGCATTCTACAATGAGTGCCCTCCAAATTCTGTTATTGAATTATGCTCAACGCCGTAGTCCCCCTTGGAGGTTCAAAATCGCCTCACTGAATACGAGGACGCCCCCGCTGTCTGAGATTGCCATATACTATTGCATTAACAACACATTTTGGTTCCTTGTTGGACGTGAGCGGAGCATGAAGATGCCTCCGTCCATTGTGGATTTAGGACTTCTGTTTTGGGGAGATTCTTGCATCCGCGAGGCGGTGTGGGAAACATCTCACCCGAGTGAGGATAGCGCAGCTTTGTCTGAAATATGGCATCCGGGCATCGTTCAATCGAGCAGTCGCTCCTTGGACTCCTTCTCGGCTGGTACCTTGCGCGCCTGCACCCTGTGTGCCGAAATGGTTTGCAGCCTAGACGTCTCCACGCCATGAATAGCGTGTGGTTCAACACCTGGAAATGAGGGAGATAGAGCATTGTCTGCCGCTCTATCGCACCCAGCGTAAGTGGACGACGGGTCTAGGAACTTGTTGAAATTCGGTTGATCTGTGCGGGTTTATTTGCTATCTGTATCGTACCGTTGGCTGAATCGGTTCGGATCTCGTCTTTTGCGAGTGTTTTACGCTGCTTTTGTAGCCTCGTTGAAGGCCATTTCTGGCCTTCGACCGTGCTTCAGGCGCACTGCTCCCGAAGTCCTTCCGCATGTCTTTGCGCGATCAGCCGGGGCAGTCGTAGCAGGTTGTGCGCGGCGCAACTGAAGACGAACAGCCAGTCGACTTTCTCCAGTCCGCGCAGCTTGACCTGGCGCAGCGGGCCGGTCTGCTTCAGCCATCCGAATCCCTTTTCGACCAGCCAGCGCCAGCTCAGACTGATGGCATAGCCTGCGTGCCGCGTGGTGCGGCGATCCAGATTGCTGCATCGTCCCTTATCGTTCCTTGTAACGTGAGGCGTTACATTCAGCTCCCGTGCAGTCGTTACAAAATCTTTCGTATCGTAAGCCTTGTCCGCACCCACCGTGATGCGTCGCGAGCGGTCTTTCTGGCGCTCATGCAGCATCAGCAGAGCGGCGTCGCGTTCGGCGAATCCATCCGCAGTGGTAACCATCGCGGCGGCGATCAGGCCGTTGCGATTCTCCACCAGCGCGTGGCCAAGGTAACTCAACTTCGACTCCTTGCCATAACTCTTCTTGTACAACCGCGCGTCCGCATCGGTGGTCGATTCATGCGTCTTGTTGCTGCGCTTCTGGCCGCGGAAGTCCGTGCCATCGCCGTCGCCGGAGCCGTCCTTGGCGCGAAAGCTCTTCTGCGAAGCCCACGCCTGAATCAGCGTGCCGTCCACGGTAAAGTGCTCGTCACTCATAAACTTTCTGGCGTGCAGATTGACTTCGGCAAAAAATCTCTGCGCCACTTCGCTGTTCAATAGCCGGTCGCGGTTCTTGGAAAACACCGCGTGGTTCCACATCGAATCGTCCATGCCGAGACCGACGAACCAGCGAAACAGCAGGTTATAGTCGATCTGCTCGACCAGCAGCCGCTCCGAGCGCACCGAATAAAACACTTGCAACAACAAGGCCCGCAGAATATATTCGGGCGCAATCGAAGGCCGGCCAGAGTCCGCATACAGCGCATCGAACTCCGCGCTCAGCGAACCCAACACCGCATCCGTCAGCTTGCGAACCGCACGCAACGGATGGTCCACCGGAACCCGCTGCTCCAACGAAACATAACTGAACATCCCATCCTGTACCCGCTCATCTCCACGCATGGATGTTAGACGAATCAGCCTGCATGACGGTTGCGGAAACGCGTGCCTTTTTCAACAAGTTCTTAAAGCACCAAGAATAATCTTGGTGGCTGCTTCTAGATCGTCAGCATGAAAATCTGCATGAGTCTCGCCACTATCAGCACCATCGCTCTCTTCTTTGTTGAAGACACGGATAGTACGCACACCTGCTGCCTGGCCGCATTCGATGTCGGAATCGCGGTCACCGACCATCCATGAGTGCTCCATGTCCAGGTAATACTCATCGCGGGCCTGAAAGAGATAGAACGGCGAGGGCTTTCGGCAGCTACAGGTGCCAGAGTATTCGGGGACAACTCCATGCGGATGATGCAGGCAGTAGTAAAATGCAGCAAACTCAATCTGTTCTTTGCTCAGGATGTGCAGTAAACTCCTGTGGATGCTCTCTAGAGTTTGCAGGGTCGCCTTGGCCTTAGCATAATTCGGCTGATTGGAGACAACAAAGAGTAGAAACCCCTCCTTCTGCAAGGCGCGCAGTGCAATGAGCGCATTAGGCATCATCTCAAAGTCTTCAACCGTCAGAGGCGATTCCCATATACCGGTTGACGGATTCATGACGTTACGATTGATAATACCGTCGCGATCCAGAAAGACTGCCACACGTTTATTCAGAGCACCGACTCCCATTTCATTTCGTTCTCCTTGAGCCGTGGATGAGAGACAATCAGATGCCAGACTACAGCCTGAAACGACTCTGTGTGCGGTGTTACAGTATCAGCAGAAACCGTGGGAATGATGACCGCAGCATCCGCCACCTTGGCCGTGTAACCGCCATCGCGTCCTACCACACCGATGATCTTTGCACCGACCTCATGTGCCAATTCCAGTGCCCTAACAATGTTGGTACTGATGTTTTTTTCTCGATTGCCGCCGCCAACAGAGAACACAAACAGAGTGTCGCCCCGGCGCAGATGGCTTCCACTCAGCCATCTTGCAAAGGACGAATCCCATCCGTCGTCGTTCACGCGCGCGGTCAGCTCGCTGACATTGTCAGTCGGTGTGTAACTTTCAATGTTTGCGATCTTGCGAAAGTCGTTGACAGCGTGGGTGGCATTGCCAGCCCCTCCACCCACGCCTATAATAAAAAGCCGTCCGTTAGCGATGCGCGTTTCAAGCAAGATGTCGATCATTTTCTCGATCTGCGCTTGGTCAATCTGTGTCGCGATTGTAGCTGCTTCTGACAAGTATCTCGATGTGTAGTTTCCCATACTTTCTCCAAGCTTCATTTTACTGCTTTGAGCGAGAATCTGCCAATGTGCTCAGGTGCGTGCGCATCATGGTGGGCAATACCTGGAGCCATGCTTCCTTCGGCAGGCCAAATCGCTCCAGGGCGCATTGGCTACGATGTAGAGCACCGACTTGTGCAACAAGCGCACCTTACCGGGAACAGATCTTAGTCTGAAAGCCACCAGGTTGATTCCGCCACAGCGGCGGTTATCAACCGAAATCCCTTCATATTTCTTGCAAGATCGATACTGCGGAAATGCTGCGACCTCAATTTCGCGAGATTACTATCGAACCGTCAAAATCAAAGGTGAAGTCCATCTCCTCTATTCCAGTCTCACACATTACACGGCGTAATCTTGGCCGGTCATTCGTTTGAAAGAGCAAGAATCCGCTGCCACCAGCGCCCACTAACTTTCCACCAGTCGCGCCGCCCTTGCTGCGCGCCAGTTCGTAGAGTTGATCGATCGAGTCGCTGCTCATTCCCTTTGAGCGACATCGTTTATGCAACCAATGTTCATGCATCAACTCGCCGAATCGTGAGATTTCTCCTGCCTCCAGAACACTCCGAATCTCAAGGCCGAGTTGTTTGATAAAGTGCAGGCCCTCAAGCATCTTTCTATTATGTTGTTCCGACTTTTCCTTCTGATCGATCAGGATACTTGACGCGCTTCTTGTCGTTCCTACATAGAACATCATAAGCGAATCGCGAAGGTCCTGAATCGAGGATTCGCTCATCTTCAAGGAATAGACAGCTACAGTGTCATCCTGGCGGTACTCCTGACAAAGTATTCCCCCATAAGCGGCAATATACTGATCCTGTTTCCCGACTGGCTCCTGGAGTCGGGTCATTTCAATTTCGATGGCCTCCTGAGCCAGCGCTTCCGGGCCCACGGGGTTTCGATTGAAAGCATGTAACACGTGGATAAGACCTACCAGAAAAGCACCGGACGAGCCAAGGCCAGTTCCCGCCGGTACGTCGGCTATGCTCACAATTTCAATTGGCCCCCTAATGTCGTATACGTTAAGCACTTCGCGAATCAAACGATGACGAATCTCCGCCCGCGTCTGCACCCTCTCCATCTCGGAGTATTTCAAAATATATCCCGGTAAAAATGCCTTGTTCACGCTTACATAGGAATACTTATTAATTGCGGCTGACAGAACAAATCCGCCAAACTCCCGGTAGTAAGACGGCAGATCCGTCCCCCCCCCTCCGATCGATATCCGCAGTGGCGTTCTCGTTATAAACATGCATCTCCTCGTTGAAGTCAGTTTATCATCTGGCGGGATAGTGCTTTGAGCCGCGCAGCATTTCGTCCGTCTCACGCAATCCGTTGGGCGTACCGATTTCATAAAAGCGCTGTTTCACTTCAAACCCGCCTAATTGGCCTGCTTCTACCAGATCGCCATACACCATACTTAGGTCGAAGACTGCGTCCTTCCCCCATCGCTCCAATGCATCCGGCTTCAGAATCCCCAAGCCGTAATCGATGTACTGCATTTCCGGCGTAATCTTTACCTTGTCGTAGTTTCGAATGCGGCAATCTCGGAAGTCGACATTGCTCCTGTCCCATCGATTCTCATTGTGAAATACCGTCATTAGTCCGCTTGTCCCAAAACGAAGAAACGTCTCATAGACAGGGCGAAACTCAATGGGCAGATAGCTGTCTCCATACATAACAAAGAAATGTTCGCCAAGCTTGGGCAGCGCATTTCTGATCGCTCCGCCGGTTCCCTTCAGCGAACTGCCATCATAGGAATAGCGAACGTTGCACCCAAACTCTGTGCCGTCGCGAACATAGTCCTCAATTTGCTCTCCAAGAAAGCCACAACAAATGACAACCTCGCGGATGCCCTGACCCGTTAGCAAGCGCAGTTGATGCGCGATGAACGGTTCTCCGGCGACTAGGACCATCGACTTTGGTATGGCCGCTGTGATTGGACGTAAGCGCTTCGACAACCCTCCAGCTAACAGCGCCAGAGGTGGCAAGGGACTATTCATGATTCGTTCGCTCGTCTTCTGACAAACTGATGATGGATTGCCTCAACGCCTCCCGGCAGTTCCGTTCGCATTTCCAACCCAGACTCTGAATGCGATTTATGGACGTCAGGCGCATCGTATCATATCAAGGGCGGCGTAAAAGGAGACCGCCGGGGTGGAGAGACTCAACCTGTACGCCCAATTCCTCATATCCCTACATCAGCCCGGAATCGAGCGCCAATAGTCTAGAATCTGCCGAAGCGTGTCGTCCAAGGCGTATTGGACCTTCCACCCAAGGGCTTCCAGTTTCCTAGGATCGCCGATCTTCGATCTAGGATCGAGCGGCCGAAGTAGGGCCGGGTCCTGACGGATCTCGACCGGAACACGGGCCATGCAGCAGTAGCTCTTCAGAATGTCCCCGATGCTGATCCCATATCCGGTGCAAATGTTATAAACTTCGCCCTGCTTGCCGGCGTCTGCGATGCGAAGGATGGCGTCAACGCCATCGCGAATGTCCATTATGTCCCGTATTGGACGCAGATCTCCCACTTGCATAAGCGTTTGCTGACCACGCTCTATGGCAACAATCCGGCGCGCGAAATCCGAGCAGACATCGCCTGTCTTCCGCGGGCCAACCAGGAAGAACGGTCGGGTCCTTATCGCGTCGAGTCCATAGCGGCGCACGCACAACTGCACGAATTCCTCCGCAGCCAGCTTAGAGGCACCATAGGGGTTGTTTGGTTCGAGCGGGGAGCTTTCATTGATCAGCCGGTTGTCGGATGGTTCTGCATATTCCGCACTGGATCCTGTAGAGATGAAGCGAGGCGCTTTGGGAAGTGCACGTGCGGATTCAATAAGGTGGATCGTGCCAAGGACGTTCACGTGATACGTCGTCGCGGGGTCCTGCCACGACGGCCCGATCAGACTCTGTGCGGCCAGATGGATGATGACATCGGGTACAAATTCAGCCAGGTCATTGGCGATTCCGCGGCGATCGGAGAGATCGATTTCAGCAGTCGTAATGCCAGCCGACCAGTCGTACGCCCCATGTCCGTGGGTCCATGCCCGAACCGTATCGCCGCGCCGCACCGCAGTCTCGACCAAGTGCCATCCAATGAAGCCTCCGGCTCCGGTGACGAGCATGCGCATGGTTTCAGCTCCTCTTTCCAAAACCTGGAACGCTCACGACGGACTTCGTCCGCTCGGCGTGATAGGCCGCAAGTGCTAAGCGCATCGCCTCACGACCGTCCCGTCCGTCGCCAATCGGTGGCCGTCCCTCGGCGATCGCGGCCTTGAATTCACGCCATTCGGAGCGCCATGACGTATCGCTGCCGCGGTATTCGACCACGAGGTCCTGGAACGGCGCGTCGTAATCGCGTTTGCCCACGTACAGACGTTCATTGCCATAGGCCCCGCCGAGTCCCTCAATCAACAGGTATCCATCCGTGCCCAGCAACTCGAGCGAAAACAAGTTCTTCCATTGTGTAAGGCTCGAATGGAGTGTGGCAAGCCCACCCTCCGCCGAACGGAACACCGCCATGCCGTTGTCGTCGAGGGTCTGTCCGTGGAAGAAGCCGATCGTAGTCATGCAGCTCACTTCGACCAGTTCACCCATGAACCAGCGGAACAGATCGATGCCGTGAGTTCCCTGTTCCATGAATTGACCGCCTGCTGCGCGCTTAGGGTCGGAGCGCCATTCGTGCTCGTGGCTCGGTCGGCCGCAAATCCCGTAGCGGCATCGCGCCGAGATGATGCGGCCAATCTCCCCGCGCTCGAAGCGTGTATGGGCTTCGAGTATGGCTGGATGATGACGGTGATTGAACCCACATTTCAGAGTGAGCCCGGTCCGCTCGGCTGTTTTCACCATGGCATCCGCCTCTGACATCGAGCGACAGAGTGGCTTTTCGCAGAGCACGTGCTTGCCGTTTTCCAGCGCTGCGATCGTTACCTCTGCATGGATGTGGGGAGGCGTACAAACCAGCACCGCATCGACGTCCTTGCGCTCGACTGCGTGGCGCCAGTCGGTGCTCCAGTCGCACCCATACTGCTCGGCGATCGGCGCAGAAGATTCCGATTTTTGGCCGACCACCTCGACGACTTCGTCAGAGGATTCCTTGATGGCCTGAGCGCGGCGGCGCATCTGCAGGCCGGCTCCGATGATGGCAACTTTCATAGAGCTTCTCCTAAGTTATAGCTATCCGGCGCCCGCGGCCGATTTCGTCGTAGATCAATCCCGCTGCGGACACCTTCTTTCCATCCCAGAGGCCGGCAGTATCGAGTACATAAGTCCCGGCCATTGACCTTTTCGCCGCTTCAAAATCCAGATCCTTATAGTCACTCCATGGTGTCATGAGAACGAGGGCATCGGCACCTTCCAACGCAGCAAGAGGGTCCGCACAAACCGTGCAAGCCGAAACGGCTCTGACTTCCTCAGCATCTGCTTTGGGATCGTGGGCCGTGACGACGACTCCGACACCAATCAGTTCCGCGATCACGTCAAGCGCCGCCGAACGCCGCAACGTACTGGTGTCAGGCTTGTAGGTAAGTCCAAGCACGGCAATGCGCGCGCCGGAAAGCGTATGTAGGGCCCGCGAAAGCTTCCGCACAACCAGCTGATTCTGCTGGATGTTGGACTGCCAAGCGCCGTCGAGCAATGGCGTGGGTATGTCTCGACTGCGTCCGAGGCTGCGCAGGGTCTGCATGTCGCGCGCCAGTGTTCCTCCCGAAAACCCCAATCCAGGCATCAACATCGCCTTGGTCCCGATGCGCGGTTCCATCCGCAGAACTTCACCTACGCGCTTTCCGTCCGCACCAACCTCGTCGCACAAGTTACCGAGTTCGTTGGCGAAGCAGATGTTGAGCGCAAGGAATGCGTTAAGCGCGTGCTTGACCATTTCGCCCGTACGCAGGGTAACGTGCTGCCAACCGGATGCCGTGGAACCGAAAATCATCAACAGTCGATCAAAGGTATGTTGGTCGTCGCACCCGATCACCGGCAGCGCCGGTGCCCGGAACCGCTCGATCGCTTGGCCTAGACGTAGATTCTCCGGAATATAGGCGATGGACGCGGGAGCGCTGGTCTTGCGTGCATTTATGATCTCTATCAGCCGATCACACGTGCCGACAGGTACCTGGGCTGTGACCAAGATGACGGCATCATTCGCGATGGCTGGCGCAATCTGCTCAAAGGTCTGGAATATTCCGCCAAGATCGCTTTCGTCCATCTCGTTTACGGGCGTGTCGAACATGACGAAGACATACTGCACATCGCGCACGGCATCCACCACGTCTGCCGTGAAGGTCAGCCCACCACCTGCCACGCCCTTTTCCAGGAGTGCGTCCAGACCAGGTTCAAAGAGTGGTGCGCGTCCCTTCCGCAGATCCGCTATCCGCTGCACATCGGGATCCGCCCCGACGACTTCAAAGCCCATGTCCGCGAGACAGGCTGCCGCTACCACTCCTTGGTGCCAAAGACCCAAAACGGCGATTTTCATAACACCCATGCCTCGCTACCCGGCTTATTCAACATCCGGCGAACCGCGATCCGAACAGATTGATCCGAGTCGAGTCTAGAGGTCCATCCAAGCACCGCGAATTTGTCAACACGAAAATGCACGCGTGGTTGGTCGCCCGGCCACGCTTTCTTCGTCCCCTCGATTACGATTGGGGAGGAAATCAACCCCATCTCGTCGAGTACGGTGCGTGCGATATCGACGACCCGCGTGATTGTCGAGGTCCCAAGATTGAACACGTCGCACGGCTGGTCCTCCGTCATGGGGACTTGGCGGAAACCATAAAGCATTCCGTCCAGACATTCCTCGACGAGAAAGTAGTTCTTTTCCTGTCGGCCATCACCGTGAACCACGAGGCGGCTGGGATCCTTCTTCAGTCGCGCCAGAAAGTCGAATATAACGCCGTGGGTCATGCGCGCCCCAATGACGTTTCCGAAGCGATATATCCAAGCACGCAAGCCATAGACGTGGCAGAACGACGAAATCAGCGCTTCACTCGCCGCCTTCCCAGCGCCATAGGTAGATACGGGCAGTATCGGGCCAATGGCCTCGGTCACCGGTTCTTCCGCCGCCAAGTTACCGTAAACGGCGCCGCTCGACGCGAAGATCATGTCTCGAACACCCGACCGCCGCATGGCATCCAGAATGTTGAAGGTTCCGACGATGCCATCCTCTAGGTCGCGCGCCGGGTAATCGTGACTGTTGATGATGTCGGTATTGGCCGCAAGATGCCAAACAAGCTCGTGGTTCTTGATCTCCTCAACCAACAGTTCACGATCTAGAATGTCCCCCTTCAAGAAACGGATGTTCTGCTTAGACAAATGTCGATTGATGTATTCGAGGCGGCCGTTCGACAAGTTATCGTAGACGGTGATCCCAACACCGGTGTCCGCAAGAAGATCGAGCACATGACTGCCGATGAATCCTGCACCCCCGGTCAGGAATATCCGTTTGACGTGAGGGGGAATCAAATTTGTTTGCGTCAACGTCACCGTTCACCAGCCTCGAACTCGGAAATAACCGAACGTACAGCAGCGGTAACCGCTTCACGGGAATTCATCTCGGCCTTCCAGCCAACGCTGCGAACCTTCGTCGTATCCAGTCTGTAAATAGGAACGTCAGCCCTCCAGCCGCGCGCGCCGCCGCTGTATTCGTAGCGGACGTCTTTCAGGCCCATCTCGCGTACCACGATGTCCGCGATGTCGCGCACCAGAAGATGATCATCCGGGGCGATATTGTAATAGCGATATCCCTCGGTTTGCCGCGATTGCAGCATTAGGATTGCGGCGATAACGTCGCTGACATGGATATATGGTTTGCTCTGGTTCCCATCACCCATAATACGCAAGCGCGATGGATCAGCACGTAGAGCCAGCGTGAAATCGTGGCTGACGCCGTGAGTCATATGCGGGCCGACAACATTGGCGAATCGGAAAACCGTGCCGACGAAATCGAACATGTGGCAGTAGGCGCTGATAAGCGCTTCGGAAGCAAGCTTCGACGCACCGTAGGTCGAGATTGGCACCATGCGGGGATATTCCTCCGACACGGCTACGGGCGGAACATCGCCGTATACGCCACTGCCAGATGTGAACAATATGCGCTTCACGCCAGTCTCTCGCATTGCCTCCAAGAGAATTTGCGTCAACCGCGTGCCATTGTCGAAATCGACAAGCGGCTCGTTCGCGGCGCGCGCGATGTCGGAATTTGCTGCCAAGTGAAACACAACGTCATGCCCAGCAACAGCTGGCGCGAGGGTGTCGTAGTTTGCCACGTCGCCTTCGACGATCTTCAAGCGCGAGTCGGAAAGTCGAGGGCCGAAATGCTCACGCCGGCCCGTCAGGAAATTATCGTAGACCGTAACCGTTCCTAGATCACGATCGAGAATAGAGTTCACGAGGTTCGACCCGAGAAAGCCCGCCCCTCCGGTAACAAAAATCCGCATATTCATCAAACTCCAATTTCAGTACTGGTGTGTAGCTCATATCATAACAGGCACTGCTCAGGGACTCTGGCGAAGTGCCCAACTGGCTGGAAGTTAGCGTCTGTCAACACCAGGTAGAAATGTTCTGTCTTGAGGCCTCAATCCTCCAGCTAGGCGTGCTCCCTGGTGTTCCACTGAGCCAGCTCGCCAACTCGCGACGGGCGCTGCCGCCATTCGTAGATCTTCCCCCAGAAGCTCGGATGGGCGGCGTAATGGGCCCAAAAACTACCATTCAATCCACGCGTCCCCACCCTCACGGCAAGTCGCCGGCAAGAATTTTTCGAGTAATGCGATATCGCCGTTGTCATATGTCAAGGCTGGTAATTTAACTTTCTTGGGTTTGAAAAATATTGAAAACTCTTTTGTGCCCCTAACCAGCTTTGAGTCGGAGACGTCAATGCCGCACAGCGCTATGTTATAAGCCAGTAGTCCCGGAGACCATAAAGTAAGATGGCCCCCGAGCAGTGGCCTATGCGGGTCGGGGACAGTAATGCAGATATGTCCATCTTCGGTACAGCACTCGATGAGTTTCTGTATGAAGTTGCCGACATTTTGCTGATGCTCAAGTATGTGAGACGCCCAGACCAGGTCGAACTTAGCCGGCGGATTAAATTGGTTAAAATCGACATGCACGACATTAAGGTTGTGTACGTCAGACTGTTTGGCGTAGACAGAGCTGCCATAATCCACACATAAGACATTAGATCCTGCGTTCGCGAATGCCAATGCGTGATAGCCCCCGCCGGAGCCAACATCGAGGACGCTTATAGGTTTCAATTTAATGGCATAATCAAGTGCGTAAAGCGAGCGAAATCTGGGATATCCTGGGCACGTATCCTTGAAAATGTTGTAACCAAAAAGAGCGATGCCGGGCGTTAGTTGACGGCGGGCATTCAATTTTAGAAAGGTCAGCAGATGTCTGATGATGACTCTTGGAACGGTCGAATGAGGAAGAGGTTTGTGGAATTCCTCGACCGGCGATCCGGGAGGGGGAAACAACGCAATGCTTTCTGAATGCTGTGCAATGCCATCTGACTTAATAAGTCTTTTCATCCACATGGGGAATTTCGCCATTCGTCTCCTCCTGTCTAGCCCTTTCTAGCCTCACCCGCCTAAGCGACCAAAAGCAGTTTATTCAACCCTTCTATACATCAATGAGTCCTTCCATAACGCCACTTGCGCAAGGCCATTCGCGCTCTGCGTACCCAGGGATGTATGACAAACATTCCAAACAAATACTTTGGCGAATGAGTTAAGAGGAATTCCGTAAAGAGAAATCCAGATATTTCCACATAGCTTGCCTTAATGCGGCCTAACCCGGTTCCCTGCATTTCATGTCGACGATGTTCGAATAGCAGCTTGTCCAGGTTGTAAAATCCAATCTTCGGATTTCTAGCCATTCTGATATACATCTCATGGTCTTCTGATGTGTGACCATACTTATATCCTTGCACGGAAAGCAAAACGCTCTTGCGAAACATCAAGGCCGGATGCATCAACGGGTTTCGAAAAGGAAGAACTCTCCGGATATCTCTATTCGACTGAAAATACGGATAGCTTCTCTCCAACGATTCCGAAACCGAATCTATTAGCCGCACTCTACAGCCAAGCACATCGACATCCTTGTTCTCGTCCAAATAGCGAACCTGCTCTTCAAATCTCTCAGGAAGACTAATATCGTCACTATCCATCCGGGCAATATATTCGCCATGGGATTCTGCAATTCCCATATTCAGAGCAAAAGCGAATCCGCCAACCGATGGCGACTCCAGTATTCTGACCCTAATATCTCCGACACACAGTTCTAGAATCTTCTCTTTTAGGTCACGACATCCCGCATCCACCATAATGAGGAATTCGAAATTCTGAAAGGTTTGAATCAAAATGCTGTTTATGGCGGGACCGAGATACGAATCCACCCTATTCACACCCATAATCACTGTGACGCGCGGAATGTTATTGTCGGGAAACGCTCTTGTAGTCAATATACGCTCCTTTTATGCGCAAATCGAACACCGGCTATAACCGCTTCAGTGAGTATTGTTTCTGGAGTCGCTATCGGGCGAAGACGTTCCACTTTAAATTGGTTTAAACACTTTCATAATAGAGAACTCTGCAAGAGCCAAAAGCAGGTGAATCCGTCTGCGAATCTTGACCAACATACTCGAGCGTTTTCTGCCAGTCGTTGTGGTTTCATGCCGCCGACTCAACGTAAGAGGCCTGTCGATATATAGAGCGTCACCGTAAGCCAAGGAGTGCCTAAATCCAATCCAATGGTCATACAGTACGTCATACTTATGCGGGAGAGGTAGAATCTCCGAAAGAATACTGGCTCGAAAAGCCAGATTGTGCCCGCCATATCGATTCCGCACTAGGTTTGCCCAAATACCAGGCCTAAATGGCCCATATCGCCCAAGATAGGACTCTAACAACATAGACCCATCGGCGTGAACCAAAGATGAATTCGTAACGATAAGGGTGATGTGAGGATTGTCGATAAACGCCTGGAGAACCATACTGATCTTTTCGGGGGCCCAAAGGTCGTCCTGATCACTTAGTAAAAGGATGCTGTTGGATGCGCTGCGTAGGGCATCCTCAAAGGTGCGCGACATACCCTGGTTGTGCTCATGCTCTATGAGCCGGATTCTAACATCCTGAAAAGCGCGGACTCGGTCTCTTGTGCTATCAGTTGAACCATCATCTACAACAACGACCTCGTCATTGTCGGAGAGCTGAACGAGAATGGATTGCAACTGAGCGGTAATGTACTGCTCGCCGTTGTAGGCGGCCATGCAGACAGAAATGGGTGGCCGCTTTTCAGAGAGCTCCTGGCCCTCTCCGGCGCCCGGAAGACTCGGCATCCGCTGCTCCATTTCGCGTTTCCAGTCCTGAATCCTGCGGGTCTTCGACTGAAAGATTCGCCGCTTCAGCGCCTGCAATGACAGTTTTTGAATTGCAGGATTGTCTCCTCGCCTCCGCTGCCGCCAGACGCGACCGAGGAGTCGCCCTGTCAATACGAGTCCCCGAAAGTGTCCCTCATACAAATCTACAAACGCAGACTCTGCCTGCATGATATTCCGGTAGCGATCCGCATTGAGGCTCTGTCGGTGAAGCAGAGATAGCTCGTGTTTCGCATGAATATCTTCCGCTACATAAATCTTCTTCCCGTGCCGGTGGAGCTGCCTGTATACATATGCATCCACGAAATCCAGCCAAAAGTAAGGATTGAAGCCGCCAATCTGCTTTATAGCACTGACTCGAAATAGAGACGCCGAATTGTACGCATGTGTCTCTCGGTTAGAGACACCTGTAAGACCGCTCGGCCAACCACTCACCCCCCAGAATCCGAAACACATTGGAGATAGAGGCGTACCCGCATCCGAGAGTCGAGGCACGATTGCAGCAACCCGGTTGTCCGATCCGACGTCAAGCGCGATCTTACACATGCGAGAGAGATAATCAGGGGGTAGTGTCGTATCCTGGTCCAAGGTTAGCAGCCAGTCGTACTGTTCACTTTGGGCAATCGAAAGGGCGCGATTGTATGCAGCAGCAAGCCCTGCGTTTTGCTTTGCCGCTTCATACTGCACACCCTCTGGCAACGGTCCGGGGTCACGTCCATCCGCAGTATTGTCGTAAAGCAGTATCCGAATGTCCTTTTGCCCCCGCTGGAAACCGGATATCGCGACCTGAAGTGACTTATAGGCCGCTGACTCTTCGAACACCATCTTATACAAAACGATCACGGCGAGCACTCGCACATGATATTGATTGCCTGAATTATCCAATAGCTGCTCACTCTTAACAACTGGAACTATATAATCTGTGATCTTGTTGAAAAGTTGTTTCGGAACTTACTCCAGATCGAAAACGAGTGATCTGTAGAGCCCACTGCTGATCTAAGTATGTGTTGAGAAGCGGAACTTCCCAGCTTAATGCCATGAACTACATAGCAGTTGTTGAGAAGAATCTCCGCACAGCTGGCTCCGTCTTGTTCGGTAATGCCGGGCAACAAAGAACCCTGGCCAGGGTAATCCTAACGACCATGTCGCGTTGATGTGTCGCGGCTGGTCGTTATATATCAACCGTCCGCGAAGTGGATTACCTTGTGGATAGTGACCCAGCAGGGTACTGCTTAGCCGAAGTTGCGGTGTTTAGAATTCTTGCAAACACAGTCAGAGCTGCAAACACAATTAGAGTGTCAAATATGAACACAAGACCTGATGAAGGATTAATTAGAAGCGTGAGTGAACTAGAATAAAGTGCAGCAACTGCTGCACAGCCAACCGCGCTATACCGGTGCTCTTTAAGCCTGGTTATCTGGGCAAGAATCAAAGCTAAGCACAACACGAAAAGCACTCCCAGGACTGGACCGAAGTAGACATAGGCTGTAAGGTCGAAATGATCTGTAGGCCCACCTGGTTCGGTCGAGAATGGATACAAGTAGAGCTTGACTTGGTCCCCAATATCATTACCCAAGTGGTAGCCAAGCAGTGAAGGGATTATCCCACCTCCGAAAATCGGGCCAAACAACTGCACAATCGGATGATCAACGCGGATGGAGTGTAGCACATCTGGAGGAAGTCCCATGAAATATATATCGCCACTGCTGATGATCCGTGATGTAAATTGCTCAACGATTAATGGCGCACCTATCAGGTATTGCGCGTCCGTGCTCGCTGGGCTGTCTGACATGTGAGAATTAATAGACAACTGTACCAGTGCATAGACAGTGGCCAGGGATAAAACCCCTAACGCAGGCCAAACAATCTTTCTAATTGGCACCGACTTTCTTCCGGAGCTGATTGCTATAGCGACAGCAGCAACATAGGCAGCCTCTAGAAGCGCGTATTTAGCTCCATTTAGCAGGGATGAAACAAGCATAAAGGAGGCTGCACCGCATCCCAATAATAATTTATTCATACCCTTGCGGTTTGTAATTCTGATAGCAAGATACCCAACAATAAACAGCCGCAATGGATTCAAGATTCGAACGAGAAGAACAAATCCTCGATTTGACTCAAAACGGTCCGCCGAGAAAGACGGAAGTCCTGCGAACATCACATATATTAGTCCCGCTATAAAATAAATAACAACAGCTATCTGAAAAAAAGTCCACCCACCATCCAATAAACTTACCGACCGATATAACCACGGAATGGATAGTCGCGAAAATGACCGGTATCCGACTAGAAACACGAGGCCATAACCTACTACAATTGCGACCTCTGGCAGCCCAACATAGCCTTTAATGGCCAGAAGCGCAACAACGGCATAACCTATGCCGAATGTGAACGTGTAAGTAAAATGGAATGGATCCGACAGCCCCCCTGCAATTCCTGATGTCAGTCGATACAGTAGCAGCATTAGAACTATAGATAATATGACAAGAAACTCGATATTATTAAATGCCACGTACATGAACTCAGCGTAATTCATGCGAATGAACCGCCTTAGTAGTTGTTGGTTTGTTTATGACTATTACTTACTTTGCAAAGAACTTTTACAACTTTCTTACCGGCCTTTTTCATCAAAAACAGAATAAACGATAGCACTTCAGTCGAACTGAGAGAAAATATATTTCTATTCAGAAAGAAGTTTCTATTCCTCAATAAAGCAATGAGCTGGGAATTAAATGAATCTTCCCAGACCGATATCAAACTGTTTTGAGAACAATATGCTTTTTCTCTTGCAATCAAAGCAATACTAGAATTTATTAACTTATGCGTGATGGTACTGCTGGCATTTACGCCATGCAGTCTATAAAGTGCTAAGGATTGATCGACATATAAAAATTTGTATTCCTTGGATAGCTTCAACCACATTTCCCAATCTTCCATAGCGTTGCCATTCGTCCATCCGCCAACCTCTTGGATTGCCGTGGTTCTCACTACATTAGACATCGCAGGCAGATAATTTCCAGCGAGTAGTGTTCGATATGTTCCGAACACTTCACTTCTATAATCAATGTCGCGATTCCTTAATTGAAAGTCCAGAAAAGTTGAGTAGGTTTTCTCGTTCTGTATTCCGTGAATTGTGCCGTTAGGCATCAGCTGTACTTCTTGGCCGCGGCCATTAATAAACAATGCGTCCCCGAAGGCGACTGCATATGTTGGGCCTTTTGTTTCCAGCGCATTCACCAGCAACTCGATTTTTTCAGGGAAGGCAACATCGTCAGAAGCGAGCGCCGTAAAGTAAACTCCTCTGGCCATGTCGAGTGCTTGATTCAGCGTAGCGGATAAGCCGATGTTCTCCCGGTTGATGTATTCAAAACGGACAAACCTTCGCTTGCATTCCTCAACCAGAGTCAGAACCATCTCATGGGAGCGGTCGTTTGAGCCATCGTTGAGAATGATCAGATCAATGTTACGGTAGGTCTGATGCAAGATGCTTCGTATACTTTCAACGACATATTTATCGTGGTTATAGACAGGAATCACTGCCGTAACGAGAGGCATATTGTCTGGATTCATTGATGAACTATCCTCAACGTCAAAACGTATCCTGCGATAGCTCTACTATACGCAAGCACGTTTTATGATGCACCTATGCGAGCTGTCAATCGGCGTGCCATCGCGCCGATGCGTCCTGCGGGTCCACCCAGATCACTCATGTGCGTTATTCGTCCGAGCGAGTATACCGCAAACGCGACTGCGGCTACGCAACCGACCAACATTCCCCAGCGCGTCAGGGCGGTGAAAATATCCACGCCTACGCATATCGCAAGCGTCACGACGGACATTATGAGAACGGACCTAGACCAACGGAAGCCTATACGCCGCCAGGCGAGCCAATAAACCAACGGCAGGTAGAGGGCGTACATTGCAAGGTATGCTATGCCGGTAATCTGTAGCCCGACATCTGGTGCCAAGCCCGTGATGAGACCTGTTGGGACGAGCCATGTAAAAGTTTCGGTTGAGAAATAGGTCTTTCCATCTCCCGCCGCGACAATCAAGAAGCCCAGTGGCCAGCTTACCACTTTGAGAACATCGCCCAGTACCTGCCAACGCAGAATCTCGATCGCAGGTGTGAAGGAGGCCGCATAGAGCAAATGAATGACCCACGGCGCTACCGCCATCATGGCGATGAACACGGGCGCACTCAAGAGCGTGGCGACTTCTGTCTGTTCGTTCACCAAGCGCCCCGCTGCTTTGTGGTCATGGATCACGCCTGTTAGTCTGGGATAGTAGTCTGTCCCCATGGCCATGAGCACAAAGGATACATACTGCATTGAGATTATCCAGGCAGCCTGATATTGGCCAAGCGACTGCGCGCCGAGAACTTTGGCGACATCGATCCGTATCCAGAGTTGCGCCAACTGTTGAACTAGCCCTGCGCCCACCATTGCGATGCCAAGGCGAAGAAGCATCTTCCATTCGCGCGTTAACTCCGGTAGGGAAACGGTCTCCGTTCTGGCTTTCGGCAGTCTCGACACATATACGTGGCCGAGAACAAAGCTCGCCAAAGGGACGATCAGCACATATGCAACCAAGCCGGCGTTGCCCCATCGCCAGAGCAAGCCGATACCCAGCACAGTACTGATTGCCGATCCATAGACATTGAGACGGGCAATGTCTCCAATGCGGCGCATGCCTTGGATCAACGCTGCCTGCGATGCTCCTGCAACCGAAAGTGCAACGCCTATCGAAAGCCACCCGACCGCGCCAGAATAGGAGGCTTTACCCAACGCATGGACAGCCAGGAACGAACGCAGAGACCACACAACCAGCCCGCCTGCGCTGGCGAGGACCATCGTGCCCCAGAACAACGCACGTCGCGCCACCATGATCGCGCGAGCGTCCTCTTTACTGCAGGCCTCCGCAATCTGGCGCGTACCTACCGGGCCCAGGCCCATGGTGGCAACCGTGGATGCAGCCGCCATTAGGCCGGTGTATAGGCTGGCTAAGCCCACACCCACAGGCCCGAGCAATACGGCCAGAACCTTGGTGCGCAGCACCCCGATTGCGATATTGATGAACGAAGCACCTCCAATAATGGAAGTGCTTCGCAATATACGATGGTACGATGCTTTCGCCTCGGTCATCCGTGAGCCGTTGTTTTCAACGCGACAATCGCGGACGTAACGCCTGCATGTTCCAACTGCGGTCCCATGGGCAAACTGAGCAAGCGATTGGCCATGCTTTCGGCAATGGGAAACCGACCCGCGGCATACCCCGCATCGCGATATGCCATTTGCAGATGCGGCGGAATCGGGTAGTGAATCTGCGTCCCAATGCCAGTCTCCTTTAGAGCCTTTTGTAAGCCATCCCGTTCTGCATGCTGCACTACATAGAGGTGCCAGACGGGCTCAGCCCACTCCGGCACTTCGGGCAGCACCAACCTCGTACCCGCCAACTCCGCTGTGTAGCGTGCGGCAATCGCTGTCCTGCGCGCATTCCATTCGTCCAGATGCCTCAGTTTAACCCGTAAAATAGCAGCTTGCACAGGGTCCAGGCGGCTGTTGCAGCCCTTGACTTCATTCACATACTTCACTCTTGAACCGTAATTGCGCAGCACACGAACTCGGTCGGCAATCTCTGGGTCGTTTGATGTAATGGCACCCGCATCACCCAATGCTCCCAAGTTCTTGCCGGGATAAAAACTCCACGCAACAGCGTCCCCATGGCCACCGATACGCTTGCCCTTATAGCGTGCGCCGTGCGCCTGCGCCGCATCTTCCAGAACACGCAGTCCATGCTTGCGCGCCAAAGCGAGAATCGGGTCAAGATCCGCCGGCTGCCCATACAGATGCACCGGCAGTATGGCCTTGGTGCGGGGAGTAATCGCAGCTTCCACCTTGCCCGGATCGAGATTGTAGGTGAACTCCACTGGCTCGACAGGCACCGGGATGGCCCCAGTCTGGGTGACTGCCAACCAGGTAGCAATGAAAGTATTGGACGGAACGATGACCTCGTCCCCAGCGCCAATCCGCATAGCGACTAACGCAAGACGTAGCGCATCGAGCCCGTTGGCAACGCCAACGCAATACTCGGTTTCGATAAAGGCAGCGTATTCCTGTTCAAAGGCCTCCACATCCTGCCCCCCGATGTACCAGCCGGAACGCAAAGAGGCCAGTATGGCAGGCTCAAGTTCAGCTTGAATCTCACGGTAGGCTGCTCCCAAGTCAAGAAACGGGACATTCATCCTTGGCCCCGTGCCCGCATGAATTCGGCATAATCGCGATAGTAATCGACTTCATCATAATAATTGGACGCCAGCACCATGCAAACGGATCCGGAAGAAAAGTTATCCAGCTCTCGCCAGATCATTGGGCAAATGTAGAGACCGTTGTAGGAGCGATTCAGATGAACGCGCTTCTTATTGTTCCCATCATCCAGGATCACATCGAAGCTGCCAGACATGGCAATAATAAGCTGGTGTAATTCCTTATGTGCATGCCCGCCGCGCTCCGCTCCGCCCGGCACGTCATAGAGGTAGTAAACCCGCTGAATCGCGAAGGGTATTTGATGACATCCTTCAATGAAGGTCAAGTTGCCCCGCGGGTCGGAGATTTTCGGCAAGTCGATTATCTCGCAACGATCAATACTCACGCGCCTCTCCCTCTCCGAGAAACCTGACGTGTTTGGCGGGGTTACCGCAAACCAAGCTTCCAGGTGCGACACTTCTGGTTACAACCGCGCCAGCAGCGACAAGCGCACGTGCCCCAATTGAGAGGCCGGGCAGAATTACCGCTCCAGCTCCAATTGACGCTCCGTCCTCTATGGTAGTCTCCAGATACTTATCCATGTACTTCTTGCTTCTTGGAAACTTGTCATTCGCAAAGGTAGCATTTGGGCCTATAAATACATCGTCTCCAACGCGAAGGCCGTCCCACAACTGGACGCCGCACTTGATCGTGACCCTATCCCCAACCACAACATCATTCTCGATGAAAACATGTGAACAGATGTTGCAGTCTGACCCAATTCTCGCACCGGGAAGTACAACGACAAACTGCCAGATTCTCGTATGGTCGCCTATAGCATCGGAAGAAACGTCTGCGAGTTCGTGTATGATCGCGTTCATGTTAGGTTGCCCCATTCGATGAAATCTCTCAAACTCAAAAGCGCATTTAATATAGATCTTGACGTAGAATAGCTGCGTTTATTTTCCCAGAACTCAATTGCGGCTGCACTGCCGTTAGTTCTGAGAGACACGTCTTCGATCATCGTTGCTTACTGCGTCAAGGCAATACGCCTCCACATACATGTAATAGTCTCGTCATAATTGTGCTTGATAGTTTAATGGCAGACGCTGTGCGGAACGGCATAAAAATTATAAATTTATGCAGACGACAGTCTTTCATCACGTCTACATGGGATTGCGTCTGCTGGCATCCTATAGCTTCGATTCTTCAAGCAGCTCCTCCCCTAACGCGATCGCGGGAATGTGATTCCTGGCCTCAAGCTCAGCGAAGACCCACGCCATTCAGTGGCTCCAGCTCCTCTCCGTCGACTTCCACGGCAAAACTTTGCATGATGGAATCTAATGTGAGAACGACGCGGAAGCTGTACTTCATTCGCACCACAACCCCTGCCATCCCGGCAAATGCTCCAGACCGAATGCGCGCTCGCTGCCCCACCTTCAGAAGCGGGTGCGGTTGGGCGTTGCGCTCAGAAAGGCCGGATCGCAGTGTATCAATCTCGGACGCCGGCAACGATGCCGGTTCGCCCCCCGTGCCGCCCACAACTGCCAGAACACCCGGCACCTCCAGCACCGGAACTCGCTGCGCCCATTGGATGCAAATAAAGATATAACCGGGAAACAGCGGAAGATCCAGGGTAACCCTCGATCCGTCGCTCCACTTGCGCTGGGTGCGGTAAAGGGGCAGATAATGCTCAATCCCCCTCATCTCCAAGTGCTGGGCCACGCGCTTTTCATGGCGCGAAGAGGTATAGGCTGCGAACCATTTCGGCGCACAGGCAGAAGGCGCATAGGATCCGACTGAGAAGGAGTCCAGTGTGCGACTGCTCGCTTGATCAACGCCCCGTCGCCATATTTCAGACAAAGCTTCGCTATCCTCACTTGGGTGAGTTGGTTACTACACCCCCTCGCGGATGCAAGGAAACCGCAAAAAATGAAGTCGTGAGCCACAATGTAGGGAGGCATCCTCATGCTCCGCTCACATCCGACAAGGATACAGATTAGGTGCTGTGAACACTATAGCATATGGCGGTCACAGGCCAGCGTTGACATCCTCGTATTAATGGAAGTGTTCTTGAACGATCCAAGGGCTACTGGTATCCTCATTTGCCCGCAGCATACATAGGTCTCGTGGACGATTCTTACCATGGCTCCGCCGTGCGGACCTCAAAGGAAGCTGTTTGAAGAAGAGTCGGGTAAACTATACTGGCAAGTGGTCGGGGCTCATTCGCAACAAGGCCTACCGCTAGAACAGGATTCAGGACAGGATCTCGATATCGTGGATTTATTGAACAATACTGCATTTCGCACAGATCAACGGCTGGTTCGACTGGCGCTTTGGGCGTGCTGTTTGGCCCCCCTGATGGGTGGGACGATGCATGGGCAGGCTGCTCCGGTCGGCTCCGCATCCTCGACCAACCTGCCATCCATGGGTTCCCAGTCAACGGGGACGTCTACAACCGGGTCTCCGAGCGGCGCTACTCCGGGATCGCCGGCTGTTCCGGCTATGGGACAGAACGAAATTGACATCACCTCCCAGCGCGCCCAGGACCAGACGCAAGCGAAACTTGTGCCGCTAGCCGTGGCGCCAACGCCATTGACGGAGTTTCAGCAGATCGTAGCCGAGAGCACTGGCCGGACGCTGCCGATCTTCGGGGCCAGTATGTTCAGCACTCCTCCATCGACGTTTGCGCCGGTCGACAATATTCCGGTGACGCCGGACTATGTGATCGGTCCGGGGGATGAATTGCGGATACAGATCTGGGGCCAGGTGAACCAGCAAGGCTCCTTTGTGGTGGACCGCACCGGCTCCATCGCGTTGCCGGAGGTGGGAACGGTTCACGTGGCCGGTGTGCAGTTTTCCCAACTGCGCGATTTTCTTAAGTCGCAGCTAGGACGCATCTATCGCAACTTTGACCTGAATGTTAACCTGGGACAGTTGCGGTCGATCCAGGTCTTCGTGGTCGGCCAAGCGATGAAGCCGGGCAGCTATTCGATCGGATCGCTGAGCACGCTGTTGAATGCCCTGTTTGCCTCGGGTGGGCCGCTTCCGCAGGGCAGCTTGCGCGACATTCAGGTAAAGCGCGGAAGCGAGACGATCACCCACTTCGACCTGTACGACCTGCTGCTGCACGGGGACAAGACCAAAGACGTCCGGCTGGAGTCGGGCGACGTGATCTTCATCCCCGATGTGGGACCTCAGGTCGCAGTGATGGGCAGTGTGACCACGCCGTCTATCTATGAGCTGCGCGGAGAGAAGAGCTTCAACCAGGTAATTGCGCTGGCCGGCGGGTTGACGAATGCGGCGTCCGACTCGAAACTGCGTGTGGAGAGAATCTACAACCACACTGAGCGCAGCGTGATCGACGTCGATCTTGCCAGCGGCGATTCCGCGCTTGTCCAGAATGGAGACATCGTTTCGGTGAGCCCCATCATCGACCGGTTCAAGGATGCCGTGACGTTGCGGGGAAATGTGGCGAATCCAGGCCGGTACGTCTGGCACCAGGGCATGCGCATCTCCGACCTGATTCCAAACCGCGAAGCGCTGGTCACGCGGAACTACTATCTAAGGCAGAACCAGCTCGGACAGAGTAACCTGGACTACACTGGAGCAGAGGGCTCGCTGGGCATCCAATCGGGGACGGTGGGCGACGCCGCGGTCGGGCGCGGTGTGGCCGCGTCGGGTGTTGCCGGGAACTCCTCGGTCGGCGCTGCGCTGACAGCCAACAACAGCCCCTTCGGGGCAAAGACCGATGTGGTCCTGAGCGCTCCCGATATCGACTGGAACTACGCAGTCATCGAACGGCAGAATGCGACCGATCTGACCACGTCGCTGCTTCCGTTCAACCTGGGCAAGGCGGTACTCGATAAGGACCCATCGCAGGACCTTGAGCTGATGTCCGGCGATGTGGTGACCATCTTCTCGCAGGCTGACATCCGGGTGCCAAGCGCGCAGCAGACGAAGTTCGTAAAGCTGGAGGGCGAGTTTGCGGGAGCGGGCGTATACAGCGTCCTGCCGGGCGAGACACTGCGTCAGTTGCTGGCGCGCGCGGGAGGATTATCCCCGGATGCGGACCTCTTCGCCTCGGAGTTTACGCGCGAGTCTGTCCGGCGATTACAGCGGCAGCGGCTCCTGGAGTACGCCGATGAACTGGAGTCGCAGATTACAAGAACCACTTCAGCATCGGCGTCGTCTGCTTTGACCGCCGCTGACGCATCTGCGGCGGACGCGGCGGCAGATACTGCGCGCGCAGTAGTGGTGCGGCTGCGCCAGGCCCAGCCGACGGGACGGATTGTGCTGCAATTCAAGCCCGACAGCAAAGGGATTGCTGCGCTTCCCAACATCGAACTTGAAGACGGCGACCGGTTTGTGGTGCCCAGGACCCCGTCTACCGTGAGCGTCCAGGGCCAGGTATACAACGCAAACGCATTTATCTACCAGAACGGCAAGCGGGTGAAGGACTACCTGCGTCTTGCCGGCGGACCTGACAGAATTGCCGACCGAAAGCGTGAGTATATCCTGCGCGCCGATGGATCAGTGGTGAGTTATCAATACGGCAATATGGGGCAACGCACGCTCTTTGCCGAATCAGGCTTCGATCATCAGCCGCTCTTTCCCGGAGACACGATCATCGTGCCCCCGATGATTAAAAGCTCGGATGTCATGCGAAACCTGGTCAACATTTCCACTATCCTGCAAGGATTCGGTATAAGCGCAGCAGCGATCGAAGTGCTGAAGTAGCCGATGCACGGAGTCGATCCACATGCTCGGCCACTCCATATTACCCAGTAAGTAATTGGAAGTTTGGTAGCGTTACCGGGGCTCGAACCCGGACTCTCCGCCTTGAGAGGGCGGCGTGTTAACCAGTTACACCATAACGCCATCGTCGCGCAACCCAACATTGCGCCATCGTCGCGCGCAGGAGGATGTTTTCTCCAGTGCAGGTTCAACTATATCAGCCATCGCCACGCGGCTCAACCTTCAAGCCTGCAATCAACCAGCGCGATCGCAATTGATCTGCACGCCCGTGAGCTACCTGCGATCCAGCGAGCAGCCTGCGCACTCTCGAAGTGGCTGCGTAAGGACCGTGGCTGAGGAAGAAACTGACCTCAGCGGCTAAAGCCGCGTTGGTTATGAAGCCATTTACGGCACGGGTAAACCCGTGTCCTTAAGCAAAACAGTGATAAATGACGGCGGCTACAAACCGAGCTTCTTGACCTCGTCGTTGTAGTACTTGCGGTAGAGGATGTCCCACTCCTGCGAACCTTCGACGATGATCTTGCGCTGGGAGGCGATCTTCAGCCGCGCGTTGGCGTCGAGCTTGGTCTCCTCGGCGAGCAGTTTTTCGAGCGCCTTGCGGGCCTCCTGGCGGATGGTGTTGCGGTCCTCCAGAAAATCGCACTCGTCGATCTCGGCCAGCGTGTCGGCCACGGTGTGCGCCAGCTTATTCACCTTGTCGTCAGAGATCCTCACAGCACCGCCTTGTACTTGCGCACCAGCTCGTTCTTCACCTTTTTGAACATCTCCTGATAGTTCGCGCCGGTGCGCAGCATGTCTGCCTGGAAGGCATCGAGGATGACGCGGACCTCGTCGTTGATGCGGTCTTCCAGCGCCAGCTCATCGATCATCGCCGCGGTCACCCGCTCGTTCAAGACGGTCGCCTTCGCCGTCCCGATCACTTTGGCGTCCACCAGATGCTTCACCGTCTGGCGCGCCAGATACCCAACATAATCTCTGGAGAAAATCATCGCTTTGCTCAAGAATACACCAGCGCGCCGTCGGGTTGGAGGTGGGACGGCTTTGCGTCGCGCTTGCCGCCTCGTGCATGATGGAAGCAAGGACACAACATTATGCCGACACGCATGCGAAGCCGCAAGAAGCCCGAACCGGGGAAGAAGAGCACGCCGATGGCGATGGGGCCAATGATCGGGCTGATGGCGGTGTGTCTGGTGGCGATGGCGGGGATGTACTGGTGGACCAGCCGGCATGCGGCGAAGCCTGCTTCCCTTCCCTCCGCGCCCGCTTCGGTTCCCGCTACGCCCGCTTTTGCGCCGAAGCACATCTACCTTGAGACGGCCAACCCGAGCGCCGACATTGCGGCCGCGCTGACGCAGGCGAAGCGCGAGCACAAGCGGGTGATCGTGGACTTCGGCGGCGACTGGTGCGGGGACTGCCAGGCGCTGGACATCTACCTGCATCAGGCGCCCAACGACGCGCTGCTGGCCGACCACTTTGTGCTGGTGCATGTATGGATCGGCCATATGGACGCCAACCTGGACGTGGCCAAGCGGTATGGCGTGCCGATCACGAAGGGCGTGCCCGCGCTGGCCGTTCTGGATGGCAATGGGACGGTCGTCTACGCGCAGAAGGCGGGCGAGTTTGAAGACATGCGGCACATGGAGCCGGGCTCGGTGACCGAGTTCCTGGAAAAGTGGAAGAGCTGACGGCGCGAGGCCCAGCCCACGAGCCGGGGCATAGCGCTCCGGGAGCTAAGGCGCGGCCGCGGTCGCGGCGGGCGCGTGTGAAACGGCTGTTGCGCTGGTACGCGGTGGTGGCGCGCGCACTGCACCGAATGCTGCTGAGCGCGCTGGATCACGACTGCCTGAACGTTGCTCAGTCCACCGCATATTCGGCCATCGTGGCGCTGTTTCCCGCGTTGATCGTGGCGGCGGCGGTGATCGGGCTGCTGCCGGACACGGCGCCGGTGCGCTTTCAGCTTGCGGAGTTCTTCGACCGGGTGCTGCCGGCCGGGGTGAGCTCGCTGCTGGATGCGGCGTTCGAGAATGCGCCGAAGCACACCCACTCGCTGCGCGCTCTGGTGTCGGCCGGGGTGGTGAGCTTCGCCGGCGCGTCGAACGTGATTGCAACGCTGATGGAGGGGCTGCGACGGGCGCGCGGGCTGCGACGCGATGGCTGGGGATTCTGGCGGCGGCGGAGGCGTTCGATCGAGCTGGTGCCGCTGTCGCTGGTTCCGCTGACGGTGGCGAGCCTGCTGGTGGTCTTCGGCCACGCGGTGACGGGCTGGCTGGTGGCAAGCATCGGGCCGCTGGCGCGCGAGCCGATCTACGCGGCCACCCTGCTGCTGCGCTGGGCGCTGGCGGTGGGCTCAAGCGTTGGGCTGATCGCGCTGCTGTATCACCTGGGAGTTCCAGAGGAGCGCGTGGGTGGGCGGGCGGGTGCACAGGGGTGGTGGTGGACGAGCCTGCCGGGAGCGGTGCTGGCGACCGCGCTGTGGTTTCCGGCGACGCTGATCTTCGGCTGGTACGTGACGCGGTTCACCAACTACTCGGAGGTATACGGGCCGCTGGGCGCGGGCATCGCGCTTCTGTTCTGGCTGTACATCATATCGCTGAGCGTGCTGGCCGGGGCGGAGTTCAACGTACACTTCAACGCGCAGATGGAGGCGCACTTCGGCGGCGCGGGGGCGCACGGCAAGGACGTTTGATCCGTCCCTGGTGAGTGTCGTCGGCTCCCACCCATTCGGCAACGAGCGCGAAATGGATGGGCACCCGCACGGTCTGTGGGAGGTTGGTAAAATGGATTTGATTGGCGCAAAATCAGAAATCTACGGTTGCTGAAGCCTCTCCAGTCAGTCGCAACGGGCCTGCGGACCCGGTAAAAGGAAGCCGGAATCGAGCGTATGGAAACTGCGAACCGAATGGACGGGGCACGCACAATGACGGGCCGAAGCGGCTCGCTGGCCGGGCTCGACCACACGCGGCGGGCCAAGATTGTGGCCACGGTGGGGCCGTCGTGCTGCACCTCGGATGTCTTCCGCGAGCTGGTGCGGGCGGGCGTGGATGTGGCGCGGCTGAACTTCTCCCACGGATCGCACGAGGGCAAGGGCGAGCTGATCCGCATGGTGAGGGCGGTATCTGTGGAGCTGCACAAGCCGATCTGCATTCTGGCCGACCTGCAGGGGCCGAAGATCCGCACCGGAAGACTGAAGGACCATGAGCCGGTGCAACTGGTGGCGGGCAATCTGCTGACGATTACGCCGCGCGATGTGGAGGGCACGGCGTCGGTGGTGGGGACGACCTTCAAGACGCTGGCGGAGAACCTGGAGCGGAGATCGCGGATCCTGCTGTCGGACGGGCTGATCGAGCTGCGGGTGGCGCGCATCGCGGGGACGGATGTGATCTGCGAGATCGTCAACGGAGGCGTGCTGGGCGAGAACAAGGGGATCAACCTGCCGGGAATCCCGGTGAAGGTGCCGTCGCTGACAGCCAAGGACGAGGAGGACCTGGAGTTCGCGGTGGGCGCGGGCGTGGATGCGTTTGCCGTCTCGTTTGTGCGCACCGCCGACGACGTGCGCCACGTGCAGCGGCGGCTGGAGGCGTTGCGGTCGGACGCGTGGATCATCGCCAAGCTGGAGAAGCCGCAGGCGATCGAGCATCTTGATTCGATCCTCGAGGTTGCCAACGGGATCATGGTGGCGCGCGGCGACCTGGGCGTCGAAGTTCCGCCGGAGAAGGTGCCCGCCATCCAGAAGCACATCATCCGCCGCGCGGCGGAGTACCGCAAGCCGGTGATCACGGCGACGCAGATGCTGGAGTCGATGATCGAAAACCCGCGGCCCACGCGGGCGGAGGCGTCCGACGTGGCCAACGCGATCTATGACGGGACGGACGCAGTGATGCTGTCGGCGGAGACGGCGGCGGGCAAGTATCCGGTGGAGACGGTGGCCATGATGGCCAAGATCGTCTCCGAGACGGAGTACCAGATCCGGCTGGACCCGCCGCACAGCCAGCCGACGGCGCGCACCACGCGGCTGTCGGTTGCGGAGACGATCTGCGAGTGCATGGCGCACTCGGCCGAGGACTTGGAGATGGCGGCGATCGCCATCTTCACCGAGACGGGATCGACGGCGCGGCTGCTGTCGAAGTACCGGCCCGAGCCGCCCATCTACGCGCTTTCGCCGCACAAGAAGATCGTCCGCCGCGCGGCGATGCTGTGGGGGACCACCCCGATCCTGTGCGCGCACGCACGCGATACAGACCGGCTGGTGACGATCGCGGAGGAGATCCTGGAACGGCAGGCAGGCGTGGTGCGCGGGCAGATTGTGGGGATCGTGGCGGGAACGCGGACCAGGACTGGGGCGACGAACTTCATGCGGCTGCACACCATCGGCGACCGTGCCGCGACGAGCGTGGTCGAGGCGGCAAAGAAGACGGGGCTGTAACGGACCGCGCCGGACTGATAGACTTCGACAACCGCGCTAGCGTGGCAACAGTACAATCGTGGGATGGGACGCATAAGGGTACTCTCCGACCAAGTGGCCAACCAGATTGCGGCCGGCGAGGTGGTGGAGCGGCCTGCGTCGGTGGTCAAAGAGCTGCTGGAGAACTCGCTGGACGCGGGGGCGACGCGCATCCGCATCGAGGTGGAGGGCGGCGGACGCAAGCTGATCCGCATCGTGGACGACGGGCAGGGCATGGTGCGTGACGACGCTCTGCTGGCCTTTGAGCGGCACGCCACATCCAAGCTGCACAGCTCCGACGATTTGCTGGCGATCCGCACGCTGGGCTTCCGCGGCGAGGCGCTGCCGTCGATTGCCAGCGTCTCGCGGCTGACGCTGGAGACGCGCTCGGCGGAAGATGCGGCGGGGACGACGGTGGAGCTTGCGGGCGGAAAGATTCTGCGCGTGGAGGACGCGGGGCTGCCGGTGGGGACGACGCTTGCGGTGCGCGATCTGTTCTACAACACTCCGGCGCGGCGCAAGTTTTTGAAGTCGGAGCAGACCGAGCTGGGGCACATTGCGGCGCTGGTGACACACTACGCGCTGGCGCACCCGGAGCGGCACTTCGAGCTGCACTCGTCCACCCAGGCGCTGCTGATTGCGCCCGCGGTGGCGACGAGCGGCGACCGGCTCTTCCAGATATTCGGGCGCGAGACGGCGGAGCTGATGCTCCCCCTCGCGGCAGAGATTGACTTTGCGCACGCGGGGCTGCCGGAGCCTCCGCCGTGGAAGCGCGAGGCGGATTACGCGCCGGCTGAGCCGGGATTCCTGCGGCTGTCGGGTTTCGTCTCCAAGCCGGAGCTGCAGAAGCTGAACCGCAACTCGGTGTATGTCTTCGTTAACCAGCGGCTGGTACGCGACCGCGTGGTGCTGCACGCGCTGGCCGAGGCCTATCGCAACATCATTCCGCCCACATCGTTCCCGGTGGTGCTGCTGTTTCTGGAGATGCCGCCGCAGGAGGTGGATGTGAATGTGCATCCGGCCAAGACCGAGGTGCGCTTCCGGCAGTCGGGATTTGTGCATGACTTCATCCGCGACTCGGTGCGGACAACGCTGATGACGGCGCGGCCGGCGGCCAGCTTCGCCACGGCGTTGGGCGAGTTGCATGGAGGCGTGGGCATCTCGCAGGCCAGCTCGTCGCTGCTGCTGGATGTGAGCCCAATGCCGGGCGCGCCGGAGGATGTGGTCTACGCGCCGCGGGCCGGATTTTCCGGGCCGCAGGCGCTTGCTGAGACTGGGATCGTTGCCGAGTCGGAGGGCGCGCCGTCGGCGGACGACGTGGAGCGCTTCACGCTACAGGCGCCGATTGTGCCGCCGTCCGCGGGACGGTTTGCTTTCAGCGATCAGGGCATTGCTGTGGGATACGAGGCGGAAGCGGGCGCGGGCTCGTCGTGCGGAAGTGAAGGCGCGTACGTTGGTGGAGCAGGCGCAAGTGGCGTGGACGCGGCTGCGGAGGGTTCCGGTTCAGCTGCGGAAGGGACGCTGAACGCGCTGGGCACGCTGAAGCCGTTGGGGCAGTTGCGCGACTCGTTCATTCTGGCCGCGAACGACGAGGGGTTGTGGATCATCGACCAGCATGTGGCGCACGAGCGCGTGCTCTTCGAGAAGATCCTGCGCGCGCGCGAGGTGGAGCAGGTGCAGCGGCAGCGGCTGTTGATGCCTCTGCTGGTGGACCTGCTACCGGCGCAGATGGTCTCGTTTGCTGCGATTGCGCGCGAGCTCGACCTCAACGGATTCGAGGCGGAGCCGTTCGGCCCGAGGACGCTTGCGATCAAGGCCGCGCCGGTGGGGTTGGAGGGACGCGAGCTGGAGCGGATGCTGGAGGAGGTTCTCGCCGTTCCCGAGCGCGAGCAGCAGCAGGAGAACGCCGAGGCGCGGCGGAGGAGGATTGCGGCGTCGATTGCGTGCCACGCGGCGATCAAGATCAATATGCCGTTGGAGCCGACAAAAATTGCATGGCTGCTGGCGGAGCTGGCCAAGACCGAGCATCCAATGAGTTGTCCGCATGGGAGGCCCATTGCGCTGCGATATTCTCATAAAGACATCCAGCGCGCCTTCCAGCGCATTTAGAATGGAAGTACGACGCCGGATTGGAACGCAATCCCGCAGTTCGCTCTTTGAAAATTGTCCGCAACCGGCCTGAACTTCGGCCCAGAACCCATGAAACTCTCCAACGCACGCGCGAAGGATTGCTGATGTGCCGCCTTTACACCGAAATGAGCGCGCCGCCCAGCAGGAAGGCATCTCTATTTTGATCAACCCGAGCAATCCGAGCATTCCTGAAGCCACCAACCCGGCGATTCCGACCGCCGCGCAGCTTTCCGAGACGCGCCTGAAGCAGTGGCACCAGCAGGGCGAGGCGCTGCTGACGATGGAGAACCTGCGCAGTTGGATCAATACGGCCGGGCTGGTCCTGTTTGTGCCGCGTCCGCAGATCGTCGCGCCCGCTCCATCGCTGGTGGAGGCCGTGCTGGGCGCGCCGGTTGCAACCCCCACAATCGAGCAGACCACGGAAGCACGCAGCCTGCTGGCGCGCCTCGTCGCGGAGGGACTCGCCGTGCCGCTGAACCTGCTGGGCGCGGGCGCGGGAACGATCCATGCGGGCGCGCCGGGCGATACGCCGGACTTTGTCGCATCGACGGCGGTTTTTTCCTACGTCTTCACACTGCGCGGAGACAAGGCGTGGAAGCAGCCGCTGGTTACATCGGGCGCGTTCAAGGTCTCTCCGCTGGCTCTGGCGACGCATGAGGCGCTCTCGCAGCGCGGACCGCTCTCCGCATACGATTTGACCACCGAGGTCGGCAAAGAGGTCACCGAAGCCGCGGTGCTGCGCGCGCTGGGCGAGCTGTGGACGCACCTGCGCGTGCTTCCGCTGGCCCAGGCAGGAGAGAATGCCACGCTGTGGGAGCTGAGCGGCGCGCGATTCACCAAGCAGATCAAGGCGGGAGCCAATGCGGGACAGCCGTCGGCGCTCTCGGCGCTGATCACGCTCTACCTGGGCCAGGCGGTGGTTGCGAGCGAGGATGAGATTGAGAGCTTTCTGGCACCGCTGGCCGCGCGCTCGCGCATTCGCGACGTGATCCATGCGCTGCTCTCGGCGCGGCAACTGGAGACGGTGGCGGTGGAGGGACGCACCATGCTCTACGTCGCGGGAGCTCTGCCGGCGTTCCTTGCGCCGGAGGCGGCGACGGTCGAGGGGCTGGCGGCAGATGTTGTTGCGGGCGAGAGTGCGGTCGAGGTGGATGCAGCCGCCGACGCAGAGAGCACTGGAGAAGGCGCGCCGCGGATTACGAAGTTCATTCCCAAGCCGCGCAAGATCGGAACGGGATACCTGGCCAAGGCGAAGCCGTCAAACGTTGGCGCAAAGCCCGGCCCGTATGAACGCGGCACAAAGACTGGATTCGGCGCGAAGTCCGCGTTCGGCGCGAAGCCCGCGTTCAAGGCTGGATTCAAGCCGCGGTCGGACGCGGGGCCAGCGCCCGACCGCGAGCGGAGGCCGTTCAGCAAGCCCGCCGCTGGATTCGACAAAACGGCGGCCTTCAAAAAAACGGGCGGCTTCGACAAGCCGTGGGAGGAAGAGAAGCGGCGCAGGCTGGCGGCTGTAGCGAGGCCGTCGGAGGTCCCGGCTGAGTCTCAGGAGAAGGTGGGCGATCTGGCCGCATCAGAAGCAGCGGGAGACACAGCTCGATCGATCCAGCCCCGCGGGCCGCGCGTTGCCAAGCCGAGCTTCACCAAGCCACGCGAGTACAAACCACGCGGCGCGGCGAGCGATGCGCGTCCACCGCGCAAGACGTTCAGCAAGCCGGGGACCTTCGGGCGCAAGCGGGATGGCTCGGCGGCACGGCCTACGTTTGGCACTGATGCGCGGCCACCGCGCAAGGACTTCGCTGCGCGCTCGGATTCTCGCTCGGATCGCGGCGAGCGTCCGGCGGGCGGCTCCGGCACCAAGGGCAAGTCCAGCTTCGCGGGCAAAGCGGGCTTCTCCAAATCCGCGGGCTTCGCCAACTCCAACTCCAAAGGTAAGTTCGCGGGCAAGCCCTTCGCAAGTAAGCCCAAAGACGGCGGCGAGCGCGGCTTCGGCGGCGAGAGCGGCAAGCGCGTCTACAGAAAGTTCGATGCGCCACGCGAGCGCGTTAAGCGACCGTTCTCCTCAGACCGGCCTGCGCGTTCATTCTCCTCTGATCGCCCCGCTCGTCCCACCTTCTCGGACCGGCCTGCACGCACAACCCGCGCGGAGGGGGCCGGTGGAGCTGCCGGCAGATCGCCGGGAGACTTTGCGCCGCGCAAGTTTGCGGGCAAGAAGCCCTTCGGCAAGCCGGGTGGATTCGCAGGCAAGAAGCCCTTCGGCAAGTCTTCCGGCAAGCCCGGAGTTTTTGCGGGCAAGAAACCGTTTGGCAAGTCGGGATCGGCAAAGCCTGGCGCGTCGTTCCCCGGCAAGCCCAGCAGCACATTCGCTAAGTTTGTGGGCAACAAGAAGCCCTTTGGCAAGCGGGCGCCCGCGCGCAAGTACAAACCCAGAGAGGATGAGTCCGCCTGATGCGAGGCCAACCCAAGCCCACGGAAAAAGCCAAACCCACGAACGCCGGCGCGCCCAGCGGCCCGCGCCGTCCGGTGATTGCCATCGACGGCCCGGCCGGCGCCGGGAAGAGCACGCTGGCGGCGCACCTGGCGCGGCGCTTCGGCTTCCTCAACATCGAGACCGGAGCGATGTACCGGGCGCTGGCGCTGAAGGCGATCGAGGGCGACTATTCGTTCGACGAGGAGGGGCCGCTGCTGGCGCTGGCCGAGGCGACCCGCATCGTGCTTGAGCCCCAGCTCGATGGCAACCGCGTCCGGCTGGACGGCATTGATGTCTCGCAACGCATTCGCGAGGCGGACGTGACGTCGGCGGCGTCGCGGGTCTCCGTCCATCCCCGCGTGCGCGCGTGGATGGTTGAGCAGCAGCGCGCGCTGGGGGCCAAGGGCGGCGTGGTTATGGAGGGACGCGACATCGGCACCGCGGTCTTTCCCGACGCCGAGGTGAAGATCTTCCTGGACGCCGCGCCGGAGGTGCGGGGCAACCGGCGCTTCCGCCAGGCCGCGCCCATCGAGCAGACCACGGCGCGCCAGACCGAGTCTCGCCAGGAGCCTGCGCCGGAGACAGCCGAGCAGCAGCGGGTAGAGAAACAGGTGATTGTGGAGGAGATGCGCGAGCGCGACCGGCGCGACCGCAGCCGCGCCGAGTCGCCGCTGCGCCCGGCCGAGGACGCAGTCATTCTGGACTCGACCGCCATGGAGCTGGAAGAGGTGCTGCAGCGGGCGGAAGAGATCGTCCACGCCCACCTGCCGCTGTCCTGAGGCGGTTGTGAATCCGGACTGGCACGGTCGTAAAGCACTTCGATAGCGAACTTCCAGGCGGAGTAGGACCGGGGCGCGGGCCTCCGTGGCGGGCCTCAATCGGCCTGCGGGCGCTGTAAATAAAACAGTTACAAATTTTCTCGCATTATTTGTTGCAATCTGTGCTAATCTTCAATCATCGTTTGAAACAGATTGGTTTCTGCGACGATTGTATGTTGTCGATCCCCGATTTGGATCTTGCGGCAAATTCATTTGTACTACGAAGGAAAGAAATAACATGGAACAAGGAACAGTGAAGTGGTTTAACGATGCCAAGGGGTTTGGCTTCATCAGCCGTCAGAACGGCGAGGACGTGTTTGTTCACTACTCGGCGATCAATTCGAACGGTTTCAAGAGCCTGCAAGAAGGTCAGGCAGTGCAGTTCAACGTAGTCAAGGGACCCAAGGGCTGGCAGGCGTCTGACGTTCAGCCTCTCTAGTCTTTTGGACACTCTCTAACATTAGCTGCATTCTATAGCGCACTAACGGCTAAACAAAGATTTGCGGGAGGGATGGCTGCGGCTGTCCCTTTTCGTCGTTTAACGGCAGCGAGTCGTCGAGAGAGTGAGTTGGCAGCCGGCTCAGGGCTGGGATTGATTTGGCTCGGAGCCAGTCGTGGTGCGGGGAACCTCGGCGACACCGGGAAGAATCGTGAAACTGGTGCGGAACTTGCGGTAGTCGGATTCTACCGCGTGAATCTTGCCGCTGAAGCTGACGAAGATCAACGCGCGGACAGATCCTTCCGCGTCGATGTGAGCGGGCAGCCAGACCTCGCCGTTGACCCTGGTCTGCTCGAAGGTGAAGTGGGTTCCCTTCTTGATGTCGACCAGCAGCCCTCCGCCGATCTTGAATGCGTTGACGAAGTGCCCCTCCACGCGCGCCAGAACGCAGTCCTGCTCATCGACCCACACGGTTCCGGCCAACTCGCGGATCAGGTTTTCAGAGGGGTTAAGGGTCTTGGCCCTGGGGTCGCCGGAGTAATCCACCTCGATGGCGGGGCGGTCGTTCAACTGCACGCGACGCGGGTTGGTGAAGGCGCCCAGCTCCAGCAGACGCGAGACGGTGACCTCCTGGTTTCCGCTTGAGTCGGTCTCCTTGCCCTTTGCGTCGGCCTTCTCGCGCTTCTCATGGGCCTTCGCGGCCTCCTTATCGATACGTCCATTCTCTTTCGCAATCTCCTCCGCAGTGAGGTCTTTGCCGTCTTTTTTGACCACACGGCGTACCGGCACGCCGTCGATCCAGAAGTGGTCGGACTCGGTGACAGTCGTCTTTTTGACTCGGCCGTGGCCGTCCAACTCCTGCACGGTCGCCACCGAGCGGTAGATGTAGTTCTTTTCGATGGCCTCGGCCTTGCGCTGGTTCTCTTCAACCTGGTGCATGAGGGTGGGAATGTCGGGGAGTGGCTTATCGGGAAGTGGCTCGTCGGCGAGGGGCTTGCTGGCGGGGACCTCCACTTCCCTGCTGGCCTGCGCCGCGGGTTGGGTTGCCGGTGAGGTTCTGCTGCCGGTCTGCGCGTAACCGGAGAGGCAGATCGCCGCACATCCCAACAGAAGCGGCATCGCCTTCCGAATTATCGAGACGCCCGCAGTCATCAATCCATTCTAAGGCTCCTGCTTGACTCTACGAGGGCGCTGGCGAAGAGATGGGAATCCGGTCAGGCATCAGACTGGGTGGTGTTCAAGTTGCGATAAATGTATCGCCGGATGGTGCCCCCGAGTCCGCATTGGAGGGTCTGGCATCTAAAGGACGACAGAGGAAACGGAATGGCCAGCAGCACACAGATTCAACCAACCGCCGCGAGTGCGGACGCCGCATCGAACCACTCAGCCCAGCGCGACGCGATCTTCGACATCTACCGCCGCTGGGGCTACCTGCAATCGCGGCTCGATCCGCTGGGCCAGTACCTTCCGCCGGAGCCGTTTCCCGTGGCCACGCCAACCGGCCCCATCGCCGACGAGGCGCGCGCGTTTTATAGCGGCACATTCGGCATCGAGTTCATGCACATCCCAAGTCAGGCCCAGCGGCTCTGGCTGGCCGAGCAGGTGGAGCAGCAGACGCGCCGCGCCGACCAGCCCCATGTCCTCTCGCTTCTCATCCGCGCGGACATCTTCGAGCAGGTGATCCAGTCGCGCTACATGGGCACCAAGCGATTTTCGCTGGAAGGCCTGACCGTTCTGATCCCTTTCCTCGACGAAGTGCTGCGCGTGAGCTATCTGGCCGGGGTCAGCAAGGCGCTGATTGCGATGAGCCATCGCGGGCGGCTGAACGTAATGACCAACATCATCGGCCGCGCGCCCTCGGAGATCTTTGCCGAGTTCGAGGACGTGGACCCGCGCAGCGTTTTAGGCGGCGGCGACGTGAAGTACCACATCGGCGCGACCGGCGAGTACCAGGCCGAGGACGGCGGCGCGATCGAGCTGCATCTGGTCTCCAACCCAAGCCATCTCGAGGCGGTCGATCCGGTGGTGCTGGGGCGGGCGCGCGCCTGGCAGACGCGGCTTGGCGAGGATGGAGCGCAGCGAGTGCTGCCAATCATGATCCACGGCGATGCGGCGTTCGCGGGCCAGGGCATCGTCGCCGAGAGTCTCGTCCTCGGTTCGCTGAACGGCTACGATGTAGGCGGAACGGTGCATGTCATCGTCAACAACCTGCTTGGATTTACCGCTCTGCCAGAGGAGGGAAACGCCTCGCGCTACGCCAGCGACCTGGCCAAGCGCCTGCCCATCCCCATCTTCCATGTGAATGCGGAGGACCCCGACGCGGTGGTGCGCGTGGCGGCCATTGCGGCCAACTTCCGCCACCGCTTCCACTGCGATGTGCTGGTGGATCTCATCGGCTACCGGCGTCATGGCCACAGCGAAGTGGACGATCCGACGGTGACGCAGCCGCTTCGCTATGCGCGGATCAAGGACCGGCCCTGCCTCTACCATCTCTACGCCGAGCAGATGCGCGTCGATCCTGCCGCCGAGGTCAAGCAGGTGCAGCAGGAGTTCCTCGCCGACCAGAAGACCGCGAGCGTGGCCAGGAAAAAGCCTCGGCTGGCGCGCATGCCAGGCTACTGGGATCCCTACAAGGGCGGGCCGTTCCTGCCGGAGTACGAGGTGCCGACGGGGATTGCGGCGGAGCGCGTGGCCGATCTGTGCCGGAGAATGACGCGCGCGCCCGAGGGCTTCCACATCCATCCCAAGGTGCAGAAGCTCTACGAGCAGCGCGTGAAGATGGGCGCCGGCGAAGTTCCCTTCGACTACGGCGCGGCGGAGCTGCTCGCCTTCTCTTCCCTGCTCGTCGACGGCACTCCGGTGCGGTTGAGCGGGCAGGACTCGCAGCGCGGTACCTTCAGCCAGCGCCACGCCGTACTGGTGGACATCGAGAACGAGCAGCGTTATTTCCCGCTGCAACATCTCAACCCGGAGCAGGCGCGCTTCGAGGTGTACAACTCGATGCTCTCGGAGGCCGCGGTGCTGGGCTTCGAGTACGGCTACTCGCGCGACAGCCCCGAGACACTGGTGCTGTGGGAGGCACAGTTCGGCGACTTCGCCAACGGCGCGCAGATCATCATCGACCAGTTCATCGCGGCGGGCGAGGCCAAGTGGAATCTGCTCTCTGGCCTCGTGATGTTGCTGCCGCACGGCTACGAGGGCCAGGGGCCAGAGCACTCCAGCGCGCGCGTGGAGCGCTACCTGCAGCTCGCGGCGGGAGACAATATGCAGATCTGCCAGCCATCGAACGCCGCGCAGTACTTCCATCTGCTGCGGCGCCAGGCGATGCGCGCGTGGCGCAAGCCGCTCATCGTCTTCACGCCCAAGAGCATGTTGCGCAACGCGGACGCGGCTTCGCCGCTCGCGGAATTTTCCGCCGCGCATTATCTCAATGTGATTCCCGACAGCTCGGTCCGCGAGCCGCGGCGGCTACTGGTCTGCTCTGGCAAGGTCGGCCACACTTTGCGCGTGGAGCGCGAGCGGCGCAAGGACAGCTCGGTCGGGATTATCTTTCTGGAACAGCTCTATCCGTGGCCGGAGGAAGAGATGCAGGCCGCGCTCGACCAGCATCCCGAGGCCGGCGAGATTGTGTGGGTGCAGGAGGAGCCGGCCAACATGGGCGCGCTCACCTATGTCCTGCCCCATCTGCGCCGCATGAGTGCGGACCGCGCCGTGCTCAGCGTCAAACGCTCTGCCAGCGCCAGCCCTGCAACCGGCTCGGCCAAGGCGCACGCACTGGAGGAGAAGACGCTCGTAGATCTTGCCTTCGGCGCATAGTCGCGACACTACTTGCCTGAATCGTTTTCTGCTGGTGGTGTGGGGTTGGCGATCTCGCGCGCGTAGAGCTGGTAGCTGATGCGCGGCCTCTCGCTGCCCCGGTGCAGCGCCCACACCTGCTCGCGGATGCGCTCGTCAGCGGCGGTGTGGCGCTCGCGCGAGCGCAGGTAGTCCAGCCAGCTCTCCATGATGAAGGTCTCGTTGAGCAGTTCGGGGTTGATGGCGTCGCGATAGATACCCCAACGCAGCGCGCCGTCACGCAGGCGGACGCGGCGCAGTTGGTGGATCGCGCGGGTGAACTCGGCGTAGTTCTCCACCGGGACCTGGTAGTAGATGGAGATGCGAACGGGGCCGGCGAGCGCTGGGTCGGTGGCCTCTTCGGACTCGCCAGCGACTGGCTCGGCTTCGAGGAACGGCGTGAGTTCGGGCGCGGCGCGCTTCCACTTGTGCGGAGTGGTGTCTGGCACGCCGCCCTTGAGGATGCGAAAGCGCCGCACCAACGGGTAGGTCGCTGCAAATCCTGCCGCCGCGCAGATCAGCGAGATGGGCGTACTGGCGCGCTCCGCAATCAGTCCCCACACCACCGAGCCGAGCGCGAGTCCGCCCTGGAAGGTCATCATGTAGGCGCCCAACGCGCGTGCCTGAACCCAGTCCGGCACGGAGATCTGCACCGAAGTATTCAGCGAGGCCATGCTGCTGGTCCACGAGTAACCGGCGACGACGAGCGCGGGAATGATGACGGAGGGCCGGTGAATGCGGGCCAGAACGATCAGCGTGAAGGCGGTGTAGAAGGTGGCGGCGGCAATGATGTGGTCGGTGGAGAAGCGGTGCCGCAAGCGCGGCAGGGTGAGCGCGGCCGCCACCGCGCCAATCCCCAGCGAGCCGTTCAGAATGCCGTAGCCCAACGCGCCCTGATGCAGGTCGTTGCGCGCAACCACCGCCAGCAGCGACCAGATCGCCGAGAAGAAGAAGCAGAAGGTGAAGACCCGCAGCAGCGAGGCCTGAAGATTGGGCGCGTAGCGCACATAGCGCAGGCCAGAGCGGATGGAGGCCGCAATCCGCTCCGAGGGCAGCGTCGATTTGAAGAGCGGGATGCGCTTCCAGTTGAACAGCACCCAGATGACCGCGGCGAACGAGACCGAGTTCAGCAGAAAGACGTAGGCGCTGCCGGTGTCGGTGCGCTTAAAGGCGGCGACCATCAGGCCGCCCAGCGCGGGGCCGACGGCGCGGGCGAGATTGTTGGAGGCGGCGTTCAGCGAGACGCTGTCGGGCACCAGCTCGCGCGGCACGAGTTCGGGCACAATCGCCTGCCATGCTGGATTGTTCATCGCCGAACCGATGTTCAGCAGGAAGGTGAACGCCAGCAGCGACCACGGCGAGATGTGGCCGAGGAAGGTGAGAACAGCGAGGACGCCGACCGAGCCCAGCATCCAGCACTGCCAGAAGATCAGCAGGCGGCGGCGGTCGAAGAGGTCCGCGGTGGCCCCGGCCAGCAGCCCCAGACAGAGCACAGGCAGGCTGGCCGCCGTCTGCATCAGCGCGATCAGCAGCGGCGACGCAGTCAGCGAGGTCATCAGCCAGGTGCCCGCGGTGTCCTGCATCCAGGTGCCGATGCTAGAGACCGTGGAGGCGATCCAGCGATTGCGAAAGATCGCAATGCGCAGCGGAGCAAAGCCGCTCAGAGGCTCGTGGGAGGAAGCATCGTGCGTCGCATATGGTGTCTCGAAGGGCATTGTATCCAGTGTCTAGTGTATTGATGCGCTGTGCGCGGTTCGCGGTTCGCGGTACGGGGCGCGAGGTTCGCGGTACGATCCCAAGCGAGTGATTGCCAACTTGCAAGCGGCCTCAGCGCTTCAACGCTGCTCCGCCGCATCGCACAGCTTCTCCACCCGCTTCTGCCGCGCCTCCGGCGTCTGGTAATAGAAGACCGCCAGCAGCTCGCCGCGCCGCTGCGTCATCGCCAGCAGCCGCCTGAAACCGCTTTGCGCGATCCGCCACAGACCCCTCCCGACGCCATTATCGTATAGTGTCCGTATGAGCGAACTTGTCTTCGAAGTCACGCAGGAATCCGACGGCGGATATATCGCGGAAGCTCTGGGCGAGAACATCGTCACCGAAGCCGACTCGTGGGAGCAGTTGCGCGCCAATGTCAAGGAGGCCGTCGAAGCCTACTACTTCGACGAACCAAAACCGGCTAACATACGTCTCCACCTTCGCAGAGACGAAGTCTTAGCCGTCGCATGAAGCTACCGCGCAACATCAGCGGAGATCGGCTCGCAGACCATATCTGCCGCCACTGGGAATACACGCGGATCGCGCAGGTTGGAAGCCACATCATGCTGCGAACCGAAATCCCTTCCCGGTCAAAGCAGGTGATCCCAGCGCACACGCCATTGCGGATCGGAACCTTCAGCAAAATCCTCAGTCAGATCGCAGCGCATAAGCAAGTCTCCCGCGAAGAGATTCTCCGCGACCTCTAGATAACTTCCTTTCAGGCTTATCGCCATTGCTGTCATCTCCAATCCGCGCGTCTTTCTCTCCGCCGGCGAGGCCTCGGGCGACCACTACGGCACGGGGATTATTGCGGAGCTGCGCGCGCGGCTGGCTGATGCGACGTTCACCGGACTGGGCGGAACGGCGATGGCCGACGCGGGGCTGGAGCGCGTCGTGCGCGCCGAAGACGTGGCCCACATGGGCTTCACCGAGGTCGTGCGCCACACACCGTACATCTACGCGCAGTACCGCAAGCTGGTGGCGTCGATCCAGTGCGCGCGGCCCGACGTTGCGATTCTCATCGACTTTCCCGAGGTCAACTTCCGCCTTGCCAAACACCTGCGGCGGCTGGGCGTTCCCGTGCTGTGGTTCGTCAGCCCGCAACTGTGGGCGTGGAAGCGCGGACGCCTGCGCCTGGTGCGGAAATTCGTCGACCGCATGATGGTGATCTTCCCGTTCGAGGCCGCGTTCTATCGCGCGCGCGGAGTCAGCGCGGAGTTTGTCGGCCATCCGCTGGCCGCGCTTCCGCTGCCGGCCATCTCCCGCGAACAATACGCTGTCGCACACCTGTACGCCAATCCGAACAATCAGCAGTCCAGCTCCCACCTGCATCGGCCCTGGATCGCGCTACTACCCGGCAGCCGATGGAACGAAGTGTCCGCCAATCTGCCGATCATGCTTGAGGCCGCCGCGCTGCTGGGCCCTGGATACGACTTTCTGATCCCAGTAGCGAGCACTCTTGGCACGGGTAAAGTTAGCGACCTTGTCTTCAAGGAAATATTGCCTCGCATCAAATGGCCGACATCATCCATTACCCTCGTCCCCGACGCCCGCGAAGCCCTGCTTCACGCGCGCGCCGCAGTCGTGGCCAGCGGCACGGCGACCGTGCAGGCGCTGACCATCGGTACGCCATTTGTCGTGGTCTACCGCGTCTCCGCGCTCACCTTTGCGCTGGCAAAGTGGATGATTCGCTATCCCGCAGAGATCCCTGCCGAGCGCGACGCCGACGGCAATCTGCCGGTCGCGATGGTCAATTTGATTGCGGGCAAACGCATCGTTCCAGAACTGCTCAACCGCCGCTTCACGGCTACCAACCTGGTCGCCGCGCTGCGCCCGCTGCTGGACGAGACGCCCGCCCGCGCGCAGATGATCGCCGCGCTCGCCGAGGCCCGCGCCAAGCTGCTGCCCGCGCCCGCCCAAACAGGGCAACCCGCCGACCCCATTCGCCGCGTCTCGGACGCCGTCGTCGCGCTGCTCGGTCCAACCGCTTCCGCCGCACCCTGAAGCTCCGCAACAAACGTCTAACCATTTGGGTCTCAACAAGAGACAGACTTCAGGCGCGCGCATCCAATCGCCAGAATCACGCACGCGGCTTTACGATTACAGTTAAGGGTGAACGCATCTTGAGGATTCACGAACGCATGTCTCTCCGAACCCGAATCCGAACCACCCGCAGCCTCCTCGCTCTCGCCGCCGCGATCGTCACCCTCTGCGCGCTTGCGCTTCCCTGCTGGATGACTGCGAATGCCGCGCCTGCGCGCGCGCAACTCAACATTACCGGCTACGTCATCAACGCCGATCTCGACCCAGCGACTGGCAGGCTGACGGCCACGGCAGATGTCAGCTTCACCGCGCTGGAAGACCTGACCACGGCGACCTTCGAGCTGAACAACGGCCTCAACATCACATCGCTCACAGACAACAGCGGCGCCGCGCTCAACTCCGAGCGACTGGCCGCCAACTTCACCGTGCGCGTAACGCTGCCCGCGCCGCTGGCCAAAGGCTCCAGCAACACCTTCCACTTCGCGTATGCAGGCGTGCTGACCGGCTCCGACACCAGTCCGGTTGACGGGATTAAACTGGCCGCCATCGCCGACCCCATCAGCATATTGCTCTACGCGGGCCGCTGGTTCCCGCTCTCGACGCCCGGCCTGTTTACCGACCGCTTCACCAGCGAGATGCACATCCGCGTGCCCGCCGATTACACCGCCGTCGGCAGCGGGACGGCGACAAAGAAGACGCTGCCCGACGGACGCAGCGAGTTCAGCTTCGTCTGGTCGAAGCCGGGATTTCCCGGAACCATCGTCGCGGGCAAGTTCCTGCCGCCGATCACCGCATCGGGCATCAGCAACATTCACGTCTATGTGACCCAGAAGCGCAAGGACGGCACGCCGGACTTCGCCGCTCTCGCCGGGCGCGAGTTCGAGTATATGACCAGCGTCTTCGGCCAGCCGGAGTCCGGCCGCATCAACATCGTCGAGCTGCCGGAGGACGCGGTCTCCGCCGCGTGGGCGCCGGAGATGGCATGTATCGCGGGCAACCGCATCGTCGATCGCACGGCAGCCTCGCAGCGCCTGCTGAGCAACACGCTGGCGCATCAGTGGTGGGGCTCGGAGGTCTCGCCCGCAACGCTGAACGACGCGTGGATCACCAACGGCATGAGCCGCTACGGCGAGTTGATGTACTTGGAGGACTCGGCCGGCAAGAACGCATTTCAGACCGCCATCGGCGACGTCTCCGCCGGCGCGCTGGCCTACGACACCGAGCCGCTGAGTACGCTGGGGCGGCTCGATCCCTTCTCGCCGCAGTTCCAATCCATGACGCTGGAAAAAGGCGCGATGGTCTTCCACATGCTGCGCTGGGAGATGGGCGACGACGCCTTCCAGAGCTTCCTGCGCAACCTGCTCTCGCAATATACCGACAAGGGGATTCGCAGCACCGATGTGGAGACGGTGGCCGAGGCGCAGGCGGTCAACGGTTCGCACCTCGAACTCACCTCATTTTTCTCGCAGTGGATCGACGGCACCGGCGCGCCCGCCTTCGCGGACAAGTACTCCGTCTACCGCCTGGGCAACAACAAGGGCTTCCGCACGGTGGGATCGATCGGCGAAGATCTCGACCTCTTCCGCATGCCGGTGGAGCTGCGCATCGAGACTGACGGCAAGACCGAAGACCGGCGCATCGACGTGGCAGGCAGCGACTCGCCCTACACCGTCGAGACATTCGGCCGGCCGCGACGCATCACCATCGACCCGGAGAACTGGCTGCTGAAGAGCACGCCCGACCTGGCCATCCGCGTGGCCGTGCTGCGCGGCCAGCAGATGGTTGCTCAGGGCGACCTGATCGGCGCGCTCGCGGAGTACCAGAAGGCGCTCGACGAAAATAAGTTCAGCTCGCTGGCCGCCTACCGCATCGCCGAGGTCTTCTTCATGCAGCGCAACTACCAGGCCTCCGCCAACAGCTTCCGCGACGCCCTGCGCGGCGACGGCGACCCGCGCTGGACCGAGGTATGGAGCCACATCCACCTGGGCTACATCTTCGATGTCACCGGCCAGAGGGAGCGCGCGGTCAACGAGTACCGCCTGGCCGTGCAGACCAACGACAACACGCAGGGCGCCATCAACGAGGCACGCGCGCGCATGGCAACCCCCTACAAACGCGAACGCACCGACAACTAAAGCGGTTTCACCGCAGGTCTTT
>PKWU01000023.1 GCA_003132145.1 Granulicella sp.
ATGTCGATACGGCCTAGGGCGGAGGTGCTGGGGGGCGGGCATCAGTTATTGTTCGCCTCAGTGCTCGTATGCGGGTAGTCCACTCGTATAGTGAGGATTTCGTAGGGGTGGATGGGGATCGTTACCTTGTTCGCGGAGAGAGGGAGGGGCGCGCCGATCGGATTCTCCATGAGATTGGTTTCGGTTGCGGCCGTCGCTCCGGGAGGCAGGGTGAAGGTGACGTTGGATTGCTTGCCAGCCCATTCGACGACGCGGAAGATGAGACCGTTGTTGTCTTCTGCTTTTTTGACGGCTGTCAGGACGACGTTCTCCGGCTCGACCGAGAGGTAAGAGTGTTCAGCGGGCTGCGGGCCGGTATGGGCTTCGACCTGCATGGCTTTGAGGTTGTAGTTGTATTGGTAGCCTTGCCGCTCGGTGAGAGCCTGCTGCCAGGTGCCTGCGTGCGGATAAAGCTCGTAGCCGAAGTGCTGGTGTCCGCGGTCGGCGTCGGGGTCGGGCCAGACGGGGGAGCGCAGGAGCGTGAGGCGGAGGACGTTGTCCTTGTCGTCGTAGCCGTACTTGGCCTCGTTGATGAGGCTGAAGCCGTGGTGGGCGTCGCCGAGGTCGGCCCAGCGCAACGCGGGAACTTCGAACTTGGCCTGCTCCCAGGTGTTGTTGCGGGTGGTGGGACGTTGGATGGTGCCGTAGGGGATCTCGTAGGTCGCCATGGGTGCGGATGCAGCGAGCGGAAAGGCAGCTTTCAGCAGGACGTGGGTTTCGTGCCAGTCGACATCGTTGACTACGTTGACTGTGTCGGCATCTGCGTAGAGGGTGATGTCCTGAACGAATTTGGATTTTTGCCAGGTGCGGCTGACGCGGATGACGGCGCGTAGAGGATCGTTCTCGATGAGTTTGACGGAGTCGACTTCGTCGATGGGGGTCATGTGATCGAGCGTGCCGGGGTCGATATTCCATGCGTCATATTGCTTTGGCGTGTCTTTGAAGGTCTGCAACTGGTTGCCGCAGGCTCCCGGAGCGAGGCTTTCGAAGTTGGACCGCTTGTCGAAGAGGCTGGTGATGCAGCCGTCTTTTGGATCGACAACGACTTTGAGAGCGGCGTTTTCCATGGTGGTTCCGGCGGCTTTGAGGTCGCTGGCGAATGGGCGCTTTCCAGGGACTACGTGCAGGACTTCATAGCCCATCGACGGTATGGCTTTGGCTTCGATGAGGAGCTTGTAACTGTTTGTCTTCAGATTGCTTGAGAGCACGATGGAGGGCAGCACGCGGTGGTGGGCGTCGACCACCGAGACGCTGTTGGATGAGGCTGCGGGCAACTGGACGTCTACGGTGACGAGACCGTCACGCTGCCATGCGAGTGGGTTGAAGACGAGGACGGCGACGTTGCCTCCCGCGCTGGTGTCTATTTCGGCGTCGAGGGTATGGAGTGCCTTGGCTGAGATCTCGTTGGTGGCCCAGTGAACCTGGTCGTAGTCTTTTTGCGCGTCTTTGTAGATGACCGCGATGCCGGAACCGGCGGCGAGGTCGTGAAACTGGTTGAAGGTGATCTTCTTCCAGGCTTCGGTGAGCTCCGAGTCGGGATAGGCGTCACCCTGAAGCCAGGCGAGCGAGGCGACCTTCTCCGCGTTGAGCGCCCACTCTTCGCTCTCCCGCATGTTTCGTTTCAGATTGGCTTGCGTGGTGTAGACGCCACGGTGGAATTCGAGATACATCTCGTCTTTCCAGGTGGGAATGTCGATCTTGCCTTCCTCTGCGGTGGGGAAGGTATAGCCCTTGGCGATGGACTCGTAGTTCCAGAGGGGCGAGTTGGAGGAGATTTTCTGCTCGACGTTAGTGAAGTAGGTCTGGGAGGTTCCGAAGTGCATCTTCGGAATGATCTTGTCGGGTTGTGCCCAGTGGTCGCCCTCATCGAGGATGGCGCGGGTGGGACCTCCGCCGTGATCGCCGATGCCGTAAAGGTCCATCATGTCTTCCATGCCGGGTGCGCGCTGGCGGGCCTGAACGAGGTCCTGGGAGAGGCGGACCGGGTTGAGATTGTCATTGCCGTAGTCGTGCGGGAAGTACGTTAGCACTTTGCTGCCGTCGGGGGACTCCCACCAGAAAAGCTTGAAGGGAAGCTGGTTGGGGTCATTCCAGGTCATCTTCTGGGTGACGAAGTAGTCGATGCCGGAGCGCTTGTAGATCTGGGGGAGTTGCCAGTTGTAGCCGAAGGAATCTGGGTTCCAGCCGACGCGGACGTCGACGCCGTAGTGCTGCTGGTACCAGCGCTTGCCGATGAGGATGGAGCGGACGGTGGATTCACCTCCTGGCATGTTGAGATCGGGCTCGACCCACATGCCGCCGACGACCTCCCAGCGACCTTCCTTGATGCGCTGCTTGATCTCGTCGTTCATCTGCGGATATTTGTTGGCCATCCAGGAGTTGTACTGGGCGGCGGACTGGGTATAGGTGTAGTCGGGGTACTCGTTCATGAGCTGGAGCGCGGTGCCGAAGGTCCGCTTGACAACGTCGACGGCCTCGGTCCAGGGCCAGAGCCAGGCGGCGTCGATGTGAGAGTTGCCGGTGAGATGAAAGGTGGCTTGCTGGAGCATGGGCTTGAGGGGCTCAAGCTCCTGGCGGGCACGGGTGAGCGAGGCGTCGAACTTCGACTGGTCGTTGGCGTCGAGAGCACTGAGGTCGACCATCGCGATTGCATGTTGCAACGTCGCGAGATCCTGTGGCGCGTTCTTCGAGAGAGTGGGGATGAGAAGGGTGGACGAGAGGAATTCGGTGCGGAGATCTGCGGGGTTGGGACGTCCGGAAGCGAAGTCGATCTTCAGGGTTGCGCCGGCGAAGGTTTTTTTGTCTACGGTGTGGAGGAGTTTGACGGCGATGAGGACCTTGTCGCCGGGTTTGGCTTGATCGAAGAGGACGATGGGTTCGAGGTCGTCGCCGAGGGCTACGCGGCGGCCGTTGAAGTAGATGATCTGCGGCATGGGGCCGTTGGCGTCGGCGTGGAAGGCGAACCAGATGCGCGCGCCGGTGAGGTCGTAACCGTTGAGGGTTTTGGGTACTTCAACCTCTCGGTGGTACCAGACAGCCTCGTTGGGCGCATCGCTGCCGGCTTTGACGATGGGCCAGTTGCTGTCGTCGAGATTGAGGGCTTCGCCGTGGGGAAGGTCGCCGGCGTGGTAACGCCACTGCTCCGCCTCGAGGTTGTCAAAGGTCGAAAGGCGCTCGATGACCTTTTGTGACTCTGAAGAAAGAGAGCTGGTAATCTCGGTGACCTGCTTCGTCGATTGCGCCTGCGCAGATGAAGGCGCAGAGAGAAGCGGCACCGCAATTACCGCGACGGTCAGGAGAAAATTCGCGGCGTTGCGCACAATGGAGAGGTGGGGAAGAACGTTCAAAAGCAGCTCCTTATGGATTACGCGATCATTGATTTGTGCCACTGAAGCTCGGCATGAACCTAACAAAGAAAATCTATCTTGACTCTTGTCGGAAGCAAGCGCAATAAAATCCCCATTGTGTTTGTGATAGCGTTCCTGTTCCTCGGCGCGCCGGCCCATGAGGGCTCTGATTCTCAGTACCAATGACGGTGCAAGGTGCAGCCGGCATAGCGGCGACGGATTCAATGGATACATTGCGGATACCTCCAAATGTGCAGCGTGCGTAAGATCGGTAAGGCTGGCGGAACGCGTACTGCAGACAAGGAGTCTACATCTGGAACGTGCCCCTTTAAAGACGAAACTCCCGTAACTTGATTGCATAACGACGTCGGCTCCTGCCGACCGCAGCGTTAAGCTCTTGGCAGTAGGTATTGTCCAGAGCTCCCGCATGGAGGATGGAGCCAACGTGTTGCACGCTCTTTTCAATCCTCTCCCAGACGATACAAGTGCGAGCCGCTGCCGATGGTTTCGGTCTTGTGCATTGGGAGAATGACGGTGGCGGTGGTGTTCGCTGGAATCGTGATGGTGAAGCGGTGCTGGCTTTGTTTCCAGTCGGAGATGATGGTGCCGTAGGCTGAGTCGTACTCGACGTGCAGCGTTGGGAGTGCAGGGTCGAAGTGAGGGTGGATGGTGAGGTGATGAAAGCCGGGGCCGGTTGCGTCGGTATCGATGCCGGCCGCGCGACGATAGACCCAGGCCATGACGGAACCGAAGGCGTAGTGGTTATAGGAGTTCATGCTGGGGTCGCCGGTGTCGCCGTTCCAACGCTCCCACCAGGTGGTGGCGCCCTTTTTCACCATGTAGCCCCATGAGGGGTAGGTGTCGGAGAGCAGAAGTTTGAAGGCGAGATCCGTGTGTTGATTTTCGTCGAGCACGAAGAGAAGAAATGGTGTGCCGAGAAAGCCGGTGGTGAGGTGGTTGCCGTGTGCTTCGATGTCCTTGACGAGGTGATCCACCATGGCGGTGCGGAATGTGGGCGGAGCGATGCCGGTAAAGAGCGTAGCGAGATAGGCGGTTTGGGTGTTGCCGTCGACGCTGCCATCCTGCTTCACGAAAGCAGCGCGGTAGGCGGCTGCGATGTGGTCGTATTGCTGTTGATATTTATTGGCGTCGGCGGGGCGGTGAAGTGCTGTCGCCATCTCCGCCATCTCGCGTACGACTAGCGCCCAGTAAGCGGCGTCGATGAGGGTCTTGGGCGTGTGCTGATCAGGTGCGAGCCAGTCCGCGTAGTTGTTGCCGAGTGCGTTGCGGCGGACGTAGTCGGGATTGTTGGTGAGGATGAAGTTGGTCCAGCGCTCCATGGCTGGCCAGGACCGCTCGACGACGCTGAGGTCGCCGTACTGCAGCCATGCAGCGTACGGGATGAAGACTCCAGCGTCGCCCCAGCCGGGGGCTCCGGGAGTGGGGCCGAGGATGTTTGGCGAGACGTCGGTGAAGGCGCCGGCGGAGGTCTGGGCGTCGGTGACATCGGTCATGAACTTGTGGGTGAAGGCGCCGATGTCGAAGTTGTAGGTTCCGGTGCGCCAGAAGGCTCCGGCGTCGCCCATCCAACCGAGGCGTTCGTCGCGCTGCGGGCAGTCGGTTGGGATGGATACGAAGTTGCCGCGCTGTCCCCATGCGCCTAGTTTATTCATCTTGTTGAGCGTCTCGCTGGAGCTGGTGAGGCGGACGGTGGGCGGCTCGGAGAGGCTGTTGTAGACGAGGCCGTCGATGGTGGAGAGGGTGGATGAGGTTGACGGCTGGCCGCCGAGGAAAGAGAGTTCGACGTAACGAAAGCCGTGGAACGTGAAGGCCGGGATCCAGATCTCGTCGCCATCGCCGGAGAGGGCGTAGGTGTCGGTGGCGTCGGCGTTGCGGAGGTTCGCGGTGTAGATGCTGCCGTCGGGATTTAGGCGCTCGGCGTAGCGAAGACGAACGACGGTGCCGCGCGGGCCGCGGATATGGAGCCGGATGTTGCCCACCATATTTTGTCCCATATCGTAGACGATGGGATGGGCGGCGCTGGCGGGATCCATGCTGATGGGGTGAAGCGTGAGGGTGGTGCGGATGGGCAGGTCGGGCTGAGCGGTGAGGACCATGCTGCTGTCCGGCGGGGTTGCGGGTGTGGCCTGCGTCCAATGCGAGGTGTTGAAGTGGGGCAGGCTCCAGCCAGGCTGGGCGAGGCGGGCGTCGTAGGATTCGCCACCGTAGATCTCGGAGAAGGTGATGGGCGCGGACGCGGTGAGCCAGCTGGGGTCGGTGATGATGGTCTGGTGCTTGCCGTTGGCGAGGGTAAGGTCGAGCTGGGCGCGGAGGAGGTTTGGGCCGGGGGTTGAGCGGTAGCCGATCCACGTCATCGGCGAACTGTACCAACCGCCGCCAAGCAGGACACCGAGGGTATTCGCGCCGTGGCTGAGCAGGGACGTCACATCATAGGTCTGGTAGAGCACGCGCTTGTGGAAGTCGGTCCATCCGGGTGCGAGCAGCGTGTTGGGTGCGACGGGTTTGCCGTTGAGGAAGGCCTGGTAGGCGCCGAGCGCGGTGAGTGTGAGGCGCGCGGTACGGATGGGGGAATCGACGCTAAAATCCTTGCGCATGAGCGAGGCGTCCGTTGAGATGCGATCGGGGCCGGGGACGGCTTGCTGCCTGTCGGTGCCGATGCCGAAGGGTGCAGAGAGGGGGCCCGTTGTCTGGGCATTTTGCCATGCGCCATTGGGCATGGAGCGAGCCTGCCATTGGCCGTTGGTTATGACGCGCTCGACTGTGCCATCGGCGAGCCTCAGATGAATGGAGGCCGCAACCGCTGACGGAGCCGTGGTGGAAGGAGCATCCGCAGGGTGCGAGACGACGTCCAGTTCAACTTCGTTGTCGCCGGGATGAAGGAGGGAGGCGATCTCTTCGCGGTCGAAGGCTCCCCACTCGTTGTGATGGCCGGTGATGGTGCCATTGACGCGGGCGGTGAAGTCGCCGCGCACCAGGACGTGGAGACTTGCGGCGGTGGGTGCGGCTTCGAGATGAAAGCGGTAGCGAAACTGCGCGGCGGTGGCGGAGGGTACATGCAGTGGGTCTGAGTCAGGGAGCCAGATCCAGCGGATTGCGCTGAGTTCCTGCTCGTCGGCCGGGTCGTTACGCGTGATCCATTGCGCTTTCCAATCGGCGGCACTCAAGAGACCGGTCTCGAACGATGCGGGTGCGGAGGTGGTCTGGTGGCCTTTGCCGTCCCAGACGATGACCTTCCAGACGTAACGCTGCTGTGGATTTATGGGTGCGCCGGCATAGGTGACATCGAGCGATTCAGAGGACTTGACGCGACCAGAATCCCAGGCGCTTGCCTTGCCCGGGAGAAGATCGTCAGCGTTCGTCGCGACGAGGATTTCGTAGCCGGATTGCATCCAATTTGGAGTCAATGCATCGCTCTGCCAGGAAAACGTGGGCTGCGGAGTGTCGATGCCAAGCGGGTTTACCAGAGCGTTTGTACGGAGGTGAACCGGAACAGCCTGCGCGGAAGTTGCGAAAACTAGGAGGTATAGAGCGAGTTTAGACATCGGTGGCGAGTTCCAATTTTATGATGGCCGGATTCAACATCGAAGTGCAAAGAACTTTGAGTAGTATTTCACGAAGTCGAAGTCTGGGAGGAAGAGTTCGGCGGGGCATTTCCATCCCAGCGACTTTCTCGGTCTTGCGTTGAGCAGCCAGGCGTACTGGTCGAGTTCTTGCTGGGAGTAAACGCTGAGGTCTTCGCCTTTGGGAGGAACTGCCGGATGAGGCCGTTGGTGTTCTCGTTGATGCCGCGCTGCCAGGGAGCGTGGCGTCCCCCATCGATCCAACACTCTCGGAGTGAAAACTTAAATTATTTTCGTCGTCTTGTCACTAAAACGGGCTCGAACTTCCACTACATAGTAGCAGTCGTTTTTAGTTGACCTCTCGACCCACGTCGCCGGGGGTCTTGATCTGACCTGAGTTGGTGAAAACATGGAGATCTCTCCAGCATCCCCGATTGTCCGTGCCCCATCCCGCGCGGCGCAGTACGTCCGCATGTCGACAGAACATCAACAATATTCACCCGAAAACCAGCTCGACGTGATCCGGCAGTACGCCGCTGACCACAACATGGACATCGTGCAGGCGTACTCGGATCACGGACGTAGTGGACTCAACATTGCCGGCCGCGAAGGCCTGAACCAGCTCATGTCTGATGTCGAAGCAAAACAAACGGATTTCACTTCCCTGCTCGTCTATGACGTGAGCCGTTGGGGTCGGTTCCAAGATGTGGGTGAGAGCGCGTACTACGAGTATGTCTGTCAAGGGCGGAGTAAAACTCTACCAGTGGGGCGGAGTAAAAGCAGGCCAGTAGACAAGCAGGAAGTTGAAGGATTTGCGGGGAGTGTGGCGCGTTTATCGCTTTCATGGGCGTGAATGCGGCTGCGTTCAAGCACTGTTTTCTACGCGGAAAGCGGACCCTTGGCAACGCTCTGCCGCCATTAGCGGGGTTTGCGATCTGCCTCTATATCTGGCTGAGTCTTCGCACGCCAGCCAAGATTGCGGGCGGCCTCTGGCTTGCCGCAGGCATTCTTTATGGATTGTGGAGAACACGCGGCTTTCGCCAGCAAGCCATCTCCTTCGAGGTGCCAGCGGAAGAGTAAGATAGCATTTCACAAGGTTAAGCCCAATCAATGCTCCAAGTGGAGAGCGCAGGTAAAGATGAATAGGGAAGCAACGCGAGTATGCAGATCAAACCATCGCAGAGGTGTTTTTACCGTCCTTCTGTTCCTCACTCTCTGCTGGTTGCCGCTACGCGCGGAGACTGGAATTCCCCGGAAGATAGAGCTGGCGGCGGATTGGAAGCTGGCATCCGCAGCGGAGGTGCGCGCCGGCGGAGCGGAAGTCTCGGTTGCAGGATTCCAGGATGCCGCCTGGCATCCCATCCACAGAATGCCGGCCACGGTGCTCGAAATATTGCAAGAGGACGGCGTCTACCCCGACCTGTATGTCGGAAAGAATCTGCTTGAGAAGGTTCCGCAGGATCTTTACAAGCAAGACTGGTGGTATCGCACGAGCTTTGTCGCGCCGGCCGGATTCTCCGCCTACACGCTGGAGTTTCCCGGAATCAACTATCGAGCCGAGATCTGGCTGAACGGGCAGAGGATCGCTGACAGCACGCAAGTTGCGGGAATGTATGCCGCGCACCAATTCGACGCGACCCCCTGGATCAAGCCGGGGCAGCCCAATGTGCTGGCCGTCAAGGTAACTCCCGAGCGGCTGATTCAGGACGTTAATGGCGTGGAGCTGGCCGACAGTTGGTTCGACTGGGTGAATTGGAAGTACCTCGGCTACAAGGGCGAAAAAAAGCTTCCGGGATGGGGCGTCTCCTTTGTGCCGGATCGTAACGCCGGTATCTGGAAGCCCGTGTATCTGCGGGTGACGGGCAGCGTTTCGGTCAGTAATGCGCTGGTGAATACGCAACTTCTTCTCAAGGAATCGACCGCCCGCCTCACGGTGTACGCCACTCTGCGAAACCACTCGGCGCGGCAGGCCGGCGGCACACTGAGAGGTACGATTTCGCGGCCAGGGAAGCCAACGATCAAGCTGGAGCAGTCCGTCGATCTCGCTCCCGGCGAGGAGCGCGAGATCTCTTTCGCGCCGGAGAAGTTTCCCGGCCTGGCCGTGACTCATCCCGACCTCTGGTGGCCGTACACGATGGGCGATCCGGCACTCTACAACCTCCGTCTGGAGTTCACCGAGGAAGGACGGCTCTCCGACCGCAACGATTCGCGCTTCGGCATTCGCAGTATTACGCAGCACCGCGATGAAGACGAGCAGTTTCCGGAGGTGGGCAAAGGCGGCAACTTCTACCTTCAGGTGAACGGGCGGGATTTCAGGGTGCGCGGGGCCGACTACACCCCCGACCTGCTCTATCGCTACGATCCCGAGCGCGAAGCAAACATCATGCGCTACGTGAAGGATCTCGGCATCAATATGCTGCGCTGGGAGTCGAAGATCTCCAGCGAGCACATCGTCGATCTCGCCGACGAGGAGGGCATTCCGCTGATGTTCGGCTGGATGTGCTGCAATCAGTGGGAGAAGTGGGATCAATGGAGCGAAGAAGACCACCGGGTTGCTTCCGAGAGCCTTCGTTCCCAGATTACGATGCTGCGTCCCCATGCCTCCGTGTTTATCTGGGCCAACGGAAGCGATGGCCGTGCTCCGGACCCGGTAAGGCTGGAGTACCGCCGGATTGAATCCGAGCTGCACTGGCAGAATGCTTTGGTGGATACCGTCTCCTCGTTCGCCAAGGACGCGAACGGCAATCACCTGTGGGATGGCATCCACATGGAAGGGCCGTACAGTTGGCGGCCTCCGGCGTATTGGTTCAGCGGAAAATATCCCCCTACTCGCGGGGCTTGCGCGGAGCAGGGGGACAACGAGCACATTCCCACCCTGGAGAGTCTCAAGAAGTTCATTCCCGCCGACAAGCTCTGGCCGATCAATGACACCTGGCTCATGCATGCCGGAGCCATTGACAAGACTTCCTTCCTGGCCAATGTTCAACTGGCATTGGAGCGCCGCTACGGAGCTTCCGGCAGTGTGGAAGAGTTCGTGAAGAAGGCGCAACTGGCCCACTATGAGGATACCCGTGCCCAGTTCGAGGCTTACGCCGCGGGCGACTGGGCCAACCACAAGATGACCCTCTACTGGATGCTGAACAGCCACTGGCCGTCTTTCTATGGCAACATCATCGACTACTATCTGAGTCCCGGCGGAACCTACTTTGGAGCCAAGAAAGGGCTGCGTCCGCTCTCGGTGGTCTTCGACTCCTATGCGACCGGCGATCACAGTCAGGCCAAAATCATCGTTTTCAATCAAACTCCCGGCGACGTACAGGGCCTGCGCGCGCGCATTCGCGTCTACGATCTGGATGGCAAGGTCCGCGACGATCGTTCGCTGGAGGGGATTGCCGTGCCCTACAACCGCGAAAAGCTGGTGGCCACGCTGCCCCGGTATCCAGCCTCCACGCCGGTCTTCTTCGTCCGCTGCCAGCTCTTCGATGCGCAAGGAAAGCTGCTTGTCGAGAACACCTATTGGCAGTCGCAGAAGGATGACGATCTGGGAGCTCGAAGAAACGATCAGGCTATGGATCTGCGGCAGGAGAGTTGGGCCGACATGACCGCGTTGAACACCATGCCTCCGGTGGAATTAAAGGTCCGGGCAGTGAAGAGGAAGACCGCAAAGGGAAGTGACATAGCCATCCGCTTGCACAATCCTTCTCAACACATCGCATTCTTCGAGCGGGCAACGATCTCCGCCGCGCCGGATGGCAACGAAATCCTCCCCATCGAGTACGACGACAATTACATCACCATCTTTCCCGGCGAAACAGCCGAGATTCGCGGCGTACTTCCACAGGACGCAAAAGCCGGCTGGGTGAAACTGGAAGGCTACAACACCAGCGCTACCGCCGTGCCGATCAAGCAGTGAGTTGGCGGACGCGGCGAGATGCTCTTGGCGCGTTCGGACTGGGGTGGTGTCGGCTGGGTGCCGGTGGGTCAGGAGCTGGCGGGGCTGCGTTTGCGCCGGCTCTGCTTAAGGCGGAAGCTGTCGCCGTTCATCTCCAGGATGTG
>PKWU01000012.1 GCA_003132145.1 Granulicella sp.
GGCCACTTCAACATTTTCGTCCACAACTGCGCTGATTTTTCGCGCTCGGTGCTGAACATCTACCTGCCCGATGCGATCCATCGCAGCGTCGTGGCGGACATTGGAATGACCACGCCGAAGCAGGTGGCGCACTCGCTGGTGCAGTATGGCAGGAAGCATCCTGAGCTGGAGATGTCCGCGTTCGTGATTCCCCAGGTGCCCGGGACGATCAAACGCAGCAAGCCGGTCAAGGGCGTGGCCCAGTCGCTGGTGAAGAGCAAGAAGTACCTGATTCCCATGACCATTCTGACCCCGGAGTTGACCGGTGGGCTGGTGGTTGCGTATCTGGCCAAGGGCAGCACGGAACTGCCCAAGAACGCCATGGTCTTCAATGTGAACGATAACCAGATGGAGCCGGGGGCGCCCTGGCCAGTGCAGCCGACAAACTCCGATCCCGACAGGAAGCTTCTCGCTTCGCCCGCGCCTGCGCCCACCGCCTCGCCCACGCCTGCAACCGCCGCCGCGCCTGCGCCTGCGCCCACTGCCTCGCCCGCGCCTGCAACCGCCGCTGCGCCGGCGGCCTTGGCCACGGCCTTGCCTGCGGCATCGGCTGCGCTGCCGTAGCTCTTTCTACCGATGTCGCGTGTTGCGCTTCGGACCAAATTCGGGAGTATTCACCCGCTCACAGCTAGCCGCTGTGGAAATGTCGACCGCATGTTCAGCTTCTACGGTACATGTGCTTTATAGCTAAGATATTTGCTCATGGCCTTGAAAGAATGCATCTAACGGGAAGTGACCGTTCTCCTCTCTCCCTAGCTCCCTGAGCTAAGGAAGACCATCGGACATGTGCATCTAATCTGCCCGTGTATTACAAGGACAAATCAAGGAAATATTGAACGGGATCATAGTAATCCCGTAGTTCTGCGGGTCCCAAAGCTCTTCGGTCTCTTTGAGCGCCTTTCCCGTTTCCCGGTTTTGTGTTGGACATTGAGAGATCGAACCATCAAAGCCGGCGGCCGTCAACGCAACACAAGTTCAACGTAATACGGCGGAGTTCTGCCTGTAGGAGGAATCTTGAAGAACATTTATTTGTTAGCAGTCGTATGTGTCCTCAGTCTGAGCGCATTTGCCCAAGCGAACCCGCAAGCTACGGTGGTCCTCGTGCCCGCGGGTACCGTGTCCGCATACCGCGTGGTCGTAACCAGTCGCTCGGTCCAGGCGATCAACTATCAACATCGGAGCGGTGCCTCGGACGTGGACTTTGCCGGCACGGCTTTGTTGCCTTCAGCGAACGGTACAGCCAAGGTGCGAAGCAAGCGCGGCACCATGGAAGTCGAGGCAGAATTCGGAAAGTTGCAAAGTCCTACTACCTTCGGCAGCGAATATCTTACCTATGTCCTGTGGGCGATTAGCCCCGAGGGGCGGGCTGTCAACCTTGGAGAAGTGCTGGTCGGCGACAATGACCGGAGCAAGCTGACTGCGACCACCGACCTGCAGGCATTCGCCCTGATCGTTACCGCGGAACCGTATTTTGCTGTCCGCCAGCCCAGCGATGTTATTGTCCTTGAGAACGTCGTTCGCGCCGATACCAAGGGAACCACCGAGGCCGTGAATGCAAAGTACGAACTGATGGAGCGCGGCGGCTATATTCCCACCGGCTATAAGTTCGACCCCGTCGTTCTGAGCGCCAGCCTGCCGCTGGAGTTCTACGAGGCGCGCAATGCGCTGCGGATCGCAAAATCTGAAGGAGCGGAAACGTATGCGACCGCGAGCTATCAGCACGCCGTTCAGTTGATGGACACTGCCGATGCGGACGCCATAAACAAGCACATGGACAAAAAGCCCCTGATCGCCGTTGCTCGCGAGACGGTACAGACGGCCGAAGATGCACGAGAGATCGCGGTCAAGAAGATCAATGAGGAACGCCTCGCGAACGATCGTCAGGCTTCGATCGATGCACAGGCGAGATCTCAGGCTCAAGCCGACAACGCTACCCGGCTGAAGCAGCAGGCTCAGTCCGATGCAGCAAAGGCGCAGGCTGAAACGGCCGCGAATCAAGCTGCATCGACGGCTGCAATCTCCGCGGCCCAGGCTGATGCACAACAGGCTCGCATCGCTGCGGCGAATGCTCAGCAGAAGGAGAATCAGGCGAACAGCGATAAGGCCGCAATGCGTGCAAAATTGTCCGAACAACTGAACCTGATTCTGGAAACGCGCGATAGCGCTCGCGGACTGATTGTTAGCATGTCCGATGTTTTGTTCGACACCGGAAAGTTCACCTTGAAGCCCGGCGCACGGGAGAAGCTTGCCAAGGTTGCCGGAATATTGATCGCCTATCCAGGACTTAATATCGAAGTCGACGGTTATACCGACAATGTCGGCGGCGATGCAATGAATCAGACGCTGTCGGAGAACCGCGCTGGGGCCGTTCGCGATTATCTGGTGCAGCAGGGCGTAACCACAAACTCAGTCACTTCAAAGGGCTTCGGTAACACGTTGCCGGTCGCCTCGAACGATAACTCAGCGGGCAGGCAGGAGAACCGCAGGGTGGAACTGGTTGTATCCGGCGACGCAATCGGCAGCCCAGCCAATGCACCGAATGGAAGTTTGCGCTGACTAGGCCATGGTACCGCTGCGGCCTCGACACGGGGCCGCAGCACACTTTAAGTAAGCTCGTCTGGTTGCAGGAAAGCGAGGAGTAAAAATGCTTGGAACAATATTAATTGTGGTTCTTCTTCTGGCACTGTTCGGGGCATGGCCGCGGTGGCCGCATAGCAGAGACTGGGGATATTATCCCAGCGGGGGATTGGGAACGATCCTCTTGATTGTTATCATTCTCATGCTATTAGGCAGGATTTGACCGGGAAAGTGGGACATGATGGCGCTTCCTGAAATGATGCTCCCGGATAATACTTTCTTGCGGCAGGACCAAAGGGAAGCTTTGACCGTGGCTTTGAAAGCCAGCAGTTCCCCCTTGCCAACTCGCATAGCGTTTATTGGAAACTACCTGCCGCGCGAGTGCGGAATTGCCACTTTTACAACAGACCTATGCACTGCGATCGCAACCGAATTCGGAGATGGACGGCTGTTTGCAATTCCAGTCAATGATCCCGACTGTAAGTACAACTATCCGGAGCAAGTCCGTCTGGAGCTTGCCCAGGAGGAAATCGCCTCCTATGAACAAGCTGCTGATTTTCTCAATTTCAATGGCAATGATCTAGTTTGTCTGCAACATGAATATGGAATTTATGGCGGCATGGCAGGTAGCCACATTCTGACCTTGCTGCGCAAATTGAAGATGCCGCTTGTGACTACGCTGCATACGGTGCTGCGCGAACCAGACACAAACCAGCGTGCCGTGCTCAAAGAGATCGCACAGCTTTCCGATCGTCTTATCGTGATGAGCCAGTTGGCGGCCCAATTGCTGCGTGAAGTGTATGCGGTTCCGGGCGGTAAGATCGATATCATTCCGCATGGCGTGCCGGATCTTCCCTTCATGGATCCTAACTACTTCAAAGACAAGTTTGGCACGGAGGGCAAGTCCGTGCTGCTCACATTTGGTTTACTGTCTCCCAACAAGGGCATTGAGAATGTCATTCGCGCGCTGCCTGCGATTCTGGCAAGACTGCCGAACGTGGTCTATATCGTCTCCGGAGTGACCCACCCGCATGTCCGCCGGAGCGAGGGCGAGCGTTACCGTGAAGGGTTGCTGGCGCTGGCAGATCGGCTTGGCGTCTCCGATCACTTGATTTTCAACAACCGTTTTGTGGGTCTGGAAGAACTTGTCGAGTATGTGGGCACGGCCGATATTTACATCACGCCATACCAGCAGGAGGCACAGATCGTCTCCGGCACACTTGCGATTGCGCTTGGTGCGGGGAAAGCCATTGTTTCCACGCCATACTGGCACGCCAAGGAGTTGCTTGCGGAGAAGCGGGGGGTGATCGTTCCATTTGAGGACCCCAAAGCGATTGCCGAGGCGGTTCTCGCATTGCTGGAGAACGATGCGGAACGTCATGCCATGCGGAAGAGAGCCTATCTGTACTCCCGCGGAACGACGTGGCCCAAGACCGCGCAGGCCTACATGGCCAGCTTTCAGCGGGCACGCTTCGAGCGCTCGTTACAGCCAAGGGCCGCCCAACAGGATGATCTTGTTATCGAACCGGTTGACCTTCTGCCGGCGTTGAACACAGAGCATCTGTTGACCATGACAGACGACACCGGCATATTGCAGCACGCCATCTTCTCCATTCCGAACATGCGCGAGGGTTACACGACCGACGACAACGCTCGCGCGCTCATTGTGTCCATTCTGCTGGATGAAAGTCCGGAACGTGCGGGAGGACGGAAATATTCAGACCTCTCCCATCGCTATCTGGCCTTTTTATGGCTTGCTTTCAATACCAATACCGGGAGGTTCAGAAACTTCCTCGGTTACGACCGCAAGTGGCTGGAAACGGTTGGGTCGGAGGACAGCCATGGACGCGCGTTGTGGTCGCTGGGGAAGGTGCTGGGGCATTCGCGGAATGCAGGGTTGAGAGGGGCCACTGGCAGGCTTTTTGAAGCCGCGGTCCCGGCAACACTCACGTTCACCAGTCCGCGTGCCTGGGCGTTTTGCATCTTGGGCATGCAGGCGTATCTGGACTGGTTCCCTGGAGACAGAGCGATCCAAAGTGCTCGCAATACGCTTGCAAACCGGCTCCTCGACATCTATGAGAGAACTCATACCGAGACGTGGAGGTGGTTTGAGAAGAGTCTCTCGTACTCGAACGCAAGGCTGTCGCAGGCGCTTATCCTGGCAGGATGGCGGAGTGACAACCATAGAATGATTGAAGTTGGCATGGATTCTCTGAAGTGGCTTGTGGCCGAGCAGCACTGCGGCGATGAGGAGATTGTCGTGCCGATTGGATCGAATGGATTCTATGCTGAGGGACAGGAGAAGGCGCGATTCGATCAGCAGCCGGTGGAGGCCTGCGCAACCGTCTCCGCCTGCCTGGAAGTGTACAAGCTGACGGAAGAGTGCCAATGGCGCGATGCAGCGTGGCGGGCTTTCCGGTGGTTTCTAGGCAAGAACGATCTGCAGGTTGCGCTTTACGACGCATCGACAGGTGGATGCCGGGACGGCCTTCATCCCGACCGCGTGAACCAAAACCAGGGAGCTGAATCCACGCTCTCGTTCCTCATGGCGCTGCTCGAAATGCAGGCGGCCAAAGTGGCAAACGTAGACAAACTGCATCGGGAAATGAGTATCACTCGTTGAATCCAATCCATTCACTAGACGTTCCGGCGGAATCCGTTGTCCTGGAGCAACTCGATCCAGGACCCTGTACGGAGCACCCCTTGTTTATCCGCAGTTCAGAAAATCCTATCCTCCGGCGTGAAGACTGGCCTTACCCAATTAACAGTGTCTTCAACGCGGGGGCGGTACGGCTTGCCGACGGAGACACCCTGCTTCTGTGCCGCGTTGAAGACCGCACCGGGCTGTCGCACCTTTGCGCCGCGCGTTCCACAAATGGGGTTGATGGATGGCGAATCGATCCCCAACCGACGTTGCTGGCAAAGCCCCGGGAGTATCCTGAAGAACTTTGGGGCATCGAAGATCCGCGTATTACCTGGGTCCCGGAGTTGCAGCAATACGCAATCGCCTATACCTCCTTCGCACGAGGAGGTCCGTGTGTGTCCCTCGCGCTGACTAAAGACTTCAAGAGCTTCGAGCGATTTGGGGTCATCATGCAGCCCGAGGACAAGGACGCGGCTCTGTTGCCGAGAAGAATTGGCGGCCTCTGGGCCCTGATTCACCGCCCCATGACGACGCTGGGAACGCATATGTGGATATCCTATTCGCCGGACCTAACGCACTGGGGTGGTCACAAGGTGATCCTCGAAGCACGCTACGGCGGATGGTGGGATGCCAACAAGATTGGGCTCTGTTCTCCGCCAATTGAAACCGCCAAAGGCTGGCTGGCAATCTACCACGGCGTCCGGCAGACTGCGTCTGGTAGCATCTACCGTCTGGGTCTGGCGCTCTTCGATCTGCAGAGGCCCGAGGTCTGCCTGCAACGCGGCAGTTCCTGGATATTCGGGCCCGAAGCTCCCTATGAGCGTGGCGGTGACGTCAGTGACGTCGTCTTTCCATGCGGACAGACCATCGGCGCGGACGGGGACACTATTCATCTCTACTACGGCGCGGCCGATACCAGCATCGCAATGGCCACGGGCAGTATCCGCCGGTTGCTCGCCTGGCTTGGCTCCAATTTGAGTTCAGCAGAAAGACACACGTTTTAGTTCGCGCGGCGTCATAACCGATAGGGACAGGAAAGATGAGGAATGCAAGCCGGAATTGGCCCGATTGGCTACCGCATCTGCATTGATCGCGACCAGTGTGCCCACGCTGCAATTTGGTAAAGATCAATCCCCCAGGAGTTGCGCTCGTTCAATGGCCTGTTCGCTATGTTTGCACTGCGCCCTGTTCGCTGCGTACTCTGTTGACGAAGGAACTACTGGTTTCTTTTGCGCAGCACGCATGCAGGGGCAATTTGTATGAGTGTTTTTGTTCAGCAATCGTCTCCATTGCCTGCGCCACGCCTGCATCCCTCGCTGATGCCGCACTGGCTCACGCACCTGGGAGCGCTGGGGCTCTTCTCCGTTGCGGTGGTCGATTCTTCGGTCATCCCACTGCCTCTGCCCGGCAGCACCGACCTGCTGTTGCTGTGGCTGGTGGCGCATAGCGGCAATCCCTGGCTGCTGGCCCCTTGTGCCATTGCAGGCAGCATCCTGGGCGGATACACCACCTGGCACATTGGCCGCAGAGGCGGCGAAACGGCGCTGCGCAGCTATGTGCCGGAGCGTCTTCTTGGCCGTGTCGTCACCTGGGTTGAGCGTCATCCACTCCTGGCTGTCTTTCTTCCCGCCCTGCTTCCTCCACCCATTCCGCTCTTGCCGTTTGCGCTCGCCTCCGGCGCGCTGGGCGTCTCGCGCAGGCGCTTCCTCGGCGTCTACGGCGCGGCCCGCTGCCTGCGTTACTCCTTCATCGCGTGGCTCGGCGTGGCCTATGGACGCAGGATCGTCCGCATGTGGTCTGGAACTCTCCAGAGGTGGTCAACTCCGCTGCTTTGCGTGTTCGTGGGTCTACTGGCTGCCGGAGTTTGTTATGGGATATGGAAGATTCGCGGGCTGCGCAAGATCGAGGCCGCAGAGGAACCTGCGTAAATGCCTGCTGCATCGATGCTCAACAATGCAGGGATGCAGTATTCCTGAGCCTGCATTGAACATGATCGATACTCGTTATGGCTTTAGGGTGTCGCTGTTCTTGTTATCTTCGATATCCACGGTTGAATCTTTCCTGCTAAGTTTCACCTGAGTATCGATATGGACTTCGGTGTTCTCAACGGCATCGCGGACCGTGTCCTTTGCTTTACCCCACGCCCCCTCGACTTTGCCCTTCACCTGCTGGGCCATGCCTTTGACCTGGAGCCGGGTATTGCCGCTCAACTCCCCCGCCGCACGCTTGGCGCTTCCCACCACTTCGTCGATTGCTCCCTTTACTCGATCTCGATTCATTGGTCCACCTCCGTGGATGGAAGATTTATCAATTCAACTGGGGCATCTCTTCCGTACCCGGCGGTATATCGCCTACGCAGTCATCCGATCCGATGGCTGGACGATTTCGTACTGTATCGGACTGCTGCAATGGATACACTCTGTTTCGCGCATCAGGCCGTCAGAGTCGTCGATGGCCTGGGGAAAGCTTCTCAGGCACACCGGGCAGGAGATCGTAACGCATGTCTCCGGCGCGGAGCCGTGACCGTTCCGCTGAATCCAGACAGGCTCCGCTGAGCTGGAAGGTTGGGGAGCATGCCGTTTGATCTGAGGCAGTGCTCCGAGGATATGCAAGAGCGAGTCCATGCCGCTGCCCTTTTGATAGAAAGCGTCGGCGGAAGCTCCGCAAGGCACCTCGCTGCCGAAATACGCACCGCTCATTGCGATCTTATGGACTGCGGGAAACCGGCGGCCAACCACGGAGAGCAACTCGAAGCCGGACATCCCGGGCATGTCGAGATCAGAGAGAAGGATGTCGGGCATCTCCTGGTGGATCTCGCGCAATGCGCAGAAGCCGTCTTCGGCGGACCGCACATGGTACCCCATCTCGCCAAGCACCAGCGACATCGTCGTTCGGATCAAAGGCTCATCGTCTACGACGAGGACTTTAGCTTTTCTATTGGGCATCCAGCACCTCCAATAGCCTTCTATAGGGTATTGTGCCGAGTATCCCATTCAGTCAGTTGCAATACTGTTCAATTTTGTACAGGGCTGTCGCGCCGCTTCCGGCTGGGTCTTCCCTTTTCGGGAATGTCGCGGATCGGCGGCTTTTCCGCATTGTTTTCTGGCATATGGTCGAGCAGGATCACGTTCAGCAGCGACTTATGCACCCGGATGCGCCCGTTGTATTCGATAAAGCCGAGCTTGCGGAAGCGGTTCATGAAGAAGCTGACCCGCGACCGGGTGGTGCCGATCATCTCCGCCAGGGTCTCCTGCGAGATCTTGGGTACAAATGGTTCCGGCGCGCCCGGCTGGCCAAACTCCGCCATCAACAGCAGGATTCTTGCCAGCCGCTTTTCGCTGGAGTTGAAGAGCTGGTCCACCAGATCGGCCTGGATGCGCATGCTGCGCTCCAGCAGAAACTTCATGAACAGGTCGGAGAAGTCATGCTCCTCGTGCATCACGTGGATCATTTCGTCCCGCCCTATCTTGAGCGCGGTACAGGCTGTAATAGCAGTGGCCGTGGCCAAACGCAGCCCAGAAACCGCCGCCAGCGACCCTTCTCCGACAAAGTCGCCGTCGGAGACGAGCATAATCGTGGCCTCCTTGCCTGTGGTCGAAACAACCGTGATCCTTGCGCGGCCTTTCTGCAGATAGAAGACCGAGTCCGCGGGGTCTCCCTGGGTAAAGAAGTTCTGCTTGGGCTCCAATTGCACAATTCTTCGCCCCAGACCGGCACTGGTCAGAAAGGCATGGGCATCAAACGTGGGCTTTTCAAGCTGCACCATCGGAAGGCCTTTCCCGGATACGGTCTTAATTGACCACCGCCGTGAAACGTGCGCGACTGTATCACGCATAGAGTCTACACCGAAACTGTACTGTAGGCGACCTAAACTTGCGCCCCAACAGCCGTGTGGCTGCCGCCCTCATGGCGCCTTCCTGGCTGCCAACAGGCGCCATCTCGACTGCCGAGCGGCGCATACGCGTAAATACTCAGAGTCCCACATTGCACCCTGATGAATCGCTGAACCGCCATTCTTCGCCTGAGCGTTATTGCTCAGACCTCGCCGCGCATCGCGGCTAACGTGTCAGATGTGCTTTGCACAATCTTCTCGGGCGCCCGCTATGCGGAGAAAGGAAGCATATGCTTTGGACAATTTTCGTGGTCGTTCTGGTCTTATGGCTGTTGGGCTTCAGCCTTCATATTGCCGGCGGCCTGATCCACATTCTGCTCGTCTTAGCGGTGATCATCCTGATCTTCAACCTGCTCTCCGGACGGCGTCGCGATCTCTGATCCAGGCAGGGCCTGGGGGTCTTGGAAGGCCTCGGCAGCCGTGACTGGCTCGCCGTGTCGCCGGGCAAAGCTCGAGGCTTCGGCGCGGGAAACGCCCGCCTATGTGGCTGGACGAAGCTGGACCTGATAGTCTTGGTAGTCGATTTTGACGATAGTCTGGCCAAACATAAAGCTGTTTGATACCGCTCTGACATGGGTGGCCTGCGGATATCCGCCGACATTCATGTACTGGCGGATCAACTGCGTGGGTCCCGTGAATATGGAAGAACTCTTTGGAGCCGTTCCCTGCACCTGTACGATCGAACCATCCTTCGCGTCCACCCACAGAGTTCCTTCGATCAGATAGGGAGTCTTCCGCCGGGGGGTCAAGGCAAGAACAAGGCAATTTCGCCCATCCAGCGATTGTGTTCCACCGGGCTTCAAGTTCATCTCGTAATTGGCGGAAGTGATCCACGCTCCCTCCTGGATGCCGGGCTGGCTTAACTGCTTCTCGTTGTTCAGGATCGTACCCAGTACCAGTCTTTGTATGATCTCCGACCCGGTCTGCGACAGGATGGTGTAACTCTTGCCTGTGTCCCTTCGGTAGGCGGTTCGCACCGTCATTTCAGCCACGGGATGGATTTCGTCCTTACTCCTGTAAACGGAATAATGCTCGGTCGCGGTGTATCCCACAATATTGTCGACTCTGGCTTTGACCGCCGCGTCAACCTGCTGAATCACGGCTGCCGTGTCGGGTTGTTGGGTCGTCGCCTTGATTGTTCCCAGGAACGCAAAGATAGAAGCAGCCGCTAATCCGATGGAAAACCGTCGCTGCGAGAGAGTTGTCATCATGGTCATGTTCTCATAGTCAAGACTTGCAGACGGGATTACCTACCCGTTCTGCCGCAAATAGTTCCTTCGATCGGTATCGCTTCGCTCACTCCCCGTTAAGCCACCAGCTTCTAGCCGCACATCACATACTTGCCGAAGACGCCTGGTTGACAGTCAGTCAGCCAGCTCCCGCCCGTCCCGAAGAGTCCATCGCAACCGGCGATGAACGACCAGAATGCAACCGCAGATGCAATGCGGCGGAGCTGTTTCGCTCCGCCGCATTGCACAACCAAGCCGCCTGATGCAGCAGCTACCGGTTACTTGCGTCCGCCGCCACCGGCATGTCCACCGCCGCCACCAGCATGTCCACCACCGCCGGCACTGGCATGTCCACCATCGCCGCCGCCGCTGCTATGGGAAGCTGCTGCGCGGGGTGCGCTGGCATGGGAGGCTGTAGCGTGAGCGGCGCTGGGCCGCGCTGCTCCAGCATGGGAGACCGCTGCGCTGCCGTGGGCCGCACCGCCGCCGCCGCGTACTGCTGCTCCACCGCCGCCGCGGGCATAGTTGCTGCGATTGGCTATGGCGCCGCCGCCGCCGCGATAGCTTCCGCCGCCGCCCTCGACGAAGCGATGGCTGCCCCAGCCGTGCCCATAGCCCCAGCCGGCCCATGGGCCCATGCCCAGGAAGATGCCGTTATAGAAATACCCCGGCCCGTAAAAGCCCATGGGAGCGCAGGCGTAGGGGGCATAGTCGTAGTAGCCCCAGGAACAGACCGGTTGGATGCCAATACCAATCACGATCTGCGCGTTGGCCGTTGGCGCCAGGGCCATGCCGGCGAGCAGTGCTGTAGTGCCGAGTAGAGTCTTGAGTCCGCGCATGTGCGACCCCCCTTAAGGTGTCTGCGGTTCTTTGTGTTGCGTGGGATGCTGTGTGCAGCCGATTGATAACCCGACTCGATCAGTCACCATAAGGGGTTGAGTGCGTTCATGGATTCCCGTTGCTTTACCGGGCCGTCTTCACCCTGCCCTTACGCTTTCACTCTAACCGCCGGCATTGTTCAGTTCTGAGCAATAAGAACCATGTTGCATGCGCGATGCCGGGCCTGCTCCTGCCATCTGGTTCATGAGTTTTGAGTCGAAACATTCTCCCTGCCTGTGGGTTTGCACGATAGCTGCACGAGGACAAGCCATACGACGAGTTTGCCCGTGAGCTGTTGACGGCAAGCGGAAGCAATTTTCTCGTGGCGCGGCGAACTTCTACCGCGCCATGCAGGACAAGGACCCAAAGACAATTGCGCGGAACGTGGCGCTGACCTTCATGGGGACGAAGCGTCCGATTACGGCAGTGCCTTCTCCCGCGGCCTGCGCCTGGACTTCAATGGCGTGACCATGCTGCCGATCTCCGGCACGGCCAGCATCAATGAACAGGGAAGGTCGGTGCACATCGGCGACCTCTGCGCGCAACTGCGCCGCACCTTCGATAACATCACCGCGCTCCTGGAGGTCGAGGGAGCGACGTGGAAGGACGTGGTACGCACGCGCTGCTTCCTGCGCGACATCGACCGCGACTATGCCGATTTCAACCGTGGGCGCAATGAGTTTTTCCGCCAGCAGGGACTGGATCCATTCCCGGCTTCTACCGGTATTCAGGCAAAACTATGCAGGCCGGAACTGCTGGTGGAAATTGAAGCCATGGCAATGTTCCACACAAAAGCAGGTGAGCGTCGAGAATAAGGAGGGTATGGTGACAATATTGGGCAGACCTGCACCTGCTTTTCGAAGTTTCTCGACGATTCCCAGGTGATGCATACGTTCTACAAGATTCCCGGGGCGCATACTTGGATTGTGTGGCGGCAGTTCCTGAATGAGTTTGCGCCGCAATTGTTTCGCGCCGACTGAGTCGTCTCGACCTTCCCCTTCAAAACCACAATGCAGCGGACGCGCAGCACCAAGGAGAACCAAGTGAAAACCAATCTCACGCTGCAAGGAAATCGATCTTCGAGGTGCATGAGTCATGAGCCGTCTACGCTTGGTCTGGTTCGCAACGCTGGTTACAGTCGCAATGCTGGGTGCATCAGTCAGTGCCCAGGATGCTCTTCCGCAGAGTACCGCGGCGCCATCGTCCGCGCCATCGTCGGGACCCGGCGATCCAGGGCTGTTGTTCTACCTCTCGGGAGACCATGGCTTCAATGCCAACTACGCTGCCGGCGGCAATGCGGCGCCAAATTACCTCTCCGACGTGCAGATTCTTCCCGGTGATGTTCCTGCTCCGCTGCCCGCACCCAACACCACCATACGAAAGGTCCAGATTAATGACGCATTCGATATAGGGCGCTGGTGGTGTAGGGCAACCGACGGCATCCGCGAAACCACCTGGCCGGGCGTTTACAACCGTTCCCGTTTGACCGGAAGGACGTGGACTACTTCCAGCGCATCGCCAACTTCAAAGGTGGAAGCGTGAGTGTTGAGATCGGCGGTAAGCTGCCGGAGATTACGCAGATGAATAACCGGGTGCAGTTCTGAAGAGGTGGATGAGATCATCGAATAAGAGCGATTGCTCCGCAGGATGAGAATTGCCCACGAAACCAGCAGGAGGATCGATGTCGGAAAACGCAATTCTGGTCACAGCTTCAAAGAATGTGGGAATGTCCATTCCCGAGCCCGGCCTTCGCCGTCAGGTGATGTCCTATAGCCCGTCCATTATGCTTGTTCGGCACACCATGATCGCTGGCTGGGTTGGCGCACGGCACAGCCACCCGCACGAGCAGATGGTATATATCGTGCGCGGTCGCATCCGCTTTGAGCATCCTGGCGGTGTCTTCGACGTGGGCCCAGGCGACAGCTTTCTGGTTCCCGGCAATGTTGAGCACCAGGCCTCCGCGCTGGAGGACTCCGAGGTACTCGATATCTTTACCCCCATGCGCGAGGATTACGCTTCGTAACAACCGGCCGGGTCAAGTCAATGGATGGTGAATCGCAGAGCTATGAATCGAGATTGCTCACGAGGGCAGCCGTGTACGCCGGTCGTTGCCGCTATCGGGACCGCTTACCATCGGCCCAGAGCCGTAACCCGCATGGAACTTTTTCAGCCGCTCGAGGCTCGAGGATGATCCTCGCTTCCGGCGATACCGCTCCACGTTAGGTTCGTATCGTTTGCCGGAACTGATTCGCTGGACATCAAGGTGTGGGACTGTCTGAGCGCGCAACGTGACGACCGACAAAGGCGAATGCGAAGAGGAGGGCTGCTGTGAGCCACGCACCAATGCCCACAGGGTTTGGCAGGTACATAGCAATTGCGAGTCCGCTTGCGATCAGCGTCGCGCTGAGGACACTAAATTGCCACATGCCGTATAGGAATACGAACGGAAGATAGTGAGCACCTAAGGTGATCGTCACCGCAGGAGGGTTGAGGGCGTTCTGTTGGTGCCGGGAGGGAGGCGGACTGCAACTGTGTATTGATTCTAAACAAGGTACTGAAAAAATCAGACGCGCGAATCGTTCAATACGCAGCAAACGCGGTTCTTGAGTACGCTACAAGTACGCGGGATTTGAGACGTATCTACCCTGCTCTTTCTAGCTACTTTGGAATTCATCTCCTTGTGCCTCTGTTAGAGATGAATCCATCCGCCACGGATCAGTGCCAGCGATCCAACTGCGACGACGATCCACAGAAGAATTCCTTGCAGCAGTGGTCGCACGCCGACCTCTTGCAGCGTCTTCTTCGAGAGACCCGTTCCAATCAGGAAGAGCGTGACAGTTAAGCCGATGACTCCGAGATGCTTGAGATTTGGATAGAACGTCTGGAATGTATGTACGTAAGTATTGGCCACTGCTGCCAGACAGAAGAACAGAATAAACCAGGGCCAATGAATGCGTGCCTTGCTCTTCTTGGCCATTGCGGTTCCGACTGATAGCGGCACGATCCATAGAGCACGCGCCAGCTTGACGGTGGTACCGACGGCAAGCGCCACTGCACCAAACTTCGCCGTCGCGCCGACGACGGAGCTTGTGTCGTGGATGGCAAGCGCCGCCCAAAGGCCGAACTGCGTCTGGGTCAGGTGCAGCACTGTTCCAATCGCAGGAAACGCAAGCAGGGCTACGGAGTTCAGCAGAAATACAGTTCCGAGAGAGATGGCGATCTCTTCTTCGCTGGCGTTGGTGATGGGCGCGATTGCAGCAATGGCGCTGCCGCCGCAGATCGCCGTGCCAGCCGTAATGAGAAACGAGGTCCGTTGCTTTACGGCCAGCAGCCTTCCCAGTCCCCAGCCCAACAGCATGGCGAAGCTGATGCTGCACGCGGTGTAGATAAATCCAGAGCGACCGACGCGGAGAACCTGCGCGAGATCCATACCGAATCCAAGGCCCACCACGGAGGCTTGCAGAAGAAACTTGGAGAGATGTTTCGCCTCGACGTGAAACGGGTGAACGAAGGTGAATCCGTAGAGGATGCCACCTACCAATGCAACCGGGGGAGAGACGAGACCGCTGGCGGCGAGAATCAATCCGATAAAGAAAATATTCTTGGACACACATCAAGTGTTGCCGAGGACTTTTCCCACGTCCAAGCAGTAGTTCTCATGCCGCATTTGCGTAACTTATGGGAGGATGCGGGCCATCACCGCTTGGTTCTTACCGATAATCTGTGCGTGCCGGCGCGCGAGAACAGAAACCTGCGGAACTCCTGAGCGAGCCCCGGCGGCTCCGGGCCGGCTGCGTATGCAAGCAGAAACTCCCGCTTGATGCGCAGTCCTTCCACCTCGACAATTTTGAAGCTGTTGTCGAGTCGCAGGTCCTTGGCAATCGCCCAGCGAGAGACGAATCCGATTCCGAGCCCAGCCTCCACTGCGGACTTGATAGCCTCGGTTGAATCGAGTTCCATCACAATCCGCAACGAACCCAGCTTGACGCCCTGCCGTGCCAACGCCATCTCCACAACCCGGCGGGTGCCGCTCCCGCGCTCCCGCATGAGCAGCGGAGCAGCGGCGATCTCGCAACAGGGGATGGATTTGAGTTCGGCCCACTCGTGCGCGGCCGATACGATCAATACCAACTCGTCTTCCAGAAACGGCTCTGTCTTGACGTCGCGGCTTCGCGCAGGCCCTTCGATCAATCCCAGCGAAATCTTCTGCTCTTCCACGGCCTCGACGATGTGTTCTGTATTACCGCTGATCATGGTGAGGTGAACGCGCGGATGCTCTCGCGCAAACTCGCCAAGCAGACTGGGCAATACATACTGGGCGATGGTCGTGGAGGCGCCCAGTGCCAGTTGCCCGGCATGCTCTCCGCTCAGCGCGGCAATCTCTTGCTCCGCCTGAACGAAGAGCGCATTCGCTTGCTGCGAATATCCCAGCAGAACCTTTCCCGCCTCGGTCAACGCAATCTGCGCTCCGGTGCGATCGAAGAGTTGGACGCCAAGATCTTCCTCCAGCGCCTTGACCTGGAGACTCACCGCCGGTTGCGTCAGATACAGCTCTTCCGCGGCCTTGCGAAAGCTGCGCTGTTCCGCAACCGCCCGGAAGACAACCAAGCGGAAGTTGTCGAGACTCGCCATGAACCAATCCTAACCTGCAACCAATTCGATCTTGATCTCGGGCGGCGACAGCAGCGTGTTGTGCACTAGGCAGTGATGCACGGAGCGCATGAGGCCTGTGGTATGGTCTTCGCTGAGGGCGACCGGGCAGGTGACCTGGACGCGGAAGTTGCCCATCCGCGCCGGCTGCGTCAGCTTGTCGGCGGTCACGCTTACCCCCACGCCGCTCTCCGCCAGCTTGCGTGACTTCAGATACTGCACAGCATAGAAGGCGGCGCAGGAGCCCAACGAGGCAAGTAGCAGTTCCGGAGGCGTCATGCCGGAGTCTTCGCCGCCATTCTCGGCTGGCTGGTCGCAGAGGATCGTGTGCGACCGCGACTGGATGGAAAACTTTACATGGTCAAGATGCTTAATCGTCACTTCCATAATGTTCATTACCTCACATAGGAATAAAGACATGTAAGAGGCGATTCGTTACAGCACGTCGGAGTTTTTTTCTGTGCTCGGAATCCCCATCAGGCGCAGGTACTCCTGTGTGAGGAGGGAACGCAGGCGGGGCGCAACGGCAGGGTCGCAGGGAACCTCCAGCGAGCGGCAGCGGTCGATGGCTCCGCGCAGGTCGCGAAGGAATGCGATACAGGCGGGGCAGGACTCGATGTGGCTGCGCATCGCTTCGCAAGTGAGCGGCTCGACCCGGCCATCTAAATACTCGGAGAGATTCGCAAACAATTCGCGGCACTCGGTGGGACGTTGCCCACCTTTGGCCCGGCTGCGCCCGGACTTCTTTGTGGTCGGCTGGATTCCGGTTGGCTTGCCGCGGGCCGGCAGCCCGGGTGCGCCGTCCAGCGTTCTGCTCATCTCCTTACGTACGGCAAGACGCGCCCGATGAAGGCGAACCCGAACCGTCCCAGGTTGCAGGCCGAGGATCTGCGCGACTTGTTCGGTGGTCAACTCCTCCATGTCGTGCAGCACGAGAACGATGCGTAGCTGCGAGGGAATTCGCAGGACCGCCTGGTGCAGCAGGTGGTGCTGCTCGGCGTGAAGCAGATTGCCCTCAGGGCCCACGGCGGCATCCTGCAATAATCGCCCCAACTCCGCCTCGTCGGGCATCAACTCATCCAACGAGAGGATGTGTTTGGGAGTAGATACTCCTTTGCGGCGCATGCGCCAGCAGCGGTTTCTGGTGACAGTGTAGAGCCAGACAGCGAGAGCTTGCGGGTCCTGAATCTTCGCAAGGTGCCCCAGCGAACGGAAAAGGACCTCCTGCATGGTATCTTCCGCGTCTTCGGGATGCCCACAGACCTTCATGCTGAACGAATAGACCGTATTCTGCAGCAAACCGATTGCCTCATCGACGGCTTCAGGGGTATTGCGGCGCAAGAGGTCAGTCGCTTGAATCAGTTCGGGTCGCATCGATGGGAGCTCTCACGATCAAGGCCAGTATAGTATCCCGATTCCTATAACAAAGGCTCCATCGCGGCCTCATCTTCACCCACCCAGACAATTGACTCCGGCCAACTCGCCGCGCAACAGGTACGACTCTGTGCTTACTGGATACACGGTTGATCGGAGTTGCTCACCTGCTGTCTGGCTTCGATCATAAGCAGGCAGAGGGGGCAGATCTTCTTGAGCCACTCACGCGATTTAGAAACTCCAGAATCGGAGTCTGAAGCGAGCCATCCGCGCAGCAAGGCGATTGTCAGGTCCAATTCGGCGCCGGGGCGACCTGCCTCCAGACGAAACATCTGGCGATAGACCTCATCCTTGAGCCGTTCGCCGCGATTTTGGCTAAAGGTGCTCGACCGAGTTACTGCCTTCCGCGCCGTCATCGCTGCATCTCTCCTTGCACGAGCCACGAGTAGAGGCCGACGTTGGCAGTTGCTACCTTCTGAAATCCACTGGAGCGCAGCGCATCCACGGCATGGGACGAATCCAGGCGGTGCTCCAGAGGCGGGCCGTGTTCAGGCAGGACATCAGTCCGCCAATCGAGGATTGCAATTCGCCCGTCAAGCTTCAGAACGCTCGCGAACTCTCGCAGGACGGCAGCGTGGTCATCGAACTCATGCCAGATATTTGCTGCGAAAACAAGATCGCAACAGGATGCCGGCAGACCCGTGTTGTCTGCTTCCGCTTGGATCAGTTCGACGATGGAAAGAGTGAACTCATCTAATTTCTGTCGCAGAAGCGAGAGCATTTCCTCCTGCGCATCCACGGCATAGATCTTGCCCTGCGGGCCGACAGCCTGCGCCAGCGGCAACGAGAAGTACCCCGTTCCGGCGCCCACGTCGGCGATGGTATCGCCGGGATGTAGGGCCATGGCTCCAAGCACCTCCGCAGGTGGAAGCCATGCTCTGCGCGCGGGATCGTCGAGCCGATGCGCGTGGGCGGCGTTGAAGCGTCTCTCGTTCATTCCTGCCTCACTTGGTTGAACAACAGCCAGCATTGTCTGAGCAGCAGTCTACATTTTTCATCCCCATGGCGCGCAGGATCGTCATTGCAGGACACCAGTTTGTGAATGCCGACTGCAGCAGGTTGAGCCCGACGAAGACCGTCAGCCACAGCCAGTAGGGCGAGATGTAGTGCGCCAGCGCCAGCGATACCAGTACAATCACGCCCGCCATCAGGCGCACACCGCGTTCGACTGTCATAATTGTTCTCCTTTATTTGTGTTGGATTCACAGGTGATTCCGGATTCACCCCGCAAATGGACCATGTAGTAGAGCACGGGGATCGTAGGCCACGAGAGGAAGGTCGAAGCGACTGCACCTGCGATCAGCGACAGAGCGAGCCCCTGGAAGATGGGGTCAGAGAGAATGACGCTTGCGCCGACGACGACTGCGGCGGCGGTCAGCAGCATGGGCCGGAAGCGGACCGCTCCGGCATCGATCACCGCCTCGGCCAACGGCATTCCCTGGCGACGGCGAAGTTCGATGAAGTCGACCAGAATGATCGAATTGCGCACAATAATTCCGGCCCCGGCGATAAAGCCGATCATCGAAGTCGCCGTGAAGAATGCGCCCAGCATCGCATGGGCCGGAAGAATGCCCACCAGCGTCAGCGGGATCGGCGCCATGATAATCAGCGGCACAATGAAGGACCGGAACCAGCCGACCACAAGGACATAGATGAGAATGAGCACTGCGGCGAAGGCAAGTCCCAGGTCGCGGAAGACCTCGATGGTGATCTGCCACTCGCCGTCCCACTTCATCGAGTAGTGCTCGGTCGAATCCGGCATTACCGAGTTGTAGCGGGCCAGCTTATATCCGTCCGGAAGCGTGAGCCGGTCGAGGGCCTTATTCATCTTGAGGATGGCGTAGACCGGGCTCTCTTCCGCTCCAGCTACGTCTCCCGTGACGTACACCACGCGGCGCAGGTTCTTGTGGTAGATGCTGGGCTGGATCGTAGTGTGTTCGACAGTTACCAGCTCGCGCAGAGAGACCATGCTGCCGTCCGCGCCGGGCAGGCGGACATTCTCCAACCCCTGCTCGGAGGAGCGGTCCGCGCGGTCCAGTTCAACCGTAGCGGGCACAGGTTCGCGCGCGCTCTGGTCGTGGACCTGCCCGACCTGTGCTCCCGAGAGCGCCAGCGCCAGCGCATGGGTCACATCGGAGACCGCGATGCCATGCTGCGCGGCTTTTACCTCATCCACGCGCATCACCAGCCTGGGTTGCGGGTCTTCGACGTACCAGTCGGTGTCCACAACGCCGGCGGTGTTCTGAAAGATCGACTTGATCTGATGCGCGATCTGCGTCTGTCCCGCCAGGTCGGGACCATAGACCTCCGCCACCAGCGTCTGGATCACAGGTGGGCCCGGCGGAACCTCGCTGACCTGGATGCGCGCGCCGTACTGGTTGCCGATTGCATCCATCAACGGACGCAGCCGCTTGGCGATCGCATGACTCTGCACGCTGCGCTTGTCTGCGGGCAGCAGGTTCACCTGGATATCGGCTTGGTTCGGCAGTCGGCGCATGTAGTAGTGGCGCACCAGCCCGTTGAAGTTATACGGGCCGGAGGTACCGGTATAAGTCTGGTAGTTGAGAACTTCCGGCTGGAGCGCAAGCTCGTTGCCCAACGCCTGAGCGACTCGCGCCGTCTGCTCCAGCGGCGTGCCGTCGGGCATATTTATGATGACTTGCAATTCGCTCTTGTTGTCGAAGGGCAACATCTTCACGCGCACCAGTCCCAGCGGCACCAGCGCCACAGAGATGAGCAGAAGCACAGCCACCGCGATAAAGAACAGCCCGCGATTGCGCGCCGAGCGGATCAGCGGCGTCATGATGCGGCGATAGAGCCGGGTCCGCCAGTTTTCGGTCTCCGGCTCCAGTATCTTTGCCCCGGCAAGATTTCTGCCCAGCAGCCGCATTGCGGCCCAGGGAGAGACCACAAACGCAACCAGAAGTGAGAACAACATCGCCGCCGACGCACCTACGGGAATGGGACGCATATACGGCCCCATCAGGCCGCGCACAAAGGCCATGGGCAGCACCGCCGCAATTACGGCGAAGGTGGCCAGGATGGTTGGGTTGCCCACCTCGGCGACCGCCTCTACTGTAACTTCGCTGCACGGGCGTTCCCGGTTTTCCGGCAGCCGGAAGTGGCGCACCATGTTCTCGACGACAACGATGGCGTCATCCACAAGAATGCCGATGCTGAAGATCAACGCAAAGAGTGTGACGCGGTTGATGGTGTAGCCGAGAAGGTAGAAGACCGACATGGTGAGCGCAAGCGTGACCGGAATCGCCAGCAGCACGACACCCGACTCGCGCCATCCCAGGAAGAGCGCGACCAGAAACGTCACCGACAGCGTGGCCAGCAGCAGATGCTCCAGCAGCTCGTCGGACTTGTTCTTCGCTGTCTCGCCATAGTTGCGCGTGGTTGTCACTGTCACGTCGTTGGGTATGGTCACGCCTTGCATCCGGTGAACGCTGCTGAGCACGGCGTTAGCGATGTCGGTGGCGTTGGTGCCCTTGCGTTTGGCCACGGTGATGGTTACTGCCGGATATTGCCGTGGCGTTGATGCGCCTGCGGTGGTTGTTCCGTAGGCCACATAGTCCGTCGGATCTGCGGGGCCATCGACGATCTGCTCGGCAACGTCGCGCAGGTACACCGGCTGTCCGCGGACAACGCCCACTACAACAGCTTCCAAATCTTCGCGGCGGGTGAAGATGTTCCCGGCGTCCACGCGGACTTCCTGATTGTTTTCCGCAAAGCTGCCCGCCTGCACCGTTGCATTGGCGGCCTGCAGATGTCCGACGATGGCCATCGGCGACAGGCCGTACGCGTTGAGCTTCTCCGTGCTGAGCAGTACGCGCATGCTGCGCGGAAGCCCGCCGATGATCGTCGTCTCCGAGACATCGGTCACCTGACCGATGTTGTGTTGCATCTCGACCGCGATGGCGCGAAGTTGATAGCCGTTGTAGTGCTCGCCCCACAACGTCAGCGCCAGGATCGGGACATCGTCGATGGAGCGGGCCTTGATGATCGGCTGCGATACTCCCGGCGGCATAGCGTCGAAGTTCGAGTAGAGCTTGCTGTAGACCTTGATCAGGGCATCTTCCTGCGGCGTGCCAACCAGAAAGCGCACGATCACCAGGCTCTGACCGGGGCTGGACGTGGAGTACACATACTCGACGCCTGAGATTTGGTGCACCAATGTCTCGATGGGCAGCGTTACTCGTTGCTCCACCTCCGCCGGAGACGCGCCGGGCATCGCGGTGGTGATGTCCAGCATGGGAACCAGGATCTGCGGCTCCTCCTCGCGGGGAATGATCGCGATGGAAAACGCTCCAAGGGCCAGCGACGCGGCGATGAAGAGCGGCGTCAGCTTGGAGTTGAGAAAGGTGTGGGCCAGTTTTCCGGCGATTCCAAACTCCTGCTTCATGGCAGGGCCTCGATTCGCTTGCCGGCAAAGTCGCGATCCGACGGCGCATCCACCAGTCTTTCGCCGGGAGAGATGCCCGACAGAACCTCAACGAGGTCGCCTTGTGTCACGCCCAGTGTGAGGGAACGAAGCTGCGCAATACCCTGGCTGTCGAGCACATACGCGCAGGCCAGCGAGCCGCGCATGACAACAGCGGAGCGCGGAATAAGAATCGCCTGCCGGACGCCATTGGCAAACTCCGCCGTCCCATACATGCCGGCGCGCAATTGGCTCGACGGCGGCAGATCTATCTTCACCAGAAAGCTGTGGCTGGCCGGATCGGCGGCTGGGTCGATCTCCGCCACAGTGCCCGTGAGGCTTGTGGAGTTGCCGCCATCGATCGCAACCTGCGCCTTCATCCCCTTGTGAATCGCGCCAATCGCCGACTCATCGACCGTGGCTTGGAGTTGCAGCGCTCCGGCCTGGTCCACCTGTAGCAGAGGCACACCCGGCGAGGCCAGCGTCCCCGGATCGGCCATCCGCGCTGTCACCACGCCGGAAAATGGAGCGAGCAGACGCGTATAGCCAAGCATGGTGTGCGCGCCGCTCTCCTGGGAACGCGCCGCATCGGTCTGTGCGCGCACTGCCTCGAGCCTTGCCGCCGACGCCGCAGCACGCTGCGCAACCTCATCCATCTCTTGTGGACTGACGCTCTTCTCTCCCTGCAACTGCCGGTATCGGTCCAGCGTGCTGGCCGCAAGTTTAGCGTCGGTCTGTGCCGCCGCCTGCTCGTCTTGCGCAGCCTTTACCCCTGCCTGGGCTTGGTCCGCCGAGGCGCGCAGGGCCGCGTCGTCGAGCAACACCAGCGTCTGCCCTGCCCGCACGCTGTCTCCCTCGCGCACCAGCACCTGCTGAATACGGCCCATAACCTGTGCGGAAACAACCGCCGTCTGTCGCGCGTGTACCGTCCCCGTAGCGCGCACGTTCAGCGGCACCTGTTGCTGCTGGCTCTCGACCACCCGCGCCTGCGCAGTCTGTACCGCAGCCGGTGCAGCGGATTCGTTGCCGTGACATCCACCCATCATCGCCGCGGAAACGGCAAGCAAACAACTCGTGAACATTTTCTTCATTGCAAATCCTCCGCTGCATCGGGAGTCAGTGTCCCGGTTGTGTAAAGCAGTTCGGTATAAGCCATGGTGTTGCCATAGACAGCCTTCCAGTACATCGATTGGCTCTGTCGTTCGGCATCCTCGGCCCGCAGCAGATCGGTGATCGTCGCAAGCCCCGCTCCGTAGCGGTTTTTGAGAATGCGCAGGCTCTCGGCCGATTGGTCCATCGCGGCCTGCGCCGTCTCCAGCGAAAGCTCCGCGGTCTTCCGATGAATGTGCGCCTGGCTCACCTCCAGCCGCACATGCTGCTGCGAGGCAGAAAGTTGCGCGTCGATCTTCTGTTTCGTTGCGCTCTCCTGGGCAAGCTGCGCGCGCTTGCTGGCGGGCAGAATGTCAACGCTGATCTGCACACCGGCCACCCAGTTGTTGCCTCCCGAACTGCCCAGCGATCCCCGGTCCTCTTCCCAGTTTCCGTACGCGCTCACGCTAGGGCCGAACTCCGACCTCGCCGCGCCCACCGCAACAGCCTGCGCCGATTGCGTCTGTGTTAACGCCATCAGATCGGGCCGCGTCTTTGCGGCTGTCGCAATCTCCTCGTCCAAAGCAAGCTGCGCGAACACATGCGGCTCAATCGGCTTTAGCTCGGATTCTTTCAGCTCCGGCGCGCCCATTGCCTCGCGCAGCTCCGCCCACCCCAGTTCCAGGTCGCCTTGCGCCGCGATCAACTCTTCCTTGCGCGCGGACACGTTGACCTCGGCCGACATCTGGTCCGACTCCACCGCGAGTCCCGCCTTGACGTGCTCCGCAACCGAGTTCAGCAGCGCCGCCGCCGTCTCCTGTTCATGCTGTGCAACATCGATCTCCCGCTGCGCATAGAGCACAGCCTGGTACGACTCGACGACGTGCAACACAATCTGCTGGTCCACCGCCTTGGCCGACGCGGAGGCGCTCTCGCGAAAGAGGTCGGCGCGGCGAATCTCCCGCTGTGTCTTGAACGAATCGAACACAGTCCACGATCCCGAGAAGCGCGTGGCGAAGTTGCCGATCGGCTGTGGCCGGTTCAGATCGTTCAGCGCGAAGTCGTCCTGCGTGAACTGCCGCTGCCGCAGCCGCGTCCCGAAGGCGTACACGGGATCATCTCCGCGCGAGATGTCTTCCGTAAAAGTGAGTCTTGGCAGCAGTTGGCTGCGCGCCATCGTGGCCGCGGACTTGGCCTCCTGGCCGCCGGCGTTCGCCATCGCAGCCGCGGGATTCTGCCCCAATGCTTGATCGATGGCTTGACGCAACGTAAGCGGCTCTTGCGCAGCGGCGGCCAATCTCCCCATAGAAAGCAGAAGGGCGAGGCCCAGAGTTTGATAGACGCGAGAAATCATTGGAGCAATCCCCTTGGCAGGTGCATTCCAATGAATAAAGTCATGAACGATGCAGTTCGTTACAAGGAATCCGAATTAATTTGCATGAGACTGGTACGCCCGTTCCCCGACGGTCTTCAAAGTCACAGGTGAAAGAGGAAGAAGATTCCCAGGCAGGTCAGCGCCAGTCCATACCAGCGCTCGAGCTTTGCCGACCGGGTCTTGATCGCAAGACGCGCTCCCATCAGCGAGAATGGGATCGACCCCAGGGCTACCAGAGACATAACCAGCCATGAGATGTGGCCGAGGTAGGCGTGGACAACGGTACCTGGGATGGCGAGCGCGGCGGAGACCGCAAGGGAGCACGCGAAGGCCTTCTTCATGGGCTGCTTGAGGAAGACGGTATAGCAGGGAACGAGAAGAAACCCACCGGCGTTGGCCAGCAGTCCCGAGATCAATCCCACGCCAATCGCGACCGTAATGAGTCGCACCCGCCAGTAAGCCGGTCGCAGCCCCCGCGGGTTCTTTACGGCTTCCCTGGCAAGCGACCGGTCTTTGGGAAAGAAGAGAAATGAGACTCCAAAGGCGAGCACTAAAAGTCCTGTGACGATGAGCAGAGGCTTGGCCCCGGCATAGGGTGACAGGAAGGAACCAGCCACAATTGCGGGAGTACCGATACCGATACTCCACCACACGATCTCCCAATCCAGGAGCCGGGAGCGCCAGTACTCCGCGGACGCAACCAAGGTGCTGGGTATGGCCGCGGGAAGCGGTGACGCAACCGCAACGAATCCGGGGAAGCCCAGCAGACTGAGCAACGGAGTAGCCACGGCGCTGCCTCCCTTGCCAAAGAGGCCGCCCAGAAAGCCAATCGCAACGCCCGTCAGAACAGCTCCCAGATGTTGCCAGATCAATCAAACCCCCTATTAACTCTATGATCCGTGCCGTCAGTCAGAGGCATCTTGTAATTCCCGTTCGGGCAATGTTTCGCCTCCACACAAATCCTGAGCGAACCATCCGTCCGCCACGTTCAGCGACCAGACAAGAGCGATTGTAACTGCCTCTCAATCTTGCCCAGGTCCGCCTCCCCTTGAAACTCCGCTTGGATCTCGCCGTGACGGTCAATTAGAAACGTCATCGGCAAGCCGAGAACTCCACCGTAGAGATCGCCTAACTTCACATCTCCCATGGCAACAGGGTAGTTCAACTTCAGTTTGCTATAGAGGCTGCGCACAAGGGCTGGGTCGTCGTCCATGGAGATGCCGATGATCTGCAGGCCCTGTGGGCCATACTTCTTTTGCCATGCCACGAAGCTCGGCATCTCAACCTCACAGGGGGCGCACCAGGTGGCCCAGAAGTCGAGCAATACCACCTTGCCACGATAGGCATTGAGGTCGAGCCTCTTGTGGTCGAGGTCCGTGCGAACAAACTCCGGCGCTCTCTTGTGAACGAGCGAGGTTGCCGCGTGGGCCGAGCGTGTCCCCCCTGCCGCAAGGCAAGCAGCCGCCAACAGAAGGGTCAACGCAAACCGGGGAAGTGCGAAGGGCTGCGCATACCACGCCTCCGGCCCAGGGGCAGCCTTCCGGGCGATGCGCTGACTAGTGACTGCGTTCAACCGGATAGCCCTCGGCGACCCAATCGGCGCCCAGATTGTTAGCTAGATAGAGGACCTTCACATTGCTGAAGCCCAAGTCGCGGAGTTGTTTGAATGCAGGGCCAAGGTTGGGGCAGCGATTCCACGGACAACAGCCGCAGTAGAGAACGATGAACTTCTTCTTGGAGAGCGAGGCCACCGTGCTCTGCAGTTGTTGCAGTCCGGTGGGTTGCGAACCAGCGCCAGCATAGACGGAGCCGGTGATATGGGCCTCATCGAAGAGAAGATGCGAACCAACCTGGAGCAACAGCGGCTTTCCTGTTCCTGTAGCTTGCAGCATGTGAACCAGCTCTTCGGGCTGAATCAACTGAGCCTGGGGAATCGAGTCCGCGCTCCCCGGCCCTGTCAATGGGGTAAATTGCGCCGGGCATTGCGCGCAGACGAAGAGAAGAACCAGCGTTGCCAGTCCCACAGCCACGGACGGTCGTGAAACGAAGGTGAATTTCATGAATAGCCTCCGCAGCCATCTTAGTCCAACGTGGACGCCAAACAGATGAAGCAGCAAATCCGACGTCCCTCGACACCATACTGAAACAGGCCCCTGGCAAATAGGAGCCTGCCTGCCTTCGCGATCGAAGCTGATCCCTGGTCGTAGGAGGCTGTTGACAGTGTCACAGTCCGAGAATGGTAATGCATACTTCAAGGAGATTGACTGTGGAGCGAGATCGGTGGATTATCAAACCACGGTCCAACGCAAGGCGCATGGTTTGGCGGGAGAGCGACACATGTCGACGAATCGGAACGAGAATAATCAGGATGAACAGAGTTCACCGTGGCTCGGATTTGCAAGGTTCCTGTTTATCGTGGTCGTGACCGTCCTGCTCTTCGTGCTTGTCAACAGCATGGTGCGTCACCACTTTTTTAGCGGCGGCCAGATGAACCAGCACGACGTCACCGGACCATAGCGAGCTTGAGATCAACGGCGGAGCGATGGAGCACGCCGTTTTGGGTGTCACTGTGAATCGGGCGGAAGCATCGTTGAATCAGCCAGTACGCAACCGGATGGTCTGCTCCTGCGTCTAAATGTCAGTGAGAGCGGAATGAGCTGCAATTGGGTGTTCGCTATCCCCATGGCCCAGCTCAGGGTATCCTGAAAACGATGCACATTTCGGTTCATCCCGGACGCAAGACCGCTCTGTATCTGTTGGCGGCGCTGTTCTGCGTCCTGTTGGTGGCCTTTGCGGTTACATCGAAGGTCGCTGCGTACTATCCGCACACAGATGCAGCGCGTCCGATTGCAGCAGCCAAGGTGTGGCAGCAGCAGAATGCAGATGTGACGCATGCGCCGCCTGTGCAAGCGGCTCCCGCGTTTCTTCTCTTCGTCCTCGTCCTGGTTGCTGCGGCGGAGATCGCACGCTCCTATGCGTGGACGCAGACTGCCGCTGCGTTTACCCCCGCCACGCAACTCTGCTTTCGCAGAGCGCACTCTATTCGTCCTCCTCCACGCATCTAGATAAAGACCCTGGCATTTTTTGTGCCGGTCTGTGCCCCGCTTTCGCAGCGGTGCTGCTGTGTCTCTAGCCTAAGCGAGCCCACCATGAAACCTGTTGCCTCCGTCCGGCGTGCTGACCTCGGACGACTCTCTCTGCTCTGTTGCACTCTGACCGCCCTGTGCGGATGCAACCATGCCGCCCGGCAATCCGCCGTGACGATCAATCCGATTGCTCCGGTGGTTTCCGCATCGCGCGCGACGCTTGCCAACACACTCACCGTCGCTGGCGAGTTTCTTCCCTACCAGAAGGTCGAGCTGCATGCCAAGGTTGCGGGTTACATCCGCAGCATCCACGTCGACATTGGCGACAAGGTGAAGCAGGGCGAGGTGCTGGCCGTGCTCGACGTACCCGAGCTACAGGCGCAGGTGCAGGGCGCGCAGGCAGGTGTGCGCCAGACGCGGGCAGAGATTCTGAGTTCCACCAGTGACGTTGCACGCGCCAAGGCGAACTACGTTGCATTGCACGCCGCGGCGGAGCGGCTACAGCAGGCCTCCGACGCGCGCCCAGGATTGATTGCACAGCAGGAGCTGGACGATGCGCGGGCAAAGGACCAGGCGGCGGCGGCGCAGGTGGATGCGGCGAACTCGACGCTGAACGCGATGCAGCAGCAGCTCGGCGTCTCGCAGGCACAGCGGCAGCAAATGTCGACGATGGAGGACTACTCGCGCATCGTCGCTCCATTCACCGGCATTGTGACGTGGCGCTACGCCGATACTGGCGCGCTGATTCAGGCAGGCACGTCGAACGCAGGCTCGGCCCCGGTGGTCAAGATAGCCGAGGTTAGTACGCTGCGTCTTCGGCTTCCCGTGCCGGAGGCGGTTGCACCTTATGTGCACGATGGCGATACTGCATCGATTCGCATTGATGCGCTTGGCCGCACGATCACAGGCAAGGTCACGCGCAGCACCGGCGCGCTGGATGCCTCTACCCGTTCGATGCAAGTAGAGGTGGACGTGCCCAATGCAGACGGCTCGCTCACGCCGGGGATGTATGCGCAGGTGACGCTGAACGTGAAACGCGCGGGCGATGCGCTGGTTGTGCCGATCCAGGCGGTAGACACCAGTGGGCCGCAGCCGATTCTGCTTGTGGTCAACGCACAGAGCCGCGTGGAGAGGCGCGCGGTGCAGACCGGGATTGCGACGGCCAACCGCATCGAGGTCCTGAGCGGGCTGCGTGAGGGCGAGCAGGTGATCGTCGCCAACCAGGCGAGCTTTCAACCGGGTGAGCTGGTGACGGCAAAGCAGAGCGCGATGACTGTGGCGGGCGCGGCTGGCGATGCGTCGGAGGGCCAATAATGTCAGGCTTCGCCATTCGCAATCCGTTCTTCATCCTGATGATCTGCCTTGCGATTGCCGTGGTTGGCGTGACCACGGTGGCCCGCATGCCGGTCGATCTATTTCCCGACATCAATATCCCCGTCGTTGTTGTGTCCACGTTCTACAACGGCATGCCGCCCGAGCAGATCGAGTCGAACATCACCAATCCATTCGAGCGCTTCTTCACGCTGGGCAGCGGCATCGATCACATTGAGTCGCGCTCGCTGACCGGTGTGAGCCTGATCCGCATCTACTTTCAGCCAGGCACGAACGCGGACGCCGCAGTCACCAGCATCTCGAACCTTGCGATGGCGCAACTGCGCCGCCTGCCTCCGGGAACGCTGCCGCCAGTGGTGCTGAAGTTCGACGCATCGAGCCTCCCCGTCTGCCTGATTACGCTGAAGGGCGAGGGGTTGGACGAGACACAGTTGCATGACCTTGCGCAGTTCAATGTGCGCAACCAGATTGCCAGTGTGCCCGGCGCCTCGGTGCCGCAGCCGTTCGGCGGAAAGTACCGGCAGATCCAGATCTACGTCGACCCGATCAAGCTGGAGGCGCACCAACTGAGCCCGATGGATGTGGTGCGTTCAGTGAACCAGGCGAATCAGATTCTGCCGGCGGGCGATGTGCGCATCGGCCCGCGCGACTTCAACATCTACACCAACTCACAGATGCCCACCACCGAGGAGATCGACCGCATGCCGCTGCGCGATGTGGGCAACGGACAGCTACTGGTCTCCGACATCGGCGTGGCCAGGGACGCGGCGGCCATCCAGACCAACATCGTGCGTGTCGACGGCCAGCACTCGGTCTATCTACCAATCCTGAAGCAGGGCGGAGGAAGTAATACCATCGCGGTCGTCAACGGCATTCGTGATGCGATCAGCCATCTAGTCGATATTCCCAAGAGCCTCGTTACGCGCGTGGTCTTCGACCAGTCCGTCTTTGTGAAGACGGCGATCCGCAACCTGGGCAATGAGGGTGGCATCGGCCTTGTACTGACGGCGGCGATGATTCTGATATTTCTCGGCAGTATGCGCGCAACCGTCGCCGTGATGCTGTCGATCCCGCTCTCCGCGCTGGCGGCGTTTCTGGTGTTGAACCTGATGGGGGCAAGCATCAACTCGATGGTGCTGGGCGGTCTCGCGCTTGCGTTCTCGCGCCTGATCGACAACTCGGTGGTTGTGCTGGAGAACATCTTTCGCCACCTGGAGATGGGAAAATCGCCCGAGGCTGCGTCGGAGATTGGAGGGCGCGAGGTGGCGCTACCAGTACTGGCGGCAACCTTTACTACAGCCATCGTCTTCTTCCCAGTCGTCTTTCTTTACGGGGTCAGTCGCTTTCTGTTCACCGCGCTTGCACTCTCGGTGGTGCTATCGCTCTTTGCGTCCTACGCGGTTGCAATGACGGTGGTCCCGCTCTTCTGCGCGCGCTTCATCCACAATCCGCACTTGAAGGAGCACACCGAAGGCGGCCATCACGGCGGCACAAGCTACTTTCAGCGTTTCGTGCGCTGGTTCAATCAACACTATAGCCGGACGCTGATGCGTTACGACATCGCCGTGGCGAAGAGCCTTCTGCGGCCGGGAGCCACGGTGCTAGGCGTGCTTGGAGTCTTTCTTTTCAGCCTGGCTCTCTTCCCGTTCATGGGTCTTTCGTTCTTTCCGCGCACCGATCCCGGCCAGTTCGTCATCAACGTCAAGGCGCCGAGCGGAACACGGCTGGAGCTTACCGACAAGTACATTGCGCGCGTGGAAGAGGACATCCGCTCCGTGGTGCCGCCCGAAGATTTGGGCATGATCGTCTCCAACATCGGCATTACGCCGGACTTCTCCGCCATCTACACCAGCAACTCTGGCCAGCACACGGCCTTCGTGCAGGTTAGCCTGAAGGAGGGCCACCGCAAGAGCAGCTTCGCGTACATGAACCTGGTGCGCGCCAAGCTGCGCGACGATCTGCCGGAGCTATCCACCTACTTCCAGACCGGAGGGCTGGTGGACGCAGTGGTGAACCTCGGCTTGCCCGCGCCCATCGACATACAGGTGAGTGGCAACGATATGCAGGAGGCGTATGCCACCGCAAGCAGCCTCGCCGACAACATCCGCAAGGTGAAGGGCGTGAGCGATGTGCTGATCCCGCAGGACATCGACTACCCCGGCATCCAACTCAACGTGGACCGCGAGATGGCAGGCAAGCTCGGCCTCAGCTCCAGCGAGATCGTCGACAACGTCATCACCTCGCTGACATCCAATGCCATGATCGCGCCAAGCTACTGGGTAGACCCGAAGAGCGGCAACAATTATTTTCTGACCGTGCAGTTCCCGGATACGCAGGTGCAGTCGATGACCGACTTCGCGCAGATCCCGGTGCGCGCCAGCGGGGCCGAGACAACCAACCTCGGCGCGGTCACCGACATGAAACTCATCAACACACCGACGGAGGTGGACCACTACCAACTGCGCCGCGTGATTGACATCTACGTTGCGCCCGCCGGGCAGGACCTCGGCGGGCTGGCCACGCGCGTGGACCGTGTCATCGCGCAGCAGAAGATTCCGGAGGACCTGCAAGTTACGATGCGCGGCTCTGTGGAAGGAATGCGGCGCTCGTTCTCCAGCTTCGGCATTGGTCTCCTTCTCTCGGTGATTCTGGTGTATCTGATTCTGATGGCGCAGTTCGCCTCGTTCATCGACCCGCTGGTGATTCTGCTCGCTATTCCGCCGGGAATCACCGGAGTCATTCTCTTTCTTCTGGTCACCGGCACAACCCTGAACGTGATGTCGCTGATGGGGGTGGTGATGATGACCGGCATCGTGGTCTCCAACTCGATTTTGATCGTGGAGTTCACGCGCAAGTTGCGCGACGAGGGCATGGCGATCGGCGATGCCGTGGCTATGGCCTGCCGAGTGCGCCTGCGACCGGTGCTGATGACCTCGCTGGCCACCATCCTCGGCATGGTGCCGATGGCGCTTGCACTGGAGGCGGGTAGCGAGCAGTACGCGCCGCTGGCCCGCGCCATCATCGGTGGCCTGACGGTCTCAGTGGTGATCACGGTCTTCGTGGTGCCCGCGGCGTATCTTCTGGTCCATCGCAAGGAAGAGACACAGAGGCCGCCGCACGGGCAAGGCATCGCAATCGCTGGAGAGGAAAGCTAGATGAGAACAACACTCGCTCTGATCGCCCTGGCAACTGTTGCAGGCGCGGCCGTAGTTGGCAGATGCCAGACCGCACCAGCTCCTGCGCCTACGCCGGCGCCGGTGACGCTGACCTTGGCGCAGGCCGAAAAGATTGCGGTGCGGCAGAACCCGCATGTGCAGATCGCGCGGCTGATCGCGCTGGCCGAAGGACAGGTGCGGCGCGAGGCGAGAGCGGCCAACCTGCCCACGCTGACGGGCAATCTGACCGCGGTCGATACGCACGAAGGAGATCGCATCACGGCTGGCGCGCTCAATAATCCCAGCGTCTACCAGCGCGCGGCCGGCGGAGTTGAGCTCTCGCAACTGATGACCGACTTTGGCCGCACCCACGCACTGGTGAGCAGCGCAGACCTCAGCGCGCGGGCCGCAGCGAGCAACGAGATCGCGTCGCGCGAGGATATTCTCCTCGCCGTCGATGAGGCGTTCTATCACGCGCTGGCTAGCCAGGCCATCCTGCTTGTCGCCCAGCAGACGGTGACGACGCGGCAGGAAACCGCAGACCAGATCCGCGCACTGACAGAGGCAAAGCTGCGCTCTGAGCTGGACTTGAGCTTCGCCAACGTCAATCTGCAACAGGCAAAGCTGCTGCTGCTGAATGCGACCAATGACAACCAGGAGTCGCAGGCTGCGCTGAACGCCGTACTCGGCGAGGAGATGCCCGCAGTCTATACGCTGGTCGATGAGACGCCTGCCGCGCCAGCGCCAGCGCCGGAGGATGCGGCGCCGCTGCTCCAGCTTGCCTTCCAGTCCCGGCCTGACTTGGTCTCGCTCAATCTGCAAGCAAGCGCGGCAAAGGAGTTCAGCCAGGCCGAGCATGATCTCGTGCGGCCCACAATCTCAGCGCTCGGCGTGGCCGGAGATGCACCGGTGCGCGCCGACCAGATTACGATACCCTGGTACGGAGCCGCCGGAGTGAACGTGAGCATTCCCATCTTCAACGGCTTTCTCTTCTCGGCGCGTGCGAATGAAGCGAAGCTGCGCGCTCAGGCCGCCGACCAGAGCGTGCAGCAGCTTCGCCAGACGATCGCGCGCGATGTCACCGATACGTTGCTGGAGGCTCAGTCCGGATTCCAGCGCATCGATGTGAGCCGCCAGTTGCTGGAGCAGGCGAACTCGGCATTCGACCTCGCCCAGACGCGCTACAAGCTTGGGCTCTCGTCCATTGTGGAGCTGAGCCAGGCACAGCTCGCGCAGACGCAGGCACAGATTGCATACGCCAGCGCACGCTACGCCTACCAGCAGACGCTTGCTGCGCTGCGCTTCCAGACGGGACAGTAGCTCCCGGTGGTAACGATTCGCTTGGATGCGCTGTGGAAGAAGGTGCGGGGTTTCAGTTCAGGGATGAGAGGGGAGATCCGTACTGGGAAATCGGCCAGCGTTCATCGAATTGCCCACAGACGAATCTCAGTTGTTGCCAACAGGCCAATGCGTTCATCCACCCGGTTTTCAGCCGCATTAATCCGGGCCCTGCTGGGTTAGTCCCCTGAAACGCCGTTGCGGTTGGCGACCAGATCACTCGCTATGCTGAATTCTCCATGGGTTAATTTTGCGCAGCGTGTCTGGACCGAATCCTAGGTCTATTTGCCCGTATCAGGGGCCCTGTATTAATAGGTATTGCACGAAACCGGACCTCCGATGATCCGATCAGAGAAAAGGCCGTTTCTCGGGCCGCATTCCAGCAGCAGTTGAGATTCTCTGGTGCCAAAACTCGTAGCAATGGCCCGACAATGCGGACCTATTGCTACATAAGTTGAATATAATGAGTAATTTAATACTAAATGGCGGTGGATGGAGTCTTCTGCGAACCCGTCTCTGGATCGAATTCCCTGCTAACAGGGAAAAATACAGGGAAATTCACGATTTCGACCCCAAAGTCTAATGGAAAGAGTCCTCCATATTACTGAATAAACGCTACTTATTCGTCGTTATCCGAAATTCAAGACGCATACCGAACAGGGAATTATCACCCACGCATCAGGGAAATGCATTTCCCTGATACCGGCTATCTAGGTCACCTCATCCCTAGAATTCTGAACATCTGGTGTTTCAGCATCTCACGACCTGTCCACTTTGAATCGCGGCAACTTCATCCTACGCCTATGACTTACTGGGTTCCAATGCGAGTTTTTAGACAGGTTCTTAGGCCCAAGCTTCGCCCTTTCTCCACGAGTCTCTACGCAACAATGGGGCGAAGCTTCGCCGTCTTGGACACAAGCGTGAGAGTCGCCGATTCGAGCCGGTGTGAGGTTGCTTCAATCACCACCGTCCCAGGCTTCTTCGTTGTCTGAACAATGACCTGCGCGAGGCCGTTGAAGAGGCTTCGCTCTGGCTTCTTGTCCGATTCCTGACAGTTGGGATCGCCGTTGCCGACACCAATCAAGGCTCCCTCTCCCGCGACCTTGAATCGAATAAAGGCATCACCGGTTGGAACCGGAAGCCCATCCTTGTCCACTACCTCAACGCGGATGATGGCGATATCCTGACCATCGGCTGAGATTTCGTTGCGATCTGCCGTGAGCACAATCCGGGCCTGTGCGCCAGTGGTACGGCGAGCTTCCGTCAATACAACCTTGCCATCCTTGGTTCCTCTTGCTTCGAGGATGCCGGGAGCGTAGTTCACCTTCCATTCCAGGTGATACTGAGGAACGATTTTTTGCGAGCCAAGACTTTTCCCATTTAGAAAAAGCTCAGCGCTGTCTAGATTCGATTCGACCTGAACCATGATTTCTTCGCCATCCCTGCCCGGCCAATTCCAATGCGGGAACAAGTGTAGGATTGGCTTGTTATCCCACCATGCCTTGTAATGGAAGTACGCATCCTTAGGATACCCACATGTATCTACTATGCCGAACTGCGAACTGACGCTTGGCCAGGCATACGGCGAGGGTTCTCCACGATAGTCAAATCCAGTCCACGCAAACCCACCGGACAGCCAGGGCCGGGTGTTGTAGAATTTCCACCACCCCTGCCCAAAATCTACAGAGGAGTCTGGGTAATCGACATCGTATGAACTCACCCAGTTGCGCAGCTTGTCGTTCGTATAGATTCCGCGAGTGAAAACGGCGCTGGCCGTTTCCGTGCCGACCAGCAACTGTTTAGGGTGGTCTTTGCGGTACTGATCGATTTGTGAAAGGTTGTAATTAAAACCCATTACTTCGAGGCAAGGTGCAAGGGGCTTGTCGTTGCTCCCATTGACGGCTGCGGTACACAGACGTGTGGGATCCAGTTCGTGTGTGCGTTGCTGCATCGCGTGAATGACGCGCGGTCCCGCTTCATCTTGCTGGAGTGCCCATTCTTCATTGCCCATCGACCAAAGGAAAATGGACGGATGATTGCGGAACCGGCGAATCATCGTTGATAGTTGCGCCAGTCCCTCATCGCTGGAGGACATCATGCGCGTTTCGCAAAGCACCAGCACTCCCAACCGGTCGCACGCTTCAATCAATTCTGGCGTAGGAGGATTATGGGATGTGCGGATGGCGTTGCACCCCATCCCCTTGAGCACTTCCATCCGAAACGCCTGCAAACGGTCCGGCAATGCGGCGCCGACGCCTGCATGATCCTGATGGTTGCAGGTTCCCTGGATAACTGTCTTTTTCCCATTCAGCAGAAATCCCTTATCCAGGTCCCATGCCAGCGTACGTACTCCAAAGCTGACCGCGTCACGATCACGCACCCTGCCATTCGATTCGACGACTGCTACCGCATAGTAAAGTGTTGGCTGCTCCAATGACCACAGCGCGGGATGAGCGATCTTCGTCGTTGCACTAACGCTCTCTCTGCCGTCTACCGGAATATCGGTCTCTGGTGAATTGGCGGTTCCCACTACTTTCCCGGCATTATCAAGTATCTGCCAACGTACGCGGAAGCTCTCCTTCGAGGTTCCGGTATTTTCAACAATCGTACTTAGATTGAGCGTTGCGCTGTTTGGCTGAACCTCGGTGCGTACGACTGTCTCCCATTGGCCAACATGTAAAGTGTCCACCTTTGTAAGCCATACGTGGCGATAGATTCCCGCTCCTTCATAGAACCATCCATCGCCATAAGACGCATCCACGCGCACAACGATGGCGTTCGGCTGCCCGTAGTTCACGAAGTCTGTAAGGTCAAATCCAAACGGAGTATAGCCGCTGTCGCTTCGACCAATAAATGCACCGTTGCAGAACACCAATGCACTACGAAAGATGCCATCGAAGTTCACATAGATGCGCCGGCCAGCGTCTTCCTGGGGAATATGAAAGGTTCGGCGATACCAGCCCACGCTTGTCTCAGGGTATTTGCGCCCCAAGGGCTTGTACCCGTGAGATGTCAATGATGGGTCGTCTACAAAAGGCAACTCCACCGCCCAATCGTGCGGGAGGTCGAGAGCACGCCACTGCGAGTCATCGAACTTCGGCTTTGCAAAATGGAAATCCCCGGTCTTGGCGAAATCCCCCTGGTCGCCTCCGAAATTGAGATCTTTTGCAGGGTCGCTGGCGTGGCCATGAATAAATCGCCAGTCAAAATCGAAGAGAAGATGTTCTCGTGGGCCTAAATCGATCTCCGGAATTCCCTGAATCACTCCTGCTTCTTCAGCTTTGTCGACGACTGTCGTAAACAGTGCTGGATGGGCAAAGGCAGGTTTGAGCAGAAGACTGCCGGCTGCAACAAGTGCGCCGGATTGAAGAACCTTGCGGCGAGATACTCTAGACATAGTGTGTTTCCCTTTCACTCTCAGGGCTGAACTTAAAGTAAGTTCTCAGCGACAAAATCGCTCCGGGGTGTCTGCCATGCGTTTCGCACAGCAGACACCCCGGAGCACGGTAATTACAACGTCAATTGTTTACCAGACTATCTTCCCGGAGATCTGAACCTGGCGAGGCAGGTTACTTTGCCCCCACGGTCCCTTTTCGATCTCGCCGAAGGTTGAGTCATTGGTGCTGCCGTCGGGGCCTTCCGACCACTCTGGATGGTTGAGCACGTTGAAGGCTTCCAGGCGGAGCTGCAACTGCATTCTCCCAACGATTGCAAAGTTCTTTGAGAGGTTGGTGTCAAATTGGTAGTTGCTTGGAAGGCGAATGCCAGTGTAGACGACGTTCTGAGTCTCGCCATAGTTCGGCACCTACTGGAAGTCTGCTCCAGCAGAACAGGTTCCGTCGTAGTCGTATGGCAGTTGTACCAGGACGTACACGCCGGCGCTATTTTCCTGGTACTGCTCAGCGCATGCGGCCACGAGACGGATAAATCCGTCGTCTTTCTGAATGTGCGGCTTGACATAAGCACTGTGGATGTAGAGTTCGTTGGGATTGTTGGGAAGACCCCATGGCGAGCCAGTCTGATAGATGTAAAGAGCGCCAAGTTCCCAGCCGCCGATGACACCGTCGACAATCCGATTCACCGTCGGCAGGAAGGTGCGACCGCGGCCAACCGGCAGCATGTAGACGCCGGAAAGCGTGATGCGGTGGGTGTAATCATGCCCGTCAATATATCTGGACTTAACGCGGTAGGTTGAGTCTGCGAATCCGCCCGAATCCATCAGCTTCGACCAGTTCCAGGTGCCATGCAGGGTGAGCGATTTGTTCCACTTGTGTTCAGCAGTAACCTGTAGCGAGTTGTACCACGAGTGCGCATCATTGAGCTGCCAGTCGGTCATGCCGCCGAATTGAGGATATGGCTGGGTGAAGGTGAGAGCATTGATGGTTGTGGAAGTGTAGTCGCTCGATCCCTGAAATCCATTGATTCCAAAGAATGGATTGGGAACGTTGTTGTTGCTACAGACTTCGTTTCTTCCACCCAGCTGCGGGTTACACGGCGCATAGTCGGCAGCCGATTGGCGGTTGAAGCCACCATCACTGCTGTCGCCGTCGAAGAGTTGAGTTCCGACGTAGGCGACATTCACCGTGTCACGCTTCCAGAACTGGCGCTCCACACCGACGGAGTAGTTCCAGAAGCTCGGAGTCTTGTAATTCCCGTTCACGATATAGGGGCCTTGTCCCAGTTGCTCCAGCATGCCCAGGGATGATCCGGTCGGCTGAATCACCGATGAATACGGATTGGAGATGGGGTTGGCGAGGTTGGGGTATGTGCTACCCGGATGCGTAGGGTCGTTGGCCTGGTAGCTCGTGGAAGCATTGTAGCCAAACGAGGACGGGCCGTTTTGCGGGGTCCTCATCGATTCACCAAAGCCAGCGCGAAGAACTGTCTTGTCATCCAAGGCATACGCGAAGCCAACCCGCGGCTGGATATTGGTTTTCGTCATTGGATAGACGGTACGCGGGGTGCCATTGACTCCGAGGTAGGTCAAACCGCCGAGGATCTGACTATAGCCCGGAACAACAACTTCGGAGTTGATGGGATTGACCCCCGTGGCGTTGAATGCGCCATTGCCCAGATTATGCCGCTCGACTTCACCGGGGATGAAGTCCCAGCGTATGCCAAGGTTCAGCGTCAGTTTACTGGTGACCTTCCAATCGTCCTGAAGGAAAGGTGCCCAGTAATGCGAGGACCAAAACGTCTTGACGTTAATCGAGTCACTGCCACTGGTTGGATTGCCCAGCAGAAGAGAGGCAATGGAGTTGCCGCTTGCCGGATCCCACGAACCGCAACTACCGCACTCGGTCTGGGTCCAGGTGCGGTCGATCCAGAAATTGTTGCCGCCGCCGATCACGTCGTTCCCCGATTGCTGGAAGCGAGCATCCAGCCCGCCGTGGATCGTGTGCTTTTTCTTGATCCAGGTGACGGTCGGAAACAGGTCGAGACTGTTGCTGACGGTTTGGCTATTGCCGGTAGTACCCATCGTGCTAAATTCACTGGTGTTCAGGTAGGGGAATTCGGCCATGGCCGCAGGCCCCATCTGGGCTGTCTGCTGTGCGGTCCAGCCGAGGGCAGTTGGATCGTAAGACGGACCGCCAAAGGAATAGTCAGCCCTAACTCCCACGTTGGCGCGAAAGTCGAAGAGCAGATTGGGAGTAAAGGTGTGAGTCTCTTCGAGGGTGAAGGTGTGACTGCGCTCCCCGTGAGGCAGTTGTCCTTCCTCCTCCGGCCCGGTAAAGCCATCGTAACTGCGAACCTCTTCCCGTTCCCAGTATCCGTAGTGGAGACTGAAACGATCTTTCGACGAAAGGACCTGGTCCAACTTCGCGAGCACATTGCGATAATGGTCTGTATCGCCCGCCGCGACGGTGTAGTTGTTCGCAAAGGGGTTGGAGCCAGGAGCAGTGGCTGTGTTAGGCGCCGGATAAAAGTCCATCATCTTCTGAGCCATTGCGTTGATGCGCGAGGCAGGAATGATGTTCGCGGCCGACGTAGGATTAATGCTGTCGGTGGGCCCGAACGGAACGCGTACGTATTGGCCCGCGGAATTCTGCGAGATGTTCTCCGGGTCAAGGATGCTGATCGGGGCATAGGCGCTGCCGGTCCAGTATTCCAGGCTTGTGAAGTCGCCAGTCATCCATTTGGGGTCTGGAACCGAGTCGGTCAAGGTGTTCGGTTCAATCTCGTTCCAATTTTCGTATTGCAGCGTGAAGAAGGTCTTGTTCCGTCCATCGTAGAGTTTGGGTATAAACACCGGACCGCCCAACTCCGCGCCGTATTGGTCCAGCTTGTGTGGTTGGGTTCGGAACGGCGTTACGTCAGTGCCGGGTAGAGCAGTCGCTATCTTGTAGTCGTTCTGCCAGGTGTTGGAATCCAGCCAGCTGCGACGGGCATACTCGTACACGTCGCCGTGAAGTGTGTTGGTTCCGGATTTCAAGACCACATCCTCGACGCCGCCAGCCATAAGCCCGTACTTTGCGTCGAAGGGATTGGTGATGAGTTTGAACTCCTGCACGGAATCGACCGGCGGAACATAGGCAATCTCCGCGGCGCCGGTGTTGTTGAGGCTGGCCCTCGTGTTCGGCATACCATCCATCATCAGTTCGACATTTCCAGCGCCACCGCCGTTAATCGAGAGGTTCGCCTGGGTATCGTCGAAGGGCCGTTGATACTGAGGGCTGCCCGTCCAGACGGCAGCGGCACTCAGGATGGAGAGCATGCCGGGATCGCGGCCATTGAGCGGAAGCTCGGTAACCCGCTCATTCTCGACGACTTCACCGGTATCCGCCTTGCCAAAATCGAGCAGGGTGTCGCTCGTGACCGTGACCGTCTCCGTGACGTGGCCAATTACCAATGCAAAGTTGACGGTTGAAGTTTGACCAACCTGCAGGTTGATGCCGGTGTGCAGTGCTTTTTCAAAACCAGTCGCTTCAGCGGACACAACATAGTTTCCCGGGTTCAGATAAGGAATGGTGTAATCCCCCGACGCCGTTGAAACCGTGGATATGTTCACGTTGGTATCAATATTGTGGGCGCTTATCGTGGCCTTGCGAATAACGGCCCCGGTTGAATCTGTGACGCGACCCGTGAACTCCTGCGCCGCCAGAGAACTGGCGGGTAGCAGAACGCTCAGAATCAATAAGAACCGAGTGATTTTCACGTTATTAAGCCTCTGTTTTCGAATTGAAGTTAGATTGCAATTTCCATCCACGCGCTCTATTAGTTGGGCGCTCCCATTGGATACTTCCTGTCCAGGTGGTGCCAGCGTTCAGGATCAAAAGCATGTCCGGATCGCGTCCGTTGAGCGGCAACTCTGTATTGTTGCCCGAGGCGTCCTCGGTTTCCAGTTGGGGCGGCGCTGAGCTCACCACCACCTGATCGGTGACTGAGCCCACCTGCAGAGCGAAGTTCTGATTGAACACCTGCGAGGCGAGCATCAATATACTCGTCAATGGTAGGTTGTCAAGTGGACGTTGATAAGAGGCCAGTAGTGTCCGGCTAAAATCGCATCGCCTGCCGTAATCATCACATAGAACAGACTTTAGCTTATAACTCTCGTTTTTCGATTTGAAAATGACGTCAGCAGAACCGGCAGCAATCGGCAAGTGGCTGCCGACAATGAGGGATGAATGCCGGACAGACCGTCTTCTCCCAGCTTTTGGATCACCTGCCCTCATACGAGTTTCAGAAGTGCGTCGAGCGCTATGGTGGAGATGCACATCATCGGGGCTTCTCCTGCCGCGACCAGTATTTGGCCATGGCTTTTGCGCAGTTGACCTACCGCGAGGGTCTTCGCGACATCGAAGCCTGTCTGGTCGCCATGCGCGGCAAGCTATTACGCCGACAAAACGCGTAAAGTCTGTGAGGTGACCATATTTCTCTTCGCCATGTTGCTCTCAAGAAAGCACAGGAGAGGAGGAGTCAACGAAACGCCTGCGGGCACCACACCCTCGACAACAGGGATGCCCTTTGCTATCAACCGACCGGCTTTGCTGCGAAACTCCGGCGGGTACTGTTCCATTCCTCGAATTGTCAATCCCATTGTTAACTTGACTGCTTTCTTCGTTGGCATCTTTCCTCTGTTGTCAGATTTCTGTTCTAACGGTTAGTTTCCGACCCGTATTCTAGTGGTCGGTGTATCGCATTGTGCCAGGGATCATCCGATACCAAGCTCATCGGATCGGAGGGAGTCACCAATACTTGAAAGGATGCCCACTTGTTTCTGAAGGTACGACGAGCGAGGGGAGAGACGTGTCCAGCCATTAGGCTTGACCTTCTCCTCCAAGGCGTTCCAGAATCGCTTCCCTCTGCCCGAGGTGGTCTGTGCATTGGTTGTCGGTATGACCGACACAATCACAATCTTTACCTTGTGATCGCCGATCCACTTGAGGCGCGGGTCGGCGGCATGTCCAAGTATGGCTTCGCTGATCTCGTCGACCAGTGGCCCAACTTTCAGCCGTGTGTCCTATGCGTAGACCTGTCGGCGTCGTTCGCCTTCCAGAGAGGCTTCGCCAGCCTCCACGTTGACAGTCCAATGCTGCACGCCAGTCCTTCGCGCCGGTGAATCACGTTGGGCAGTCCCCCGGAAACTTCTCTGCTCACCGCGTCCACGATCGCGCATCTAAACTAACAGTATGGATAAGCGCGCTCGATTGTTGCTGCTGCCCCTCCTCCTTCTGTGCTGCTGCCCACACAGCCATGCAGTTGACGCACGCTTCGACCTGATCGGCCCTAAGATTGACGTCCGCGTCACGCGCAACGGCCAGACGCTGCCCATCGCCTCTGTTCCCAATCTTCAACCTGGCGACAGGCTCTGGCTTCACCCCGATCTACCTTCCACACAGTCGGTCAAATATCTCCTGATTTGCGTCTTCCTGCGCGGCAACACCAACCCTCCGCCCGACAACTGGTTCTTCCGCATTGAAACCTGGGACCCCAAGGTTCGTGAAGAAGGAACCTTCATCACCGTCCCTGCAAACGCTCAGCAGGCTGTTCTCTTCATGGCTCCGGAGACTGGCGGCGACTTCTCCACCCTCCGCTCGGCCGTGCGAGGCCGTCCCGGAGCCTTCGTCCGCGCCTCCCAGGACCTCATCGAGGCCGGCTTTGAAGAAGCCCGCATCGAGAAGTACATCGCCTCCATCCGTCGCGTCCCCCCCTCTGACCCCGCCGCGCTTCAAAAGCACTCCGATCTGCTCGCCCGCACCCTGGCCCTCAAACCCAACGTGGTCTGCTTCAGTCAGCCCGTCGACACCCAGTTCACCTGCCTCACGCAAAGCGGCTCGCAGATCGTACTCGAGGACGGTCACGGCCAGACCATGGCCGACGCACTCAACGGATCCACTTCGGATCTGATTGCCCAGGCAAGCTACACCGAGGCCGCTGGCGGAGGCCTCTATTCCGCCTACGTTGGCGCTGTCGTCGATGTCGTTCGCATCATGGGCAAGCTTCACTCCGCCCAATACCAGTACATCCCCGCCATCAGCTTTCCCCAGGACGATGCCATGAACCTGCGGCTTAACACGCCGCCGTCGTTCCACAATCCAAAGTCCGTCCTGGTCATCGCTCTACCGGCGGTGAAGGCCGCAACTCCGCCACCGCTGCGCCCCGCCGACGCCAACGAGGTCACCTGCCTTATCAAGCCCTCCGTCGTACTGCCCATTGAAGGCGCGCCCCTGGTCTTCTCAACGGACTTCGCCCATGACCTCGTCCTGCACTTGAACACGCCGCCCGGAGCACCCTCGGAGGCGGATATTCCCCTCACCCCGGACCCCTATCTCGGTGGCCTTGTCCTCCAGAAGGATCAGCAGCGCCACCTTCTGCTTCACGATCCGACCTTGCTGACATCGGCCTCCGCTGAAGACGCAGAGCCCAACCCCTTCGCCAACCCCGGCATGGCCGCTCACAAGACCCCCGTTGCCAAGCCGCAGCCGAAGCCCATCCTGCTCACCGGAACCATCCAGGGCAGTTGGGGATTCGACCCCTACACCGGCCCCACCATCCACCTCCAGCAGCTTCCCGGCTCTGAGTGGACCATCGTCCCTCCCTCCGGCGATACCCAGAATGATTCCAAAGACCCCACCTCCGGCCTCATCGCTGGACACACAGCGGAGTTATTGCTGACCTCCACCGGTTCTGCCTGCGTCCATACCATTACCTCGCATCCCACCGGTTATGACGGCGAGATCACCATTCCGTTCAAGCCCGCCCCCAAGCCCAACCAACCCGACCTCATCGCTCTTACACTTCCTCTCGAGCACGACCTGACGCCCGGCGACCTTCACCTCGCCATTCAGCAGTACGATCAGCCAAAAGCCAACGAAGTCTCCGCCCGCACCTTCTCCGAGCCCGCCAAGGTCAACTCCATCGAAATTCACGCCGGCGACAAGACCCTTGTGCTCAACGGCACACGGCTCGGCGAGATCGACAAGCTCACCCTCGGCGAGCTGGTCTTCTCACCCGCTCCCGACGCCTCCGACGACACCCAGCCCGTCGACGCTTCTTCGCCCGCGACCCTGCACTTCGCTCTCCCGGCCAACGCACCCGCGCCTCCAACTCACGTCAACGACCACCTCACCGCCAACATCTCCCTCCGCGACGGCCGCTCCCTCTCTCTGCCCCTGACCGTCTCCGCACCTCGCCCGGTCATCACCCTGCTAAGCAAGTCAGCCGACCCCTCGTCCACCTCAGACATCGTCCTGTCCAACGCAAACGACCTCCCACTCACCTCGCTCCTCACCTTTACCCTCAAGAGCCCCAACCCCTTCCCGCGTAACGGTCAGATAGAGATCGAGACCCTCGACGGAACCCTCCGGACCGTCCTCACCCTCGCACCCTCTGGAGGCATGCTCTTGCAGGACCCCCACACGGTCGTCGCAACCCTGGACCCTCTGCGTTCCTTTGGCCCCAGCGCTTTTGGAGCCCTCCGCTTGCGCGCGATCTACCCCGTCATCACCCCCCGCCGCAGCAAACGCAACTCCCAGCCCGAGCCCGTCACACAGCCCCAAGCGACTGCCCAGCCGGACGAACTGGCCAGTGACGCCACCGCAGACGACGATCTCACCTCGCCCGCCAGCGACTGGCTGCCACTGGTCACCCTTGTCCGCCTGCCCACGCTCACGCAGCTCCAATGCCCTGCTGACACCACGCAGCCCTGCACCGTCACCGGCAACAACTTCTTCCTGCTCCAGGATATCTCCATCGACCCGAGCTTCTCTGACCCAGTGCCTGTTCCCGACGGCTACACGGGCATCAACCTCACCGTACCTCACCCCGAGGCCGCAACGATCTTCTTCAAGCTCCGCGACGACCCCGCGAGCATCGACTCCGCGCTTCTACCCGTTCCCGCGCCCACCGCGCCGCACACCCACGGTACCGTGCATATCACACCCACAAAGCAGCAGATCTCTGCACCCGCAATACAGCAGAGCCCGACTCCCGCAACGCAGCAAACCCCGGCTCCTGCAACGCCGGAGAGTCCCACGCCCACAAAGCAGAAGAGCCCGGCACCAGTTGTGCCGAACTCTCCTGCCACTTCCTCGCCCTTGGGAATCTAGCCTCGAAACGGCCCTTCCCCGGGTTACACCCCAGGCTCGATCTGCGGCTCCTGCGCAGCTGGCGGCAGCTTCTGCACATTGCTGTGCCGCATTGAGTACCCGAAGTAAATCACCAGGCCGACGATGAGCCAGACGAAAAAGCCGATCTTTGCCGGCGTGTCCGATGAAACCATCAGAGACACCAGACGGCGCCGTTCACCGTGGCGCCATGGCGTTCGATATCGAACTCTAAGAGTGGCGGATTCCACATGACACTTTCCATGCGGTTCTTGAGTTTGTGTCCCTCCATGCCGCCTTCCTCACCCCCATTCAAGTTATGCCAACAGGAGGCTAGGACTTCTTCAACCTCTGGAGTCCAATGAATGCGACCCGAAGTAGTTTGACCCATCAGCGTTTGCAACTTTTCCATTGTTTCCTTTCGGGGTATTAGCGCTACGTTGGCTACTTCGCTGCAATCTCGATCCATGCAGTCTCATCATGATTTCTTGAGTTAGCTAACACCCTCAGATCCCGTGTACGTGACGTGGCCGTCGCTCGATCTTACATTGAGCGCCATCATCATGGCGCGACTGTCAGCACACTCCCTGGAAGTCTTCCCGCAAATCAAACGTTCCACCGCGGATAAGGGACGGCGGAGTTGTGTCGAATGCCTTTCGGGGACCCGGCGGCCGAGCAATGCGTACCAGGTAACCCCACAGATACCAAGTTGGCACCATGGATTACCAGATGGTTAAGCGTACTAACAACCGCCGCCGATCCTCCTCGTGTGGTCGCGACGTCGTCCTTCGCGATCCCGAGCTTCCTGACGGCGAATCGACCTGCGAGTCCTGGCAGACCTGTGCCAGCTGGCTGGCCTGGTTGGGCTCATGAGTTCTGGGCGCCTTAGCTCCCAGTTGTCCGGCGACTCGTGCAGAGTCTTGAATAGGTAGTAGGTGGCGCTGATGGCAGGATCGTAGGGCTGAACATGTGACGTTGATTCCTTCTTTGTCCCTCGGCCGTCGCTGCACGGCAGACTTTCCGCCGGTCGCTCCCGGTTGGTTGTTCGCTTCCCGCCATAGGGCAGTCTATTCCAATAATCCTCGAAGTCCTCAACCGTCAGGTCGGCGGTGGTCGCGACCAGCAAGTGAAAGTGGACGCGTCCCGCAGGCATTCCGAGCCCAGAGTAATGCTTCTGCTCCATGACAATCAGGCAAGTCAGCGTGGCTCTGCCCAGGACCTCTAGGTCCCGTAGATACCGCTCGAGGAGGACTCTAGCCTCCTTCGATCCCACCTCCCGATCGAAGGTAATCCGGAGGTTAGTGCCCCCGAGATCGACACCGATAGAGTATGTTTCGCTCATAAACTCCAATTCCAGTTCTCAAGATCCGCAACAGGTGCCCTAGGCCGTATCGACATAT
>PKWU01000042.1 GCA_003132145.1 Granulicella sp.
AGTTCCTGGCCGCGCGCCGGGCTGGAGTGGAAACCATCATCCTGCCCGCCGAGAACCGCCAGGACGTGGAAGAGGATCTGACGCCGGAGCTGATGGAGGGCGTGACGGTGCATTACGCCAGCAGGATCGAGGATGTGCTGGCCGTGGCGCTTCCGCTGATGAAGGCTCGTCCGGATGGGAAGCCGGTGGCGGAGGCGGAGCGTACGGCGACCGCCGCGGCTTGAGCGAGGGCTAAAACCAAAGGTAAGAAGGCCGGCGAACCTGCCGGCCTTTATCGTGTTTGAGGGAAGTGCGGGTTTGTGGCATTTCAGAAGCTGCACTGGTGGACGCGGACTGCGCGGCTGTACAAAAAAGAGCAACTTTGTGGTTGCGGGGTGCTGAAAACTGCGATTGTGCCGATAAAAGAGGCAGAATCCAGTGCGCGGAAACGCGTGGAGAGCGGTACCATGGCAACCTCACTAGCAACTCCCCATCAGATCGTCCCGTTACTCTTTTCAGGAAACACGACTGAGCAGCAGAACAAGCAGCTTCAGGAGTTTCTTGGCGCTGCCGCCCAGGAGGCCTATCAGATTGCTATCGAACAACTGGACCGGCAAAGCGCGCAGACAGTCTTGGATATGAGCAATAAGCTCAAGTCCGAGGTTGCCGGCCTGGTGGTGGAGATCATCCAGCGTCACACGGTGAGCGATAAATACAAGGATGAGCAGGTGAGCTCAAACCGAGCGTACCCATCCACCTACAAGGTGCGGCCGATAGAGACCCAGGTGATGGAATTGAGGAAGCTCTTTCCCGGACTGGGCAGTTGTCAGGAGAGGTTGGCGCGCAGGCCGCTGCCGGAGGGCGCTGAAGACTGGTTCGCGATTCCGCGCTGGCAGACGCTGGCGCCCACATACAACGAAGCGGTGGAGATGGTGCTGGGGGTTCTGGCCACGAGACGGAAGTTTCAGAGCCGCCTCGCCGGGCGCCTGGGTCCGGAGTATCTGCGCCAGAGGGAGCGTTCGATACTGGCTGGGAAGATTCTGGCCGATCAGCAGCAGGGAAGCGACATACTCGTGGTAGCCGCGCAGGCAGGCATGAGGCATAGAGGCTGCTCTGCCCGGCGCGCCCGCGCGACGATGGCCGGCAACGAGTTTGGCGCGGGAGTTTTTGCCATCGCCTGTCTTCTGCTGACCCATCCCGAGCGGCTTTCATCCGAAGACACTCTGATGATCGACTGTGGCGGCGACGAGTATTCGATGCGGGGCGACTATACGTTTGACCGCGTTCCCCTGTTCGACTACGACCTGAGCGGCATCGAATTCAGCATTTTCTATGAAGGCAGATCCCGCAACCTGTGGGGGACGCCGACCGGCTTTCTCTACAAGCTGGTGTGAGAAGAGCAGGGAATAGGGAACAGGGAGTAGGGTTCAGAGGGAAGATCATCGTTTCTGCTCCGCGCCGCGTAATGATGCTCGATTTCCCCTTGCCGTGTGCTGTTGCGCCTGAACGAGCAGGCGGTATTCTTGTTGCGTGATGCAAGTGCGCGATCTCCGGGTGGACGTGATGGAGGATTGGCTGGGCGCGTCCGCCGCGTGGGCGTTGCTGGCGCTGGTCCCCCTGGCGCTGGCCGCGCAGCAGGCCACGCTGCATGTGGACGTGAAGCTGGTAAGTGTTTTTGTGAACGTGACGGACCGCAACGGGGCCGTTGTGGGGGGGCTCAAGCGCGAGGATTTTGCCCTGACCGAGGACGGGCGGCCGCAGCGGATTGCGGTGTTCGAGCGGCAGTCGGAGCTGCCGCTGAACCTGACGCTGGCCATCGACACCAGCGGCAGCGTGCGCAAGGATATGGCCGAGGAGGCGGACGCGGCCAGGCGGTTTGCTCATGCGATTTTGCGCTCTCAAGACCAGATGAGCCTGCTCCAGTTTGCCACACAGGTGCGCGAGTTGACGCCCTTCACCAACCAGATGAGCCAGATCGATCGCGGCCTGGGCAAGTTGCGCGGCGACTGGGCTACGGCGCTCTACGACGCGATTTCATACGGATCACGGCAGTTGGGCGAGAACCCGGGCCGATCGCCGCGGCGAGTGCTGGTCGTGGTATCCGACGGCGACGATACGGCCAAAGGCGCCACCTACGCGCAGGCTTTGGATGCGGCTCTGCGCAACGAGGTGATGATCTACACCATCATCGATGTGCCCATCGAAGCCAGCGCCGGGCGCGACCTGGGCGGCGAACACGCGCTGATTACGCTGGCCGAAGAGACCGGCGGCAAGAGCTTCTACGAGAGCGACGGCGGGCTGGACAAGGCCTTTGCGCGGGTCAGCGACGATCTGCGCACGCAATATTTGCTCGGCTACTATCCAAAAGATCAAGAGCGCGGAAGCGCCTTCCACCGTGTGCAGGTGACGGTGCCCAGGGCCGCAGCGGAGGAATTCAATATCCGCCACAAGGCGGGGTATTACATAGATGCGGCGGGGATGGGGAAGTGATTGGCGCCGACCGAAGGTATGTCGCTGAGTGCATAGGAAATTGGCTCATTACCGAAACGGGAGGCTGCTGTTTCAGCGCTTTGCATCTACAATGGCGGTATGACCTCGCCACTCTCTTCGCGCCACCGTTCCAAGGCGCCTCCGCCGGGCGAAACCGGGCAGGAGGCACTCTATCTGCGTTCTCTCAGCGATCGCCAGGTGGTCGTCCAGATCAAGCTGCGCGACGGGGAGACCGTGAAAGGCTGGATCGAGTACTTTGACGATACGATGCTGCGGCTGACGCGGGAAGGCAAGCCCAACCTCTTCATCTACAAGCATCAGATCCGCTCGATCTCTGAATCCGGGCGGAAGCGCGCTCCTCGGCGTGAGGGCTCGAACGAGGCAGCCGGGAACGGTTCGGATGCGGCTGAGGCGGCTTCTTGAGCGGCGCGGAGCAACCGGATTTTGTATGGGTTCCCAAGGCCTCGGCCATTGCCGAGGAGGCGGGGGCGCGGCTGCGCGAGTTTTTTGCCCACGGCGTGGAGACCGAGTACAAGGGCGGCGTGGACCTGGTGACGGTGGCCGACCGGACGTCGGAGAAGCTGATTCGCGAGCGATTGACCGAGGCTTTTCCGGAGCACGGGATCTATGGCGAAGAGGGAACGCGGGAGCGGCTGGAGGCTGAGTTTCGCTGGTATGTGGACCCGCTGGACGGGACTACCAACTTTGCCCACGGGTTTCCGCAGTTTTGCGTTTCGCTGGGCCTGGAGCAGCGCCCGGCGGGGACCAGGCCGGACGAGGATGGAACGCTTGTGGCCGCGGTCATCTACGATCCCATGCGGAATGAGCTATTCACCGCGGAACGGGGACGGGGCGCGCGGCTGAACGGAAAGCCGATGCGGGTTTCGCGGACTCCAGAATTGGGTGAGGCGCTGGTGGCCACAGGCTTTCCCAGCCGCAAGCGCCACGACAGCCCGAATATTCACTTCTACCAGGAGTTCACGCTGCGCTCGCACGGGGTGCGGCGGGCCGGCTCGGCGGCGCTGGACCTGGCTTACACCGCCTGCGGCCGTTTTGACGCCTACTGGGAGTTCAAGCTGAATCCCTGGGACACGGCGGCGGGCATTCTGCTGGTGGAAGAGGCCGGGGGTAGGACGTCGGACTTCTCCGGCGGCAAATTCCGGCTGGACAGCCGGGAGATTCTGGCATCGAACGGGCTGATCCACGAGGAGTTGCTGGGCTTCTTCAGCGATATGTTTGCCGGACGCGGTTTGTCGCCCATCCCCACGCCGCAGGAGTACGCGGAGCACAGGGCGGCGCGGGCGGCTGGGGCAAAAGCGAAGATGCAGTAGCCGGTCTGCGTTATGGATGGTTTGCTATTGGGATGGAAGCCCAGGAGATGATTCTTCTTGTCCCCGCATCGCAAAATGCAGAGGGATGAGAACAAGTCAGCCTTTGGGGTCCTGTGCTACTATCAGCGTCGAGAGCTTAGTTCCCCGGAGTGAATCAGAGATGGCATACATCATTGCAGAACCCTGTATCGGCACCAAGGACACCGCCTGTGTGGACGCCTGTCCTGTCGATTGCATCCACCCCAAGAAGGACGAGGACGGCTTTGGTGGGGCTGACCAGTTGTTCATCGACCCGGTCGAGTGCATCGACTGCGGCGCCTGCGTTCCGGCGTGCCCGGTTTCGGCGATCTTTGCGCAGGACGACCTGCCGGAGAAATGGGCCAGCTTTACCGAGAAGAACGCCGCCCACTTTGGCCGCTAGACAATTTTGAGTTGGCTTCAGATGCGTCCGCCGAGGCGGGCGCATCTGAAGCTGTGCGCCGATGGGCCGCTTGTGCGGGACAGGCACACCTGAAGGAAGAATGTTGTAGTGGCTGCGAAGCCAGCTTGCGACAGCTTACAGGTTGGTTTCTTCGCCGGCGGGCGAGAAATCCAATTTGGGAATCCAGCCTTTGGGGTCCGCGATCGACCCGGCGCCGGTGGTGATGGCAAACCGGCCCTTTTCAATTTCGACAAAATCCACGCTATCGCCGGTCTTCAGGCCAAGTTGTTTGCGCACGTGGGAGGGAAGTGTGATTCGGCCGTTGAAGGTGACCATTGCGGAAGGCATTTGAAACCTCTAGGACCATTGTAGTCCGAGATCAGGCCCCGGCATTGTGCAAAACTCGACAGGCGCGAGAGGTAATCTCGATTTTATTCTGCTTTAATTCTGCGGCGTATTCACCACAAAATAAAGCATTTCTTCTATTTAGGTGGGGATCTGTCCATCTCATCTTCGACGACCACCTGGCAATGCGAAGATAGTAGACGCATGAGTGTGCTCACTTCAGAAGCGGTGGTGTTGCGCACCTGGCCGGTGCATGAAGCCGACCTGATTGTGAGCTTTTTCACGCGCGATTACGGCAAGGTGAAGGGCGTGGCCAAGTCGGCGCTGAGGAGCCGCAAGCGGTTTGGCGGGGCGCTGGAGCCGATGACAGTGGCGCGGGCCTGGTTTGCGGAGCGGCCCCGGCAGGAGCTGGTGCGGCTGGATGCGCTGGAGATCCTGTCGTCGCCGCTGTCGCGGCCGGTGGACTATGCGCGGACGGCGGCGCTGGAGATGGTGGCGGAGGTGCTGGAGGAGGCGCTGCCGGAGGGGGCCGTGGAGGACGCGGTCTTCCGGCTGGCGCTGGCCGTGCTGGACGAGCTGCAGGTGGGACGGGTGTGGATGCCGATTACATATTTTTCGCTGTGGATGAACCGGCTGATGGGGTGGATGCCGGAGCTGGGACATTGTGCGGCGTGCGGTCTGGACCTGCGCGGAGGGACGGTGTGGTACTCGGCGGCGAGCGATGGAGTGACGTGTGAGGACGACGGCGGGGCGGGGAGCGAGGCGCTGAGTGCGGAGTCGGTGGCGACGGCGGGACGGATATTTCGCGGGACGGTGAAGGGGCTGGCGGAGGAGGATTGGCCGCGGGCGCGGGCGGCGGACCTGCGGCGATTTGCCATCGAGGTGCTGGAGCGTCACCTGGAGGGACGGCTGATGACGGCGCGGGTACTGGGGCGGGGGTAGTGGGGTTGGGGGCGATCGCAGTGGGCTAGACTTGGGCTGAATGGCGATCAAGGCGCGGGAGAGATCGGAGCCGGTGCAGCAGGCGCGTGGAAGCGACGGCGGAGGGATGCGGCTGCCGACGCTGCTGCGGAGATTCTGGCTGTGGTCGGCGGTGGTGTTCGGGCTGACGGTGCTGGTGGGATATGTGAAGTATCGGGTGGGGTATACGGCGGTGAACTACAACCCGCTGGGGGACCCGCTGTTCGGCGACCTGATGGAGTATCCGGGGACGTATCAGTGGCTGCACACGGTGGCGTTCTTTTTTAACGTGAGCGCGAAGCCGGTGCCGTATCCGCTGTACTCGCCGGTGGCGTATCCGCCGTTCGCGGCGATGGTGATGGCGGGGCTCTACTCGGCGGCGAGCCCGGTGCTGCGCTATCTGGAGGTGACGGCGGTGTGGCTGGCGGTTGCGGTGTGGGGCGTGCGGCGGGCGTTGATGCGGGTTGGGATTGGGGGAGTGACGGCGACGCTGTTTCCGCTGACGCTGGTGGCGATCTCGTTCCCGATTGCGCGGCTGGTGCATGAGGGGAACGTGGAGCTTGCGCTGTGGGTGCTGACGGCGGCGGGAGTGTGGGCTTATCTGCGGGAGTACGACGATGCGGCGGCTGTGCTGTGGGGGCTGGCCGCGGCGATGAAGCTGTATCCGGTGATCCTGCTGGTACTGCTGCTGCCACGGCGGAAGTGGCGTGCGTTTGCGGTGGGAGTGGCGGCGTTTGTGGCGGCGACGGCGCTGGCGCTGTGGTGGCTGGGGCCGACGATGGGAGTGGCGTGGCGGGGATCGATCCACAACGTCTTTGGCTACCAGGGGATTCGGGCGAGCGAGTGGAGCCTGCGGGAGCTGGCGGCGAACCACTCGGTGTACGGGCTGGTGAAGCTGGCGGCGATGATGACGGGCGTGCCGCTGGCGCGGCTGACGCTGCCGTACTATGCATGCGGAGCCGTGGCGATGGGATGGGCGTTCTTCGGGAGGCTGTGGAGGATGCCGGTGGCGAACCAGTTGCTAGCGGTGACGGCGTTCATGGTGATGTTTCCTCCGGTCGCGTACTTTCATACGCTGGTTCATTTGTATGCGCCGCTGCTGGTGTTGCTGTTTGTGGCGATCCGAGCGGAGCGGGCTGGAGTGCAGGTGCGCGGGTTGAAGCTGACGGTGATGCTGTTTGTGCCGTTGTTCGCGGCGTTTACGCTGTTCCTGTTTCCGCGGGTGTTTGTATTCGATGGGCTGGTGCAGGTTGCGCTGCTGGTGGCGCTGTTTGGGTGCGCGGTGAGGTTTCCGTTTGCGGTGGATGGGCCGGAGCAGGGTGGGCATATGCTGCGGACGGGCAACGGCGTTTAGACTGGAGATAATAACTATTTCAGAGGGATGATGCAGGCAATCGCGGAGAAGAAGAAGGCGCTGACGTTTCAGGAGCTGCTGTTCCGGCTGGAGAGGTTCTGGGCGGAGCGGGGATGCGTGTTGCAGCAGCCGTACGACGTGGAGGTGGGCGCGGGGACGATGTCGCCGGACACGTTTCTGCGGGTGCTGGGGCCGAAGCCGGTGCGCATTGCTTATGCGCAGCCGTCGCGGAGGCCGGCGGACGGGCGGTATGGCGAGAATCCGAATCGGCTCTTTCGCCATACGCAGCTACAGGTTATTTTGAAGCCGCCGCCGGAGCGGATTCAGGAGATGTATCTGGAATCGCTGGAGGCGATCGGGATCGACCTCGGCGAGCACGACATCAAGTTCGAAGAGGACAACTGGGAGTGGCCCGTCGGCGGCGCATGGGGCGTGGGCTGGCAGGTGATGCTGGATGGGCTGGAGATTACCCAGTTCACCTACTTCCAGCAGTGCGGCGGCATGGACCTGGACCCGATCTGCGGGGAGATTACCTACGGGCTGGAGCGCATCGCGGGATTTTTGCAGGATGTGGACTCGATCTACGACATTGTTTGGGCCGTGGAGTCGGACACCGGGCGGCGCGTGACCTACGGCGAGATGCGCCTGGCCGAGGAGGAACAGTTTTCGGCGTACAGCTTCGACTACGCGGATGTGGGATCGCTATGGAAGCACCTGGAGCTGTATGAGGCGGAGTGCCTGGCGCTGCTGGAGAGGGCGAAGGGATTGTTCGGCGCAGAGAGCAAGGCGAATGAGTTGGAGATGAAGCGGTTTCCGGTGCTGGGCGCGTATGAGCTGGCCCTGAAGTGCTCGCATGTCTTCAATCTGCTGGATGCGCGCGGGGCGATCAGCGTGACCGAGCGCGTGGGCGTGATGGCGCGGATTCGTACGCTGGTGATCGGCGTGGCGAAGGCGTATGTGGCGCAGGGCGAGAAGTTGGCGCGCAGGGAACAGGGAACAGGCAACAGGGAACAGTAAGCGCGGACGGTTCGGGCGCAGGAAGATTGGAAGAGGGCGATGGCGGAGTTTCTGTTTGAGATCGGGTTGGAAGAGGTGCCGGCGCGGATGATTGCCGGGGCGCAGGCGGAGTTGCGCAAGCGGGTTGTCGGGATGTTAGATCGGGAATATTTGTTGGACGGCAACAGTGTGGCGAAGTCGTACTCGACCCCTCGTCGTCTAGCTGTGCTCGTGACTGGCGTCCTCTCTCAGGCCCCTAGTGTGAACAAAGGGCCGATAGGTCCTTCCGTGAAGGTAGCCTACAAAGACGGCGTTCCAACTCTCGCAGCGGAAGCGTTTGCGCGCAAATGTGGAGTCACAGTCAACGAACTGCGTAAAATTGATCTATCACCTAAAGGTGTTTACGTAACAGTAGACATTCAGACGGAGGGGCGCGCTGCGGTCGATGTCATCGCCGAAGAGCTGCCGAAGGAGCTGGCGGGGATCTACTGGGCGAAGAACATGGTGTGGCGCGCGGGCAGGCCGGAACGGTTTGTGCGACCGGTGCGCTGGCTGCTGGCACTGCTGGGTGAGGTGGTGGTGCCGGTGAGCTTTGGCGGGTTTACGGCGGGGAATACGACGCGCGGACATCGCGTGCTGGGGGGGGATGAGGCGATTCCGATTGGATTTCCCGATGAGTATGCGCAGACGTTGCTGAAGGCGCATGTGGTGGCGGATGTGGAGGCGCGACGGTTGGTGATCCGCAAGGCCCTGGACAAGGCAACGCGGGCGGCGGGCACGGGGCTGCGCTGGCGCGAGGACGAGGCGTTGTTGGATACGGTGACGCACCTGACGGAGTGGCCGACGGTGGTGCTGGGGAGCTTCGAGCCGGAGTATCTGGCGCTGCCGGAAGAGGTGCTGGTTACGGTGATGCGCGATCATCAAAAATACTTTGCGGTGGAGGAACAGGAAACAGGGAACAGTCACCCCAGCGAGCCAAGACCGCTCGCCGGGGGCCCCGACAGGGAACAGGGAACAGAAGAACAGGGAAGAGGGAACAGGGAACAAAAGGGCAGACTGGCGGCGCATTTTCTTGCGGTGCTGAATACGAAGGCGGATGCGGCGGGCGAGGAGGTGATCCGGCACGGCAATGAGCGCGTGCTGCGGGCGCGGTTCAACGATGCGCGGTTCTTCTGGGAGTTCGACCAGAGGGTGCTACTGGTGGAGCGCGTGGCGAGACTCGAGAAGGTGACGTTTCAGAAGGACCTGGGGAGCTATGCGGCGAAGACGGAGCGGGTGCGTGCGGTTGCCGCGTCGCTGGCGGGAGTGGTGAAGGCGCGCGGATCGAAGCTGGATGGGGCTGCGCTGGACACAGCGGCGCGGCTGGCGAAGACCGACCTGACGACGGAGCTGGTGAAGGAGTTTACTGAGCTGCAGGGACAGGTGGGTGGGCTGTACGCGCGGGCGCAGGGATTTTCGGCGGCGGCGGCGGATGCGATCTACGACCAGTATCTGCCGAAGTCGATGGAGGATGCGGTGCCGCGGACCGTGGAGGGCGCGGTACTGGCGATTGCCGACAAGGCGGACACAATTGTGGGGATGTTCGGGCTGGGGCTGGAGCCTACGGGATCGAAGGACCCGTTTGCGCTGCGTCGCGCGGCCAACGGGATTGTGAAGATCCTGGCGGAGAGTGAGCCGGCGTTGCCGCTGACGCTGGGCGATGTGGTGGATGCGGCTTCGGTGAGTGAAAAGGTAAGACTGTCGGTTGAGACTTTTTTTGCCGAGCGGCTGGAGTTCTATCTGCGCGAGGCGAAGGGGCAGGCGTACGACGTGGTGAAGGCGGTGCTGGCGGCAGGCGCGAACGATGTGAGGGATGCCGTAGCACGGGCGGAGGCGGTGACAGCGGTGCGCGGCAGCGAGGACTTTGCGGCGGTGAGCGCGGCGTTCAAGCGGATGAAGAACATTCTGGCGCAGGCGGCGGAGAAGGGGATTGCGGCCGGAGGAAGCGTTGAGGCGGACCTGCTGCGCGAGCCTTCAGAACAGGCGCTTGCGGAGCGGTCTGCTGCCGTGGCGGAACGAGTCAAGTCGCTAAGCGCGGAGAAGGACTATCGTGCGGCTTTGGAGTCTGTTGCTACGCTTCGCGGGCCGGTCGATGCATTCTTCGAGGCGGTGATGGTGATGGCTCCGGAGCCGGAGATTCGCGCGAACCGGATTGCGCTGTTGCGTCGCGTGCTGAAGGACTTCTCGGGGATTGCGGACTTTTCGGAGATTGTGACGGCGGGGTAGGAGGGCATACCCCAGGGGAGACCCGAGGCTATAGCCTCGGGCTACTAGCCCCCCGATTTTGGGATGGGGCTGAGAGAGCCAGTGCTGAAGCCCTGGTGTACCTGGAAGCAAGAGCAACGACAGAAGCAGATTCCTCCGCTGCGCTACGGAATGACAAACGAAGGCAGAAGCAGATTCCCCTTCGGGAATGACAAGCAAAATGGGTTCAGCCGAAGCGGGGGGCGAGCAGGATGTGCTGCTCGACGACGCTCTGTTCGAGGACGGACTTGGCGGGGTTGGACTGTTTGTAGCGGACCTGGACCCGCTGCTCTCGCATCTTTGCAACAAAGTCTTCGGCTTCGGCTTTCTTGGCGAATTCGTGGGTGTACTTGCCGGTGCGATATTCCTCGACGAAGTATGTGTACTGAAGGGTGGCGAGGAAGCGTGAGGTGTGGGCGATTGCCGCGACCTTGCCGCTACTGATGCGGCCTTCGACCGAGGGCCAGCCCTGCGCGCTCTCTTCGAGGCGGCGCTTTTGCCATCTGCGTATATAGAGCGAGCCCCATCCGGCACCCATGAAGAAGACCCATTTGAAGGGTTCGCTCCAAAAGCGCAGGTGGTGGATCCAGTAGGCCCAGTGTGAGTAGTCCGGGGTCATGATTGGTAAGGTATCACGCGGGACGCGAGCGGGGATCAGGGGCGGTTGAGGACGAGGGTGAGGAGGGCCTGGGTGACGCGGTCGGGGTCGTGGCGGAGGAGGGTGCCTTCCTGGGCGAAGTCTCCGGAGATGGGTTCAATGCCGAGGGCGCGGATGCGATCGAGGTCGGCTGCGATGGGGGCCTGGCCACCGCGGGCGTACTTTTCCAGCAGGGTGGGGGAGATGGGTGCGGTGTTGATGAGGGCGTAGTCGAAGATCTTTGGATAAGACAAATGCGGGGATTCTTCNNCTGCGCTCAGAATGACAAGCTATTGAATGCGGGGATTCTTCCCCTTCGGCTCGCTGCGCTTGCTCAGCGTCAGAATGACAATTCATTTTTGCGCCATTGCCGTTCATGGTTGAGCCATTGCAGTGCTGGAGGATTTTTTCGATGTGCTGGGATGCGGAGAGGCCGAGCGACTCGTTGGCCTGGGTCATGAGATTGGCGATGTAGACGCGGGTGGCACGGGATGCGGCGATGGCCTCGGGGATTCCGCGGACGAGCAGGTTGGTGACCAGCGAGGTGTAGAGCGAGCCGGGACCGAGGGTGATGAGGTCGGCGTTGGCGATGGCTTCGAGGGTAGCGGGGAGGGGTTTGGCGTCGGCGGGGACGAGCTTGAGTTCGAGGATGCGGCGGGGGCTGGCGGTGATGCTGGTTTCGCCGTGGACCAGGGAGCCATCGTCCATGCGCGCGGCGAGGGTGACGTTGCTGTTGGTGGCGGGGTAGATGCGGCCTCGGGCGGCGAGGATCTGCGAGGACATCTGGACGGCCTGGGCGAAGTCGCCGGTGATGTCGGAGAGTGCGGCGAGGAAGAGATTGCCGAAGCTGTGGCCCTCCAGCCCGCCGTGGTGGAAGCGGTACTGGAAGAGGCGGGCGAGCAGGAGCTCGTCCTCGGAGAGCGCGACCATGCAGTTTCTGACGTCGCCGGGGGGGAGCATATTGAGTTCTTCGCGGAGACGGCCGGAGGAGCCACCGTCGTCGGTGACGGTGACGATGGCGGCGAGGTCGCGGATGAGGCAGGGAAGGTCCTCGGGGTGCGATTCATGCTGGGGATTGGCGTTGCGGAGGGTGATGGCGTCGGCGGTAGCGTCGGCGGCGCGGCGGGATGCGGCGGGCGCCGCGACGTAGCGCTTGAGGCCGCGCAGCAGAGTGGAGAGGCCGGTGCCTCCGCCGATGGCTACGACTCGCAGGGAGGGCTTGCCGGTTTGAGTTGAGGAAGACACTGCTGTGATCAGTGTAAATGGGATGGTGCGCGCGCGCATTTGCGACTCAGCGGTCAGACCTCGGGGTAGAGGAGCTCGGTGAAGCGTGGGTCGTCTGCCATGTCCTGAAAGTCTGAGTCGGCGCGGGCCTGGATTCGATTGCGTGGGTTGAGACGGATGGCCTCGGTGAGGTGCTCGAGGCAGTGGTTGGCGTCTCCCGTCATGCTGGCGAGGACGGCGAGACCGTAGAAGGCGAAGTCGGCACTGGAGTTGTCGGAGAGGATTTTTTTCAACTGGGTGCGCGCGTCTTCGTAGTTGCCGTCGTTGAGCAGGGAGATGGCGTAGTCGTAGCGCTCCTCGCCGGAGTTGAAGCGGGTCTCGCTCCTGCTGGCCTGCTGAGTGCAGGCGTTGATGTACATGCGGATGCGCTCGGTGAGGTCGGCGGGACTGGATGCGAGCAGTTGTTTAAATGCGGCGCAGGCCTTGTCAAACTTGGACTCCTGCATGAGGCGAAGCGCGGCTTCGTATTGGGCGAGGGCGCGGGTGCGGGCGCCGTCGGAAGATGCGGGCACTGTGCCGGCGAGGGTGCGTGGACGTTTGACGGAGGAGCGGGGGGCGGTCTTCATCGGGGTCTCTGCGGTTCCTGTCTGTAGGGTGCAAGCGCCGGATGGGTTGGCGAGCACCTATACTCTATCGGCTGGGCATGTTCCGGTTTTATACGCAACTGGGACGAGAAGGTCAACTCGGCCCGTGCGCGGGTGGGTCATGCGCCCGATATATGAGCGTAGACTGCGGGGTTGAGGTCTGGGTCGTTATACATCTTGAGCTGTCGGTATAGCTTGAAGCGGCGACGGCCTGCGAGGACCTGCTGCCAGAGCTCGTCGAGGCAGGCGGCGAGGTCTGCGCGCTGCTCGCGCAGCAGGTCGAGGCGTGCTAGGTTGCGCTGGCGATGGGCCTCGGAGGCGGTGGGGCGGTGGGCCTCCTCTGCGGTGTGGTAGAGCTTGAGGGCAAGAACGGAGAGGCGGTCGAGGATGAGGCCGGGAGATTCGGAGTGGAGCGGCGCGGCGGGGTTCTGCACGCCAGCGGCGGCGAGGAGCAGGCGGTCGATGGCTTCGACCAGGTCGTTGCGCGTCTGGTTGAGGGAGTCGATGGAGCACTTGACGCGGGCGATGGCGGCGTCGGAGGCACCGGGCTCGCGGGCCTTGTCTTCTTCGTGCCAGAGGTCGAAGTTGGCGCGATGATGGGCGAGGGCGAGTTCGATGAGGGATACGGTGGGAGCAGGTGCTGCGGACGCAGCGGGGACGAGCGGAACGGGCGCTGCCGGGTCCTGGTGCCAGCGGAGCGTGGCCTGGTCGTGCAGTCGCGTGATTTCGAGAGCGGTCAACATGGACAGTGGCGCGGCCCGTGGCGGGCTGACCATCCAACTGTATCAGCAGCACGGGTTTGGTTGCAGCGAGGGGGCGAAACCAGGCTTTCGCAGGGAGACAGGACAACTTCGCTCAGACCAGAATGGTTTAGAAGCCATGCCGATCACGAGAGATCCGTGACGATCAGCCTGGCGTACTACACTAGAATCGACAACTCAAACCCTGTGATGCGCAGGCCCGGCACTGGCGTGGCCGGCGTGGCAGAGGGCCTGACAAACGCGAGGAAACAGGATCGGCCCTGCACCGGGCACATTCCATCCCCCCTTGGGAGAAACAGATTGTCGCATGAGTCGCCGATACGAAAGGTGCTGATCTATCGCCTGGGCAGCCTGGGAGATACGGTGGTTGCATTGCCGTGCTTCCACCTGATTGCACGCTGCTTTCCCCATGCAGAGCGGGTCCTTCTGACGAACCTTCCGGTGCATGCGAAGGCCGCTGCCTCGGCGTCTGTGCTGGGCGATTCGGGGCTGGTTCACGGAACAATGCGCTACACGGTGGGAACGCGGCGGATGGGGGAGTTGCTGCGCCTTACGTTGGAGATTCGGCGCTTCGGCCCCGATCTGTTGATCTACCTGATGCCGATGCGGCCCTACGGGCGAGTTCTGCGCGATCGGATATTCTTCCGCAATGCCGGGGTGCGGCGGATTGTGGGGCTGCCCGGAGAATGGGAGCTGAAGCACCGCTTCGACGCAGCGACAGGACTCTATGAGCCGGAGGCGAGGCGGCTGGCAAGAGCGATTGCGGCGCTGGGGGACGCACACCCGGAGGAGATGGCGAACTGGGAGCTGCGGCTGAGCGAGGCGGAGCGTCAGGACGCGGTTGCGGCGCTGGGCACTCTCGGCGGGCGCCGGTTGATTGCCTGCGGCCCAGGCACCAAGATGCAGTCCAAGGACTGGGGACAGGAGAAGTGGCGTGAGTTGCTGGCGCGGCTTCATGCGCAGTATCCGCTGCATGGTCTTGCCTTGGTGGGCGCGCAGGAGGATTACGAGGTGAGTGAGTACTCCGCCGAGTGGTGGCGCGGCGCGAAGGTGAACCTGTGCGGACGTCTGACGCCGCGCGAGACCGCGGCGGTGCTGGAAGGCGCGGAGGTCTTTCTTGGGCCGGACTCCGGGCCGATGCACCTGGCCGCCAGCGTTGGAGTTCCGTGCGTGATTGCGTTTTCGGCGCACGGTCTTCCCGGCGTATGGTATCCGGCCGGACGGCAGCACCAGATTGTGTATCATCAGCCGGAGTGCTTTGGCTGCGGTCTTGAGACTTGTGTTGTGATGAAGAAGGAGTGCATGACTTCGGTGACAGTGGAAGAGATGGAGCAGGCCGTGGGGCGCGTTCTCAACCCGGTACTGCAAGTATTGCGATGAGGGCCAGGAGGCCTGATCCAAATGTTAATCGTTACTGGAGGCGCGGGCTTTATCGGCAGCAACCTGGTCCACGAGCTGAATGCGCACGGCATCACGGACATTCTGGTGGTGGACAACCTGGCCAATGCCAGGAAGTTTGAGAACCTGCAGGGCGCGCGCTATGTGGATTACATGGACAAGCGGGAGTTTCGCCGCGCCATTGGAGAAAATGCACTGGGAGAAGGTAGGATCGAGGCGATTCTGCACCAGGGCGCCTGCTCCAACACGCTTGAAGACGACGGCGTGTACATGATGGACAACAACTTCCAGTACACGAAAGAGGTGTTGCGGTTTGCCATGGAGCAGGGCGTCCCGCTGGTCTTTGCCTCCAGCGCGGCGGTCTACGGGCCCTCCGGGCCGGGACACTTCACGCCGACGCTGGAGAACGAGCGGCCGCTGAACGTCTACGGCTTTTCCAAGCTGGCCTTCGACCACTACTTCCGCAACCGGCTGGCTTTGGACGAGGCGCCGACGACGGCGGTGGGTCTGCGCTACTTCAATGTATATGGGCCGAGGGAGCAGCACAAGGGACGCATGGCCTCTGTGATCCACCACTTCACGAAGCAGATGAAGGAGACGGGAAAGGTGCGGCTGTTTGCGGGAAGCGGCGGCTACGGCGACGGCGAACAGCGGCGGGACTTTGTGTATGTGCGCGACCTGGCGCGGATGAATATGTTCTTCGCGGGGATTGGGCCCTACGCGCCCAAGGCCGGTGAGGGGCGCAAGGTCTATCGCGGCGTGGTGAATGCAGGGACAGGCGTCAGCCGCAGCTTCAACGATGTGGCGCGAGCGCTGATGGCGGTGCATGGGAAGGCAGCAATCGAGTACATTCCATTCCCCGCCGATCTGGAGGGCCGCTACCAGCACTTCACGGAGGCCGACCTGACGGGCCTGCGCGCGCTGGGCTGCGATTTGGCGATGACAGGGCTGGAAGAGGGGATTGCTGAGACCTGCGCCACGCTGCGGAAGATTGGGTAGTGGGTCAATTTGAATTGAATGATTGAAGCTTCCGATAAGCAGACTTTACTGGCGGTTCGATTTCATTTCGAGGCCCCAACGGGAATGCCACGCGTAAGGAATCGAGTAGTATGTTGATCATGAACAGAATGGATGTGAGTTGCATACTGTTGTTCTTAGCAGTTTTGTTTGCTTCGCCAGAATTCGCGCAGCAGCCTTCCACAAGCACGGGAACATCCGAAGCTGTATGGACGTGGTCCAAGCAATGTGGCGGCAATCATGAACTCGGCGTGACGGTTCGTCTAGAGCGCAAGGTTCTGTACCGTGGCATTCTTCCGATTTGCCGTGGCAGCCGCGAAGGAGAGGATGGACGAGTGGAATTTCACTTTTCTGGCGGCCATCGTTTCCAAGGTGAATACCGCACGCGCTCGACGGATTCGATTGCAGGAGACATCTGGCAGGCGGGTGGAGAATCCGACGCGTTGATTCTCGGTGTCTCCTTCGATTCTACGAGACAAGTACTGCTGAACACGCTGCATGTTGCTAGACCGGACAAACTAACGTCATCGGAACTCGACAAGGGTCTTGTTATTACCACTTATCCCATCTCTGTTCGATAGGTTGCCTACCGATCAATCCTCGGAAGCGGCCAGGGGTCAACGGGGTAAGGAACGAGGTTCCCGAAATACGGTGTTATAGGTAACATCGTTCGCGCCGGATTTCAAACTGACACGCCGCCGAAGATTGGGACTTAGATTTTGATTGACTGATTGAGGAGGGCTTCGGTGGCTTCGATCAGGGAGGGGAAGTGGAGGTTGGCTAACTGGCGCGCGGCTTCGGCTCCGGGTTTCTGGTGAGATGAATCCCACCCCAACGAGCAAACGCGCTCGCCGGGGGCCCCGGGGTCGCCTTCGAGGAAGACGGTGGTCATGCCCAGGCGATGGCCAAACTCGATGTCGGAGAGCGAGTCGCCGATCATGACGCTGGCGGCGGCGGCGATCTCGGGGAAGTCGGCGCGGGCCTGATGGAAGAGGCCGGGGAGGGGCTTGCGGCAGTTGCATTGGTGCGTGTCGTGAGGGCAGAAGTAGAAGGCGTCGATGTGCGCGCCGTGCGACTGCAACCAGCCTTGCAATGCGGAGTGGATGCTGCGCACGTCGTCGGATGAGTAGAGGCCGAGGGCGATGCCTCGCTGGTTGGAGACGACGACGACGCGCAGGCCCGCGCGGTTGAGGCGAGCGATGGCCTGGGGGACGCCGGGCAGTGGCTGAAACTCGCTCCATGAGGTAATGTAGCGGCCTTCCGGCAGTTTGCGATTGAGGACTCCGTCGCGGTCCAGGAAGACGGTGCGCAGGGTTCGGAGTGAAAAGCTGTTTGCGGAGTCGGCCACCCCGTTATGATAGCAACAGCGTTGACGAAACAGATCGGCGTGCGGGGAACGGCCCTGAGAGCCGTTGCACGGAGAGGTGAGAGATTTATGCCCAATCGTCCCAATGCCGCGGGTGTCTTCGGTGCAGCCATTGCAGAGCATATGGAGGTGGTGCGCCAGGTGGAGTCGCAGCAGCCGGTGCTGGAGGCGATTGCGCGGGCGATGACGGCGACGCTGCGGGCCGGGGGGAAGATCCTGTGGTGCGGCAACGGCGGCAGCGCGGGCGACTCGCAGCATCTGGCGGCAGAGCTGGTGGGGCGATACCGCCGCGAGCGGCGCGGCATGGCGTCGCTGGCGCTGACCACGGACAGCTCCGCGTTGACCTCGATTGCCAACGATTATGGGTACGAGGCGGTGTTCTCTCGACAGGTGGAGGCGCTGGGCGTGGAAGGCGATCTGTTGGTGGGCATCTCCACCTCCGGCAATAGCCAGAACGTGGTGGCCGCGCTCGCGGCGGCGCGCCGTCAGGGGATGGCGACGGTGGCCTTTACCGGCGCGGGTGGCGGCAGAATGGTTAAACTGGCCGATCATCTGTTTGCCGTCGCGTCGAAGGAGACGGCGCGCATTCAGGAGGCGCACATACTGGCTGGACACATGCTATGCGACTGGATTGAGCTGGACTGCGTGTGCGGAGTGGAGCGGGAAAGCGCTGTGGTGCGGGAGATTACTGCGGCTGCGCAGGTTGAGGGGGCACGGTGATCGAGCAACTGCACGAGGCGATTCAGGAGATTGAGTGTAAGTGGGCCGCCAAGCGGATGCTGGTGGTGGGCGACGTGATGCTCGACAAGTACATCTGGGGCGATGTGGGACGCATCTCTCCGGAGGCGCCGGTTCCCGTGGTGCTCGCTACCCACCAGAGCCAGCAGCCGGGCGGCGCGGCCAACGTGGCCATGAACCTGAGCCGGCTGGGCGCGCAGGCCGAGGTGATCGGGTTTACTGGCGGCGACGAGGACGAAAGACTATTGGCGGAAGGGTTGCGCGCGAATGGGATCTTGCCGGAGTTTGTCGTCTCGCAGGGATTTCCCACTATTACCAAGCAGCGGATTCTGGGCGGACGGCAGCAGATGCTGCGGCTGGACAGCGAGCGTTTGGGCGCGCGGTCCGAGGACGACTATGAGCGGCTGGTGGAGAGCGTTCTGGCCCATCTGCCGGGATGCGATGCGCTGGTGCTCTCCGACTACGCGAAGGGTGTGCTGACGCCGGAGGTCTGCCAGACAATCATTCAGGCTGCGCGCGGGCAGAGGATACCAGTGCTGGTCGATCCCAAGAGCGCCGACTTCACGCGCTATCGCGGGGCCACGACGATCTGCCCCAACCTCGCGGAGCTCGCCACGGCAGTGCATCTCGAAGGGCGTGAGCTGAAACCCCTGCTGGATGCGGCTGAGGGTCTGGTGCAGGAACTCGGGATTGAGTTTCTTATCGCGACGCTGGGCGAGAAGGGGATTGCGCTGGTGCGGCCGGGGAAGCGATTCATGACTCCAGCCGTGGCGCGCCAGGTCTTTGACGTCTCGGGCGCGGGCGATACGGTGATTGCTGTGCTGGCCCTGTGTCTTGCCTCCGGACTGCGGGCGGAGACTGCCGTGGGGGTGGCCAATATCGCTGCGGGCATTGTGGTGGGCAAGGCGGGAACGGTGCCGGTGGAGAAGCACGAGTTGCTGGCCGCGCTGGCCCCGGAGATTGCCCTGCATGGCGAGGACAAGGTGGTGTCGCGCGAGGAACTGGTGCAGCGCGTAGCGCTGTGGAAGGCCAACGGCGAGCGGGTGGCGTTCACCAATGGATGCTTCGATCTGCTGCACATCGGGCACATCACGGTGTTGGAGCAGGCACGGCGCTTCGCCGACCGGCTGATTGTGGCCATCAACAGCGACGCCTCGGTGCGCGGACTGAAGGGGGCTGGCCGCCCGGTTGTGGGCGAGCGGGAACGGGCGCGCGTGCTGGCCGCGCTGGCCGCCGTGGATGCCGTGGTGGTCTTCGGCGAGGCGACGCCGCTGGAGGTGATTGTGGCGACGCGGCCCGATGTGATCGTCAAAGGCGGCGACTACGAGGTGGAGACGGTGGTCGGTGCCAGCGAGGTGATCTCCTGGGGCGGACAGGTGAAGATCGTGCCGCTGGTCGAAGGGTTCTCGACGACACGGCTGATTGCCAAACGCGCGGGTGAGTAGAGGCGGCCCTATCCCACCCATCGCGTGAGACAAAGGCGCGATGGATGGGGCAGCCGTAAAGAACAAAAGCAGATTCCTCCGCTACGCTGCGGAATGACAAACAAAAAACATACGACTGCCCACTCATCGCAACGTACGCGATGGATGGGGCACCCGGCAACTGGCACCCAGTGAGTCGACTGGTTATAAGAGGCGGGGGGCGACCAGGGCGCGGATGCGGAGCTCGATGGCGTCGATGGAGTTGTCGCCGCTGTCGTCGTTGGCGATGGTGAGGACGCGGTGGGGTTCGCGGGCGGCGATCTCAAGGTAGGCGGCGTGGATGCGGGCGTAGAAGTCGTCGGACTCGCGCTCGAAGCGGTTCTCGTCGGCGGGTTGCGGCTCAGTTTGCGTTTCGGATTGCGGCTGGGCTGCGGCGTAGCGGTGGTTGCGGCGGCGGGCGCGGGCGAGGGCGGCATCGAGCGGCGGGAGAAGAAGCAGGGTGAGGTCGGGCTGGAGGTTGTTGCAGACGGCGGCGTGCATGGCGAGGATGCGCGCGCTGCCGAGCTGGCGGCCCGCTCCCTGATAGGCTTCGGATGAATCGGTGTATCGGTCGCAGAGGACGATGGAGCCGGCGGCAAGGGCGGGAGAGATGATCTCGGCGATGGCCTGGGCGCGGTCGGCGAACATGAGGGCCATCTCGGCGAGCGGACTGATGGGGCCGAGGGCGGACTCGGAGCGCGAGTCGACGAGGACGGCGCGGAGACGGTCGCCGAGCGCGGTGGAGCCGGGCTGGCGCAGGCTGACGACGGTGCGGCCGGAGGCAGTGAGCCAGGCGGCGAGGCGGCGCATCTGGGTGGTCTTGCCGGAGCCGTCCAGGCCCTCGAAGGTGATGAATGTACCGCGTGGCATGGGGACAAGTCTATCGCATGGAGCGGAGGAGGGGATCACTCCTTTGTCTTCTGGCGCAGCTCGCGGATGATCTCGGGGAGACGGTGGAAGAGGGCGACCGAGCGCAGCCAGTTGCGGTTGTCGATGGCTGGGTAGCCGCTGACCGTGGCACCAGCAGCGACATCGGAGGGAATGCCGGTCTGCGCGGTGGCGATGGCCCCATCGCCGATGGTGAGATGGCCGGCGACACCGACCTGGCCGGCGAGGATGACGTTCTTGCCGACGTGGGTGGAACCGGAGAGGCCGACCTGCGAGCAGAGCAAGGTGTTGGCCCCGACCGAGGAGCCGTGGCCGACCATTACGAGGTTGTCGATCTTGGCGCCGGTGTGGATGCGGGTTTCTCCGATGGAGGCGCGGTCTACGGTGGAGTTGGCCTGAATTTCGACGTGGTCGTCGAGGACGGTGATGCCGGTTTGGGGGATCTTGTGCCATGCGGGGGCATCGGGTAAAGGCAAAGGCGAAATACAGGGGTCCTTCGACTCCGCGCTCTCAACCCCAGCGAGCAAGCTCGCCGGGGACCCCGTGCGCGCGTCGCTCAGGATGACGGTGTCTTTGGTGAGTGCGTCGGCGGGAGAGTCGTAGTGGGCGAAGCCGAAGCCGTCGGCTCCGACGATGGCACCGTTCTGCAGGGTGACGTGGTCGCCGAGACGGCAACGCTCGCGGACGACGGCGTGGGCGTGGGCGAAGAAGTGGCTGCCAATCTCGGCGCGGGGGTAGACCACTGCGTGGGGCAGAAGAGTTGCATGATCCCCAATGACGGCGTGGTCTCCGATGACGACGTAGGGGCCGATGTGGGCGTGCGCACCGATCTGCGCGGTGGGAGCGATGACGGCGGTGGGATGGACTCCTGGGGCGTAGGTTGGGGCCTGGTAGAGAAGCTCGAGGGCGCGGGCGAAGGCGAGGTAGGGGTTGGCGATGCGCAGGGTTGCGGCGGCGATCTGGCCGAAGGAGGGTTCGACAAGGACGGCGGTGGCATGGGTGGTGCGGGCCAGCGGCGTGTACTTGGGGTTGGCGACGAAGGCGAGCTGGCCGGGGCGGGCCTCTTCGAGACCGGCGGCAGAGGTGACTTCGGCATCGGGATCGCCTTGGAGGGTTGCGCCGAGATGAGTTGCAAGGTCGGAGAGCTTCATGGAGGAATTGTAGAAGAAGATTGGCCGGCGGTACGAGATGCTGCCGGGAAACGTAGCCGGTTGGCACTGGCTGGAAGCGTCGATTCGCATGTACCCCCCCGGTGCTAATAGCGTAAAGTATTCAAAACGTGTTGGTTAAGCACGCGCTAAGCGCGTGAGGCGTAGTAAAGGCGAAGACGCGGCACTCGGTGCTGACGGCGCTGTGCGAAAAAAATAAAAAATAATCAAGATCTTCATAGATAAGGAGTTAGGTCTGGATCAAATTTTCAAGATATTGATTCCAAATGGTTTAGATCTTTTGATCTCTGGAATCAATAGCTTACTGGTTAAATGCGAAGGCCCGGCGGTTGGCCGGGTCTGTTTGGTTTTGCTTACTGATTTAATTATACGCGTTGGAGGGAAACTACTATGCCAACTATTTTTTGGTTTTAAGTTGTTTGGTTAGTGTTGGTTAGGGGGATTTTTTTGGTTCGAGGGTATTGACAAGGAGATTTGCTGGGATTCTTGCGGGGGTCGAATCCCACCCATCGCAAAGTACGCGATGGATGGGGCACCCGGCAAGGCCCCACCTTAGCCGCGATGAGACTGCGGCAAAGATGGGGCACCCGGCACCCGGCCCTCCACTGTGCTACGGAATGACAAGCAAAAAGAACAGGCAACTGCAAGGGCAAAAGCAGATTCCTCCGCTGCGCTGCGGAATGACAAGCAAATGGGGCTACGAAATGACAAACAAAGGTGGCTGCGCCAGAATGACGAACCGTTGGGGCTGCGCCAGAATGAGGAACTCTTCACTGCTCACTACACACTTACCACTACTCTCTGTTCTCAGTTGGGGCGGGAGGTGGGGTCTATGGGGAGGTGGAAGAGCTCTTCCTGGAGGTCTTCGGTGGCGGCGGGGGCGGGGAGGAGCTGGCGGCGCGAGGGCGCGGTGATGACGGCGAGGAGCTGGAGATCGGTGAGGGCGGCGCGGGGGACGTAGAGGCGCTGGGTGTTGGAGCGGGTGTCAGGTGGGGTGAGGAAGAGGCCATCGTCGTCGGCGAGTGCGTCGATCAGCGTGCGGTCGGTGGGAGCGAGGCCCTCGAGGAGGTCGCCCGTCTTGAAGGTGAGGCGTAGCCAGAGGCCTTCGCTGCGGGGGCGGGCGAGGAAGGTGCGGCGAGTGAGGCGCTCGGGGTTGACGGTGTCGGAGAGGTTGAAGTCGCGGACGTAGCTAATGGTCTTGATGTCATTGAGCGACAAGGGGATGAGGCGTCCGGAGAGGTCGAGCAGGTCGATTGCGTGGTCGCGCACGAAGGCGGCCTGGGGCAGGTAGCCGGGGAGGGTGTCACCTGAGAAGCGGCGGACGAGGACCTTTTTGGGGGAGTTTGACATGCGTTGCGACCGTCTGGGTGGATTGTCGCACGGCTGGGGCTGGTGCGCCACGAAAAAGGTGCAAATAGGCTGGTCAAACCTGCGAGAGCGTGCTAGAATGGACACTTGCGCCGTGCTTTTTAGTCCCATGTAAGCGACTGATTCGCAGTGATTTAGGTAGAAGTTTCGAGCGAGATTCCGATCCGAGTTCAGGCCGGGTTCAGCCCAGAGTTCAGGGCCGAGTACGGGCGGAAAACCGAGGTTGGAACGACGAGCGTTGCGATCAGTTGAAGTGACCCGGCATCGTCCGGGTGGAGAGAGCCCCCGTATGGCCGATTACATCTATCTGCTTGAAAGCCGCCTGTCCCAGGACCAACAACTGGCACTATCGAAGGTACGCGAGATCGCCCGCGCGAAGGGGCTGACGGTGTTCCTGGTGGGGGGCGCGGTGCGCGACCTGACCAGCGGTTCGCCGGTGCGCGACCTGGATGTAGTGGTTCAGGGAAACGCTCTCAAGCTGAAGAAAGAATTACAGAAGGCCGGGGCGATCGTTACCGGAGAGCAGGAGGCCTGGCAGACGCTGTTTGTGCGCTTCGCGGGCAACGTGCGCATGGAGGTGGGGAGCACTCTGGCGGTAACCTATCCGAAGCCGGGCAAGCCGGTGATGAAGGCGGCGACGATCCTGGACGATTTGCGGCGGCGCGACTTTACGGCGAATGCGATGGCGCTGTCGCTGAACGAGGGTTCGTATGGGCTGCTGATGGACCCGCTGAACGGGGTGGCTGACATCGAGAACCGGGAGCTGCGGCTGGCCGGCAACTACGGGTTCATCGAGGACCCGGTGCGGATGATCCGAGCGGCGCGGTTCGCGGCGCGGCTGGGCTGGCAGATGGAAGAAAAGACCCAGGCGCGCTACCAGGCGGGCAAGGCCGAGGGGACCATCTCGTCGCTGACGGGCTTCCAGCGCGGCTACGAGGCGGAAGAGATTGTGCATGAGGAAGACCCGCTGCGCGTGATGCGCGGGCTGGAGCAAGAGGGCTGGCTGAAACGGCTGGCACCGGGATGGAGCACGGCCAAGGCGAATGCGGCGGAGCTGGAGAAGCTGCGCGAGGCGCAGATGCAGTTGCAGATGCAGGGCATCCACGCGGATGCGTCGGCGGCGCAGTTTCCTCTGCTGACGGCGAAGATGCCGGCCAAGGACGCGAAGGCCCTGAAGCGGAGCTTTCCGCGGCATGGGTTTGTGGCGGAGATCGATGCGCTGGAGGGCGAGGCGAAACGGTTTGCTGCGGAGTTGGGCGGGAAACATGCGGAGAAGCCGTCGGCGGCATGGAAGCTGCTGATGGCGGCCCGGCCGGAGGTGGTGCTGTGGGTTGCCTACTCGAGCAAGAACGCGGCGTTGCAGGCGAAGTTCCGGAGCTTCTACACGGAGTGGCCGCAGGCCCGGCAGAGGGTGCCGTATGTGCAGATGCAGGAGATGCGGATTGTTCCTGAGCTGGCCGGGTTCGATGAACTGGTGGAGAAGATCGTCTTCGAGTTGATGGACGGCAAGCTGGGGACGATGGAGGAGATGAAGACGTTTCTGGAGCCGTACTCGCCACCCGCGCCACCGCCTGCGGTGCATCTGCGGCGCGCACGAGCGGCGAAGAAGGAGTCAAAGGCGAAGGCGCGCAAGAAGGCCGGGACGGAGGAGGGATTGGCGGAGGGCGCCGAGGGATTGGATGAGGCTGCATTGGCGGCTGATGTTGCAGCGGCGGAGTCGACGGGTGCGGCGGCTGGTGTTAAGAAGGCCAAGGTTGAGGCGGCCAAGGCTGAGGCTGGTAAGGCTGAGGCGGGCAAGGCTGCGGGAGCGAAGCCCGTCCAAGCAAAGGCTGCGGTCGCGGCGAAGGTCGCCGTGCCGGTGAAGCCGGTTGCGCAGGCGAAGACTGCCGTCGCGAAGACGGTTGAGACGAAGGCTGCGGTGAAGAAGCCGGTTGCTGCAAAGGCTGTTGTAAAGAAGGCTGCACCGGCGGTGAAGATTGCGGCGAAGAAGCCGGTTGCGGTGAAGGCGGCTGCAAAGAAGGTTGCTGCGAAGGTTGTGAAGAAGGCTGCGGCGGTGAAGGGGAAGACAAAGGCTGCGGTGAAGCCGCCGGCGAAGGCTGTGGCGAAGAAATCTCCAGCAAAGGCTGCGGCGGTGAAGGCGAAGAGCAAGCCTGTTGCGAAGGCTGCCGGGAAGTCGAAGGGCAAGGCGACTGCGAAGGGCGCGCCGGCGAAGAAGCGGTAGCTGGCGGCGCGCGTTTCGATCAGCGGAAGGCGAGCAGGGTGAAGAGGCAGAGCCANNCGGTCTTCGACGCTGCGGAAGGCGAAGAGGCCGACGATGGCGGCGATGAGGGCGATGATGCCGGCGGCAAGATGGATGGCGTGGGCGCAGGTGAGGATGTAGAAGGAGTGTCCGCCGGCGCCGCTCGATTGGAAGCCGACTCCCTCGAGCGCGAGCTGGTGCCATGCGAGGCCCTGGCCAGCGAGGAAGAGCGAGCCGAGGACGAGGGTTGCCAGCAGCCAGGGCAGGGCGCGGCGGGTGATGGGATGTCCCAGGCCAAACCACTCCTCCATGGCGTCGATGGGGTGGAAGATGTGGCGGCGGGCGATCTCGACGGTGACGGAGCTGAGCAGCAGGACGGCGGTGGTGAGCCAGAGGATCGGCGGGACGGCGGCGGGCAGCCATGCGTTGATGGCGTGGTTGTAGGCGTCCAGCCGGGCGGCGGGTTGGGTGACGGAGAAGACGCTGACCAGCCCGGTGAAGAAGAGGAAGACGGCTCCGAGAGCGAAGAAGAGGCCGAGACGGTAGGAGATGAGACGCTGACCGGGACGGTGCGGGCGGTTGGGACGGTTGTCCCAGTTGTCGTTGTCGCCCCCTCCGCCGGTGCGCTTGAGGTCGCCTCCGTTGGGCGGACGGCGGCTGTTGCCTCCATCGTCCTCTTCGGAGCGGCGGGGACGGCGTTCGAGATTTGGAGGCGTGACGATGGTTGGCATCCGGATCACTCCACACGCGCGCGCGATGAGTAGAGATTACTCGGATTGGGCTGTGGTGACCACTGGGGATGAGTGGAAGGGATTAATGCGGAGGATTCGCTGGGGCGGCGCGCGTACCCTGCGCTAGGTGAAGTTGAGGGAGGGGAGGGTGGCGATGATTTTCTGGGTTTCGAGGGAGACGGTGATGACCTGTCCGATGAGGCGGAGGATGTAGTGGTCGTCGTCGGGGCGGTTGGGGTCGTTGACGATGCCGGAGCGGGGGTCGGTGGAGACGCGGTACTGGTCGATCACCCATTCGAGGGCGGCAAGTGCCAAATAGGGAACGTTTTGCTATTTTTAAGTTATTTCCCCGTTTTCCAGAGCCCTTCAGCGAATATAAAGAGAAGATATGAAGCTTACCGTTTTGGAGCTATGTGCAGGCGCGGGTGGCCAGGCGTTGGGGTTTGAGGGTGCGGGCTATGATCATGCCGGTTTGGTGGAGCTTGACGCGTTCGCTTGCAAAACGCTGCGCTTCAATCGCCCTAAATGGAACGTGCTCGAAGAGGACCTAAATTACTTCGACGGCAAACCATATAGCGGTGTGGATGTGATTGCGGCGGGACTTCCGTGTCCTCCGTTCTCGAAAGCTGGTAAGCAACTCGGTTCCGCTGATGAGAGGAACCTCTTCCCGGCGGCATTGCGGGTTATTCATGAGCCGACTTTGGCAAGCCGAGAGCAAATCATGATGGGCTGACTCGGCGTGTACGACCAGGCTGGTGTTCTAATCTAGAACATTTTGGCGCAGTCTTGCGATTACCTTTGGGTTGTGAGCAAAGGTGCGCGTAAGAAGAACATCGTCGGTCGGCGCGTCGCTGAAGCGCGTGGTTCTTCGCAGCCTCCACTCACACAGGATGCGCTCTCCGGAAAGCTTGCACGACTAGGTGTCCAACTCGATCGTGCTGCGATTGCGAAAATCGAGGGCGATGGAAGATACGTCCTCGATTACGAACTCAAGGCGCTCGCACGCGCCTTAGACGTCACCGTGGACTGGCTCTTGGGCGGCAAGCCGTGAGGAATGCCACGAGTCCGTTGCGGACAGCGACCCTGCGCGCTAAGTCTGATGTTGCTAACAAGCTCGTCAGTATGTTCCTACATGAGCTAAGCCGCAAGATCTGCCGCGAATGGGGTATGCGGGTCGATGGGGCGGATTACGCCGAGCTAGTTCGCGTGCGTTTCGGAAATTCCTGTCCTTATTGCCTGCGTAGCCTAGAAGATACGATTCCAGTGGTGGAACACCTTGATGGGATGAATCGCCTTCGGACAGGGCTGCACATTCCCGGAAATGTTCTTGTCGCGTGCAGAAAATGCAATGGGGAAAAGCGTCGGGACGACGGATTGAAGGTTCTTATTCTGGCGGATTCCGGTTGGGCCTCGTTCTTATCTCATGATGGAGCAAGATGCCCTCCCTCGTGCGCTACATGCCGGTACTGGGAAACGGTATGGCCGGATGGACAGGAAAGATCAAGACGTTTGCAAGAGAATTTGGTGAGAATTCGTTCCTTCCGCCAAGAGTTCCCCAAGTTTGAACAGGTGCGAGCTTCTTTGGCATCAAACCTCCCTGAGGCCCTCGCGAAGCTCTATATCGACTGTCAGTTGTTCGCCGAATCCGAGATCAATTCTCTGCTTGAGAGATTCTGACAATGTTCAATGATTGTCGGTCGCTGATTGGTAGGCGATGATGTGACCGCGGTAGATTCTCGGAACGCGATAGACACGCTCGAAATCTGGTCTCAGAATCTCGCCAGGGTCGAGGTCAAGGATCTCCGTAATGTCGGCCCCGCAGGTGCTTGATTCAAGAAGTCTCGCGATCTCCGGGAGACTGTCGGCTTGATACACCTCCAGTTGTGTCCCGAATTCGTCCCACTCAACCACAAGGTACCGGCGGGGCGGCTCTTCTAATGTGAACTCAGGAATCGAGAATAGCTCCTCGCTTGAGCGGAGTGCCTCCGCGCGGCTTTCGCGGCTCGGGACGTTTGGCTTGATGTTCTCCATGGCTTCATTTCTACTCCTTCAGGGACGCTGGAAAACATGGTTCTAGCTATCAATTCTCGTGATGCCTAAATTCTGTTCGGGATCTGGGGGTTTGTGGCCGATGGGAGAAATGCGGGGATTCTTCGCTCCCGCTCAGAATGACAGCACGCTCCTCTGCCATCGCCGTACCGCGTTAATTGAGCGGAGCAATATCGACAAAGGTTCCGAAATGGGAAAGATGATTTCATGCGGCGGGCGTTGAACCATGGACAAGCTGACTCCAGAGCGCCGTTCCCGTAATATGGGCCGCATTGGCAGCAAGGACACAAAGCCGGAGATGCTGGTGCGCCGGTTGGTTCATGCGTTGGGATACCGGTATCGATTGCACGTGAAAGATCTACCGGGGAAACCTGATCTAGTGTTTCGCAGCCGGAAGAAAGTCATCTTTGTGCATGGCTGCTTTTGGCACCAACATAAGGGGTGTCGCGAGGGCAGGATGCCGGCCAGCAGGGAATCCTATTGGGCGCCGAAACTCGCGCGCAATGTAGAGAGAGACCGGGAGCACATTCGCGCGCTGAAGCACCTCGGTTGGAGAACTTTGGTTCTCTGGGAGTGCCAGCTTGGTAATCCCAACGAAGTGGAACACAGGGTTAGGGCGTACTTGGGTTGATGGAGCTGAACGCTCGGCGGCGTGTTCGATGGTGGTGTAGAAGCGGTTGTGCGTAAGGGTGGCAGCACTTCTTGAGGAGGTCGGCGAAGGCGGCGTAGTAGGCCTTGACTGTGGCGTGCGTTGGCTTGAGTGTGAAGAGGCTCATTGGGATTTAGTCCAATGTACACTTTCCCGTGGTTATGGGATGGGCGGGCGAGTCGGATATGCTGGTGGTGGGAACGAGCGAAGGGAAGAGGTGGCGGATGGGACGGATGCTGGTGCAGTGGGTGCTGAATGCGGTGGCGCTGTGGATTGTGTCGCGGACGGTGAGCGGATTTGTGGTGAGCGGGTGGGGCTCGGCGATGATTGCGGTGGTGGTGATCGGGCTGTTCAACGCGACCTTTGGGCTGCTGTTGAAGATCATTACGCTGCCGCTGGGAATCCTGAGCCTCGGAGTTTTCTTTTTGGTGATCAATGCGGTGGTGCTGAAGTTCTCGAGCGAGTTCGTTCCCGGATTCCGCGTGGAGACGTTCAAGGCGGCGTTTCTGGGAGCGCTGGCGCTGGCGGTGCTGCATCTGGTGTTCGGATTTTTTACTCCAAAGCGGCGACGTGTGGACTATCGAGCTGAATACTGAGGCAGAAGCTGGCAATCCCACCCATCCTCACCCCAGCGAGCAAGCTCGCCGGGGACCCCGATCGCTGGAGTGCGCGATGGATGGGGCACCCGGCACCCGGTTAGTTCGGCGGGTTGTTGGGGGGCGGTTCGGCGGCGACTTCGAGACCGAAGCGCGCGAGTTCGCGCTTCTGCAGGCCATAGTCGACGAAGAAGCCGATGCCGATGGCTAGGGGAATAAGGCCGCAGGCGGAGACGGCGAGGACTTCGCGGTCGCGCTCGATCGTGGCGAGCAGCAGACCGAAGAGGACGATGCCGACGCCGATGGAGACCAGAACGATGCCAGTGCGGCGGGCGTTGGAGAGACTGCGCAGGGGGTCTTTGGTCTTCGCGGCCTCGGTGTCGTCCTTGTCGCTGGGCTTTAGCACAGTAGCGATCTGTTCAGCAGACATGCCGCGCTGTAGCATGGTCATGCGCTCCTCGGACTGGATACGGTGCTTCTGAACCGACCCGATCATTCGTGCAATTACCATGATGGCCCAGCATGTGATTGCCGCTACCGGGACGATGAACGGACTGTATATAAATCCCATGATGATTTCCTCCCTTTCCTGCACGCGTTAGACTGACGGGGCGGCGCAGAGTTTCACTGCGGCGCGTGAAACTTTCACAGCGGCGCGAGGTCTAACCCTGCTTGGCATCCGACTTCAACTTCGAGGATATTGTGCGCGAGCACCAGGCGATGGTGTTCCGCACGCTGCTGCGGTTGACGGGAAGCCGCGAGCACGTGGACGATCTGGCGCAGGAGGTGTTTCTGCGGCTATATCGCGCGCTGCCCGGATTTCGCGGAGAGGCGCTGGTAACGACGTATCTGTACCGCATCGCGGTGAACGTGGCGCAGGATGAGTGGAAGCGGCGGCGAAGAGACGAGCAGCCGCTGGTGTCGATCTCGGATGAGACGAGCGGATGGGAGGAGCGGCTGCCGCATCCCGGGCGCAACGCGGAAGAGTTGATGGAAGAGCGCGAATTTCAACTTATAGTGGAGGAGCAGATGCAACGGCTGAGCCAGGTGGAACGCGCCGTGCTGGTGCTCTATCATCAGGAAGAACGGACGTATGAGCAGATCGCGCTGGCCCTGGGACTGCCCATCGGGACCGTGCGGACGCATCTGCATCGAGGACGCAGGAAGCTGCGAGAAGGGATTGCGGCGAGGCGAAACGAGGGAGACCGAATGCCGGTAAAGGGGGCGCCATGCACGAGCAACGGATGAAGGATGTAAATGATGCATTGGAAGAGCGCGTGACACGGGCGCTGGAGCAGGCTCCGAATGTGACGATTCCTGCGGACTTTGCGGCGCGGGTAGCGGCGCAGGTGCCTGTGCGGCCGCTGGTGGCGGTGCGGGTTCCGCGCTATGGGTTGCTGGCGGCGCAGATTGGCATGGGCGTGCTGGTATTTGCCCTGGTGGTAGTGGCAATGCACTCGACCGGACGAGGTGTCTTCGGGATCGCGCTGGAGTGGGTGCTGTGCGCCGAGCTGGTTGCGCTGGCGGTGTGGCTGGGCGGCGCGAAGGGACTCATCGTTCCCGATGCGTAAGGGTTGGCAATCCTTTTAGTGCGATTGACGCGCGAAGTCTGCGTGATGCTGGCGGACGAGGGTGAGGAAGAGCTGGTGGACGCGGGGGTCGGCGGATAGCTCGGGGTGGAATGTGGCGGCCAGGATGTGGCCGGAGCGGACGAGAGTGGGGAAGCCGTCGCGGGTGGCGAGGGTTTCGACCGTCGGGCCGGTGCGGGTGATGCGCGGGGCGCGGATGAAGACCATCTCCAGCGGAGGGCCGGGGAGCGAGGTGGGCGCGGTGAGGATGGAGGAGTCGATCTGGCGGCCGTAGGCGTTGCGCTGAACGGTGATGTCGAGCGCGGCGAGTGAGCGCTGGGCGGGGGATTCGACGTGAGTGGCGAGCAGGATGGCTCCGGCGCAGGTACCGAAGGTGGGCGTGGATTTGACGTAGCTCTGGAGGATCTCGAAGAAGCCGTTGCGGTCGAGAAACTTCAGCATGGTGGTGGATTCGCCGCCGGGCAGGATGAGGCCATCGAGGGCGTCGAGTTCAGCGGGGACGCGGATGAGACGCGGGGTTGCGCCGAGGGCGGTGAGCGTGCGGACGTGCGCGTCGTACGCGCCTTGCAGGGCGAGGACGCCGATGAGCGGAGAGGTGGGCGCGGCCATCATTACCAGCCGCGGGTTTGCATTAGGTCTTTTTCTTCGATGGCGGCGGCGGCGAGGCCCTTCATGGTTCCGGTGACGGTCTCGGCGGCGTCGGCGACGATCTTGGCGTCGGCAAAATGCGTGGTGGCGATGACGATTGCACGCGCGCGGGAGATGGCTTCGACGCGCTCTTCGGGATTGCGCGGCTGGCCGATCAGCGATGGATCGATCGGCTTGCCAAAGTTGCTGCGCACGATGGGCACATCGGGCTGCCACTCTCCCTTGATCTTGACCCAGTACCAATCACCATCCTTATAAACATCGCCTTCTTCATAGAGGCCGACTTCGAGCGGGGTGGCGCGCTCCTTCATGAAGATGCCGGAGCCGACGAAGATGGATTCCGCGCCGAGCTGCATCATGAGGGCGGCGTCGGCGGGAGTGGCGATGCCGCCGGCGGAGAAGTTGGGCACGGGGAGCGAGCCGGATTTGGCGACCATGCGGACCAACTCGTAGGGCGCGCCATGCACCTTGGCGGCGTTGTAGAGTTCCTGGTCGCTGAGCACGGTGAGGGCCTTGATCTCGCTGACGATCTGGCGCATGTGCCGGACGGCGTGGACGACGTCGCCGGTGCCGGGCTCGCCCTTGGTGCGGATCATGGCTGCGCCCTCGGCGATGCGGCGGAGGGCTTCGCCCAGGTTGCGCGCGCCGCAGACGAAGGGCGTGGTGAAGGCGTGCTTGTCGATGTGGTAGGTCTCGTCGGCGGGGGTGAGGACTTCGGACTCGTCGATGAAGTCGACGCCGAGATGCTGGAGGATTTGCGCTTCGGCGAAGTGGCCGATGCGGGCCTTGGCCATCACGGGGATGGTGACGGCAGCCATGATTTCGCGGATGAGCTTGGGGTTGGCCATGCGGGCGACGCCGCCCTCGGCGCGGATCATAGCGGGGACGCGCTCGAGCGCCATGACGGAGATGGCCCCGGCTTCCTCGGCGATGCGGGCCTGCTCGACGTTCATCACGTCCATGATGACTCCGCCCTTGAGCATCTCGGCGAGGCCGAGCTTGAGGCGGAGCGCTGGCTCGTGGAAGGATGAAGTGCCGTTCGAGGTTGGGTCTGCCATGTCGTTCTCCTTGATGTGTCGCAGATATTTAGATGCGCGGGGACTCGGCGCGCGCGGATTGCTGCGAATCTTCAGTTTAGCAGCTTGGCGGGGGTCTGAGGCTGGAGCGCGATGTGAGCAAGAACAGACAATAGCAACCGCAACGGCCAATACGGAGATTCTGCCCTTCGACTGCGCTCAGGGCAGAATGACGGCGCTTTGAGGTTGCGGTGCGTTGGCTATGCGTTGCAGAGGGCGAGGATTGCGGCGCCGAATTTTTCGGCCTTCTCGGGGCCGATGCCAGAGATGGATTGAAGGTGAGCGACAGAGCGCGGGCGCAGCAGGACGATGCTGCGCAGCGTGGAGGAGCCGAGGACGAAGAACTGGGGAAGGCCGATGCGCTCGGCTTCGGACTTGCGCCATGCGCGGAGGTTGGCGTCGAGGAGTTGCTGGGCGGGAGTAAGCTCGGCGGCGGGGTCGGAGGGGGTGGGACGCGGGCGGTGGAAGGTGGGCGTGGGCTCGCCGAATTGCTGGATCGGGCTGCTGCGCTCCTTGATGGTGGAGACGGGCAGAGGATCGCGTGGGACGGCTCTGTATTTTGGAGGCTGCGCTTTGACCGTGCGCGCCACACTAAAGTCGTCGGCGTGCGATGACTCGCGGCAGATGGCGATGATTGCGGCACCGAAGCGGTCAGCTTTCTCCTGTCCAATGCCGGAGATCGAGAGGAGCTGTGAGAGCGATGTAGGCGCAGCCATTACAACCTTGATGAGGATTGCGTCGGTGAGCACAAAAAAGGCTGGACGACCGTTGGCTGCTGCCTCCGTCTTACGCCACTCTCGCAGCTTCTTGTCCAACTCTTTCTGCTCTGGTGAATATGCGTCCGTCAGTTCGGCTCTCTTTGCAACGCGAGCATTCTCGATTTGACGGTGTTCGAGCTGTTCTTCTGGGGTTCGATCCGCATCGCGACGCCCGGAGGACTTCCGTGCCGATTGGCTGTCATCTGCGGAGGCGTTTTCCGTCGCACGGCGAAGGGCGCGGGGATTTGTGCCAGTGGCTCGTGAGGCTACGTGCTTGCGTGTGGATTTCGTAGGGGTGTCTACGGAGGTTGCGGGCAGGACGACGCCGATAAGTTGGGATGCGTCTGGGCTGCGGCCTTCGTGGGTGAGGGCGGCTTTCTTGTAGGGGATGACGTTGCCTTCGGGGTTGGTGAAGGTGTCGGGGATGAGGGTGATGAGACCGGCGCGGGCGAGCGCGTCGAGGAGGACATCGAAGAGCTTGCGGTCCTTAGCGGCAGCGGTGCCGCGCAGCGCCCCCTCGGAGAGCGCGGAGTAGAGCTTGCCGGTGGAAGGGGAGCGGCCGGGCGACCCACTCAGTTCGCGCAGGATTGCATTGAGCTGTCGGGACTCTTCTGTAGTGGGCGGGGCGAAGGTTTGCGCGGTGGTGGTGGAGGGGGAGCAGAAGTCGCAGATGCCGCAGGGGCGGTGCGCGTCGGCGGTGTCGCCGAAGTGGCGGATGATGGCGGTCATGCGGCATTGCTGGGTTTCGGCGAAGGCGACCATGCGGTCGATCTGGGAGCGGCGGAAGGCGATCTGTGCCTCGTAGGCGGCGCGCCAGGAGGCGGGCGATGCAGGATTGGAGTCGGCACGGCGCGCTTCATCCGCAAGACGCACGTTGCCGGCGAAGTCGAGCTGCACGGCCCCCTGCGCGGCCAGCTTCTCAACCGATTTGGTGAAGAGGTCGGGTGCCATCTTGAGCTTGCGACAGAGCGGTTCGGGCATGAGGAAATCGTCGGTGAGGACGGCGGCGACGCGGGCGAGGTCGGAGGCGGGTGGATAGTCTCGCTCCAGAAAGGACTCGTGAATCTTGCGGTCGGCGTAGCTGTGGAGGAGGACGGAGCGGCTGGGGAGACCATCGCGACCGGCGCGGCCGATCTCCTGATAGAAGGCTTCGACGGATGCGGGGAGCGCGGTGTGGACGATGGTGCGAACGTCGGCCTTGTCGATTCCCATTCCGAAGGCGATGGTGGCGACGACGACTTCGAGCTTGCCTGACTGGAAGGCGCGCTGCACGCGCTGGCGGACGCTGGCGTCGAGGCCGGCGTGGTAGGCGGCGGCGGGGAAGTGGCGGGCAAGTTCGGCGGCGAGAGCTTCTGAATCGCGGCGCGAGGGCGTGTAGACGATGGCAGGGCGCGCGGCGGGCGAGCTGAGGAGTTTGACGGTGAACTCGTGACGGCGCGGCTTGGAGAGCTCGACCACCTCGATGGCGAGGTTGGAGCGGCGGAAGCCGTGGATGAAGAGCGCGGGATCGTGGAGTTGGAGTTGGGCAACGATGTCTTTTTGTACGGTCGGAGTAGCTGTTGCGGTGAGGGCGAGGATGGGCGCGGGGCGAAGGGCTGGGAGATGGTCGCCGAGGGTGCGGTAGTCGGGGCGAAAGTCGTGTCCCCAGACGCTGATGCAGTGGGCCTCGTCGATGGCGATGAGGGTGGGCTTGCGGCGGGCGAGCATCTCGGGGAAGCCGGGGACGCGCATGCGCTCGGGGGCGATGAAGAGGAAGTCGAGCGAGCCGGAGAGGTAGTCGCGGCAGGCGATGCGTGCGTCGTCGCGGGAGAGGTTGGAGTGGATGCGGGCGACGCGCAGGCCTGCGGCGGAGAGCTTGGCGGCCTGGTCGTCCATCAGGGCGATGAGCGGGCTGACGACCAGCGCGGTGCCGGTGCGGGCGATGGCGGGAAGCTGGTAGCAGAGGGACTTGCCGGCGCCGGTGGGCATGACGAGAAGCGCGTCGCGGCCGTCGATGACGGCGCGGCAGACGGCCTCCTGATTGGCGCGGAAGGCGGGGAAGCCGAATGTGGTGTGGAGGAGAGTGGTGAGGTCGGTCATGCCGGTGGGATTAGTTTCGCATAGGTTCGCTGGAGCGAGACTTTGGGGCACGCGGCGGCGGGCTTAGAAGAGTTGGAAGTTGACCACGACGTTCAGATAGATCGGGACGGGTTTGCCATCTTTCATGGCGGGCGTGAATTTATATTGTTTCACTGCGTCGAGAGCTGCCTGATCGAGTGAGAGCGCGGCTGCTTGGTACTCCTGGTCGACTGAGTCTGCGATGGATTTACTGATATGTGCGTTCGTGGGATTGCCCTGCGTGTCTATGATGATGGACACGGTCGTAATGCCGGTGATCTTCTGTTTTCGCGCAATTTTGGAATAGATGGGATCGACACGATGGATCAGTTTTGGTGGAGTAACGCCGTCTCCTCCTTTATAAATTCCTGAGACTTGGAAGTTGACCTCGACGTTCAGATAGACGGCAACGGGTTTGCCATCTTTCATGGCGGGGATGAATCTATATTGCTTCACTGCGTCAAGCGCAGCCTGATCGAGTGAGAGCGCGGCTGCATGCTTCTTCTTGTTATTGCCGACGGTGTCTGCGATGGATTTCGTGATGTGCACATTCACAGGGTTGCCTTGTGCGTCCACGATGATGGATATGAATGCAACCCCGGAGATCTTCTGCTTCCGCGCAATTTCTGAGTATTCCGGAGTGGGCTGGTAGAGGACCTTCGGCGTGGTGACGCCGCCTCCGCTTTTATAAATTCCTGAGGCATCGGGGTTGGGGCTGGGCGGTTTGGCGGGTGCGGCCTGGTCTGGAGTAGGGGTGGTTGGTGTGGCCGGTGCTGGTGGTCGCGCGGGCTGCGATGCGGGCGGTTCGCTGGGCGGCGGTGTGGCGGGGGTGGTTGCCTGTGGGGTGAGCAGCGCGAACCAGAGTACGAAGAGGGAAGTCATTGGGGGCCTTTGTGAGTCGGGGAAATGGTAGCACGAAGAAGTGCAGTGCATCCCAACCACCGCGAGAGACAAAGGCGCGATGAATGGGGCACCCGGCAAAATGCGGATTTGTGGGAAGAAAGGGGTGGAACGTTGTGGTGGTCCGGAATTCATCGGGGTCCTTCGACTTCGCCTCTCGCGGTGAAGCTGCGCGAGGCTTCGCTCAGGATGACGGTAATCAACAGATGAGCTTGATGGCGACAATTTCAGGTGGGTTGATGTATTGTTTCCTACGAGGAAAATTTCCAATGATGCAAGCGACGAAGTTTGCGGCGGTTTTGTGGATTGCTGCGTTAATAGCGATGGGAACGATGCAGGCGCAGCAAGGTGGTAATCAGCCGCAGGCTACCAATAAGACGCAGGCGGCGACGCTGACGATCAGCGCGGACAAGGTGGTGGCCAAGGTGAGCCCGACGCTGTATGGGTTGATGACCGAGGAGATTAACTACTCATACGAGGGCGGGCTGTATGGGGAGCTGGTGCAGAATCGGACGTTTCGGTCGGATTGGTCCGGGGTCAATGAGTGGATCGTTACGCCTTACGGTTCGGCGCGCGGTTCCGTGGCGATGGACAAAACGACGGGGCCGAGCGCGGTGCTGTCCACAAGCCTGAAGGTGACGGTGGAGCAGGCCGACGCGAAGGACGCGTATGGGCTGCGCAATGGCGGATGGTGGGGCGTTCCGGTAAGGGCGAATACGACGTATACGGGGTCGGTGTGGGCGAAGGGCGATGCGGCGCCGGTGGGTGGCGCGGCGGTGCGGGTGAGCCTGGTGGCGGACGATTCGGGCAAGGTGCTGGCGAGCGCGGCGCTGCCGGCGTTGACGACGGAGTGGAAGCAGTACAACTTCACGATGAAGACGGGAGCGGGGTTGGTGGCTTCGGCGAAGAACTCGATCCTGCTGAGCGTGGACCGTCCGGGAACGGTGTGGCTGCAACAGGTTTCGGTGTTTCCGCCGACGTATAAGGGGCGCGCCAACGGCAATCGCGTGGACCTGATGGAGATGATGGCGGGGATGCATCCGGCGTTCCTGCGCTTTCCCGGCGGGAACTACCTGGAAGGCAATACGATTGCCGAGCGCTTCAACTGGAAGAAGACGATTGGGCCGTTGGTGGATAGGCCGGGACACGCCAGTCCGTGGAGTTACCACTCGACCGATGGGATGGGTCTGCTGGAGTTTCTGGAGTGGTGCGAGGACCTGAAGATGCAGCCGGTGCTGGCCGTGTATGCGGGCTACTCGCTGGGCGGAAAGCATGTAGCGCCGGGGCCAGACCTGGAGCCGTATGTGCAGGACGCGCTGGATGAGATTGAATATGTAACGGGGGACGTTACGACAAAGTGGGGCGCGGAGCGGGCGAAGGATGGACATCCGGCGGTGTTCCCGCTGACGTATGTGGAGATTGGCAACGAGGACAACTTCGACAGGTCGCAGAGCTACGATGGACGCTACACGCAGTTCTACAAGGCGATCAAGAAGAAGTATCCCCAGCTACAGTTGATTGCGACGACGAAGGTGAACGGGCACGCGATGGATGTGCTGGACGATCACTACTACCGGCGGGCGGAGGAGTTCTTCAAGGACGTGCATCATTACGATGCAGCCGACCGGACAGGGCCGAAGATCTTTGTTGGCGAGTGGGCGACGCGCGAGGGAGGGCCGACGACCAACTTTGGCGCGGCGCTGGGCGATGCAGCGTGGATGACAGGGATGGAGCGGAACAGCGACCTGATCGCGATTGCGAGCTATGCGCCGCTGCTGGTGAATGTGAACCCGAACGGGATGCAGTGGCAGTCCAACCTGATTGGGTACGACGCGCTGACCAGCTATGGCAGCCCGAGCTACTACGCGCAGGCGATGTTTGCGGGACACATCGGGACGGAGATTGTGGCGGCGGAACTACAGGGCGCGGGCGACCGGCTGTTCTATTCGGTGACGAAGGATGCGGCGAAGGGGGTTGTCTATCTGAAGCTGGTGAATGCCTCGTCGGCGGCGCAGGAGCTGAAGATCACACTGGACGGCGCGAAGTCGGTGAAGGGAGCGGCGAAGCTGGTGCGGCTGAGCGCGGGATCGACCGCGGCGACCAATACCATCAACGATCCCAAGCGCGTTGTGCCAATGGAGAGCACAGTGACGGGCGTGGCGAAGACGTTCACGCGGACGGTGCCGGGGTATTCTATTGAGGTGTACGAGATTGGGGTGCAGTAGGCTGCGTTACAGATTTGCAGGTGATCCCATGACCTATCGCATAAGTGTTTTGATATAAGTCAGCTTGTGGTGTTTCCTCTTTGCGCTGGGACTTCAGGCTACAGCGCAGCAGGCTGTGACCTCCAAAATGCAAGGGGGTCGTGTGATTCTAGGCGTATTGGAAGACATCCCCGGGGAATACACCGGCGAGTCTGATTTTCGAGCAGTGCGCGCAGTATTTGAAAAGAATGGCGACGGATGGCAGGCATTCCCTCCGCAAACTAAGAGCTATCCCGAGCCACTGACCCCACCGTCATCGTATCCAAAGGAGATGACCTGGACTATAGCCTTTGATGGAAGAAATCTGGGAACAATTACGGCTCTAACGCCGCCACAATATCATTTCTATTCCGAAATCGGCATCGAGAACATTACCAGCCACGGCCCGGTTCCGACCGTTGGAAAGAAATCTACCGAATACGCAGGCTTCACAGGTACGCCAGTCTATCGACCGCTTGTTGCGGTATCGCAGCCAAATTTCTCCGACCCGGACCATTGGAAGCCCGCGCAGCTTTCGCCAGATTTGATTGCAGCCGCTCGACAGCAGTTCCGCAGCAAATTCCCGAAGGTCACTAATTGTAGGAACCCGGATGAAAATGTCCTAAGGCCATGGACGTATCGAGATGAGGACATCCATGTGAATAAAGCCTTCTCGTCGAAGGATGACTGGTCACTCATCGATCTAAACTTGACGGGCTATTCCTGCGACGGTCCTCAAGACGATGACAGCGCGTTTATCGGTCAATGGTACGTCATTGATCCAGCGGGGAAACTAAAGTTTTTGGGCACGAACATGTGGCTGGTGGACGCTGGGGATTATGACAACAGCGGAAGTTCAGAAGTGTTGTTTTCGATAGACGGATACAACATGGGTGGATACCGTTTGTTTTATAGGGACTTCACACAGAGCGTTGAGTTTCTATTTCACTACAATTAGTGGGCGGGCGGCGGTCCGACGAGAGAATTGTCGAGAAGAACACCCCACCCTGTCGAGCGATGAGACTGCGCGCCGAGGATGGGGCACATGACAACACCGAAATACAGAGATTCTGGCTGCGCCAGAATGACGGTTTTAGCGGGGCTGCGCCAGAATGACGGCTTATTACACTGAACAACGAACAACTGACGTTAGACTGCGGTGAGGGCGAGGCCGGCGGATTTCTCCTCGCCGTCGTCGGGGCCGTCGGGGGAGATGGTGCGGTAGAAGAGCTGGTTGTTCTCCATGTAGACCTCGAGGAAGGCGGGGCGCTGCACGATTCCGCCGGCGATGAGGGCTTCGGAGAGCGGGTCCTCGACGAAGCGCTGCAATGCTCTGCGTAAGGGGCGCGCGCCGTAGGTCCGCTCGGAGGCGGTCTTGTCGATGATCCACTGCTTGGCGCTGTCGGTGACAGAGAGCGTGATGGCCTTGTGGACGAGGTTGGCGTTCATCTGCTGCACCAGCAGCTCCATGATCTGCAAGAGGTCGGTGTTGGTGAGCGAGGTGAAGATGATGACCTCGTCGAGGCGGTTGAGGAACTCCGGGTTGAAGGTGCGCTTGACCTCGCCCTTGACCAGCTCCTCCATCTTGTCGAGAACCATGTTCTCGTTGCTGCTCTGGAAGCCGAGGCCCTCGCGCTTCTGCAGGTGCTTGGCACCGATGTTGGAGGTCATGACGATGATGGTGTTCTTGAAGTCCACGGTGTTGCCGAGGCCGTCGGTGAGCTGGCCGTCCTCGAAGACCTGAAGGAGCAGGTTGAAGATGTCGGGGTGGGCTTTTTCGATCTCGTCGAGCAGGACGACAGAGTAGGGTGAACGCTTGACGCGCTCGGTGAGCTGGCCGCCCTCCTCGTAGCCGACGTATCCCGGAGGCGAGCCGATGAGCTTGGAGACGGAGTGCTTCTCCATGAACTCCGACATATCGAAGCGGATGAGGGACTTTTCGGAGCCGAAGAGGAAGTGCGCAAGGGTGCGCGCCATCTCGGTTTTGCCAACGCCGGTGGGGCCGAGGAAGAGGAAGCTGCCGATGGGACGCGCGGGGTTCTTGAGGCCGGCGCGCGAACGGCGGATGGCACGGGCCAGCGCGGAGATTGCCTTGTCCTGCGAGATGACGCGTTTGTGCAGTTCCTCCTCGACGCGCAGCAACTTCTGCGTCTCTTCCTCTTTGATCGAAGTGATGGGGACGCCGGTCCAGCGGCTGACCACGTCCTCGATGTCTTCGCGGGTGACGATGCCGGCGGAGGAGTCGTCGAGGTGGTACTTGTCGCGCAGAGTGCGCAGGTTCTCGCGCTCCTTGCGCTCCTCGTCGGAGTAGAAGCGGGCCTTCTCGAACTCGTGGTTGGCGATGGCGTTCTCCATGCGATGCACGATGAACTTGATGCGCTTCTGGACTTCGGTGAGCTCCTCGGGCAGGGAGGTCTGGCGGAGCTTGACGCGCGCGCCGGCCTCGTCGATGAGGTCGATGGCCTTGTCGGGCAGGAAGCGGTCGGGGATGTAGCGGCTGGAATGAGTCACCGAAAAATTGATTGCCTCATCGGTGTAGGAGACGGCATGAAACTTCTCGTACTTCTCCTTGATGCCGTTGATGATCTTGATCGCGTCTTCCTCGCTTGGCGGCGGGACCTTGACGGCCTGGAAGCGGCGCTCCAGCGAGCGGTCCTTCTCGATGGACTTGCGATACTCGGCGGGCGTGGTTGCGCCGATGCACTGGATCTCGCCGCGGCTGAGGGCGGGCTTGAGGATGTTGGCGGCGTCGAGCGAACCCTCGGCCGAGCCGGCACCAACCAGGGTATGCAACTCGTCGATGAAGACGATGCAGTTCTGGTTCTCCATCAGCTCCTTCATGATCATCTTCAGGCGCTCTTCAAACTGGCCGCGATACTTTGTGCCGGCGACGATGAGGGAGAGGTCGAGCGCGAGGATGCGCTTGTCGGCGAGGAAGCTGGGGACATCTCCGTCGGCGATCTTCTGGGCCAAGCCTTCGACGATGGCCGTCTTGCCGACGCCCGGCTCGCCGATGAGGACAGGGTTGTTCTTGGTGCGGCGGCAGAGGATCTGGATGACTCGTTCGACCTCGGCGTCGCGACCGACCAGCGGATCGAGCTGCTGGTCGAGGGCGTTCTGGGTGAGGTCGCGGGAGAACTCGGCGAGCAGACTCTGCTCGTTGCGCTGGGCTTTACCGGTCTGCTGCACCGGGGCTTTTTCCTGCGTGGTGCGCTGCAACTCCTCGCGGATGGCGGGCAGACGCAGACCGCGCTCGGTGAGGATCTCGGCGGCAAAGCACTTCTCTTCGCGCAGCAGGCCGAGCAACAAGTGTTCCGTGCCGATGTGCTTGTGGGAGAGCCGCTCGGCCTCTTCGGCCGCGTAGGCGAGCACGCGCTTGCACTCGTTGGAGAGCGGGAGGTCGACCGAGGTGGAGACCTTCTCGCGGATGGTGGTGTGGCCTTCAATCTGCTTGCGGATGGACTCGACCGAGGCGTGCGAGCGCAGAAAGCGATTGGTGAGCGCCTTGTCCTCGCGCAGCAGGCCGAGCAGCAGGTGCTCGGTCTCGATGTAAGGCGAGCCGAACTGGCTGGCCTCGTACCGCGCAAAGAAGATTACGCGTCGCGCCTTCTCGGTATAGCGTTCGAACATGTTCCCCCTTCAAGCCGCGGCCACTGCATCCGCCCGAAGGCCCGATGCAGCGCCATTGATCGAACCTGCCTCCGCGCCAGTTGCTTGCGAAGACCTTACAGTGCACTCCCGACTGGATGAATCCAGATAAGGAACTCCCATCCCACACCTACCAGTGTAGTCGCTGCACAGAAGATGCGAAAATCACTCGAAAGTTCTGACTAGCGTAACACTGATTTGGAGCCCAGCGTTTAGATGCACATGATGTTGCGTTGGCACCAAACTCCGTGCTGCGAAGATGGGGGCAGCTAGCGGGCTGCAAGCTGTTGCAGTTGGCCGTCGCGCAGGCGGAGGACGCGGCCACAGCGCGATGCGAAGTCGAGATTGTGGGTGACGAGGACGCTGGTGAGTTGATGCTCGCGGTGCAGCTTTTGGATCAACGCAAAGACGGCTTCGGCGGTTTTGCCGTCGAGATCGCCGGTCGGCTCGTCGGCCAGCAGGAGCTTTGGCCCGGTGACGAGGGCGCGGGCGAGGCTGACACGCTGCTGCTCTCCGCCGCTCAGTTCGCCGGAGCGATGCTCGGCGCGGGCGGAGAGACCGACCTCGTTGAGCCATCGGCTGGCTTGCTGGAGGGCCTCGGGACGGCGGAGGCCACGCGCAAGCAGCGGCATGGCGACGTTCTCCAGCGCGGTGAACTCGGGCAGGAGATAGTGGAACTGCCAGACGTAGCCCACATCGCGGTTGCGGAACTCGGCGGATTGGCGCGGGTTGAGCTGGCTGAGATTGGTTTCACCGAGCCAGACCTCGCCTGCCGTGGGACGGTCGAGCGCGGCGAGGAGATGGAGGAGGGAACTCTTGCCGGTGCCGCTCTCGCCGACGATGGCGACCATTTCACCGGACGCGATGGAGAAGTCGAGGTTGCGAAAGAGAACGACCTCGCCGGAGGAGTTGACGTTCGGGCTGGCTGCGCGCGAATCCGCCGCGATTGCCGGATAGATTTTGGTCAGGCCGATTGCGCGCAGCATCACTTGTTCTCCCGCTCTGCATTGCATTTATTCAAAGGATCGTTGTTTACGGTCATCAACCGATAGGTGTAATCAGTTTCATTGGTGGCACGAAAACCATCGAACCAAATTCTTCCGATGTTTCCTCCGTACTCAATAGTGAATCCGTGACTATTGCCCCAAACGTCTTTCTCGGTTGATCCCAGAATTGCACATCGGATTCCGGTATCGAAGATTTCATCGAAATGACGTAGAAACTCCGATCGATTCCGAATATATGTTTTCTTCTCATGCAATCCCGTAAGCAATGGATATTCGACAATGTTTGACAGACCTGTACGATCATTTACCTTGAGTAACTGTTGCAGGTGATTGAAGAAGGCTTGAGCCTGAGGAGTGTCTGGTCGGTTCGAGTCAGTGTGCTGACCGAACAAAAGTTTTGGAAAGACGATACATCCGATTAGAACGAGAATTCGTAGTGATTTATTCATAGCGGAGGGCCTCGGCGGGGAGGACTTTGGCGGCGCTGCTGCTGGGGTAGAGGGTGGCGAGCAGGCTGACGCCGAGCGAGACGGCGGCGACGATGAGCGCGTCGATGAGGCGCGGAGCGAAGGGCAGGTAGTCGATGGAGTAGACCGACGCGTCGAGGTGGATGAAGCGGTAGTGGCCGCCCAGCCAACTGAGGCCGAAGCCGAGGACCAGGCCGAGCGCGGTTCCGATCAGCGAGATGAGAAGGCCTTGCAGGAGGAAGATGCGGCGGACCTGATCGACGCGGACGCCGAAGCTCATCAGCACGGCGATGTCGCGCGTCTTCTCCATCACCATCATGGTGAGGGCGATGAGGATGTTGAGCGCGGCGACACAGACGATGAGCGCGAGGATGATGAAGGTGACGATCTGCTCCAGGCGGAGGGCGCGGAAGAGTTCACGGTTCTGCTCCATCCAGTTGGTGGATTCGTAGCCGGGGCCAGCGGATTGCTCGATCTGGCGGCCGATGGAGTCGGCGCGGTACATGTCGTCGACCTTAAAGCTGATGGCGGAGATGAGGTCGGGTTCGGAGAAGAGACGCTGCGCGTCGGCGAGACGGATGAAGGCGTAGCTGGAATCGTACTGGTAGAAGCCGGAGTTGAAGACGCCGGCTACGGTATATCGCTGGTACTTGGGGACAAGGCCGAGCGGGGTGAGTTCGCCCTGCGGGCTGGTGACGAGGATGGTGTCGCCGACCTCCGCGCCGATGGTCTGGGCGAGGTCCTGGCCGATGACGATGGGAGGGACGGATTGCGCGGCCGCTGCGTCGCTGGTGGCGGGCTGCGGATTCAACGGCTCCGCGCTGCCTTGCTGGACGGATTGCAGGAGGTCGGAGACGGTGCGCTGGTCGGAGGGGACGATGCCGTCGATGAGGGCGCCGGCGCTCTTAGCGTTACGCGAGATGAGGACCTCTTCGTAGAGGCCGGGAGCGGCGGCAGTGACATGGGGGAGCGCGCGCAGGCGCGAGAGCAGAGGACGCCAGTCGCGGATTCCGTTCGCGGAGACGCGCATCAGCAGGACGTGCGCGGTGGAGCCGACGAGGCGATCCTGCAGGTCGCGGCGCATTCCGTTGGTGATGGCCAGCGCAATGATGAGCGAGGCCACGCCCGCAGCGACGCCGATGACGGAGATCGCGGTGATGACGCCGACGACGGCCTGTCGCCGTTTGGCCCGCAGGTACCGCGCCGCGATGAAGAGTTCAAATCGCATCCGTCTCCTAGCGTACTATCAAGCCGCGATGAGACGCATGAATGGTTGCAGCCGCTGTAGAGAGTCGCCGATGCAAAGAAAAGAGGCGGGGCCGAAGCCCCACCCCCTCACTCTGCAAGTTTCTAGAACCTTGAACAAATCCACATCGTTGTTCCAGCGTACGAAAACAGACAAAAGCAGATTCCTCCGCTTCGCTGCGGAATGACAAACAAAGGGGGCTGCGGAATGACAAACAATAAAACAAGCAAAAACGAAATGCGGGGATCCTTCGACTCCACCTCCCGCGATTAGACTGCGGGAGGTTTCGCTCAGAATGACAACAATTTCTGAGAGCAGCAAGCGGAAGCCGCTCTAGTTTGTCAGGACTGCGCGGTAGCGGACCTGGTTCTTCTTGACTCGGACCAGGGCCTCGTTGGCATTGGCCATGGGGAAGCGCTCGGTGATGGCCTTGACGCCGTGGCGGGCGGCGACGTCCAGCATCTGGTAGAGATCGCGCGGGCTGCCTGTTGGACTGCCTGCGATGGACTTCTGCCCGCCGATCAGCGGGAACGCATGGATGGAGATGGGCGAGGGGGGCACGCCCACGATGCAGAGCGTTCCCTTGGGGCGCAGGCCGTTGACGATGGACTGCCAGTCCTGGTCCGCGCCGACGGTGGAGAGCAGAAGGTCGAAGGAGCCGGCAAGTTTCTTCAGCGTACCGTTGTCGCGGGTGTTGACGAAGTGGTCCGCGCCCAGCCTGCGTGCCTCTTCTTCCTTGTCGGTGGAGGTGGAGAAGGCGGTGACCTCCGCGCCGAAGGCCCTGGCGAACTGGAGGCCCAAGTGGCCCAGTCCGCCGATGCCGATGATTCCCACGCGCGAGGAGGGGCGCACACCGAGGTTGTGCAGGGGCGAGTAGACGGTGATGCCGGCGCAGAGCAGAGGGGCGACGTTTTCGCTCTCCAGCGCGTCGGGCACGGGGATGGCAAAGTGCGCGTTGACGCGGATGGAGTCGGCATAGCCGCCATTCCGTCCCACGCAGGTGGGTTGCGCGCTGGCGCAGAGATGCTCGTCGCCCTGACGGCACCACTCGCAGATGCCGCAACTGTCGGCCTGCCAGCCGATGCCCACGCGCTGGCCGACGGTGAGGTCGCGCACCTGGGAGCCGACCGCCGAGACCGTTCCCACGATCTCGTGGCCGGGTATGAAGGGGTAATGGCTGATGCCCCAGTCGTTGTCGATCAGGTGGATGTCGGAGTGGCAGACCCCGCAGTGGGTGATCTTTACTTCAACTTCGTTTGTCTTCAGTTCGCCCGGCTCGTAGCGGTACGGCACCAACTGCGCTCCAGCGGCATGGACAGCCAATCCGTGAATCTCATTGGGGGTGATTGGAATCTTCGTCTCTTTGGTCATGATCGTCACTCGCGTTCCTGGGATATCTCTGAATGCTACATCACCGTGCAGGACTTTCCTGTGCAAGATACCACAGGCAGAGCTCCTTATCTGCCATTTTGGGAAGGTCTTAGCCAGTGCTCAACGTTCCCTGAGGGGTTAAAGCCCCATTGTATTTGCGGCACTTACGGCGGGACTTAAGACCCGAGCTTTCAAAGCAAGGCATATTCGGAGGCGCTTGATGGGACGCCGCATCAGGTCTTATGTTGGCGAAGTTCCCGTCACAAACAAGGCAGAGACGATCCGAATCCTGCTCGAAAGACACTGCCAGCCGCAGCATGCAGCCGGAACGGGGCGAAGTTCGTCTAAACCGGAGTAAAGTCTGAGATACAGATGACGACCATGACAGAGCCTTCCGCAGCCCGGTTTCTCCGCCTCCAGACGGTTCTGATTGGCGCGCTGGCGCTGGCTGTTGTTGTCACGATTACCGCGCCTGCGCAGGTCCCGGCTACGCCGCCTGCCGCGCAGCCTGCTACGCCGACGGTCGCGCAGCCTGCTACGCCGCCCGCCGCGCAGCCTGCTACGCCGACGGTTGCCCAGCCGGCTGACCAGAGCTCCGGCTCCGAGGCTGGCCCCAACAGCGACAACGGGACGATCGTGATTCCGAAGAAGAAGGAGCCGGAGGAGCCACCGCCTCCGCCCGCGCCGGCCGAGCCGAAGATCAAGAATCCGGGCGGGGAGACCTACTCGCTGCGGGTTGACGTTCCCATCGTCAACCTGGACGTGAGCGTGATTCTGGACAAGAACCACCAGTTCGTGCCCGGGCTGAAGGCGGCGAACTTTTTGGTTCTGGAAGATGGCGTGGAGCAGAAGGTGGACAGGGTGCGCATCGGGCAGACGCCGATCACGGCTGTGATGCTGCTGGAGTTCGCGGCCAACTCCTACTACTACATCAACGAGATGCGCACGGCGTCGGTGGGCTTCTTCCACTCGCTGCGCCCGGACGACTATGTGGCCGTGATGACGTACGACTTGCAGACCCACATCCTCAGCGACTTTACCAACAACAAGGACGTGATTGCCGAGAGCCTGAACTCGCTGACCATGCCGGGCTTCAGCGATACGGACATGTTCGACGCACTGTACGAGACGCTGGATCGCACCAGCCGGATCGAAGGCCGCAAGTACATTCTGCTGATCGGCACCGGGCGCGACACGTTCTCCAAGATCACGCTGGACAAGATACTGGCCAAGATCAAGGCGACGCCGAACGTGACGATTTTCACCATTGGCACCGGCGCGCTGGTCAATGAGATGAGAGCGGGCGGCGGGATGCGCGAGATGAACTACCTGCAGGCCCAGAACCAACTGAAGACCTTCGCCGAGATGACTGGCGGGCTGAGCTTCTCGCCGCTCTTCCAGGGCGAGCTGCCCGACGACTTCGCGCAGATCAACAACTCGATCCGCAACCAGTACCTGCTCAGCTATCGGCCGACCAACCCGGCCAACGACGGCAGCTACCGCAAGGTGAAGGTCATCCTGGTGGACAACGAAGGGCACCCGATGCAGATGCAGGACGAAAAGGGCAGGCCGCTGAAGTACTCCGTGATTGCGCGCGACGGGTATAAGGCACGGCTGCCGGTGGAGTAGGGCTGCTGAGCTAGAGATGCGCAGGAGGCAGCGGTTAGTGGGAGGAGTAGGTTTTGTCGGGGGCGGAGCAGAGGGGTTCGAGGGGGCAGTCGGCGCAGCGAGGCTTGCGGGCGATGCAGACCTGGCGGCCATGCGAGATGAGCTGGTGGGAGAGGTCGATCCATTTGGATTGCGGGATGATGCGCATGAGGTCGCGCTCGACTTTTTCGGGGGTGGTCTCTTTGGTGAGGGCGAGGCGGCGGGCGATGCGCAGGACGTGCGTGTCGACGACGATGCCGTCGGCGATCTTGAACCAGGTGCCGAGGACGACGTTGGCCGTCTTGCGGGCGACGCCGGGGATGCGGAGAAGTTCGGGCATGGTCTGCGGGACTTTGCCGTGGAACTCTTCGGTGATGATGCGGCCTGCACCTTGGATGGACTTCGCCTTGTTGCGGAAGAAGCCGGTGGTGCGAATGAGTTCTTCCAGCTCGGGGAGGGAGGCCGCGGACATTGCCTTGGGCGTGGGAAAGGTTTTGAAGAGCGCGGGAGTCACCAGGTTGACGCGGACGTCGGTACACTGCGCGGAGAGGATGGTGGCGACGGTGAGCTGCCACGCGCTCTTGTGGTGGAGGGCGCAGACGGCGTTGGGGTAGGTTTGTTGCAGGGTGTCGAGGATGGTGGCGACGCGCTGCGGATTTGTGGGGGAGATGTTCTTCGGCATGGCTGTTTCTCGCGAGCAAATTACAGAATTATTCGAGCCCGCCCTCGCACAGCATGTAAGTCATTCGTCTCCGATCTTGGTAACGATCAGGTGCGGGTTGGCGACGTTCAACGGCGTTCCATCCTTAGTGAACTTTACTTCCAGTACATACTTCTTTCCAGACAGCGCAGGGAACTTCCCGAGGAATTTGAAGATGTTGTCCTTTGTATATTTAGCATCGACCTCGGTTGTGCTCGATCCGCTCGATGCGATTTTCCCATCCTCCCAAACGGTCCAGTCTGCTCGAAGCAGCCGATCGCTGAGAGGACAGTCCTTCCAGGAGGCGGGCGAATCATCATCGACCGCCATCATGCATGCCAGTTGCTTGGTTGGAAGCGGCTTCTCCACCTGAACCAGGATCCAGTGCCAACTCGTCTTGCGAGGAGAGAACTCAGGCGTTCGGACGCTTCCCGCCGCAAGCGACACCGGAATATCCACGACGGAGTATCGATATGGATGATCTTTATCAGAATAACAATGCTTGATCGGCCTGATCTCCGTGGTCACTTTAAGATCATGGATTTTGTAAAAAGGCTCCTCAACGGAATAGCAACGCTTATTGCTGTTCTGACTGCGTGCCGGTGCACAAGGTACAAGGAACAGCACTCCCAGCGTTCCGGCGAGAACTCCAACCAGTTTGCTTCCTGAAATCCATTTCATGCACCACCTCGGCTTCGCTTGTCTTATGCACATCCCTGTTGGGTATGTGGCAACATCTTACACTTGCGAAAGAGATTATAGGTCGGGCCTTCAGCCCTCTGTGGATTGATTGGGCCGCGTACCTAGGGCTTCGCCCTAGGCTGGTATAGGACGCGCCTTTGGCGCTTTACCGGCAACTGCAACAGCAAAGGCAAATGCGGGGATTCTTCGCTTCGCTCAGAATGACAACTTTGGTGGTGGTGCGAGTGGGGGATGAGTCGCCGACTGCTTCAACCGAGGCGGTCGAGCATTTCGGCGGGGGTGAGGCGGACGCAGGTGAAGATGGGGGTGTCCTTGAGGGTGTAGAGGCTGATCTCGGTCTCGCGGAGCTGCTGGACGAGGTCGAGGAAGTCTTCGGGGAAGTTGGTCTCGAAGGCTACGACGAACTCCTGGTCGTCGAGGCCGAAGGAGTAGGTCGTGTTGAGTTTAACCCGTGGGAAAAGTAGCCCGATGCGGATGTGTTCGTCCATGAGGCGCTTGCGCTCGGACATGGAGAGCAGGTACCAGGGGCGCGTCTTCCAGAAGGGGTAGATGAAGATGTACTTCTGTCCGCCGGGACGGATGGCTCCGCGGCCCTCGCCCTCGCTCTCGTCGGGGCGGCCGATCTGGTACTGCGAGCGCTTGGTCATGGCGAGGAAGTTGTGCGGGGTGGTGAGGTAGCCGCCGAGCGGTGTGCGGAGGAGTTCGGCGCGCATCTGGTTCAGCTCGTCGACGGCGTAGCCGATGGACCAGACGCAGAAGTCGACGTCGCCGCGGGTGCCGATGGTGGAGTAGGTGAGGGAGAGGAACTCGCCGGGTTTGTTCCATTTGTCGAGGACGGCGATGAAGGCAGTCTTGTGGGCGGCGCGGTCGGCGACAGGAAAGCGGCGCCAGGCCGGATCGAGCTTGTAGAAGCTGAAGCAGACGATCTGGCGGCGGGTGGGCGCGGCGGCGGGGTTGTGCTGGGCGGGGGAGGAAGCCTGCGCGGAGGGAGGGAGGGGCGTCTCCTGCTTCGTGCTGAAGGGCTGGGGAACCTGATGCCGCGGTGCGATGAACTCTGCCATGGCTCGATTGTCTCTCGAACCCCGTCAACTGGCAAAGGCCGGGTGCGAAGGGTTGCGGGTGGCGGAGCAATGCGGAGGGTTTTCTGTTGAAGGCAATAGCTGTTGCGGTTCCTGGGAGCGGAATTGGCTGGGAAATTTTTATTTTTGGAGACAGTATTGTGGACTAATCTGGGAATTAGTGTTGCAGAACAGGAATTCGACCTGAAGTATTTTGCTGGGGCTGCCGATAAGCCTGAGAGATATGGGGAAGTGGAGGTGCTCCGGTGAGTGATGCGAGCCGAGTTGGGATGAGTTCCGATGTGATGCTGCCGATGCCGGTTGCAGCAGCCGATGGTCTGCCCCCGTCTGCCAGATCCGGGCTGACTGAGGCGGGCACGCGCGCTTCCAAGCCAAAGCCGCTGAGCAGCGGTGTAGAGGAGATTGCGGACGATTCGGAACAGGTGAGCGTGGCTGGGATGCTGATCTCGCAGGCGAGCGGGGGAAGCGATGTTCGCTTCGAGAAGGTGGCAGCGCTGCGGCGCAGGATTGAGGCGGGAACGTACAATGTGGCCGCCAAAGACGTTGCAGAGAAGCTGATGGGCAAGATGCGGAAGAAGTAGAGGCGCGCCGGGTGGGTGCGGAAGTGGGTTGTGAGTGGTGTTCTGTTGCGGCGGCGAAGGCGAGATACGGAGATTCTGACCTTCGACTTCGCCCAGACCAGATTGGCGAACAAGAACAAGCAAAAGTTGACGAACAAGAACAAGCAAAAGTGAAATGCGGGGGTCCCTCCACTGCGCAACGGACGATGAGACCGTCCGTTGCTCCGGTCGGGATGACGGATGTCGAGGCTCGGGTGAGTGCGCGTGCGCGTTGCAGGAAGCGCGGAGGTTGACGGAGGGAATAAACTGTGGATGAGGGAGTGCGCGATGGCGGAGGGAGAGCGGATTACGGCGCGGCAACGGGCGATCCTGACGGCCATCGTGGAGAGCTACATCGAGACCGGCGAGCCGGTGGGGTCGGGCACGATTGCGGGGACAATTGCGCGGGTGCGGGCGGGCGGAGGACATGCGGCGGGACTGAGTTCGGCGACGGTGCGCAATGAGATGGCGGAGCTGGCCAACGATGGACTGCTGGAACAGCCGCACACTTCGGCGGGGAGGGTGCCGACGGCGCGGGCGTTTCGCATGTATGTGGAGCGGTTGAGCGGTGCCCGGTTGCCGAGTGATCCGCAGAGGACGAATGTGGAGTCGCGGCGGCTGCACCTGGAGTCGCAGATCGATACGAGCTTTGCGGGAGTGACGGGGACGCAGGCGATGCTGGAACGGACCAGCCATGTGCTGGCGACCGTATCGAGCGGCGTGGGCGTGGCCGTGGCCATGGTGGCAAGCGGCGATATGTTGGAGCATGTGCATTTTTCGCGGCTGGGGAAGGGGAGCGTGCTGGCGGTGGTGGTGACCCGCTCGGGGCTGGTACGGGACCGGATGCTGACGGTCGAGGCGGACGTTACGGCGCACGAGCTGGAGGCGGCGGCGAACTTCCTGAACGAGCACTTTCGCGGATGGAGCATCGAGCGGGTGCGGGCGGAGATCGGCCGGCTGGTGGAGCGGGAGCAGAGCGAGGTGCAGCGGCTGCTGAGTTCGGTGGAGCAGCTTTGGGCGGGCGCGGTGCCGGAGGGCGTGGCGGGCGTGCAGACGGTGGTTGTGGAGGGGGTGGCGAACCTGCTGGGCGCGCGCGGCGTGGGCAGCGCGGAGGAGATAGCGCGGCTGCGCGAGGTGCTGTCGGCGCTGGAGGCGAAGCAGCGGCTGGTGGAGCTGCTGGACGCGTATATCGACGCGAAACAGGAGTCGGTGCGGGTGATCTTCGACCTGGAGGAACATGCGCCGGAGATGGCTGGGCTGGTGCTGATCGCCGCGCCGGCGCGGATGGCGGGCGATGGGCACGGAACGGTGGGCGTGATCGGACCGAAACGCATTCATTACGAGAACACGATGAACGCGGTGAGCTATATCGCGCAGGTGTTCGAGCGGATGCTGCATCCTCCGGCGTGAGAGAAGCTGGCCTCTGCCAAGGGCGAGAGCTCTTAGGCTGGTTCCCTGCTTTCGCTTTTTATTCGTCATACGATACCCCCCCCCCTCCCCCCCCTGGGCGGTATTTGGGAGTAAGTCGATTGGTTTGTTTGGCTTGCGCGCATATACCGGCTGTAAATATTCCATTCCATTGAAGTTACGGCTAAATATTACATTCCGATGGAGTTGATTGAGCATTCGGGACCTCTATGGGACAGCAGTTCTCCTCGAGAAACCGTGCGAGGAGAGATTTTGGACGCTCGGATTGCGATGGAACTCCGTTGTTATCGCCCGGGGCGGCGATGATCTGGCCGTGCCGGTTGCGGACGATGCGGCGGACTACGGTGGAGCAATCCTCGTCCGCGGTGGAGGCGGCAGAGGTGGAGCGGACGTTGAAGCTGGCAATCTGCAGGGTGTAGAGGAGAGTGCGCGCGCGGTTGGGCTCGATCTGTCCGGCGAGGAGGGCGGAGAAGAGCAGCGAGATGGCGAGCTGAACCGCGTCGGCGTCCTCCAGCGGGGGGAAGTTGAGGGCCGGAGGTGGACCGTATTGCGGCAGAGGCTGGCCGTTTTGCAGCAGATACTGCATGGTTTCAGGACGCAAGGGAGCGGCCTTGACCGCCGAAGCTGCCCGGTGGCCCCGGTGAAGCGTTCGATGGAAGTAACAGAAGGCGCTGGAGCCGATGGCAAATGCCTGACAGCGATGGCCGTTGGTCTTGATGTGTCGACAGATGAGAGCCTTGCCGGGTTGAGAGTCCATGGAGTTCCTTTTTTGTTGATTTAAATGACGAGGGCCGCAAGTTGCGTTCGCTGGTGGCGGACGGCTTGCGGCCCTTCTTATTTAATCTCTACTACTATTTTAGCGGATTGGGCATAACTACTATGCCAACTATTTTGACTTTATTTTGGAGTGGAAGTGGTTTGGTTTGTTTGAGTTGATGTTTTTGGTGCGTTTCGAGACCCTTGACAAGGTTTTGGGGGCGGGAGCGGTTCGGACCCCACCCATGCGCAAAAAACGCGCATGAATGGTCACCCAAAATGATTTGTGGGTGGGCCACCCACCGTTTCAAAGGACTAATCCTAAATTCATCGTTGGAACACAAAACAGATTAGTATTTGTGTTATGGATGAAAGCGGAGTACCCAAATATGAAGAGCACTTCACTGCATACATTGATCTGCTCGGATTTAGTGAGTTCAGTACTGGAGCTGATGACATCACGAGGCTCAATGTTTTGGCGTTCTTGGTATCAGTCGTGGGACTCCGCGGTGAATTTAACGTTCAATCGACGCCTGAACAAACCGGTACTATAACGTACATAAAACCTGCTGTCAGCACTTTCTCCGATCACATCGTGATCAGCTATCCACTTGAGCAAATCTCCGCAAGTACTGGGTTTGATGAACAGCGGACAGCTCTTTCGGTTCTTCATAACTTCAATCGGTTGCTCACGAGAATAGCAAGCGCAGCCCTCGGGATTGGATTCCTGATCCGAGGTGGTGCAACAATCGGAAAACTATATCACTCAGGCGGCGTAATTTTCGGCGAAGCTTTGGTGGAAGCCTATCAGATCGAATCTCGGACATCGGTTTATCCAAGAGTGGTCTTATCGTCAAAGGTTTACAGTCGCGAAAACTGGATGAAATCCAGTATGCTCGCACTTCGCAAGAGCACAGACGGACTTTATTACTTTGACTATTTTTCAATGCTTGTGCTTTCTTCTGTTCCACCCGGAGCGGACTGGAACAAGAACATGAAGGCGTGGTTCGAACATGTAATTGGACTGACTGCACATAATCTTAAAAACTTGGAAGCGACCGGAAAACTGACTGAACTTTCAAAATGGGCATGGTTCGCGCACGAGTTTCGGAGTGCGCTGGAACGACTACCCGCCGAAGCGCTGAAGGCTTTTGGATTGTCATTGAATGCAATCCCATGGACAAATTGAGCCAGGATTCTCTCGTGAAGTAACGCCATTTTTCATTGAGCGTGCTGGGTGCCGCATTCATCGCGGCGTTATCGCGATGGGTGGGTTGAGGCATATATGGCTACGCCGGGCGAAATGCGGGGATTCTTCCACTGCGCTACGCTTCGGTCGGGATGACGGCTTTTATTTGTGGGTATACCTGCTCAAATACTGAGATTCTGGCTGCGCCAGAATGACGGCAAGAACAAATAAAGGCAAAAGCAGATTCCTCCGCTGCGCTGCGGAATGACAAACAATGGGTGCTGCGGAATGACGAACAAAGGGTGCTGCGGAATGACAAACAATGGGTGCTGCGGAATGACAAACAAAGGGTGCTGCGGAAGGGCTAACAAAGGGTTAACAACAAAGACGGCGGGCCAGGCGGGTATACTGCATCTGCATGAGTGAGAAGATTATTGGGTTGATGGTTTGGCTGATTGGGAGCGGGGCGCGCGGGTACGCGAGCGTCGTGGCGCTGATGGCGGTGCAGTCGGCGTGCATCCCGATCCCGAGCGAAGTGATCATGCCGCTGGCGGGCGTGGCGCTGGTGCATACGCTGGGGATGACGTCGATGCAGGTGCAGATGCAGTTGGTGCTGCTGGCGACGGTGGCATCGCTGGCGTCGAACCTGGGGTCGATCCCGGCGTACTGGGTGGGGGCGCGCGGCGGGCGGCCGATGGTGGAACGCTATGGGAGCTGGCTGCTGCTGGGCCGGCGCGACCTGGACCGCGTGGACCATTTTTTTGCGAAGTATGGGTCGATCACCGTGCTGGTGGGGCGGATGCTGCCGATTGTGCGGACGTTTATCGCGTTTCCGGCGGGCGTGGCGAAGATGAACCAGGCGCGGTTCCACATCTATACGTTTGTGGGGTCGTGGCCGTGGTGCTATGTGCTGGCGTATGTGGGGATGCGGCTGGGGGCGAGCTGGAACAGCAATCCAGAGTTCAAGACGATCTTTCACCGCTTCCACCTGGGGGTGGAGGGAGTTCTGTTGGTGGGGTTGGTGTGGTTCGTGGTGTCGCACTGGAAGGGACGGATACGCAGCGAGGTGGTGTGAGCGGGGCAGAAAGAACAGGCGGATGCGGGAGTCTCGTGGGAGAAAGCGACGGGCGGTTGTGGCGGGGTCGAGTTCGTCGGGGTCCTTCGACTGCGCAGCTCGCATGGAGCACGAGTTGCTCCGCTCAGGATGACAAGCGTAGAACAAGCAACGGCAAGGGCATGGGTTTATACTGATCTTTCCGTCTTGACGGAAGAAGCGCAACCAATATTGCAGTAGAGAAGGGTAAGCAAAGCATGTCTACACCCGGAGCCGCTGCGCCAAGCGCGGCGAGCATACAGCCAGCCAAAGGGAAACTAGGAATCATGACGGTCGGGATGGGGGCGGTCTGTACGACTCTCATCGCCGGCGTAGAGGCGGTGCGCAAGGGAATCGCCAAGCCCATCGGGTCGCTGACGCAGATGGGGACCATTCGGCTGGGCAAACGGACCGACGGCAAGAGCCCGCTGATGCGGGACTTTCTGCCGCTGGCCAAGCTGGACGACATTGTGTTCACCGGGTGGGACATCTTCGGCGGCAATCTGTACGACGCTGCGAAGACGGCGCAGGTGCTGGACAAGGATCTGCTGGAGAAGATCCGGCCATATCTCGAATCAATTGAGCCGATGCCGGCGGCGTTCGACCAGAACTATGTGAAGCGGCTGACCGGGACCCACATCAAGAGCGGGAAGAACAAGCGCGACCTGGCGGAGCAGATCCGCAAGGACATTCAGGCGTTCAAGAAGAAGACCGACCGGCAGGTGGTGATCTGGACCGGCTCGACCGAGATATTCCTGAAGCAGACGGCGGTGCATCAGTCGCTGGCGGCGTTCGAGAAGGGGATGGACGACGACGATCCGGGGATCGCTCCGTCGCAGTTGTATGCGTGGGCTGCGCTGACCGAGGGGATTGCGTTCATCAACGGCGCGCCCAACCTGACGGTGGACTTTCCCGCGATGAACGAACTGTCTCGCAAGATGAACGCGCCTATTGCCGGACGGGACTTCAAGACGGGACAGACGCTGATCAAGAGCGTTCTGGCGCCTGCGTTCAAGACGCGCATGCTGGGGGTGAGCGGGTGGTTCTCGACCAACATCCTGGGCAACCGGGACGGCGAGGTGCTGGACGAACCACAGTCGTTCAAGACCAAGGAAGAGTCGAAGCTGGGACTGCTGGAGATGATCCTGCAACCCGATCTGCATCCCGACCTTTACAAGGACATCTACCACAAGATCCGCATCAACTACTATCCGCCGCGCGCCGACAATAAAGAGAGCTGGGACAACATCGACATCTTTGGCTGGCTTGGGTATCCGATGCAGCTGAAGGTGAATTTCCTGTGCCGCGACTCGATTCTGGCGGCGCCGCTGGCGCTTGACCTGTGCCTGTTCATGGACCTTGCGGCGCGGACTCCGAGCCTGAAGGGGCTGGGGATTCAGGAGTGGCTGAGCTTCTACTTCAAGGCGCCGGACAGCGCTCCGGGCGTCTACCCCGAGAACGATCTGTTCATCCAGTCGATGAAGATGAAGAACACGCTGCGGCACATCATGGGCGAGGATTTAATCACGCATCTCGGCCTGGACTACTACGGCGGGTAAACAGCTAATCTTGCATTTGACTCTGGACGAAGCCCTGCAACCGAAATGTTGTGGGGCTTCTTCTTATAGGAGGGAAGTGGATGCCGAGCGCGAACGCCAGCGACCACCAGTTGGAGACGCTTCGCCTGTATGGAGAGCTGGTCGAGGTGCGTGAAGATTGGGGTGGAGGGCTGGTGCTGTGCTGCGGCGAGGGGTGCGCGGCGAGCGGCGTGCCGGCCGCCGTCAGCATTGCGGGAGGAGCGACGCTGGCTGTCGATGGCGATGCAGGCGCGGTGAAGGCGGCGATGCGGCGCGGCGAACTCGACTTTGTGGTGAACACGCTGGATGAGGCACTGCGCGCGCTGAAGAATGAGGTGCGGGTGCGGCGGCCACTCAGCGTGGGGCTGATTGCGGAGGGCAGCGCAGCACTGAGCGAGATGGTGGAGCGCGGCGTGCAGCCCGATCTTCTTCTGATCGGAGCGAACCAGAATGCGCAGGCGATTGTGCAGAACGAGAGCATTCATGCGCTGGAAGCGGCTGAGATGGGATTGCGGTCGATGGTGGATGCGGACGGCGAACGGCCCGTCAGGCACAGGATGATCCTCACGCGCACGGACCGCTACGAGGTTTATCTTTCCGCTGCGAATGCTGCTGAATTGCGAGCGTTGGATGAGCGGGTGCTGGCGATTCTTCCACCCGACGATCTGGCACGCAGACGCTGGGTGCAGCGCGTTGCGCAGTATCTGCGCGATGCGCGAGGCGGCGGACGCTGGGTGTGGCTGACGGAAGATGAGCGGCGGCAGATCGGCGAGTGATCTTCACTGGCTGCGGAAAAGGCTTGATTGTCGCTTCTGGTAGAATGCCCGGGGCTAAAGCCCCCTGCTCCCTCCGAAAGGCAAAAACGCGAGTTTTCGCAGATTATTCAGCCCGTAGATTGACTCGCTACTCTGCCACAGCCATGATGCGGGGCCAGAGGGCTTTGGTTCCGGCTTCGGATTTGGCGGAGACGGGGAGGACCTCGTCGATCCGGTGCTCGCGCTTCAAGGCGGCGAGCGACTTGGCGAGGGCGTTGCTGGAGAGGCGGTCGCTCTTGGTGGCGACGACGAGGAACGGGCGCTGGGTGTGGCGGAAGAAGTCGATGAGCTGGCGGTCGCTGGGCTGGGGCGGAATGTTGCTGTCCACCAGGCAGACGGCGAGGGCGAGGGTCTCGCGCTCGGCGAGATAGGGCTCGATGAAGGTGGGCCACTCGGCGGAGATGGAGCGGGAGATCTTGGCGTAGCCGTAGCCGGGCAGATCGGCGAAGATGAGGGTGGGGCGGGGCTTGATTCTGTCGCCTGCGCCCTCGTGCAGGGCGAAGAAGTTGATGGCGCGTGTGCGGCCAGGAGTGGATGAGGTGTGCGCCTGCTTCGAACCGAGCAGGGCATTAATCAGCGACGACTTGCCGACGTTGGAGCGGCCGAGGAAGGCGATCTCGGGCGCGCCGAAGGTCTTCGCCGCGGAAGGGAAGTGGGCGGCATCGGTGGCGGAGAGCAGGAAGACCGGGGTCAGTCGCATCGCTCCAGTCTAGTGCATCGGATGTGCAATCATGGGATGAGGAGCGAACCCACCATGCTGTTGCAATCTGCGCCGCGAAGCTATGCCCACCAGATGCTGCGCGAGATCTACGAGCAACCGGCGGCGATTGCGCGCACGCTGGAGCGGTATCTCGATCTGTCCGGCGGCGGGCTGAGTGGAGGCGCACCGCAGTTTCGCGAGGAGCCGCTGCGGGCGGTTGCGGCGCTGTTTCGCGAGCATCCAGACCTGATTATTGCGGCCAGCGGATCGAGCCGGCACGCGGGGCTGGCTGCGGAGATTCTGCTGGAGGATCTGGCCGGGTTGGTGGTGGATGTGGAGTACGCGAGCGAGTACGCGTGCCGCTCGACGACCACGCGGCGGCATCCCGACAACCCCAGCCCGGTGCTGGTGCTGTCGCAATCGGGCGAGACGGCGGACACGCTGGCGGCGCTGCGGGAGGCGGCGCGGCGCGGACATCCGACGATTGCGGTGACCAACGTGCACGGTTCGACGATGGCGCGCGAGGCGACGGTGGAGCTGGATACGCTGGCCGGGGTGGAGCTGGCGATTCCGGCGACCAAGAGCTTTACCACGCAGCTTACGTTGATGCTGGTGCTGGCTCTGCTGGCGGCGCGGGAGCGTGGCGCGATGGAGACAGATGCGATTGAGACGCTGCTGGTTGCGCTGGCGGGCGTGCCGGAGTCGATTGCCGCGCAGCTTCCCGCGTGGGAGCGGACGATTGCCTCGCTGGCGCCTCTCTACAACGATGCGCAGAACTTTCTGTACCTGGGCCGCGGCGTGCATTATGCGATTGCGCGGGAGGGCGCGCTGAAGCTGAAGGAGTCGTCGTACCTCCATGCGGAGGGCTATCCGGCGGGCGAGCTGAAGCATGGGCCGAATGCGCTGGTGTCGGCGCATGTTCCGCTGGTGGTGCTGGCGACGGTGGACGCGAACGATCCGGAGTCGCTGCTGCGCTACGAGAAGACGGTGTCGCTGCTCGACGATATGCGACAGCAGGGGGCGCGGGTGCTGGCACTGGCAAATACCGGGGACACGACGGTTGCGTCGCTCGCGTCGCACACCATCTGGATCGAACCGGCGTGCGAGTCGCTGCTGCCGATTGTCGAGGTGGTTCCGCTGCAACTCTTCGCCTACACCATAGCGGTGAGCCACGGCGTGGATGTAGACCGGCCACGCAACCTGACCAAGGCCGTGACGACGGAATAGGAATTTTCGGGGCCTGCGGGAATCAACAGCTCTAACCGCCGCACAAATAACCATCGGCAGCATCCACTTGTGGCCCATTCGTCTCTGTCCTTTGTTGTGCAGCAAGCGATACCGCAGCAACTACAAGTTCAAGGCGCAGTGAGTGCCGGTCGTTGCGGCTGGGTTATCGCCGGCGATGGGCCAGCCGTCGGATGACCAGAGGAGGGGGCGGATGTCCAGCACGGAGCGGCCGCCGCGCGTGAGGTCGGCCTCGGAGTGAATGCTGAAACGCTCCGGGCTGCTCGACGCGTTGTCAGCGCCTGCGGCTCTTGCGTCGTAATCGACGACGCGACCAGCAAGATCACAACCGGCAGCATTGCCGCAAAACAAACCTTCCGCAATCGAACCTGAGTGTCCATGAACTCTCCTCGCCTGGCGGACCTTCACGCCGCAGGCTTCCCGAAGCAGCCCTCCGCGATAGCGAAAGTCCTGAACCGCCCGATCCGCCAGCCCGGCCAGTTAGTTGGAAGACCTCGCGCCCGTCCTCTCCCGGTTCCGTGATAAACTCATCCCGCAGTGCGAATTCAGAAAACGAGGAGATACGGGATGAGAAGACTAGCGATGGTGATGGTACTGGCGGGATTCGCTGCGCTCGGCGTTGCGCAGACCGGCCCCGCGGTCCAGGCGAAGCCAAACTTTGCCGGGACCTGGAAACTGAACCTGGCGAAGAGCGATCTTGGCCAGATGGCGCCGAACAGTGAGACCTACACCATCACGCAGACGGCCGACGAGATCAAAGTCGCCATCGCGTCGGCGAGCGATAACGGCCCCCAAAACTATACCTTCTCCGCCAAGCTCGACGGAACGGAGACGCCGCTGCCGGCGGACGCGTTTCCCGCGGATTCGCCCTTCAGGCTTTTGAGTTCCAAAGCGGAATGGCTGGGGAGTTCGCTGGCGATCACGCAGACGACGAGCTTCCAGGATTCCAAGGGCACCATGACGTCAACCTACACGCTCTCAGAGGATGGGAAGGTACTCACCAGGGCGACCCACATGGTATTCGATCAAGGGGCGTTCGACTCGAAGTCGGTGTACGACAAGGCGTGATGGCGCGGGAGGCGGGCACCTGTGATCTTTCAAGA
>PKWU01000087.1 GCA_003132145.1 Granulicella sp.
GCGCGATATGGGTCTTGCCGGTGCCGGAGTTGCCTAGCAGGAGCACGTTCTCGCGGCGCAGCAGGAACTCCGAGCGTGCCAGTTCCAGCACCATGGCCTTGTTCAGCGCGGGGATGGCGAGGAAGTCGAAGCTGTCGAGGCTCTTGACCACAGGGAACTTCGCTTGCCGGATGCGGCGCTCGGTGGCGCGGCGGTCGCGGTCGAGCAACTCCAGTTCTGCCATGCGCAGCNNGCAGGAAGGTGGGCAGGCGCAATGCCTTCAGATGATGTTCGAGCAGGAGTTGCGGGGTCTCTGCGGGAACAGGTGATGTTGTCTGGCTCATGCCGACACCCCACCGAGCAGCGCCATGTAGTCGCTGGCTTGCGTGGTGCGTACTTGAGCCAGCGGCAGGTGGGGATAGTTCTCCATGTCCAGCCGGGGCGGTCTTCGTTCGATCCGGCACAGCAGCAGATGCTTGACCGCGTCGAAGCCGATGGTGCCCAGATGCAGGGCATCTTCGATGGCGCGAGCTACTTCCGCGAGGTCGAAGGTCTCCATCAGCCGCAGCACCTGCACATACTCGCGGCTGCCATGCTTCTTCAGCCGCGCTTCCAGCAACCGCCGTAGAGTGGCGAAGCACTCCGGCAGCAGCCAGCCCGCCAGCGGAGCAGCCTGATCGAGGGCGCGTGTCTTCTGTTCCAGCAGCGCCAGATAGTGCAACGGATCGAAGATGACGGCTTCACGCTCATAACTGCGTGGATGCCGGGCAATCACTTCGCTGGCGCACGCGATGGTCACTTCATGGACATAGCCCCGGACCAGTACCTGGAGATGTCCGTGGCGGGTGGGCACCGAGTAGTCGTTGCCTCGATAGCGCACCAGCGCGAGCGAGCTAACCCGAGTCGTCACCTTCTCGCAGGCTTCATAGGGCGCTTCGGGCAAAGGCAACAGCGCGGCACGGTCGCGCTCGAAGCGTTCCGCGATGGTCTCGGTATGTCCGCGCAGCCGCCGCTCCCGGCGCTTGTTGCACTGCACTTCCAGGTGCGCGTTCAACTCATCCCAACTGTTCACACGCGGAACCGGAACCATGAAGTTCCGTCGAGCATAGCCCACCAGTCCCTCGACCTTGCCCTTGTCGTTGCCCTTCGCCGGTCGCCCGAACTTATCGGCGAACAGGTAGTGGCTCTGCAACTCGGAGAAGGCCCGCGTCCTCAGCCGCTCTTCGCCGCCAAGGATCCGCGCTACCGCGATCTTCGTGTTGTCGTAGAGAATGCGCGCAGGTACGCCGCCGAAGTACGCGAAGGCCCGCACATGGCCTTCCAGAAAAGCTTCGGTCGTCTCGGCTGGAAACGCCACCACGAAGCAGTCATCGGAGTGCGGCAGATCCATGGCCAGGTAATGCGCCTTCCGCTCCACTCCAGCCACGACCACCAGCGCCTCGCCAAAGTCCGCCTGCGCCTCACCTGCCGGATGCCGCAGCGGCACGAACATCTCCCGGCCATGCAGCGTCGCCGTACGCACGTAGTCCTTCACGATGGTGTAGCCGCCGATGAACCCGTGCTCTTCCTTGAGCCGGTCGAAGATCCGCTTCGCCGTATGCCGCTGCTTGGCTGGCCGCGTCTTGTCTTCTTCCATAATCGCGTCGATCACGCCCAGCCACGGCCCCAGCTTGGGACGCTTCACCGCTTGCCGCCGCTGGTAACCCGGCGGCACCGAGTAGCGCAGCATCTTCCCCACTGACTCTCGCGACAGCCCAAACTCCCGCGCTACCGCCCGTTGACTCCGCCCCTCAACCAGAACCGCTCGCCGCACCCGCCCATAGAGCTCCACCTTGTACATCCCTCCGGTGTTCCATGAACCCCGCTGCTTGCGCAACTGTCCATAGAAACCAATCCCGGCGGTGGACTACTTTTACACCGCCATGTACCGCCGCTTACGCGGTGCTACATGGCCTAGTTTTGCACCGGCGCTCATACTTATCATTTTCGCTTGACATCGAGTTTGCAGACGTCCCGCCAGAATGGTCACCTCTGGTGTTCGCGTTTGACCCTGATCTGCCCTTGTTTCCGCTGCTTTATTTCCACGTATTGGCAAACGATCTAAATGGCCAGCGCCCGGCCCACAAAGACCGTGCGTTCGGCTACATCCGATCGGTGCTGATTGACCTCAACAGCCGAGTTCTCACGGCTCAGGTCGTTTGCAACAAGGATCTCACCGCTACCCCGAATGACGGCCGCTTTCTTCCCGGCGTTCGCGAGGAAGTCGCACATCGCATTGGAATTCTGGATCGAGTGACGATCGCGGATGTGCAGGATCTCTTCGCTGCCGATTCGGCCTACGCAGACCGCAGACCGATCCTCGAAGAGATATGGAACCGCGTGGTGGAAAGGGGATATGGGGGCGCTCTTCCGTTTGGCCGAATGTGGGATCGTGTTCTGGGTCTGGCTCGCTGGTACGCAAGCCTAGACCCCGGGGATGGAGGCCGTAAGTCTGAATTCATCATGATGCACTACTTCTGTATGCGCTTCGGAGAGGAGATTCAATGTGGTGCGGGCGTGCCGGCTGTCGACTTCCGCCTGCTTCCGACGTGGGAGGAAATGGTTGACACCAATAACCCACTCGCTCTGTTTCTCCAGTTCACCAAGCTCGTGGCTGCAGCGCGCGCGATGTGTGGTTTGCCGATGTTTCAGGCATTCAGCTTGCAGGCATGGTCTCTCACTTCGTTGGTCCTTCCTCCTGTTGCGTCTCCGGGTAAACGTGTGCTGGATCGAGACTTCTACATGAACCAGCTGGTCAACCAGGTCGGAGCGCAATACCGAGAAAGTCTTGTGGAGTGCTTCAACACATTCAACAAGGGGGCTCGACGCGCGGTTCCGTTCCTGATGTTCCTCAACGATGTTCGACAAATCAATGCGGCCAATCCGGAGCCCACAGGGTCGAACAACCCGCGTCTCAATCCTGGTCTTCTCACAGCATCCGATGCCGCTGATGTGTTCCGCAATCTCACCGGAACCTGGCAGTCAAAAAAGGTACTTACTATCTATGCACAACAGAGCCACGGAAACCATCATTGTCTCCCCGTAGACACCTGGATTGCTGCTTTCTTCGGATATCCCCTCATGCTGGCGGAGTACGACCGATCAGCCGGGGCTGTAAGAAACTCGGCGGCAAATCTGAACGCTGTGCAGAACGTTATCGCGTCAGCCAATCGTTTAGGCAAAGTCGAGCGCCTGCTCTGGGTTACCGCGCAGGCTCGCAAGATTCATTCCAGCATTTGCAACAATGCTATCTGGTGCGTGAAAGAATCGGGCGGGTTCAGGGCTCGGGGAGCAAACCCGCTGGCATGCAAAGCCTGCTTCGCCCCGATCCGGAATGTCTGTCCTGCCTACCTCGCGATCGAAGATACGCCCATTTCGTTCAATGGCTCAGCACTCGCAGCATTCAATCTCGTGACCACCGCGGCCAACAACACTATCCACGGGCAAAGGTTCCTGAGTTGTGCCGGACCCGGTGGAGTTCTGGCAGATGAAGACACCCCCACCGACTCGTCCGGTTCGTTTGTCGTTCTTTATCCGGCCCAGGGCCATGTGAACGGAGCCCCTATTACCGTGGCTGAGTTCGTGAATACGTATTGAGTCGAGCCGACGGGTCTGTACCTTTGGGCAAACGCTGCTGTGTTAGGCAATCAGACCACTCGTTGCTCTCAATTATCCGCAGGTTGATTTTTACGGAGTGGGTCCAGGCCGGCTCCTGACGCACCTTGCCACAGCAAGGTAATGCCTGTGTTTTGGGGGGTGAATTGCAAGAAACCGGACTTCGATGCTCCAGTCAGAGAAAAGGCCATATTTCGAGCTTGATTCTGTTGACTGGAGAAATTCTCTGGTGGAAGAAACACGCAGAAACGGCCCGAAACGCGGGACTAATCTCGATTCAAGTTATTTATAACAAATAACTTAGACTACATGGCGGAGAGTGGGGGATTCGAACCCCCGGTAGAACTTTTGGTCCTACAACGGTTTAGCAAACCGCCGCCTTCAGCCACTCGGCCAACTCTCCAACCCTCCCCGCAACTCGCTCGCGAGCGGGCGCCGGGACCTCCCGATTATAAAGCAGTTCCCCGCTCCCGCGTCGTGAATCAAGTCTCCCGTCCAGTTTTCTTTGCATCACAATCTCACTCATGCCATCGACCGGCCTGCGCCGTGCCTCCTGCTTCAGGTAAATTCTCCTCATCAGCAAATCTTCCCCGGAGGCCGGTTTTCCCTGGGGGGGGGAAACCCGGCGCCGGCTGCTCGTCCTCGACGTTCTCCGCCGGCAGAGATGCTCCAGCCCCGCCGCAAGTTATAATCAGACCCATGAAAGCCCATGTCTATGTCACGTTGAAGCGCACCGTCCTCGATGCCCAGGGCCAGACCGTCGCCGGAGCTCTCCGCCGCATGGGCTTGAACGGCGTCGCAGACGTCCGCCAGGGAAAGTACTTCCTCCTCACTCTGGAAGACTCGCTGGCATCCAACCCCGCCGAGGCCCAGATCGAGGTCGAGCGAATCGCCCGCGAGGTCCTCACCAACCCCGTCATCGAGGAGTTCACCCTCCGCCTCGAACCCTGATCCGCAGACCTGCCACCCTGAACCATGGACCCCGCACCCCAAACCTGCCTAAAGTTGTATCCCCATAGCTCCGATAGGGGATAACGCAGTGCGTTCCTGCGGGAGCAAACTGCTCGCATACATCAAGCGGCCGGCGCAAAAAGCCGCCGCCATCATTCGCGGAGTTGTGGCTCACTGCCTGCTCCGCGCACAGGAGATTAACGCCGGCCCCCCGGGGGATGCTACGCTCAAAGAGTTGGGAGACCACACCCTTTGAGTCAACTTCAGAATGTATCTCTGAACCGTACATCCGCCGCACCAGGGTCCGATTGCGTCGAAGCTGCGCCGCTGGCAGGGACCGCTCGACTCGATGGGCAAAATCGAGCGGCGCCCCCACACGCTGACCCCATTGCAACCAATCGGGCAGCGACCCCAGCGGCTCAGACCGCGGCCCCCCCCGCGGTTCTCCAACCTGAAACGGCTGCCGCCTCCGGTGGCAGCCGTTTCCTTCGCGCCTGCCTCCGCCTTCCCACCGACCGAACCCCCGTCTGGTTCCTCCGTCAGGCCGGCCGCTACATGCCGGAGTACCGTGCCGTCCGCAAGCACCACTCCCTGCTTGATATCTGCCGCACGCCAGACCTCGCCGCCGAGGTCACCATCACCGCCGCCGAGCGCCTCGGCGTAGACGCCGCCATCATCTTCGCCGACCTCCTGCTCCCCTTCACTCCCATGGGCCTCGACTTCGAGTTCGTCGCCGACGAGGGCCCCCGAATCCTCGCACCCATCCGCACCGCCGCCCAGGCCCGCGCCCTGCGCATAGACCGCACCGGCGATCTCATCTACGTCGCCCGCGCCATCGAAAAGGTCGCCGCCCACTTCGCGGGTGCCCCACGTCTCGCTTCTGAGACGTGGGTACAAGGTGACCCCGCTCCTCAAGACCAGCTCGGCATCATCGGCTTCTGCGGCGCGCCCTTCACCCTCGCCAGCTACGCGATCGAGGGCGGCAGCTCACGCAACTACATCGAGACCAAGCGCCTCATGTACGCCTCCCAACCCTCTGCTCCGGCCGAAGAAGATTGTCATCCTGAGCGTCCCACTGAAGATTGTCATCCTGAGCGGAGCGCGCAATCGGGGTCCCCGGCGAGCTTGCTCGCTGGGGTGGAGCAGCGCGAAGTCGAAGGACCCCGAGGAACTCAACCCCTCCACAACACTCCGGACCTTTCTTCCACAGAATTGTCTTCTCCTCCGGCTGGCGCCACCGCCCACAATCCCGACTCCGCCGCCTGGCCCATCCTCATGTCGAAGCTTGTCACCGTGCTAGCCGACTACGCCGCCCAGCAGGTCGCCGCCGGAGCCGATGTCATCCAGGTCTTCGACTCCTGGGCTGGCGCTCTCTCCCCCACCGACTATCGCCAGTACGTCCTCGCTCCCACCACAGATCTCATCCGCCGCATCCGCGCCCTCGGCGTCCCGGTCATCTACTTCGGCGTGGACACCGCATCGCTCCTCCCCGCCATGCGAGAGACCACCGCCGATGTCCTCGGCCTCGACTGGCGCACCCCGCTCGATCAGGCCTGGAGCGCTCTCGACCACGCCGTCGCCGTGCAGGGCAACCTCGATCCTATCGCCCTCTTCGCTCCACCCGAGGTCCTCCACGCCCGCGTCGCAGAGGTCCTGGCCGCCGCCGCCGGCCGCCCCGGACACATCTTCAACCTCGGCCACGGCATCGTCCCCTCGACCCCCGTCGATGCCGTCCTCGCAGTCGTGAACCAGATCAAGAACTCGGAGCCGGCATCGAACTCAGCGACCGTGTTGCGGGAGGAAGGCCGATAAATCTGCCGGATTGTTGATTCGTCCACGCAGCATGTCCGCGATCATATCGTGCTCAAGCATCTCAGGAAGAGCAGCATTCATATCATTGCCGGACTTCTGGCCCGGGAAGTGAATAAGCAGCACAGGTCTTTCGTCGAAACGGCCTCCCGAGGCGCGTTCTTCTTCGCCACTCCAGTCGGTTGAATGCCTCCACATAGGGATGCGCCAGGAGTGGTCTGAAGAGACGATCACTGTGGTTTGCCCAGCGGACGGTGTAGCGTCAATCTCCTGCAAGAGTGCGCCTAAAGAATCGTCTGCAAGCACCAGATTGTCGAGATAGGTGCCGCCTGGGCGCAGCATGTGACGCTGGCGATCATAGATGCCCGGTGGATGGGGAATAGGGAGATGCAGGAAAACGAATCGGATCTGGCCGTTTTCAATCAACGCGTGGGCACGTCCCATCACGTTACGGTATCCTCGTATATCGATATTCCCGGGTACAACTGGGGAGTTGAATAGCCTCGCAAGAACAGTGTACGGAAGGACGGCTGCATTGGCCAATATCGACTTTCCTTCCGATGTGCCGTGTGTTCCCATTGGCTGGCCTGGGACAGCTTCCCAGGAGCAGACATTGAGTACCGGTGCGAGAGTTCGACAGTACGGGTTGTACCACCCATCGACGCCAGTACTCCATCCATTCTGCTGGGCCAGACCAAACAGTGTGGCATTTGCATCGTAGGCCAGCCAGCGGTGCTGAGATTCGTCATAGTACCAGAGGTCCCCATAAACTGTACTGCGAATACTATCGATGCGGCGATCCAGGAACAAGGACGGTATGATGAGCTCCGTGTAGAACCCGGCCGGTGTCAGGTTGCTAAACGAGACACTCTCAGTATGCAGACGATCGAAGTTGGGAAGTTGGATGCCGGGAGCGGGGTGGTCGAATGTCTGATCGTAGGAAAGCTCATCGAACAGAATCCATATGATGCGTCGGTTGGAAGTGCTGTGCGGCATGGCAGGCAGGTCTGCGGAAGCAGCGCTCTGGATGGGCTGGCGAACCAGTGCGAGATGAATTAGTTGCGGGACAATCCAGAGAGCGCAGAAAGCAACCCCCGCTATTACCAGTCGGACCGTATGCACAAAAGGCCGGGTGATGCGCGGAAGGAATATAGCCAACGCGCCCGACACCAGCAAGATCGTAATGCAGCTCTGCCTCCGCATGCCATACCAAAAAACAATTATTGACATGTGGGTCTGCATCGTGACTGCAATGTCCATGATGCGCCACAGCATGAGGCCTGCGAACAAAGCGTTGAGTGATCTTTGCAGAGTCCGGGGCAGATACTGAACGGCAACCAGAAAGCCCGTCGCCAGGATGGCAACGCCCAGCATATCGACAAGAATGCCGCCAATCAAATTGGTGAGCGGCGGTCCAACAATGTAAAGTACTTGGTTAGATTTGTCGAGATACGGCAGCCAAGGAACAAACAATAACGCCGCGCCAACTCCTTCCAATACCAGTTCGGTCCGCGCTTTCATACAATTTCCTTCCCAATCCCAAGTGAGCCGCCGTTTGGGAGTTAGTCGCGATTGCGGAATGCAATCTTCTCGTAAGAGGTTCAACAAAATAACATTCGCTTAGCGTGGTTGACGCCATACGACTTCGCTGAATCCAGAGCAGGGCAAGTGGGGCCCGAAGCCAATCCGAAACCGACGGTACACACTACGGGCAGAACTCGCGCAAAATTCGATCACCATCACAATTGAACTGACCTTGCCCCTGCGAAA
>PKWU01000045.1 GCA_003132145.1 Granulicella sp.
AGCAGCGAAGGATGGGGCACCCGCGTTTAACGTAGGCGCTACTGACTGAAGGTTGCGTTGAAGGCGCCATCATTACATCCGGAGCTGAGGATGTTGATGCTTAGGGTGAGAGAGGGAGCGTATATACCAGCATTGATCGTTCCAGTGACGACTCCGGTGGCAGTTGGGCCTGAGGTGGATGCGAGGGTAGCCGAAATGTTGGGGCCGGCCGCGAGACCTGTGAAGGAGAAGGTGCTGGTGCAGGAGGCACCGGCGATGGTTATGCTTCCGGTTACTGGGAACAGACCGTCGGAGTTGGCCGCAGCCTGGATGAGATTAGCGGTCCCTGTGGCAGTGGACGGGGTGCCTGACGCGGCACTGATGGTCCCAGTGTAGGCTCCTGTGACGGGCTGAACTTCATAGGCACCTAGGCCGGTAGATTGGATGGCACAAGGGCCAGAGCCGGTGATGGAGATGCTGCCCTGTCCGTTCGAGAGGTCGTAGAGAGTGGTGAAGCTGAGCGTAACGGTGGCGACATTGTTTGGGAGATTGGTGGAGATTAGAGTAACCGTTCCATCAGCAGCCTGGCTACCAGTTAACGCAATGTCCTGACTGGGAGAAATACAGGTCCCTCCTAATGCGCGGAAGACTGCCGAGACATTAACACCTTGGCTATTGATAGCGCCGGTGAACGCATAGATGGGAGAGGTTATGGCTTGCGCGGGAGTTATATCAGTATCGAAGAACCAGTTGCCGGTGATGTTCTGATCAGTGGTGGAGGATGTAGTGGGATGCATTCCTGAGCCACATCCCGAGACGAAGGACACGATTACCGAGATGGCGAGGAGACAAAGGACGATGTATCTCATATGGGCCCTGAGTACTCACGGCAAATATACACCTAGTGGGCAGCGGGAGATGGGTGGCCGGGATGGACTTTTTTGAAGAGCCAGGAGATGGCGAGGCAGAGGAAGCTGAGCAGGCAGAGGGAGCGGAAGACGTCGACGAAGGCCCAGAGCGCGGCCTGGCGGTGGAGTTCTCCGTAGAGGAGGGACTGGGCGGGGTGGAGGGTGTTGGCGGAGCCGAAGGTGTTGGTGAGGGCGTGTTGGGCGCCGGCGAGGGAGTTCTGGAAGGGACGGCTGGTGATGGGGACGCTGTTGAGGATCTCGTTCTGGTGGACGGCGGTGTGGCGGGTGAGGAGGGTCTGGGCGAGAGAGATTCCGATGGAGCCTCCGATGTTGCGCATGAGGTTGAAGAGGCCACTGGCGCCGCCTATCTGTTCGTTGCGCAGGGTGCCGTAGGCGGCGATGGAGATGGGGACGAAGACGAAGCTGAGGCCGAAGCCGGTGATCATGATGGGGATGAGCAGCGTGGTGGGGGAGATGTCCAGGGTGACGTTTCCGAAGTAGAGAGTGGTGAGGCCGAAGATGAAGAAGCCGAAGGTGAGGAGATAGCGGGGATCGACCTTGTTGGAGAGGTAGCCGATGGCGGGCAGTCCGCAGATGGTGCCGAGGCCCCGCGGGGCGACGACCAGGCCGGCGGTGAATGCGGTGTAGCCCAGCAGTTCCTGGTAGAAGAGGGGAAGGACGACGATGGTGGAGTAGATGGCGATGCCGAAGAAGAAGATGAGCAGACATCCGACGCCGAAGTTGCGGTTTTTAAGGAGTTTGAGATCGACCATTGGTTCGTGCTTGCGCCAGGAGTGCCAGATGAAGAGAGCAAAGCTGGTGACGAGGAAGAAGAAGGCCCAGCGGATCCAAGTGGCGCCGAACCAGTCTGACTCCTGTCCCTTGTCGAGGATGATCTGAAGCAGGCCTGTCCATACGACGAGTGCTCCGAAGCCGAGGTTGTCGAATGCGGGGACGCGGGCGTTCTTGATGTAAGGCGGGTCGTGGACGAAGCGGTTGATCATGTAGAGGGCGAGCAGGCCGACGGGGATGTTGATGTAGAAGGCGTATCGCCAGGAGTAAGTGTCGGTGAGCCATCCGCCGAGGGTGGGGCCGAGGACGGGGGCGACGACGACGCCGAAGCCGAAGAGCGCCATGGCGGCCCCGCGCTTGCGTGGCGGGAAAGACTCCAGCATGATGGCCTGGGAGAGCGGCTGAAGAGCGCCCCCGCCGGCGCCCTGGACGATGCGCGCGATCAGGAGGAAGGCGAGGGTGGGCGCGGAGCCGCAGGCGAAGCTGGCGGCGGTGAAGATGGCGACGCAGCTCATGAGGAAGCGCTTGCGGCCAAACTTGAGGGAGCACCAATTGCTGGCCGGGAGGACGATGGCGTTGGCGACCAGATAGCTGGTGAGCACCCAGGTTGCCTCGTCAGTGGTGGCGGAGAGCGAACCGGCGATGTAGGGCAGGGCGACCGAGGCGATGGCGGTGTCCAGCACCTCCATGAAGGTGGCGAGCATGACGGCCGCGGCGATGAGCCAGGGATTGACCCCGGCGGTGACCTCGGCTGAGAGGTCGGGCGGTGCTGTAGCGGTTTCAGCCATGCGGGGCGGGAGACTCCTTGGTTCAGAGGATGCGATTTGGTTGAGTTGGATGGTTCAGTTTGATGCTTCGGACAATTTGATGCGTCACTCTAAGGATATAGAGAAGTGAGGTGGACGTGGGGATGCAATTTGACGTGGGGGGTGGGGCGGAAGGTGCTGCTGGAGATGCGGCGGAGGGGGGGTGCGGCTGGCGTGGGGCGGGATCTGGGATTTTGAGGCAGGACTATTGGAGGGTGAGTGTGCCGGTGAATGTAACGATGTCAGATGCCGTCACGGCAAAGGCCAGATTGCTGACGGTGATCTGCGTGGCGGCTGGATTGGTTGAGGCCGTGAGCGAGACGACGGGGACGATGCCGGGGGTGGGATCGTAGAGGGTGATGCCTTCTCCGCTGATCGTGCCGCTGAGGGTGTCGGTGCTGAGGCCGCTGTTGCTGGGGAAGGTGACGGTGCCGGTGAGGGAGAATGAGCCGTCGGCGTTGGGGGTGGTGGACTGGGTGAGGGTCAGGCTGCCTGTGCCGCTCATGTTGGGCGAGGCGCTGTCGGTGAGGGTTCCGGTGTAGGTGCCGTTGAGGGGTGCGATCTCTGCGCCGGCGGCCGGTAATAGTGCGATAACGTTACAGCTGGCCCCACCCGCAGGTGGAGGTTGGCACCCAACAGTCATATTTCCAGTTGCCAGGTTGGTGGGGTTGGCGGGAAGTGTGAGTTGAACTCCGAGATAGGCTGGCGTGGAGCTGAGGGCGAGGACCGATGTGGTGGAGTCGAAGGAGCCAGAGAAGTTTACGATACCGGCACCACCGCTAGCAGCGTTGGTTTGGAAGAGGCCGGTAACCTGAGAGCCCTGGAGCTGCATTGCGCCGACGAGATAGGTGCCTGTGGGCGGGGATGTAAGCGCAGTTGGCGGGACGATGGTGGAGGTACCGGTTTGGATCTGCCAGTTGCTCCAGTTGCCGGAGAGGGGCGAGGAGGCGTGGGGAGTGTTTGGCAGAGTGCAGCCGAGGAGACAGGCGAGGGGAAGGAGGAGCGCAATGGAAGCCCGGGTGCGCATGGAGGGATGGTACTCCTGGGGGGGTGCTGGGGCAACGTGAAACATCTGTGCGAGTGCGAATCCGAGGCGATATGGAGTGCATCATATAAGTTGACAATAAGCCACTCATATGTGAGACTGAATGAGTCGATAGATGGATTGAGAGCGCGAACCGGCGGGTTTTGAGGGATTTGCGCATCTAACGGAATACAGAGATTCTGGCTGCGCCAGAATGACGAGTTTGGGCAGATTTTTAGAGTTTAGAAGTCAATTTGAATTTCAGGAGCGGAAGACAATGGGAAAGACGATTGGAATCGATCTGGGAACGACGAACAGCTGCGTTGCGGTGATGGAGGGCGGCGAGCCGAAGGTGATCCCGAATGAAGAGGGCGGACGGACGACGCCGTCGATTGTGGCGTTTACCAAGAGCGGCGAGCGGCTGGTGGGGGCCGTGGCCAAGCGGCAGGCGATCACCAACCCGGAGAACACGGTCTATTCGATCAAACGGTTCATGGGGCGGCGGCTGAACGAGGTGGGCGACGAGCTGAAGATGGTGCCGTACAAGGTGGTCGCGAAGGGCGACAACGTGGCCGTGGTGGCGCAGGGCAAGGAGTACACGGCGCCGGAGATCTCGGCGATGATTTTGCAGAAGCTGAAGAAGGCCGCGGAGGACTATCTGGGCGGCGCGGTGACGGATGCGGTGATTACGGTCCCCGCTTACTTCAACGACGCGCAGCGGCAGGCGACCAAGGATGCAGGCAAGATTGCCGGACTTGATGTGAAGCGGATTGTGAATGAGCCGACCGCGGCGGCGCTGGCCTATGGGCTGGACAGGAAGAAGGACGAGACGATTGCGGTGTACGACTTCGGCGGGGGGACTTTTGATATTTCCATTCTCGAAGTCGGCGAAGGCGTGATCGAGGTGAAGTCGACCAACGGCGATACGCATTTGGGTGGGGACAATCTTGATCAGCGGATTGTGGACTGGCTGATTGGGGAGTTCAAGACGGACACGGGGCTTGACCTGCACGCCAAGGGCAACGAGATGGCGCTGCAACGGCTGCGCGACGCGGCGGAGAAGGCGAAGATCGAGCTTTCGACGGCGCAGGAGAGCGAGATCAACCTGCCGTTCATTACGGCGGACGCGAGCGGGCCGAAGCATCTGGTGCGGACGCTGAAGCGGCCACAGTTGGAGCAGATGGTCGATGATCTGCTGCAGAAGTCGGTTGGGCCATGCAAGCAGGCGCTGAAGGACGCGGGGATCGATGCGTCGAAGATCGACGAGGTGGTTCTGGTTGGTGGACAGACGCGAATGCCTGCGATCCAGGAGCTGGTGAAGAAGCTCTTCGGCAAAGAGCCGCACAAGGGTGTGAACCCGGACGAGGTGGTGGCGATCGGCGCGGCGGTGCAGGCGGGTGTGCTGGCGGGCGATGTGAAGGACCTGCTGCTGCTGGACGTGACTCCGCTGACTCTGTCGATTGAGACGATGGGCGGCGTGGCGACGAGCATGATTGCACGCAACACGACGATTCCGACCAAGAAGACGGAGACGTTCTCGACGGCGGCGGACAGCCAGACCGAGGTTGAGGTGCATGTGATGCAGGGCGAACGGCCGATGGCGGCGCAGAACCGGACGCTGGGCAAGTTCAAGCTGGGCGGGATTCCGCTGGCCCCGCGTGGCGTGCCGCAGATCGAGGTGACGTTCGACATCGATGCCAACGGGATCCTGAACGTGACGGCGAAGGACAAGGCCACGGGCAAGGACGCGAAGATCGCGATTACGAGTTCTTCGGGGTTGAGCAAGGACGAGATCGAGCGGATGGCGAAGGACGCCGAGGCCCACGCGTCGGAGGACAAGGAGCAGCGCGAGAAGGTGGAGGCACGCAACGGGCTGGACTCGCTGGTGTACAACGTGGAGAAGATGATCAAGGACGGCGGCGAGAAGGTAGCGGCGGCGGACAAGGTCGACGTGGAAGCTGCGCTGGCAGAGGCAAAAAAGACCCTGGAAGGCGAAGCGAGCGCGGCGGAGCTGAACGGCGCGAAGGAGAAGCTGACGGCGGCAAGCCACAAGCTGGCCGAGGCGCTGTACAAGGCGGCGGCAGAGGCCCCGGCTGCGGGCGCAACCGGCGCAACCGGCGCGGAGGGCGCTCCGGGAACGCAGGAAGAGAAGAAAAAAGACGAAGGTGTTATAGACGCGGAGTATGTGGACGTGGATAAGTAAAGAACGGCCACGGATGGATGTGGATCGCTGTAGACCGATTCGGCATCCAATCAAGAAGAGAAGCAGGGAAGGGCGCTCTGGTTGAGTTCGGCTAACTGGCCGGATCGGTTGGGGCGCTCTTCTAGTAGAGGCAGGGAACAGGGGTCAGGGAACAGGGAACAGGAAAGACACATGCTGCGTTGCGGAGGTGGGTGCGTATGACTGAGTTGACGGTTTGGAAGTGCGAGCAGTGGGTTGGGGGAATTATCAAGGAGCAGAACCTCTTCCGTAGCGAGGAGGCTGCGCGGGAGTTTGCGCGCGCGCTGGCCGGGGTCTCTCCGGACCTGGTGTTCAAGATTGAGCCGATGCCATTGCAGCATGTGTGGAACTGAGGCTGCGCATTGAAAAAGCAGATTCCTCCGCTGCGCTGCGGAATGACAAGCAACAGGGCTGCGGAGTGACAAGAGGGAAAGTGCAGGGGGGGATTCAGGATGGTTCCCCACAGGAATTTGGCGGGTTGGGCTGTTGCGCGGGGCGAGGACGTGAGACATTGGAGGAGACAAAAGGACGCATGAAGCGGTGGAGATGAAATTTCTGTACAACTGAAGTGCTGCTGGAAGGTCTGATCTTCTCAAGAAGGAGCAGGGACGCGAACCGGTATGGCTGAGCGGCTGAGCACGAAGAGCGGCACGAATGCTGGACGGAGAGTTGAACGACAAGGCTAAACAACAAGGCTGGACAACAGGGCTGAACAACAGAGCGGGACAACAGAACCTGGAACTCAATCGGAGCTTGGAGGGTAGGCTATGACGGAGACCATGTGGCGGTGTGACCAGGTTCGGGCCGGACAGTTGTACAACCGGGTGATGTTCAACACGCGCGAAGAGGCCGAGGAGTTTATGACCCGGATGCGGCAGATGGAGCCGGACCAGGCGATCTCGGTGGAAGAGATTGAGGCGCGGAAGGTGTGGAACTGAAGGGCTGGCAGGGCCGGAAGCTGAGCTTGAAGCAAAGGTAAAAAAAGGCGCGGCTTCGGCCGCGCTTTTTTTTGAGCATGAGCAAGGAGAGGATGATGGCTATACCAAGAGACCCGAACCGCATGCCTCCGCCGATGCATCCCGGAGAGATTCTTCGCGAGGAGTTCATGGTGCCGATGGGCTTATCAGCGAATGCGCTGGCGATGGCGTTGCGCGTTCCGGCGACGCGCATCTCGCAGATCGTACATGAGCGGCGCGGGATCACGGCGGACACCGCGTACCGGCTTGCAACCTACTTTGGTACTTCGGCGGAGCTGTGGATGAATCTGCAGACGACGTATGAGCTATCGACGCTGCAACGCACGACGCTTCCCTCCATACGGAGAGAGGTGCAACGCCAGGTGGCGTAGCGGTCGATAGCTTGCAGGGAGAGACCGTCGTGCGGATGAGGTCCGACGGGAGCATTGAAGGTTGCGCGAAGGCCAGAAGGGTTTCTAGATGGCGACACAGACGAAGGACTACTACAGCACGCTGGGAGTGAAGCGGGGGGCGACGGCGGAGGAGATCCGCAAGGCGTTCCGCAAGCTGGCGCGCCGGTACCACCCGGACGTGAACCCGAACGACAAGCGGGCGGAGGAGAAGTTCAAGGAGATCTCCCAGGCCAACGACGTGTTGAGCGACGAGAAGAAGCGGAAGATCTACGATCAGGTGGGATTTTATTCGGACAATATCGATCCGGCGGCGGCGGAGGCGGCGGCGCGGGGAGGGTACGGCGGGGGATTTGCGGGGGGTGGATTTCCGGGCGGAGCGCGGGCCGGCGGTCGAGGCGGGCAGGAGGTTCCGTTCGACTTTGGGGGATTCGATTTTTCGGACTTTCAGGGCAGCGGTGGACACGCGCGCCCTGGAACTCAGGAGCAGGCGGGCGGCGGGTTTGGCGGGAGCTTCAAGGACATCTTTGGCGGGATGTTCAGCGGTGGACACAAGGCGGCGCGCGGGCCGCGGCCGGGGACCGACCTGGAATATCAGGTGAGCGTGGACTTCTGGTCGGCGGTGCGCGGCGGAGTGGCGCGGCTGGAGATTCAGAGGCAGGAGACGTGCCCGGCGTGCAAGGGCAAGTCGGCGACGGGCGGCGGCAGTGAGTGCCCGGAGTGCCACGGCACGGGCCAGGTGACGCAGATGGGCGGGCGGATGAAGTTCAACATCCAGTGCCCGCGATGCGGCGGGACGGGCAAGCAGCAGAGCGGCTGCCCGACGTGCAATGGCGAGGGTGTGATGGCGCGACGCGAGCCGCTGGAGTTCCGCATCAAGGCGGGAACGCGCGATGGGCAGAGGATAAGGCTGGCGGGCAGAGGGAACGCAGGGACGGACGGCGGCGCGGCGGGAGATTTGTTCCTGATTGTGAAGGTGGGGACGCACCCGGTGTTTACGCGGGTGGCGGACGACATTTATGTGACGGTGCCGGTGACGATGACGGAGGCTGCGCTGGGGGCGAAGATCGACGTGCCGACGATCGATACACATGACGGCGGCGGGCGGACTCAGTTGAAGATTCCGCCGGGGACGCAGACCGGGCAGAAGCTGCGGTTGAGGGAGAAGGGCGTGCCCAGCGCGTCGCACGAGGGGATGCGCGGCGACGAGATTGTGGAGGTGAAGATCGTGGTGCCGCATGTGCAGGACGAGCGGTCGAAGGAGATATTGAGGGAGCTGGCGAAGCTGAATCCGGAGGACCCAAGGGCGGAGCTGCTGGGCGAGGTGTAGAACAAGGCAAAGGCTTAACACCGATGACACCGATGAAACCGATCAATACGAATAAAGCGATGGAAGAAGAAGACGACTGCATGAGGGCTGAGTACGACTTCAGCAATGGTGTGCGCGGCAATCACGCGGCGGCTTATGCTAAGGGCATTGAGGTGAGGGTTGACGGCGAGCCTCGCGTTGTTATGGTGACCCTCGATCCCGATGTGGCTGGCGTTTTTTCTAATTCTCAATCAGTCAACGAGGCTCTGCGGTTACTGATTCAGGTAGCGAAGAGGGCGCTGGATTTTCAGAAGGCGAGTTAAGGGCGGCGATGGCGACGAAGCGGAAGAAGCAAGGCGCGTACATGATCTCGGCGGTGGCGGAGATGTATGAGATCCATCCGCAGACGCTGCGGCTGTATGAGCGCGAGGGGCTGCTGCTGCCCAGCCGGAGCGAGGGCAACACGCGGCTGTATACCGACGAGGACCTGGAACGGCTGGAGTTCATCCTGAACCTGGCGCGCGACCTGGGTGTGAATATCGCGGGGATCGCGATTGTGCTGCAGATGCGAGAGCGGATGGAGGAGATGAACCGGCAGATGCAGGGGTTCGTGGACTACGTGCGGACGGAGATGCTGAGCCGGATCCAACAGCAGCAGCCCAGCGCAGGGCTGGTTCCGATGCCGCGGCCGGTAATTGTGCCGCAGCGAGCGGCGGCGGGGAAGGTTGTGGCTTTGCCGGGGAAGGCCGCGGCGCTGAAGGGCGCGATTGTGGGTGGGAAGAGCGCGGGGAAAGCGGCGAAGGGGAAGACGAAGGAATAGGCCGGGCTTTCAGCCCTCTGTGATTTGTCCGGGCCGTATACCTGGGGCTGCGCCCCAGGCTGGTATTGGTCGCGCCGTTGGCGCTATTTTTTGATCGGCGGACCTGAAGTTGGCCGTCATCTTTTTCCGCTATGCGGGACGCACTACACTGGATGCGCGGGTGAATACGCCTGAAGGGTGCGATGAGTTTGTTTTTGCGAATTTTGTACTACGGTGCGCTGGCGGGGACGGGGACGTCGGCGATCTACTGCGCGATGGTGCTGGTGGGGACGCTGCGATTTGCACGGAGGAAGCGGCGGGAGGAGCGGACGCCGGTGGAGTACATGCCACCGGTGAGCGTGCTGAAGCCGCTGCACGGCGCGGAGCCGGACCTGGAAGAAAATCTGCGGGGATTTTTCGCGCTGGACTATCCAGAGTATGAGTTGCTGTTCTGCGCGCGACACGCGGACGATGCGGGATTGCAGATGGCGCGGCGGATTGCTGCGGAGCATCCGGAGGTTCGGGCGCGTTTCCTGACCTGCGGCGAGCCGCAGTTTCCCAATGCGAAGATGTGGTCGATGGCCATGCTGGCGCGGGCGGCGAGCTACGAGACGCTGGTGACGAGCGATGCGGATGCGCGCGTGTCGCCGGATTACCTGCGGCGGATGGTGCAGGAGCTGGCCGATCCGGGCCGCGAACTGGCTTCGTGCCTGTATGTGGGACGGACGACCGGCGGGTTGGCCGCGCAACTGGACGCGGTGGGCAAGAGCGTGGAGATGACGGGCGGAATCCTTGTCGCCGATATGATCGAGGGCGGGACGCGGTTTGCGCTGGGAGTGAGCATGGTGCTGCGGCGGGGCGCGTTCGAGAAGGCCGGAGGGGTCGAGGACCTGGGGCAGTACTACGCCGAGGACTTTGTGCTGGGACAGCGGCTGGCGGAGGCGGGGTTCGGCGTGAGAATGGCGAACTATGTGGTGCGGCTGATGGTGCTGCCACAGGGGCTGAGGGCGTCGTTCCGCGACCAGTTGCGATGGATGAAGAGCACCCGGCGGTCGCGGCCGGCGGGACACCTGGGAACGGGGCTGACGTATGCGGTGCCGTTCGGACTGCTGGGGCTGGGGTGGGGGTTGCTGGCGGGGCATCCGTTGGCGGGCGCGCTGTGGCTTCTGGGGACGTGCGTGAATCGCTGGGCGATGGCTGCGGGAGTGCTCGCGGCGATTGAGGACGAGCAGGCGGCGTGGCCTACGCTGATCTATCCGCTGAGGGACCTGCTGGGATTTTCGGTTTGGGTGGCGAGCTACATGGGAAGCACGATGGTGTATCACGGAGGATCGTACTCGCTGGGCGTGGGCGGGCGGTTCGAGCCGGTGGAGCGGAAGTAGTTGTCAGTTGCAGGTTGCAGGTTGTGAGTTGTTTGAATTGCTACGCTTAGACAACTGGCAACTAACAACCTGTAACCGTCTTTAACGGTTGGTGAGGATGGATTTGCCGCCGGCGGAGGCGAGGGTGCGGACCGGGCCGAAGGGGCTGAGGCTCATGATGCGGGCCTCGGGGGTGTAGGTGAGGAGGAAGATTCGGCGGGGGCCAGACCAGAGGCGGTCGAGCGAGGCGTCGTCGTCGAAGACGGCGGGGGCGTCTGGCCAGAAGCTGCCGTACCAGGTGCCATTGACGCGGCCATTGACGAAGTGGACAGGCTGGCGGGTGTAGAAGAGCAGGGTGGAGCCGGAGGTGAGCTCGCCGTCGATCATAATGAGGTCGGAGGACGAGTTGCAGGTTGCAGGTTGCAGGTTGCAGGTTGACCGCTGGGCTTGCAGGATAGCTTCCGCGAGACCTTTGGAACCCATGGTGGGATAGAAGCGGACCAGGCCCTCGTGCATGCAGAGTAGGAGGCAGGCGGCGGCGGCGGCGACTATGAGGTTGGCGGCGTAGGTGCGGGCCGGACCGTTGCGGCGGGGGCGGCGCAGCAGGTAGGCGAGGGGGCCAAGGACGATGCAACTGAGGCCGACGAAGACGAGTGGGGCGCGGAAGAGGCCCATGGCGCGGCCGGTGAGGTCGAAGAGATGGGCAAGGGAGAGGTTGTAGTCGCCGCCCTGAGAGAGGAGGGTCGCGATGTCGGTGTGGGGATCGGCGTGGGGCGCGGTGATGGCGAAGAAGAGCGCGACGGCGGCGAGGAGCGAGCAGAGCGGGCCGAGAAGCCAGCGGTGAGCGATGAGGGCGCTGCGCGCGGCGGGGCCGGAGGGGTCGCGGTCGGCGCGGGCGAGGAGGCCACCGGCCATCAGCGCGAGGGCGGGGAGGGCGGGCAGCGAGTAGTACTCCTGGCGCGCGGAGAAGGTGAAGAAGACGAGGACGAGGCCGGCCCAGAGGAGGAGGGTGAGGGCGGCTTCGCGGTCGATCCCACCCATGTCGCGATGAGACCGCGCCATGGATGGGGCACCCGGTAGACTCTGGTCTCCCACCCATTGCGATGAAGCTGCGATGGATGGGGCACCCGACCCCACCTTAGCCGCGATGAGACTGCGGCGAAGATGGGGCACCCGGATCTTCGAGTTTCGGAGGTCGCGGATGTGGCCCCGGATTGCGGCGGGGAGGAAGGCCGTCCAGGGAAAGAGCCAGAGGGCGGCGAGGAGCCAGAAGAGGAGGACGGGGACCTGACCGTAGTCGTGCGGGATGCGGCGCTGCAGGAAACGGGCGATGTGCTCGTTGTAGAGATAGAACCAGGCCCAGCCTGCGCGGGCGGGCAGGCCGAGGCCGGCGGGCAGCGCGATGGCTGGATTGCGCAGCGCGGCGAGGATGTGCCAGGGGGCGGCGATCAGGAGGAAGAGAAGCGTGGATGGGATGAGGTGAAGCTTCAAGAGCAGGCGGAGCTGGCGGGTGAGGGCGAGATAGAGCAGGACAAAGGCGATGGGGAATAGGACGCCGATGAGTCCCTTGGTGAGGAGGTTGAGGGCGGTGACGGCGGCGAAGATCAAGCAAGGAACCAGGGCGGATCGGGCCTCTACGATCCCACCCATGTCGCGATGAGACTGCGCCATGGATGGGGCACCCGGGCCTTCGCGGTTGGCGTGGATGCGGTCGAGGGCGATGAGGAAGGCATGGACGGCGAGGGTCATCCAGAGGCAGATGACGATGTCCGGGATGAAGAAGCGGGTGTAGAGGAAGGGGCCGATGCAGGTGGCGAGGGCGAGGGCGGAGTAGAGAGCGCCGCGGTCGGGGTGAGCGGCGGGAGAGACGGCACTGAAGAGGCGGAGGCCGAGGGCGTAGGTGGCGAGCAGAAGGGCGAGGGTGAGGAGAGCGAGGGGAAGGCGGGCGGCCCAGTCGTAGGGCCCGAAGAGGTGCATGGAGCCGGCGGCGAGCCAGTACATGAGGGGCGGCTTGTCGAAGAAACGGATGCCGTCGATATACGGGGTGACGTAGTCGTGGCGCAGGAGCATCTGGCGGGCGATCTCGATGTAGATGGAGTCGACGTCGTCGAGCAGGCCGGGGGTAAAGAGACAGCCGATGTGCAGGATGAACCATGCGAGGACAATCATCGCGATGGAGCGCGGGCGCCAACGGGTGGGCGCGGGCGGGGCGAGCCGATCTGCTAGCGGCTGGAGCGGCTGGCCGGGGGATGGATTGGCGGATTGGAGCGGGGGCTGAATCACGGCTGGCTCGGCGGTTCTTTCTGCGGAGTGAGATTGGTTTCGAGCGGACGGGCTGAATCGATGAACAAAGGGCGATCGGTGAGGAGGGCCTTGCCGGAGGTCTCCTGGAGGAGGATTGCGCGCGGGCCGAGGAGGCGATCGATGTCGTCGCGGCGTTCCAGCGGGACGAAGAGGAGTTTGCGCGGGCCGGAGCCCCACTGGGCGAGAAGCTGGGCGGGGGTTAGGAAGAGGGACTGCGCGTCGGGGAAGGAGGAGCCGAAGAGCATGGAGGAGGAGCGGCCATCGACCAGGAGCGCGGGACGGTCGAGGGGGCGATTCAAGTAGAAGGGGATGGATGAGCCGTAGGCCTGGTCGCCGTAGAGGAGGAGGGTGTTATCGCGGGAGATGGCGCCGGAGGATTCTAGCTGCTGGATCTTTGCGGCGAAGTTCTGCGAGGAGAGCATGGGGGCGAAGCGGACCAGCGCGATGTGCGCGGCGATGAGGAAGGCTGCGGAGGTGAGCGCGATGGCGGTGGTGGCGGCGACGTGGCGACGGCGGGCGCGGAGGTTCCACGCGATGGCTGGGCCGATGGCAAAGGCGGCGAGGGCGAGCGAGGCGGGCAGGCGGAGCGCGGCGAAGCTGGGGGCGGTCAGGTCGAAGAGCGAGGACATGGAGAGGGTGTAGTCGCCGACTCCGCGATGGGCGAGGAGTTCTCCGATGTCTGGCACGAAGGCGAGATGGCGCGAGGTATAGAGGCCGTAGGCGAGGGCCGCGGCGACGGCGAGGCCGATGGCGGTGAAGGCGGCATGGGCGAAGGTGATCCAGCGGCGGGAGGATTTTTCTGCGTCGTAGGTGAGTTCGGCGCGGGCGAGGGCGGCGGCGAGGAGCATCAGGAGCGGGAGGTACGCGGGGAAGGTGTAGTACTCCTGATTGGTGGAGAGGGAGAAGAAGAGGAGGACGAGGGCTGAGAAGAGGGTGAGGAGGAGGGTGGTGCGTAGAGATGGGGTGAGGTCATGAAAGCGTCCGCCAAGTTGGGAGATGCCGCGAGCTGAATACGGAGATTCTGACCCTTTGACAAGCTCAGGGTCAGAATGACGCTTCCATTTATTTCGGAACTCGGCAACGGCCACGGGGAGGAAGAGGCTCATGGGGAAGAGCCAGACGAGGTGGAGGCTCCAGTAGAGGTAGCTGGGGAGCTTGTTGTAGTCGCGCGGGATGCGGCGGCCGAGGAAGCGGAGGACGTGCTCGTTGATGAAGTAGAACCAGAAGAAGCCGTGGCCGTCGGCGGCTCCGGTGTTGCGCAGGCCGGCGAGGATGTGCCATGGGGCGGCGATGGCGAGGAAGAGGAGCGCGCCGGTGAAGGGCTTGAGGCGGCGCCAGTTGCGTAGTTCGCCGGTGAGGGCGAGGAAGAGGGCGGCGGTGGCGACGAGGAAGACGATGGCGACCAGGCCCTTGGTGAGGACGGCGAGGGCGAGGGCGGTCCACATAGCGTAGGGGTAGAGACGGGACTGCGCGGAGCTTTGTGGCGCTCCATCCCACATCTCAGAATCGAGATGTGGGGCACCCGCAGGTGAAGCAGATCCCTCCGCTTCGCTACGGGATGACAAACCTGGGGCGCTGCGGGATGACAAACCTGGGGCGCTACGGGATGACAACGACGGGGAAGCTGGATTGAGGGATTGGAGGAGGCAGTAGAGGGATGTGGCGAGGAGGAGGGAGAGGAGGACGTCTGGGATGAAGACGCGGGTGAAGAGGAAGACACCGGCGGAGGTGAGGAGCCCGAGTCCAGTGTAGAGGGCGGCGCGCTCGCCAAAGGACTGACGCGCCCAGCGGACGCCGAGGAGCATCAGGAAGAGGACGCAGAGGGCCTGGGGAAGGTGCACGGCGAAGGCGTTAACGCCGAATGCGCGCAGGCTGGCGGCGACGATCCAGTAGGGGAGGGGGGCTTTCTCCAGATAGCGGACGTTGTTGACGCGCAGGGTGACCCAGTCGCCGGAGAGGGCCATCTGGCGAGCGGCGTTGGCGTGGGTTCCGTCGGCGTCGTCCAGGACGGGCGGGGCGAAGAGCGAGGCGAAGAAGAGAATGAGCCAGAGCGCTCCCAGAAGAGAGAGGACGCGGGCGTGGCTGGAGGGGGCGGCGGCGCGGTGGGTGGTTGCGGGTTCGGCGGAGGCGGTGGTTGACATGAGAATTACTTGCTCTAACAGCATACGTTGTGGAATGTTGCGGGTGGGGTATTGTGGCAGGGGAAGAGGAATTTTTATTTTGCGGTTTGGACGTGAATTTGAGCCGGTGCGTTCTGTTGGAATGAACAGACAAAGGAAAATACAGGGGTCCTTCGCTACGCTCAGGATGACGACCTTAAACTGAATGATGAACTGAATCGGAATGAGGATAGGCTTGGGGAGAGGGTTGAAGGATGCTGACGTTTGCGGCGATTGACATTGGTTCCAACTCGGTTCGGCTGAAGATTGCGTCGGTGGAGCAGCACCGGCTGAGGACGCTGCACGAGGACCGCGAGGTGGTGCGGCTGGGGGAGAGCGTCTTTCAGACAGGGGTGATCTCTCCGGAGGCGATGGCGAACACGATCCGCGCGCTGAAGCGGTTTCAGAAGGCGGTGCAACTGCATGTGGCGGACCGGGTGCGGGTGGTGGCGACCAGCGCGATGCGGGACGCGCGGAATGCGGCGGCGTTTACGGCGTGGGTGAAGTCGGCGACAGGATGGAATGTGGAGGTGATCTCGGGGCTGGAGGAGGGCCGGCTGATTCACCTGGGAGTGGTGACGCACGAGGTGGGAGCGCGGGGGCGGTGTCTGCTGATCGACCTGGGCGGGGGGAGCTGCGAGATTACATTCTCCGATGAGGGACGCATCCGCGAGATGGTGAGCCTGCCGCTGGGCGCGGTGCGATTGCAGCAGGAGTTTCTGCACGGCGATCCGCCGGCGAAGGAAGATGTGGCGCGGCTGAAGCAATATATCGGCCGCGAGCTTCGGAAGGCGGAGCGCAGGCTGGGGAATCCGCGGGTGGGGCTGGTGATTGCGACCTCGGGGACGGCGGCGGCGCTGGCCGAGGCGAGCGTGGCGCTGGCACGCAAGCTGCCAGTGCGGAAGGCGGCGCCGAAGAGATTTGTGCGCATCAAGCCGAGCGTGGCGAAGACGGCGGAGGTGCGCCGGCTGACGGAGCGGCTGGCGAAGATGAACAACGCGCAGCGGGCGTCGATTCCGGGGATCGGGACGCGGCGGTCGGAGATTGTGATTGGCGGGGCGATGGTCTACACGAGCCTGCTGGAGCGGATGGGGCTGAAGGGGTTTCGCTACTCTCCGCTGGGGCTGAAGGACGGGATCCTGGCGCAGATGCTGGCGGATGTGGACCTGCGCGCGTCGGTGCACAGGAAGATTGAGAGCGAGCGGTGGGAGGGCGTGCTGGAGGTGTGCAAGCGATACGGCGTGGATACGAAGAAGGCCGAGCCGGTGCGCCAGCACGCGGTGCAACTTTATGACGAGCTGGCGCGGGTGCATGAGCTTCCGGTGGAGTACAGGCTGTGGCTGGAGTCCGCGGCCATGATGCAGGACGTGGGCAAGTACATGAACCACCAGGGGCACAACAGGCACACACAGTACATTGTGGCGAACTCGGAGATCTTTGGATTCTCGCCGGAGCAGCGGGCGGTGGTGGGAGCGATTGCGCGCTATATGGGCAAGAGCCGCCCGGATGCGGTGGATCGCGTGATGCGCGCGGTGCCCATCGAGCAGCATGGCAATGTGATGCGTTCGGTGGTGTTGCTGCGGCTGGCTCTGGCTCTGAACCAGGACCGCGTCAGCGCGGCGGTGCGGATGCGGGCGCGGGTCTACCCCAAGCGGGTGCTGCTGGAGCTGGCGCCGGGACGCGGCGGAGCGGAGCTGGAGGCGTGGTCGCTGCGCAAAGAGGCGGACTACTTCCGGGAGGTCTTTCGGCGGGACCTGGCGGTGGAGGTGGCGTAGAGCGCGCGGACGGTGCGCGGATCGAGCAGCCAGTGCAGCGCGGCCGGGCCTCGGGCCAGGTTGACGCGCGCCAGCGAGCCCTTGCGCAGACGCACACAGGCCGCCCCGGCGCAGGCGTCCAGGCCGCTGGCGGGACAGTTCGCGGCGGGAACGAGGAGCGAGCCGAGGAAGGCGTTGAGGTTGGGATTGTGGCCGACGACGAGCAGGTTCTCGTGGCCGGAGAGCTCGCGCAGGAGCTTCTGGAACTGGGCGAAGGTGGCGTCGGGCGCGAGCGCGGCGGAGGAGAGGATTTTGGCCTCGTAGCCCATCTCGGTGCCGACGAGCGAGGCGGTCTGCATGGAACGCTTCAGCGGGCTGGAGACGATGAGGTCGAACTGGAGCTTCATGGTGTTGAGGACATGGGCGAGCTGTAGGCAGTGGCGCTTGCCGTCCTTGTCCAGGGGACGCTTGTGGTCGAGGACCGGATTGGCGCGCTTTACGCCGGCGCTGGCGTGACGCAGGATGTAGAGGTTCATAGGGCTAGCGATATTGTAGGCCAGGTTCAAGGTTCAAGGTTTGAGGTTCAAGGTTCGAGGGGTGACGGGTGAGGGGTGGTCTGGCCGGAAGGGCAGGGTGCGCTTTGCGTGGGGAGCCGTGGGGATGAGATTGGGGGGAGGGGAATTGCTGTGACGGATGGAAGGAATGGTGCGCCCGGAGAGATTCGAACTCCCGACCCTTTGGTTCGTAGCCAAATACTCTATCCAACTGAGCTACGGGCGCACATTGCGGCGAGGAGATGGTCCGGCTGCAACTCTTCAAGGATAGAGGATTGCAGGCAGGAGAGCAACCCGGCGATGGAGGTTACGGGCAGAGCGCAATCCGGCGATGGAGGGGTACGGGCGTAGAGCAACCCGGCAATGGAGGGTTGCAGGCATAGAGCGACCCTGCGGCGAGCGGGCCAGGGCATAGAACGACCCTGCGGCGAGCGCGAGCTGCGGTGGCCGGCTGACGGGCTAGCTGCCCTTCTCGGTCGCTTCCTTGACCATGCGGGTGGCGATCTGGCTGAACTCCTCGTGTCGTGGCGCGGGAGGTGTCTTTGGTTTGGGCTGCTTCTTCTTTTCTTTTCTGCCTTTGTCTTTGTTTCCCATGGCGACAGTCTAACGCCGATGCACCTTTAAGCAAAACAGGACAAATGCAGGGATTCTTCCCCTTCGCAAGCTCAGGGTCAGAATGACAATCAAAAACAAACAAAGGCAAAGGAAGAAGCAGATTCCTCCGCTACGCTGCGGAATGACAAGCAAAAACAAACAAAGGCAAAGGAAGAAGCAGATTCCTCCGCTGCGCTGCGGAATGACAAGCAGAGGGGGCTGCGGAATGACAAGCAGAGGGGGCTGCGGAATGACAAACAGAGCAGACAACGGCGGGGAGTGGATTCGGAAGTTGGCCGGCTGACGGCGGGAGATGGATGCGTGTAGGATGGAACGGCTTTGGGGTTGCGCTTGTTACGGAATTCGACGGAGGAGAAACGCGATGGATGGGATGAATCAGAGTGAGATGAATCGGGATGGAATGAGCCGGCGGGATTTTGCGGGGCTGGTGGCAGGGCTGCTGGCGGTTGCGGGCGGGTTTTCGGCGCAGGCCGAGGGGCAGGCTGCCGGGGCGGCTGGGCAGGGGAGCGCAGCGGCTGTGGCTGGCTCTGGGCAAGCTGTGGCGGGGGCGCGGCCGGCGGTGGCGATGCGGGAGCTGGGGTCGGGGGTCTTCAAGCCGCAGGCGGAACACGGGATGCAGGGCGGGCACGAGTCGCACTCATTTTTGACCGGGATGCTGAAGGCGGGCAACATCCGCCTGGAGATGCATGAGTCTGTGCAGCAGGCGGGGGCGCCGCATGAGGCGGTTGGGACGCACAAGCACAGCGAGATATGGCTGATGCAACGGGGCGTGGCGACGCTTTATCTGAACGGAACCGAGCACAGGATGGAGGCAGGCGATGTAGGGCTGTGCTGCGCGGGCGACGAACACTGGATCGCCAACGCCGGGGATTCGGAGCTGGCTTACTTTGTGGTGACTGTGGGATCGCCGGAGTAGAGCGGCCTACATCATGGACTGGACGCCTTTGACGGCGCCGGAGACGGCTTCGGAGGCTTTGTCGACGGCATCGGCGACCTGGCCGCGGGTGCGCTTGAAGGTCTTCTGTGCTTCCTTGCTGAGGGATTCGGCCTGCTCCTTGAGGTAGGAGGCGGCGTCCTCGAGATAGTCGACGCCGTCGTCGAAGTTGCGGCGCAACTGGCGGCGGGTCTTGACTCCTGGTTGGGGGGCGTAGAGAAGCGCGACGGCCGCACCGGCGGCAACGCCCAGGCCAAACGCGATCCAGATTCCTTTTGCACTCATTGCGGTCTCCTCGGCGGGAAGGTTCCGGTCGCCTGAGGGTAAGATTCGGTGGGGTGCGGATTGGTTGCGTCTTCAAGACAAATGCTAATTGACCCACGATTATTGAAATTGGGGGATAGACGGAAGTGGCTGTTGGGTGGATAGAATACATCCAAGAAGAGAGAAAGACGGGGCGGGCGACTTGAACGAGCCACAGATGAGCAAGATGTATCTGGCGATGCTGCAGGAGTGGTGTGCCATGCAGTTTCACAGGGTGTGGCGCAGGGGCGTGATGCGGTCGGGGATGGTGACGGGGCTGATTCTAGCCGTGCTGGTGGGAGGATTAAGCTTTGCCTACCGCGAACGGGGACGGGGGAACCTGCACAAACTGGAGGAAAAGATTGCGACCGACCGGCAGATTGTTCCGGTGGCCCTGCCGGGCGGGCAGGAGGCAATCGAGCTGACGCGGATGCGGCTGATGGGGGGCACGATGCCGGAGTTCCTGTCGGTGACGATGCTGCCGGGCCGGGGGATGAACGTGCTGCAGATCGAGGCGTATATCCCGGGCAAGGGCGAGGTGAACCTGCTGGCATCGCCGCCGGTTGAGGGCGCGGAGAGCGCGATGACGGGGACGGGCGAGGATGCGGACGGAAAGGCGAGCCTGACGATGGGCGGAGCTTTCGAGGTGCCGTGGGCGGGGCGGATCGAGGGAGTGGCGTCGCAGGTTGCGGGGGGACGGGTGAGCGCGGTGTGGCGCGGGCATACGATGACGCTGCCCGGCAGCGCGGAAGCGGTGGCGCATGACGGGCTGCTGCTGGCCAACGCGGCGGACTCCGCGGACACGACGGCGCTACCCGATGGAGGACAGGCGCAGGCGGTCTTCCATGCGGGGGACTTTAGGGCGCACTGGCCGTCGAAGACGGACGTTACGGTGACTGTGCTGCTGGGCAGCCAGTGGATTGAGTTGACGGTGGTGATGCGCAACACGGGCGATGCAGCCGAGCCGGTGGGCATCGGATGGCATCCCCGGTTTGCAATCTTCGACGGAAACCGGGAACAGTTGCGGCTTCGGCTTCCGGGCGAGATGCGGGAGGAGGTGCGCGACCGAGAGAGCGGGTTGCCCACGGGCGTTCTTCTGCCTGTGAACGGAACGCCGTACGACTTTACCGGGCGCGGCGGGGCGGCGCTGGGGAAGATGGACCTGGATGACAGCTTCGTGGCGCTGCACAGGGACTTGATGGACAACTCGGCGGTGGCAGAGCTGAGCGACCCGGCGAACGACTACGGAGTGCGGCTGACGGCCCTGAGCCCTACGATCAAGGCGTTTCGGGTGATTGCGCCGGCGGACGCGGACTATGTGTCGATTGGACCGCAGTTCAACTACGACGATCCTTTCGGGCGGGAGTGGTCGAAGGACACGGACACGGGGATGGTGGTGCTGCAACCGGGGCAGTCGACGCAGTGGGAGGTGCGGCTTGAGCTGTACTCGCTGGCGGGCAACCAGAACGCGAAGTAGGGGGTGGACGCGCGGGCGATGGAGTGGGCGCGGCGGTTTGACCCTTCGCAAACAAGACCCGTAGAGTGGAAGAGGGGCGCCTGCGCTTGCGTGATAGCGGGTGCGGTGAAACTGATCGAGTGGAAGGGATTGAATTGAATTCGACTGAGAGTGCGGGAACGAACGAGACCGAGACAAAAGAGACGGTGACAGACCAGACGGCGCCGGAGAAGACGGCAGCGGAGAATGCTGGGGACGGGCAGACGGAGGCCGGAGTTGTTGCGGGCCATACGCATGAGCACGAGCACGATCATGAACACGAGCATGATCATGAACACGAGCATGATCATGAACACGAGCACAGCCATGAGCACGGGCCATCGCTGAATCCGCTGTTAACGCGCGAGATTGCGGTGGAGGTTCCGGCGGACGAGGTCTCGAAGGCCTACCGGACATCGATCAAGCGGTATCAGAAGCTGGCGAGGGTTCCGGGCTTCCGCGCGGGCAAGGTGCCGGAGTCACTGGTGCGGTCGAAGTTCGCGCGGGAGCTGCGCGAGGAGGTGCTGCAGGCGCTGGTGTCGGAGCGCTTCCGGAAGGCGATTACGGAGCAGAAGCTGCGGCCGATCTCGGAGCCGCAACTGCTGGACCTGCAACTGAATGATGGCGAGCCGCTGCGCTTCAAGGCGGCGTTCGAGGTGCTGCCGGAGTTCGACGTGGCGGGATACGAGACGGTGCGCGTGGAGCGGCCCAAGAGCGAGCTGACGGAGGAGGAGTACGAGGGCGAGCTGGATTACATCCTGGACAGCCAGGCAACGGTGGAGACGGTGGAGGAGGAGCGCGCGCTGGTGGAAGGGGACTGGGCGGAGATCCAATTCCGCGGCGAGATCAAGCCACTGGCCGAGACGGTGACCGAGGAGGGCGTGACGGCGACCACTCCGGCGGAAGCGCCGATCACGGGCGAGGACGTGCTGATCGAGATTGGCGGCAAGAACACGCTGGCGGCGTTCAACGATGCGTTGCGCGGGTCGAAGGTTGGGCAGGAGCTGAAGTTCGAGGTGGAGTATCCCGCGGATTTCGACGAGAAGAAGCTGGCGGGGCAGACCGTGGGCTACGACGTGACGGTGAAGGCGATCAAGCGCAAGACGTATCCGGAGCGCGACGCGGAGCTGGCCAAGCAGCTCGGCAACAGCGAGAGCTGGGAGGAGTTCGAGCGGCAGTTGCGGGAGCGCGTGGGGCGGCGCAAGCGCGAGTCGATGGAGACGGGCGCGAGGAACAAGATGATCGATGAGGTGATTGCGCGAACCAGCTTCCCGGTGCCGGAGTCGCTTGTGCAGCAGCGGGTGGACGCGCGGCTGGAGCGCGGATTGCGCGCGCTGGCACAGCAGGGGATGAAGGCGGAAGACATGCGCAAGCTGGACTTTGTGCGCCTGCGCGCGGCGCAGCGGGACGAAGCGGAGCGCGAGGTGAGGGCTTCGCTGATTGTGGACCGGATCGCCGAGGCAGAGAATGTCTCGGTGAGCGATGAGGAGCTGAACGGCGAGGTGATGGCGCTCGCGATGCAGACGCGCGAGCCGTACGAGACGCTGCGCGAGCGGCTGGCGAAGGACGGCGGGATAGAGCGGCTGCGCGAGGAGATGCGGCGGGAGAAGACGAGCCGCGTGCTCTACGAAAAGCTGGCGAGCTGAGCAATCCGGTGGCGAGGTAGTTCGGGATGAAGCTGGTGACGTTTGTGGAGGGCGGCAAGGAACCGAGGCCGGGGTTGGTGGTCGAGGGCGGAGTCGTCGATCTGGGCGCGGAGGGGTTCGAGGACGCGATTGCGTTTCTTGGCGCTTCGAGGAGCGTGCAGGCGGATGTGGCGCGGGCTGCCGTTCAATCGAGAGCGAGGATTGCGCTGGATGGGGTGCGGCTGCTGGCTCCGGTGCCGAATCCGCCTCGCATCTTCGGCATTGGGGTGAACTACGCCGAGCACGCGGCCGAATCGGGGACAAAGATGCGCGATGTGCCGACGGTGTTTATTGTGCTGTCGTCGGCAGTAGTGGGGCCGGGCGCGGATGTGGTGTTGCCGCCGAACAGCTCGATGGTGGACTACGAGGCGGAGCTGGCGGTGGTGATCGGGAAGGCGGGGCACAGGATCGCGGCGAGCCAGTGGGAGGAACACGTCTTCGGGTACACGATGATGAACGATGTGAGCGCGCGCGACGTGCAGCGGGCGACGAGTCAGTGGTCGCTGGGAAAGAGCTTCCCGACGTTTGCGCCGATGGGGCCGTGGGTGGTGAGCAGAGACGAGATTACCGATCCGCATCGGTTGGGGATTTCGTTGACGATTGGCGGGGAGCGGTTGCAGGACTCGAACACGAGCCAGATGATCTACAAGATTCCGGCGCTGATCGAGTACCTGTCGGGGATTGTGCCGCTCGAGGTTGGGGACGTGATCAGCACGGGAACGCCCGCCGGGGTGGGGATGGGACGGACACCGCAGCGCTGGCTGAAGGCTGGGGAAGAGATGATACTTGCGATTGATGGGATTGGGGAGCTGCGGAATCCGGTGGTGGGGGAGTAGAGGGCTCGGCGTTGGGGTAGAACAGACAACGGCAGAAGCAGATTCCTCCGCTGCGCTGCGGAATGACAAACAAGAGAGCAGACAGCGGCAGAAGCAGATTCCTCCGCTGCGCTGCGGAATGACAAACAAGAGAACAGACAGCGGCGAAATACGGAGATTCTGGGTGCGCCAGAATGACGACTCCTGGGGTTTCGCCGGGACGACGAACTTCAGTGGATTGCGTTCAGGACGATGGGCGCGTGCGCGGCCAGCGGGTGGCGAGTTGGGTGACGGCGTAGGCGGCCAGGAGGGTGAGGAGCGGATCGATGTTGAGTCGGTAACGGAACTCGGCGTGGGTGATGTAGTAGGGAAGCGGGAAGAGAAGCAGGGGGAGGGCCATGAGGACGGCAAAGGCCCTCATGCGGTTGCGGTAGAGGAAGACAAGGCCGGTGAAGCCGAGGATGGTGGTGAGGAGCGCGTGAAGTTCATAGATGCGCGGGCCGCCCACGCTGCCCGTTCCCGACCAGAAGCGGAAACAGCGGCGGAGGCTGAGACGAAGGAAGACTGCGGGGTGGGTGCGTATGTATTGCAAGGCCTGGGCGGATTTATCGCGGGTGTAGGCGACCTCACCCTTGGCGACGTAGCTGGCCAATTCGGACTTGTTGTACATGGGGAAGAGCGACTCGTCGAGGAAGCCGGTTGCGCCGGGGCGATTTCCCATCCATAGCTCAAAGCCGGCGGTGCTGCGCAGGGGAATGAATGCGTGGAAGCGGCAGGCGTTGCGGATGGGCCAGACAGAAAAGAGCAGAAGAAGCGCGAGCAGGCCGACGAGCGGAGCTACGCGAGCGACGCGGCGCGTCTGCCAGGCTGCCCATGCCATGATGGCCAGGAGCGTGGGCAGAAGGGCGGGATTGATGAGGGCGATGATTGCGGCGGACGATCCGAGGAGGAGCCAGGCGGCGATGGTGGGGCTGCGGCGGCAGCGGAGCGCGAGCAGGATGATGGCGGGAAGCGCGCAGGCGGAGAGGCTGGTCTCCCAGAAGATGGCGGGAATCCAGAGCAGGGGAAGCGAGACGGCCCAGAATGCGCCGGCGAGGATGGCTGTGCGGTCGTCGAGCGACTGGCGACAGATGCGCATCATCAGCCAGATGGTGACGAGGCTGACGAGAATCTGCAGGGCGATGATGGCGATCTCGGAGGCGAAGGAGTATGTGCCGAAGACGAAAAATACGGCGGCGATGAGGAGGGGATAGCCGGGCGCGACCAATGCCGTGGGGCCGGTGGGGACGCCGAAGGGAGAGCTGAAGCCGTGGCCGTGGAGGAGCGAGCTGGCCAGCAGGCCCATCTCGTAGGGGTGGGAGAAGAGCCAGTTGTGGGGACGGGTGAAGGCGACATTCGCCAGAACCAGGAGGCGGCCAAGCAACGCCACGCAAAGGATGACAATGAGGGAACGGAGGCGCGCGCGCGAGTCTGGAGTGGAAGATGCTGCGCGGAGGTTCAGAGGCGGGTGATCTGTCATGGCATGGAGGGGCGCTGGAGCGACAGAGCGATGGTATCAGACAGAAACTCTCCCAGGACCTAGGATGCGGGCCTGGGAGAGTCGATGGAGGTTGACGCGACGATTTGTGAGCCGGGTTCCCGGCGATCTGGCTGTCAGGTGGTGCTGTTGGAGATGAGGTGGGCGACGGTGAGGTCGCCAGCGATTATGGTGAAGATCTGGGCGATGCTGCTGGTTGGCCGCGAGGCAGAGACGCAGGCGCTGGTGCCGCCGGTCGCGGTGTAGTCGGAGAAGAAGTTCTGCGGCGCGGATGCGATGCCCTGCATGGTCTGGCATGGGGTGATGGTTGGGCTGGTGTCCTGGCCGCAACCCGACGACTCCGCGCCATAGGCGACCGAGTAGACCCTGGTTGGAATGGCCCCATTGCCATACAAATTGGCCGTCGCCACATTCTTGCCGGCGGTGACTGCCTGGGCGCATTGCTGCTTGGTGGAAGGGTAGGTCCCGCCAGTCCCAGCCGAGCCCATTGCTCCGCTGTCCGTGGTTCCTGCATCGCCATCGCTGATGATGATCAGCACGTTCTGGGAGCCGGGAAAGGCAGCCTGTTCGGCGACGAGCGCGGACTGCGCGGCATAGATTGCGCCAGCGTAGTAGGTTCCCTCGCCGCCCGGGTCGCCCATCGCGGTGCAACCGCTCTTGCCGCCCACGGCCTTTACCAAGTTGTTGTTGGTGGAGGAGGTGTTCAAGGTCGTCGCGGTGTCGGAGGTCTTGTAATCGCTGGAGAAGCCCACGTCCTCATAGGTAGAGCTGGACAATGGGGTGTATGTGGTCGCGCCCGCGGTGGGGAAGGTGTAGGGTTCTTTTGTGGCGTTGGTGCTGCTGCAGTCGTAAGCATCCGCGACGTTAGATGTTGACACGTTTGGGAACTGGAAGAGTGCGATCCTGTCCACCGAGCCGGCCACGTTGCCGGCGCCGAGGGTGCCGGCGGTGACCGTGCCGCAGGATGACAAGGCGCCGCTGCATGGCGAGAGGGCCTGAATGAGGACGCGGACGCCTTGCAAGGCGCAGGCCATTCTTGAGGTGCTGCATTGACTGTCGGAGTCGGTATCGGTCATGGATGACGTGGCGTCGACGATGATGGCGACATTATATGGGGAGACCGAGGAGCCTGTACCCCTGGCGGCGGCGGTGGCGGTTGCGGTGAGAGTCGTCGACGACTTACCGCCGAAGAGCCCGCCGAAGAGGATGGGCACGGTGATCTGCTGCTTGACCTGGATGGCGTTCGCGTTGGCAGGAGCGACACACACGATCCCCTCGTTAGTCAGGGTGGTGAGGCACTCCAGCTTGGGCCAGCCGGAGACCATGGACACGTTTTTCAAAGTGCCATTGATGTTCTCATCTCCGGACGATGAGGCGTAGCTTGCCGCGGCGGTTGCCGCAGTGGCGTTGGGCAGGGCCTGGGCCCCGGCCAGCGCGGCCGCATTGGTGGCAGACTGGAGCGCGTGTTGCTGAGAATAGGTACTGCCCACACTGAGCGCGAGCGCGACTATCCCCATGAAGACGATCACCATGAGAGCCATGACCGGGAGCATCTGCGCGCGTTGGTCCTGAATCAAGCGGACGATAAAAGAATGGTTGTTGCGTTTCATTGGACAACCTCCGTCATGGATGCGGTGAGGGTACAGTTGAGAAGGGCGTTGGACCCGTAAAACTTAGCCGTGAGCTCACAGGGATATGTGAGGGTGACCGTAACGGGTTTGGTAAAAGCAGTCGCCAGAGAACCAGCCGCCCCGGTGGATTGCGAGGTGCTGGAGCAGGACGTTCCTGAATATGTGGTGCCATTGATCACCGTGGAGAAGGTCAGGCTGGCCGGCTTGAGGGTGGGCGCCGTTGCTTCCACCTGCGTGACCACCAGGGCGCAGGGGTCGTAGTTGGGAGCGGCGAGCGCCGCCCTGCTGAGGGAGAGCAGCGTGGATGCGCTGTTGGCAGCATTGTTCAACTGGTTATAGTTGATGAAGGCGATCCCTAAGGCAACGAAGCCGGTCAATAAGATAAACAGCGGCGGCAGACACAGGGCGAACTCGACGAGCGACTGGCCACCCTCGTTGCCGAAGCGAAGGCGGACGCGGATGCGCCTGCGTTTGGAGCAGGCATCCTGCGCGACTTCCGGCGACGCTGCGGAATGGTTGGATAACTGCAAACAGACCACCTCGTTAGGGGCATCATACGAAGGGGGTATGGCCCCGATAATCCCTATTTAGTGTTATTAACCAAACGGTCAACATGGCCGTGCGGATGCAGATGCGGCCTGAGCGGCTGCGAAAAAAATTGGTTTTGGCATGACGAGCAAAAGGCCCGGGGCTAAAGCCCCTTGATTCTACGAGACTTATTCAGGGGGGCTGAAGCCCCCTGCTCCCTCCGAAAAGCAAAAACGGGAGTTTTTCCGCAGCCTGCTATGCGGGAGATTTCTTTGGTGGAAGGAGTCTTCCTGGCAGGGCAAACGCCCGATATAGTGTGTGGGGCCTTGTGCGAAGCGGCGCATCCATCCCGCTGAGCGCGGGAGCGAGGAGGCGGGCTGCGTTCGGGGGCGCACTGCCGGTCCGCCGACCGACGATGCGGCGAAGAGCGGGCGATGAGCGTGGAACCCAAGGGGAGAGCGAGACGAGGATGAAGAACCTGAGAGACGAGAGCGGACAGACGGTGGTGTTCGTTGCCTTCTTCATGGCGGCGCTTGCGCTGGGCTTCGTTGCGTTCGCTCTGGACGTGGGGGCGTTGTTCCGGGAGAAGAGGATGGCGCAGTCGGCGGCGCAGGCGGCCGCAGTGGCCGCGGCGGAAGAGGCCGGCTACGGCAATACCACGAATGAACAGGCTGTGGCCAATGCGATGGCCACGCTGAACGGCTTCAACACGACGCTGGCGACGAATCCCGCGACGGTGACGCTGACGAAACCGACGACGGGGAACTTTACCGGGAGCTATGTGCAGGCAACGGTCAGAATGCCGATCCATACCACCTTTCTGGGCGCGATCTCTCACGGGATGATTACGGTGCCGGTGTCCGCCACGGCGATCGCGGGCGGTGGAATATCCACACAGACGTGTGTATGCGTAACAGGCAATTTCAGCATTTCAGGCGGCTCGACGCTGAGCGCGCCGGGCTGCGGGGTCTTCGACAACTCATCCAGCTCCAGCTCGATTGAGATGAGCGGCGGCTCGACGCTGAATGCTTCATCGCTGGGCGGCGCGGCGACAGGGTGGTACCCCTGCAACCTCGGCATCAGCGGCGGCTGCGACGATAGCGGCGACACCATCAATGTGCCAACAGCCGGCATTGTGCAGGGGGTCAGCACGTCCTGCACTCCGACGCTGCCTGCGGCACCCAGCTATTCCAGTTGCGCGACGGACCCCGGCGGCAGTTACGGCACCTTTACCTGGGGCCCAGCGACGGCCAGCAGCACGATCTGTTACAAGGCGCTGACGGTGGGGGCGAACGGCTCGACGTGCACGCTGAAGCCAGGCATCTACGTGATCACGACCGGGGCGTTGCACTTTGAAAGCGGGGCCGGCGGCTATTCCAACCAGGGAGGGAACGGGGTTTTTTTCTATCTGACGGGGACGGCGTCGCTGGTGATCGACAACGGTGCGAATGTGAACCTGGTATCGGGCGGGGCCACGGAGAGCGGAGGAGGGACGGCGCCGGTGGTCGGAGCGTACGACGGGGTGGTGGTGTTTCAGGACCCGAGCGACACGTCGGCGATGACGCTCTCCGGAGGATCCAGCTCCTACATGAACGGGGCAGTCATCGCGCCCAGTGCGGCGCTGACGATCAGCGGAGGAAGTGGCGTGACGGTGATGCAAGGGGGAATCTCGGCGAGTTCGCTGACCATCAGCGGAGGCGGGACGGTGAAAGCGATTCTGGACACGAATGAGGGCAGTTTGGCGGTGTACTCGTCAAAGCCCAAGTTGGTGCAGTAAGAGATGAGAGAGATGAGCCAAGCCAAAGCAGGCTGTTTGCGGGGACGGTGGAGACCGATGGCGGCGCGATGCCGCGGCCTGGGCGGCGAGAGCGGAAACGCACTGGTGGAACTGGCCCTTGTGTTTGCGCTGCTCGGGATCCCGATGCTGCTGGGGACCGTCGAGATGGGATATGTGGTTTACGATTCGATGGAGATATCCAATGCAGCGAACGCAGGCGCACTCTACGGGATGCAGAACGCAACCGACGCGGCGAGCAGCGCCGGGATCACAACGGCAGCGCAGGCCGAAGCGCCGGAGTTCGGCAGCAGCCTGACGGTGACTCCGACGACGTTTTATGTGTGCACCAGCGCGGTGGGCGGGATCGAATACAGCACCGGCAGTTATACCCAGGCGCAGGCTTCGGCGAAGTGCACCGGGACGGGTAATCACGCTCTGGAGTTCATCCAGGTGCTGACCAGCGCCGCGGCGACGCCTCCGGTGCATTGCCCTGGACTGGCCAAGACATTCACGCTGGGCGGGACGTCGGTGATGGAAGTGGAGCAGTAGCCATGGTCATCAAGAATGCATTTCGGCGGCAGGCGAATGAGGCAGGGAGACGCTGTGCCGCGCGATTGCGAACCTTGTTGCGGCGCGGCCGTCAACTGCCCGCGGCGGAGGACGGAAGCAGAGACGCGGCGGGAGGCGCGGAGGGGTCGGCGTTGATTGAGACGGCAGCGAGCCTTCCAGTGCTGTTCGTGTTCCTCTTCTGCTTCATGGAACTCTGCATGGCGTTTTACTCGTACGACACAATCAGCGAATCGGCGCGGGAAGGGACGCGCTATGCGATGCTGCTGAGTTCCACCTGCACAAACTCCAGCGGGGCCTCCTGCACGGCCACGGCAGCACAGATCAATACCTATGTGTCTGGGCTTGGCTGGCCGAACCTGGCAGGCGGAACGATGACCGTGAGTACAACCTATAAGACACCCGCCGGCGGGGTGGGCACGAACATTGTGAGCGACTTCGTGGTGGTGCAGATCACGTATGTCTTCCCGATCACGATGCCGTTCGTGCCGAAGAACTCCATCACCCTGAAGAGCGCATCACAGATGCCGATCATCCAATAGAGCATTTCTCCTGATCCTACCCCCCGGATGAGTTCCTCGAAAGCCGTTTTTCTTGAGGAAAAACGGCACAAGATGCTCGTCTTCGGCGTACACCATCAGGAGAAATGCTCTAGGCGCGACAAGACCGTGCGGTCTACCGCGCCTCCATAAGCAACCAGACAAACCATCCAGTGCAGTGACTGCTGCGTTCCTTTCTGTTTGAGAAAGGAAGCGGCGGGATTGCGCGCGGTGGACGGGGATGCAATGGCGCAGGACGGGGGGGGATTTGTTTTCATCTCGACGGTTTAGATAAATGCCCTAGATACAAATAGATACGAAGATGCCTGGCGAACTTAAGTGTTACCTGATGACACTTCTTGGGGATTTCATATCTTGCATGACGGCCCTACTCTCGGCTTATCCCCAGGGACTCGCAAGGCCGGAGTGCCGCGGAAAACCGAACGAGGAGAAAGAACGAATGACGAACATGAAGCAGCTTCTGAAGAACCTGATGACGGAAGATTCGGGTCAGGATCTGATTGAGTATGCGTTGGTCGCGGCCCTGGTAGGACTGGGTGCTGTTGCCTCCATCACTGCTCTGAAGAACTCGATCTCGAACACGTTCAACAGCGTGGGCAGCCAGCTGACGAACGCCACCGCCTAAAACCGGACAGGGCTTATGTGAGCGTTAGACGTCGACGCTCACATAAGCTGCTTTCCACCAAAAAAACGGTTTCCGTCAGACAGGCGAAACGAAATCAACCGGCGATGGACGCCGCCTTCGCAAGCCGGAAGTTCGACGGAACACAAACTGAAAGGGAAAAAATGAAAAACATCAAACAGCTTCTGAAGAACTTGATGACGGAAGATTCGGGCCAGGACCTGATCGAGTACGCGTTGGTAGCGGCCTTGGTCGGATTGGGCGCGGTCGCCTCCATCACCGCCCTCAAGAACTCGATTTCAAACACCTTCAACAGCGTGGGCAGCCAACTCACCAACGCCACCGCTTAACCGGACACAGCTTGTGAGAGTGTTTGACGTCGACGCTCCAACAAGCAACCTCACACGCAATAGGACCCGTCGTCAGATTGGCTCAACGAGATTGTCCTGCGATTGGCGTCGCACTCGCAGGAAAGAGATCGACAAAATAAACAGAAAGGGCAAAAACATGGCAAACGTAAAGCAGCTTATCAAAGAGCTGGTGAAGGAGGATTCAGGACAGGACTTGATCGAGTACGCGTTGGTATCGGCCCTGGTCGGGCTTGGCTCGGTCGCCGCAATCAGCGGACTCGACAACTCCCTGAAGAACACCTTCAACGGGATCGGCAGCGCGCTCACCAACTCCACCGCCTAAACCTGGAGCCGGCTTATGTGAGCGGTCGATGCCGAGTGCTCACATAAGCTGCTTCCGACTCAATCGGGCCTGCCATCCGATTGACACAACGATCATGTATTGCGAGTCCATTGGGAACGCCGCACTCGCAGCAATAAAGAGAAAGCCAACAGAGAACCGGGCAAAGAGGGGAAAAACAGATGAAGAATGTGAAGCAGTTGCTCATGAGGCTGGTTGCAGAGGACTCCGGTCAGGACCTGATCGAGTACGCGTTGGTAGCGGCCCTGGTCGGACTTGGATCCGTGGCCTCGATCGGCAGTCTCACCAATTCTCTGCAGAACACGTTTAACGGGATTGGCAGCGCGCTGACCAACGCGGTCGCCTAAGCTCGGCAACGCAAAGGGGAATGCGCCGGGAAAGCCGGAATCGAAGGAATGCACGGTACCAACGAAACTTAGCGCATGACCCATAACGAATTTTGCAGTTGGATATTGAACCGATCTGGACCTATTCAGGGACGACTTATTCAGGAACGCATGATGACACTTTTTCAATCGGGACTGACATATCCGGCAACCGCCAGCGCTTGCGCCATCGTGGGCTCCGTCTTCGATGTGAAGAGCCGGCGTGTGCCCAACGTTGTCACGTTCCCGGCATTCCTGATTGGACTATTTCTTCATCTGCTATTGGGCGGATGGCGGCAGATGCTGAGCGCCCTGGCCGCGGGAGTGATCTGCGGGCTGGTGTTTCTGGTGTTCTATCTGGCGGGCGGCATGGGCGCCGGGGACGTGAAGCTGATCATGGCGGTGGGATGCATCGCGGGCATGACGCACATTGCGACCATCCTGGCGCTGACGGCGATCTCCGGAGGAGTGATGGCGGTTTGCCTGGCCCTGTACCGCGGAAAGCTGCAAGAGACTCTATTGAATGTTGGCGAGCTGTTTACGCACCACCGGAGCAAGGGGTTGCAACCGCATCCGGACCTCAACATCTCGAATGCGCAGACCCTGCGGCTGCCCTATGCGTTGGCGATCGCCGGCGGGTGCATATTAACGCTGTATTTTCAGGTTGCATAAGAGGGATGCAGTGAAATGAACCGTCGACTCACGTCCGCATTCATCATCGCGCTACTGGTCTCGGGCGTCTTTACGCTGTGGTTGAGCGCGAAGTTCTCGAAGAAAAGCGGACCTGCGCCCCCGCCGGCGAAGAGCCAGTATGTAGCGGCGGCGGCGAACCTGGAGGCGGACCAGGTGATACGCGCGGAGAACCTGCGTTTGATCGACTGGCCGGTATCGGTGCCGTTGAACGGTGCATTCACCGCGCCAAGCTCTCTGATTGGGCGCATCGTGCTGTATCCGCTGTCGGAAGGGGAACCGATACTGGAGCGGCAGTTGTCCAGTCCCGGATCCGGCATCGGCATCACGGCGAAGATCCCGAACGGGATGCGGCTGATCGCTCTGCGCACCGACGAGGTAGTTGGGGTGGCGGGATTTCTGCTTCCCGGCACGCACGTCGACGTTCTGGTGACGCTGCACACGACCAGCTCGCCGGACCCATTGACGTTCACGGTGCTGCAGGACGCGGAGGTGCTGTCGGCCGGGCAGAAGACCGAGCCCGATCCCGAAGGCAAAGCGACCGTTTCGACGGTGGTGACACTGCTAGTAAAGCCGGAAGACGCGGAACGCGTGGTACTGGCAAGCAACCAGGGCACGGTGCATTTTGTGCTGAGAAACGGGGTTGACCGCGAGGAGTTCAAGGGGCCACCTGCGCTGCTGGCGCAACTGTCCGGAATCGCGCCCCCAGTGGTGAAGGAAGCCCCCAAGCCGGAACTACTGGTGGTGAAGACGTATTCGGTTGAGACGATTATGGGCAAATCACAGAGGATGGACGATTTCCAGTGAGACTGCAAATGTTCAAGGACAAAAAAAATCCGGCATTCTGGATTGCGCGAGCAGGAGTTGCGGCGGCGGTCGCACTGTCGACGGTGGCGCTGTCTGCGGTCTGCGGCGCGCAATCCGCGACGGTCTCCGAGGTGGCTGCTGTCTCCAACATCGCGGGGTCGCCCATTCCGGGCGCGTCGGGCAGCATCAGCCGGGTCACGTCCGGGGCCGAGATGCTTCATGTGACGGTGGGGCACTCCCTGTTTCTGAATACAAAGAGCCGGCTGCGCCGGGTGTATGTTTCCGATCCCAGCATACTGAACTCGGTGACGCTGAGTCCGAACCAGATTGTAGTGACGGCGATGACCTCCGGGACCAGTTCGCTGGTGATTCTCGACGAGGTAGGTCAGGCTCAGTCCTATGTTGTCTCCTCCGACCTGGATGTCGCGGGGCTGCGCACAGCCATGTCCGAGGCGATGCACGGCGACACGGTGAACATCGAGGGAAGCGGGGACCGCGTAACCCTGAGCGGCAAGGTGGGCAGCGACGCGCAAGCCGATACTGCGTACAAGCTGGCCGGGCTGTATTCAAAAGAAGTGGCGAATGCGCTGACGGTAGCGCCCGAGCATCCGAAACAGGTGCGGCTGAAGGTGCGGATCCTGGAAGTGGACCGCAGCAAGGCCAACCAATACGGCATCAATCTATTCAACCCTGGCGGCAACACCAGCTTCCTGGCATCGACAACGACAACGCAGTACGCCTCGACCGCAACGTATGCCGCAAATGGCACCAGCAGCGGCGTGCTGACGACCTCGAATCCGCTGAATTTCATGCTGTATAGCACAAAATTAAACCTCGGCGCGACCGTGCAGGACCTCGAAAGCAAACAGATACTGCAGATACTCGCTGAACCCACGATCACAACCATCAGCGGCGTGAAGGCCGATTTTCTCTCCGGCGGCGAGTTCCCCTTCCCGGTCATACAGCCCGGCGGAGCCGGCAGCTCGCCCGTCGTCACGATCATGTTCCGTGAGTACGGGGTGAAGGTGGAATTCACGCCTACCGTGAACGCCGACGGAACAATTCGACTGAAGGTGGCCCCGGAAGTCAGTTCTCTGGACTATACCAACTCCGTTACGATCGGCGGATTCACGATACCGGCACTGGCCACGCGCAGGGCCGAGACCGAGGTGGAGCTGCACAGCGACCAGAGCTTTGCCATCTCCGGGCTGCTGGACCAGCGGACCACGGACATCATGAGCAAGACGCCGGGTGCTGCCAACATACCTATTCTGGGAGCTCTCTTCAAATCGAAGAATGTCAGCCACTCAAACACTGAGCTGGTGGTGATCGTTACACCAACACTGGTGAACCCGCTGACCGACACGGTGGAACCCATCCAGCCGGACCTTCCGATACCGCCCCTGAATTCGGGTAAATTCGACAAGTCGCTGGGGAAGGACCTGAATCATCATCCAACGGCGCCGCCGATCAATCCAGAGCAGCCCGCTGTGAGCTACCCGGCGCCGGCAGCTACTCCATCGCCGGCACCAGCAGCAACACCATCGCCCGCTGCGGTAGCGGCGCCCGTGGCCGATACGGCCCAGAATGCCCCGCCAACGCAGGCCCCGCACGGACCAGCAGCGTCCCCTGCGGCCAAACCGGCGAATGGCAGTGCAGGGAGCACGGCATCGAAGGGTGCTAGCGGGCAACCTGCCACGCGTGAGAGTGGCGTCGGCGTTGCAGGCGCGCCAGCCTCCGGCCTTGCCGCGCCGCCGGTGGTCGCCTCCTCCGAGATGCCTCGGAGATATGTCTTCGACAACCCCGCAGCAATACCGTCAACAAGCGGGAAGCCGGCTGCGGCGCCGGATGCAGTGTCGCGGTCGATGGTGCAGGTGATGACGCTTTCAAACACGGACGACGCTGAATCCATGGCTGCCGCACTGAAGCGCCACGGATATAACGTCGCAGTCAATCACGATCCCCAGGACTCACTTCTGCACCTGGAAGTGGGGCCCTTCACAAGCAGGAGCGATGCCGAAGCAATGCGTCAACGGCTACTGAGCGACGGCTACAATGCGACGGTGCGATAGGTTGCAACGGCAGTAATTCGCGGCACTTTGTCGCGCAAACAGAAGTACCGAACGGCAATGAGGAACCAGGCAGTGACACCAGTTCAATACAATTCCGGGCTACTGAGCGTAGCGCTGATCAGCGTCAGTCTCGACACGCAACTGGCCGATGAGATTGCCGAATCCGTATTGAAGATGTCGTGGGCCGTGCATCGCGCGGATTGCGAGGGGTACATCTCGGCGGTGAAGCGCCCACCGTTTTCGCAGCAAGTGAAGTCTTCACCTGCCTGCATCGCGGTGATCGACTTCGACAAGGACGTCGAACAGGCGGTCGCGTCCGCGGCGTATATACAGGAAATATTCTCAGGCAAGGCGGCGATCGTGGCCCTGTCGGAAAGCCGGGACCCGGATTTACTGTTGCGCGCGATGCGCGCCGGGTGCGGCGAATTCATTGACGGGGAATTCGACGAAGCTACATTTTCCGAGATGCTGGTGCGACTGTATCAGCAGTGGTCCGCGAAGTCCGCGCGGAACACCGTGCAGGGAGACGTTGTGACATTTTTCGGGGCCAAAGGCGGAGTGGGGACGACTACGCTGGCCGTGCATCTGGCCATGTATCTGGTGCTGTGCCATCAGAAGAAGACCTTATTGATCGACAACCATCCGCAGCTTGGCCACGCATGCATCTATCTAGGCATCGATGGCAGCCGGTACCACTTCAATGAGCTGGTGCGGAACCTGAGCCGGTTGGACAGCGATCTGTTGCGCGGCTACATTGCGACCCATTCCAGCGGCCTCGAGGTGCTGGCCTCGCCCGACGTATGCGGCGGCCAGAAGACACTGGACCCCAGCTCGATCGCCCAAACGCTCGACTTTCTGCGCGGGGAATACGACTACGTCATCGTGGACGGCCCGTCATTGCTGGACGAAACAAATCTCGCGGTGATCGACGCCTCCAACCATCTCTACCTGGTGGCCACGCCTGAGATCGCAGCGATCCGCGACCTGTCGCGATATGTGGACAGCCTGTCGCAGGGCGAGCACGACATAGATAAGGTGAAGGTGGTGATCAACCGGTTCTCCGCCCAGCACGCGTTGACGGTGGAGCAGATCGAGAAAGCGATCCGTCTGCCGGTCACCATCAAGCTGCCCAACGGTTACGCGGAGGTGACGCGGTCGGCGATTCTGGGCGAGCCGATCAACCCGAAGCAGAAGTCAGACTTTTCGGGGCAGATCGTGAAGTGGGCCAATACCCTGGTGGGCAGTGACATGCCGGTGGAAGAAGCCGCGCCCAAGAAGTCCATGTTCTCTCTTTGGAAGTGATTGTCAACCAGCGTTCCACGTAGAACCAGGGTGTAGCCGATATGTCCGATGCAAATGCAGTTTCGTCGAGTTCGAGCCAATCCAATGAGCGCACAGGGCGCATTGTGCGAACGGTGGGCGACAGCGTACAGCAGCAGATCAAGACGTCGGTCCACAAGGAACTGATCAAGCGAGTCGACCTGGACAAACTGGCCGGGATGCAGGAGACGCTGGCCGCGCAGCAACAGTTATTCCTCGTCATCCAGCAGATCATCGGCGAGCAGGGCGTACCGCTCAGCGCCAGCGAGCGGGACCACCTGGCGCAGGAGGTGGTGGACGAAGTATTCGGGCTGGGGCCACTGGAACCGCTTCTGAAGGACGACAGCATCAGCGATATTCTGGTGAACACCTATAACTCGATCTACGTCGAGCGGCGCGGAGTGCTGGAGAAGACGACCCTCACATTCCAGGACGACCGGCATCTGTTACATATCATCGACAAGATCGTGTCCGCGGTGGGGCGCCGGGTGGACGAATCGTCACCCATGGTGGATGCGCGCCTGCCCGATGGGTCCCGCGTGAACGCAATCATTCCTCCGCTGGCTGTGGACGGGCCGATCCTGTCCATCCGGCGTTTTGGCAGCCACCCCCTGGAAGCGGAGGACCTTCTGCGCAACCAGATGTTGACCCCGCCCATGCTGGAGCTGCTGCGCGGGGCGGTGAAAGCCAGAATGAATATCGTGGTTTCTGGAGGGACGGGCTCTGGCAAGACGACGCTGCTGAATGTACTCTCCGGGTTCATCTCCGATCGGGAACGGATCATCACCATCGAAGACTCGGCTGAATTGCAGATGAAGCAGGACCATGTGGTGCGGCTGGAGACCAAGCCACCCAACGTCGAGGGGAAGGGCGGGGTGAAGCAGAGAGAGCTGGTGATCAACGCGTTGCGCATGCGTCCCGACCGGGTGGTGATCGGCGAGGTGCGCGGGGCCGAGGCTCTGGACATGCTGCAGGCGATGAATACCGGCCACGACGGATCGCTCACAACGATCCACGCAAACACGCCACGGGACGCGCTGGCCCGTCTTGAGACGATGGCCATGATGAGCGAAGTGCGACTGGCGGAGAAGGCGGTGCGGTCTCAGATCGCCTCGGCCGTGCACCTGATTGTGCAGGCGTCGCGCATGAGCGACGGCACGCGGCGGATCACACATATTACGGAGCTGACGGGATCGTTCTCCGACGTCATCAGCATGCAGGACATCTTTCTCTTCGAGAAAAAAGGGATCGGCCCGAACGGAAAGGTCAAGGGGCGGTTTATCTCGACGGGAATCGTTCCCAAGTGCGTCGAGAAGATGACCGCCGCAGGAATACCCGCACCCACAGGCATGAACGATCATTTAGTTGAAATCTAGAGTGGGAGGGCCGTTGAGCAATAGAGAGGAAGGAGGCCAATGATTCTATTTATCGCATTTGTTGTGATGTTGACGATCAGTTTTGCAGTCATGGCCGTCCTTTCGGGCTCTTCGCAGAGCGAGAAAGCGGCCGAGAAGCGGCTTGCAACTATCACTGCGCCCAAAGCTGGAGCAAGTGCAAACGAGGTGCAGATGCAAGAGATTCTGAAGGCGAACCCGGCGAACAAGTTTGGCTGGCTGGATGACATTCTGGAAAAATACCCGATCGTGCACAAACTGGAAGCCAGGATCGTTCAATCGAACAGCACGATGTCCGTGGGCACGCTTCTGGTGACCAGCGTGGGCATGGCCGTCGTGGGATTTATCGTTGCCTGCCTGATTTTTTCCCTTTTTGCCATTCAGGTTCTGGCGGCATTAGTGATTGGCTATATCCCGTTTGCGGTGATCTCGATCAAGCGCTCGCGCCGGATGGCTGCGTTCAATGCGGGGCTGCCGGATGCGATCGACATGATGGGGCGCGCGCTGCGCGCGGGACACTCGATGGTGGCATCCATCAACACGGTCGCCGAGCAAAGCGCGGAACCGGTAAAAACGGAGTTTCGCGAGGTCTTCAAGCAGCAGAACTTCGGAATGCCATTACGCGATGCATTGAACCAGATGCTGGACCACGTGCCCTCGCAAGATCTGAAGGTGCTGGTCACCGGCATCCTGGTGCAGAAGGAGACGGGCGGAAATCTGGCGGAAATCCTGGACCGCACGGCATCCGTGATCCGCGAGCGACTGCGCATCCAGGGCGAGATCCGAACGCATACCGCGCAGGGCCGGCTGACGGGATGGATTCTGTGCTCGCTTCCGATTGTGATGCTGTTCATGATCAATTTCATCAATCCGGGCTACTCGAACATTCTGATCGACACACCCATCGGTCATAAGCTGATTTATCTGGGAGTGGGGCTACTGTTCACCGGAGCCATGGCGATTCGACAGATCATCAACGGGATTGAGGTATAGGGACAATGAATGTCATCCTCTATGTACTGTTGGCGCTGATCACGTTTTGCGTGGTTGCGCTTCTGCTGACTCCGGATCTGTTCCGTCCGTCGCCCGAGGCGCAGCGCATCCTGGACATTGTGACGAGCACGCGGGAGGATCGGCGCACGATCGGCGACAAAGAGCGGATCCAGGACAAACTGGTCGGGATCGCGACCAAATTGCGTGTTCGCGTGGGGCTGGCCGAAGACCCAAAGCTGAAGGAAAGGCTGGTTGCGGCCGGCATCCACTCCAGCAACAGTGTCGACATATTTTTTGCGGCCCAGTTTCTAGTGCCTCTGGTTGGAGCGGTACTGGGCAGTCTTCTGCACTCTGCCTCGCTCTTTTGGGTTGTGGCGCTCGGAGCGGTGGGCTATCTGGTGCCGGACATGTGGCTGAAGCGGAAGACGGCGAGCCGGAGAAACCGCATCCGCAAGAGCCTTCCGGACGCGCTGGACCTGATGGTGATCTGTGTCGATGCGGGGCTGGGACTGGACCAGGCGCTGCTTCGTATCGGGGAGGAGCTAGGCGCGAGCCATCCGGACATCGCCGAGGAGTTCGTGCAGGTGAACCTGGAACAGCGAGCCGGCCGGCCGAGGCTGGAAGCCTGGAAGAACCTGGCCGACCGGTCGGAGATCGAGGAGTTTACCTCCTTTGTGAGCATGCTTACGCAGACGGACCGGTTCGGTACGCCGATCATCCGTGCGTTGAGCCGCTTCTCCGAAGACATACGATCGAAGCGGAGGCAGCGGGCGGAAGAGGCCGCGGCCAAGACCAAGATCAAGATCATATTTCCGCTGGTGTTGTGTATCTTCCCCTGCATCTTTATCGTGCTGCTGGCCCCGGCTCTGTTGAGCATCTCGAGCGGACTGGGCGGGGGCGCAGGGATTGGCCAATAACCCAGAATGAATCCCCATTCCTTTCCGTCATGAACTGATGGAGGAGCTGGTTCTTATGGAAGCGAAGACCTGCGTTGGAGGGGCGGTCCGCATACGGAAACAATGTGCCGGGGGAGGGTTTGAGACGATGGCTTCCGGCGTAGCCAGAGTAGTAAACACGATTGTGGTTGATTGGGAACATGGTAAGTCGTAGAGTTTTCTAGGAACGGCGGGATTATTCTGTCGGGATACAGCGTGCATGGATCGAGACATTGCGGTGCGCCTGGGATGCCGAAGGTCAACGGAAAGGAGGAACTGTATGAATCCGATTCAAATCGCAGCTATCGTGCTGGCGGTCATCGTATTGGGAATCATTATCTACCGCAGGAAGAAGAGATCCAGCTAGTTGACGACCGGCGAGGCCGTACGATTTCTAGAACCGGTCTCATAAACTATCTGCATCACCACACAGAGTTCATGAGCCTCGCCTTGTTGGCGGGTCTCCTATTCGGCTCAATAAGCTCGTGGGCACATTATGAGACCAGTTCCATGCTCAGAGTGATGAATACAACTCGGAGCTGCATAGTGGGCGATGCCGTCGAGCTGGCGGACACAAGCTTGAAGCGGATGTTCGGCCTTCTGGGAAGGCGCGGACTGGACGCTGGGGGGGGGTTGTGGATCAAACCCTCTTCCGGTGTTCATACTTTTGGCATGGCCTTCACAATCGATGTGGTGGGTTTGGACAGCGATCTGCGGGTGATCAAGCTGTGGCGCAGCCTGGCGCCTTTCCGGCTGACCTCGGTGAGCTTCAAGCTGAGGAGCGTGCTGGAGTTGCCGAGCGGAGTGATCTCGCATTCGCAGATGCAACTGGGCGATCAACTGCAATTTTCTTCCTCCTCCGAAGCAGTCTCCGCGGTGGGCAACGAAATAACCTAGGAAAAACCTTCCGTAGAGCATTCAGCAAAATCAAAATATCCTCAGGAACGAAAGCCTCTTTTATGCAGGGCGCGCTTTCGGCATCCATTCGTCTACGCTCGGGACAGGCTCTGAAGCCGTGCCTTCAATCAAGGCAAGCGGGATACGGAGATCCCGATTGCGCCAGGATGAGATGCGAGCGGGAGATCTGCATATAGATGCAGCCTGGATCTGCATGAATATGCAACCTTGTAGCATGGATAGGTGAGTTGGTCTTCGATGGGTCTGCGTATGGTACGCGGCCAGGCCAACAACTGCTTGCCAAGGTGTTTGCGATGCTACCCGCTGAACTGATTTCTCTTGAAGACCGTTATGGCGCCCACAACTATGCACCGCTGGACGTGGTGATCGAGCGCGCCTCTGGGGCCTGGGTGTACGACACAGAAGGCCGCCGCTACCTGGATTTTCTGGCTGCCTACTCCGCGGTGAACCAGGGACACTGCCATCCTGCGATCTTTGCGGCGATGCTTGCGCAGGCGAAGAAGGTGACGCTGACCTCGCGCGCGTTCCGCAACGACCAGCTTCCACTGCTCTATCGCGACCTGCATGAGATGACCGGCTACGAGATGGCGCTGCCGATGAACTCCGGCGCGGAGGCGGTGGAGACGGCGCTGAAGGCCGCGCGCAAGTGGGGCGAGGTGGTGAAAGGCATTGCGGCGGGCGAGGCGGAGATCGTGGTTGCCGCCAACAACTTTCATGGGCGCACGATCGCCATCGTCGGATTCTCATCCGACGAGCAGTATCGCCGCGGCTTTGGGCCGTTCCCGGCGGGCTTCCGCGAGGTGCCGTTCGGCGACATCGAGGCGCTGCGGGGCGCGATTACGGCGAATACCTGCGCATTTCTGGTGGAGCCGATCCAGGGCGAGGCGGGGATTCTTGTTCCGCCGGAGGGCTACCTGAGGGAGGCTGCGGCGATCTGCCGCGAGCGGAATGTGCTGCTGATGGCCGACGAGATCCAGTCCGGCCTGGGGCGCACGGGCAAGCTGTTCGCCTCGATGCACGAGGGAGTCACGCCCGACGTTATGATCATCGGCAAGGCGCTCTCCGGCGGCTTCTATCCGGTGTCGGCGGTGCTCAGCTCGCGTGAGGTGCTGGGCGTCTTCTCTCCCGGCGACCACGGAAGCACCTTCGGGGGCAACCCACTGGCCTGCGCCATTGCGCGCGCCGCATTGCGCGTGATCGTCGATGAGGACCTGCCCGGGCGCTCGGCTGAGCTGGGCGAGTTCGCGCTGAATTATATGAGAGGGCTGCGCAGCCCGTACATCGTCGAGGTGCGCGGCAAAGGGCTATGGATCGGGATCGAACTGAACCGCCCGGCGCGTCCATTCTGCGAGGCGCTGAAGCAGCGCGGCGTGCTGTGCAAGGAGACGCACGAATGCGTCATTCGCCTGGCGCCGCCGCTGATCATCTCGAAGGCGGACCTGGAATGGGGACTGGAACAGATTCGCGCAGTTCTGGAAGAGGGCACGGATGCGCACAGCGAAGCGGTCGCTGAACTGGCCGGGACAACTGCATCGGGCAAATAGAGCATTTCTCCTGACACTACGCATCGGGGATGTTCTATGAGTTCCGTTTTTCTTGAGGAAAAACGGCGCGATCCGTTCGGCTTCGCTATGCCTCATCAGGAGAAATGCTCTAACGCGACCGGGCGCGCAGCCCGCGGCCGTTGACCCCGCGCAGCGCGCACAAGTACACTCTAAAAGGCAGTCAGCGGAACACTCCGCCGGCTCGCGCCGGGTGAGCGTGCATCGCCGCTGCCCCCTCGTTCAATGGTAGGACAGTCGGCTCTGAACCGATCAATCGGGGTTCGAATCCCTGGGGGGCAACCAATCTGAAGGGATAGCTGAATGGGTTGGGTTGCGGGACGGGTGCGTGCGGTGGTGGTGGGGCGGGGGACTTTGGCGGGCAGTTCCCATGGAACGAGAGCCTGTGTGGCGCATTGCGCGGCGCAGCCCGGTTGAGGCTATATCTTTTGCGGGAACAAAAAAAATTGTTGACGCGTCGAGTGTACTAGCTGTTATAGTACAGGTGTGATTCCGTTCCGAGTCCAGTTTCGCGGTGGCATTTCGCTGTTCGAGCAGATCGTCTACGCCTCGAAGAAGGCGATGGTCTCTGGACAGATGCGTCCGGGCGATGCGTTTCCCTCGGTGCGCACGCTGAGCAAAGAGCTGAAGATCAATCCCAACACAGCGCACAAGATAGTGGCGCACCTGGTGAGCGAGGGACTGCTGGAGACGCGGCCGGGAATCGGGACGGTGGTGGCTGCGCTGCCGGATTCGACGAGGAAAGAGCGCGCGAAACTGTTGGGGCACGAGATTGAAGAACTGGTGGTGGAGGCCAAGCGGCTGGGAATCGGGAGCGAAGAGATGCTGGCGTCGATCTCCGCGCATTGGCAACGACTGAGCGGCAAGGACACGGAAACAGCAGGCAGGCCCACCGATGGAGGACGCAGAGAGCGATGAGCACAACGATCCAGACGCACGATCTCTCGATGAGATATGGCCAGACCGAGGCTCTGCACGAGATCAACCTCACGGTGCCGGAGGGAGCGATCTACGCGCTGGTCGGGCCCAACGGCGCGGGCAAGACCACGATGATTAAGCTGCTGATGAACATTCTTCGTCCCACGGTGGGAGGCGCAGAGGCGCTGGGCGTCGACACGCAGAGGCTGGCGGGCGAGGTCTTCAATCGCATTGGATACGTCTCGGAGAACCAGGAGATGCCCGACGCAATGACGGTCGAGGCGCTGATGGATTTCATGCGGCCGTTCTATCCGCGGTGGGACCGCGAGCTGGAGCGACAACTGGTGCGGCAGTTCGATCTACCGATGAAGCGCAAGCTCAAGCATCTGTCGCGCGGGATGCGGATGAAGGCGGCGTTCGCAAGCTCGCTGGCCTACCGGCCGGAGCTGATTGTGCTGGATGAGCCGTTCACGGGGCTCGATCCGCTGGTTCGCGATGAGCTGATCGAGAGCCTGCTGGAGCGCGCGCCGGAGACGACGATTTTTTTGTCGTCCCATGATTTGGCGGAGATTGAGAGCTTCGCCAGCCATGTGGGCTACCTGGAAGACGGGCGAATGCTTTTTTCGGAGGAGATGACGGTGCTTGCGGGGCGGTTTCGCGAGGTGACGATTACGCTGTCCGCTCCGGCGCCGCTGCCGCCGAAGCTGCCGAGCGCGTGGCTGCTGGCGGAGACGGTGGATTGCGTGGTGCGGTTTGTACACAGCGAATACTGGGGCGAGGCCAGCGAACGCGAGGTGGCGGACTTGTTCCCCGGGGCGCGCGATGTGGAGTGGGAGTCGATGCCGCTGAGGTCGATCTTCCTGGCGATTGCGAAGACGGGACGAACACAGAACCACGCGGCGCAGACGACGGCAGGCGATGGGAGGCCGAAGGCATGAAGCAGATTCTGCATATATTTCGCAAGGACACGCGGCGGTTCTGGCTGGAGATTCTTCTCTCGCTGGCCATAATGACGGCGTTGGTTTGCGTGTATCCACTGCAATGGTCGGGGCCGCCAGTCACGGTCTGGGCATCGGACAATGCGCGCAACATAGAGCTTGAAGTGCTGGTACGCGGTCTGGTTGCGCTTGTCATGGCGAGTTGGGCGATTCTGATCGCGCGCGTCATTCACGCGGAGAGTCTGGTGGGCGAACGCCAGTTCTGGCTCACGCGTCCGTATGAATGGAAGAAGCTGCTTGCGGCGAAGCTGCTATTTTTGCTGATGTTTCTTTATCTTCCTCTGCTAGCGGCGCAGTACGTTCTGCTTGCAGAGGCTGGATTGGCTTCGTTTGCTTCGCTGTCTGGGCTGTTCTTCAATCTGTTTCTGATCACGGGAATTATCGTACTGCCGCTGATTGCGATTGCCACGGTTACGGCCAACTTCTTCGCCATGGCAATCACGCTCTTCGGTGTCGTTCTTGCTCTGTTCGGGGCGATCGTCGCTCTGTTTATTCACACTGAATTCGGCAATACTGCCTGGGCACTGATGTTTCTCGCAATCGGCGATCCGTTCTCCTCCAGGCAGGCAGCGACGATTGGCTCGCATCACGCGCAGCCGTGGATTGCACTGCTGTTGCTGACGATCTGCGGTGCGGTCGTGATGCTGCAGTACTCTCTGCGCCGGACGAGAGTGAGCCGAGCGATTCTGCTTGCGCTACCTGTCGTGCTGGGAGTTGCCGCAGTGGTTGCGCATCAGCGAACACTCTCGGGTCAGGCTTTGATGGATCGCATGTATCCGGCGTTGGCCGCTGGGAATATGGCTCCGGTGCAGTTTTCATTTGCGCCGATTGAGAACCATACATTCTATGTATCGCGTGGAGAGAACCCGGTGGGGATAACACTCCCGATTCGCGTATCTGGTATTGCGGATGGGGTTGCGGTCTTTGCCGAGAACGAGCGGGTCACAATCGAGGCTGTCGACGGATATAGCTGGAGCACAGAGGTGACCGATTACAACCCGCAGAGGCTCGGTGCTGCCAATAGGGGAATGCGCGTCGGATTCTTCATGCCACACACAATCTATGACCGGTTCAAGAGCAGCCCGGTGACGCTGCGAGTGACGTTCGGGATTACGCAGTTGCAGGCGACGGGGTCTGAGCACATAGCGATGCCGACGCATGACGTTGCGGTGCCCGGCTTCGGCGTCTGTGGCGGGCCTTATGTCGGATACGGCTTGATCAAATGCAGATCCGCTCTGCGTAAGCCACCGCTGACCTACGTCAGTGCAGACTGGTCGTCTACGCCCTGCCCCGCGTCGCAGACTGCGATGGAAGAGGTGCGAGGCGAATTCTGGGTGGGGGAGATTGGGCGGAATGCGGCTGAGTTTGGGGTCTCTCCCATCGCGTTTTCGGGAGTCACTTTCATGCCGGATCTGAACAATGCGACTGGGGGAAAGTACCTGTGCCCGGGCGCGCCGATCACGTTTACGCAGTACAGACTCGCAGGTCGAATGCAGACGAGCCTTGTCGTTGCGAATCTGCAATTGCCTGAAGATTAGGATTCATTCGGGATTGGCGAAGGAAATTATAACTATGTCTGTTGCAAAGGATGAAATCATGTTGAAGCGTATCCATATTGAAGAGGCGCTCGTCTTCGCCGCAAAACCGAATCGCCGCAGCAAGCTTCTGCTGCTAGCCGTTGCATGCGCGTGTGCATGGATGACTTTCGTTCCCACAGTGCTTGCGCAGGCCGGCGCGCCAACCCCGCCGCCAACGGCTACGGACCACAACGCGGCGCCGGGCAGAGTTCTGGCGTTCGATGTGGTTTCCATCAAGCCGATTGCGCCGGGCGGGCGTCCCACCCACGGGATTATAGGCGTTATGAACCATCCCGACGGACTTGAGGCCGACTATGTGGGCTTGCGCAGCCTCATCCAGTATGCCTACGGGTACAAGCGCTTTCCCCATCCAGATGACCAGATAACGGGGGTGCCGGATTGGGCAAAATCGCAGGTCTACGACATCAACGCGAAGATGAGCGCAGACGATTTTGCCGAGTTCCAAAAGCTGGATAAGGACGGGCAGGAGCAGTGGCTAAAGGCAATGATGCAGGCGATGCTGGCCGACCGCTTCCAACTCAAGATTCACCAGGGGACCAAGCAGGCCCCCATCTTCAATCTGGTCGTCGCCAAGAGCAGCTCGAAACTGAGAGACGCAGCCACCGACTCGAGTACCGAACTGGAGAAGGACAAAGACGGCAAGCCAAGGACCGGCTTGCACTGGTTGAAAGACACCAGCGTAGCGCAGAGCTATTCCATGGCGTCGCTGGCGGACCTTCTGTCCGAGCCCTTTGCCGGGATCGGACGGCCCGTGGTGGACAAAACCGGACTGACCGGCACCTACAACTTCACGCTCAACTGGTCGGTCTATTCGGCCCGGCCGCCGATGCCAAGTCCGGCATCCGGGGAAGCGGCCGCGCCGGACGACTCACCCTCCATCTTCACCGCGTTGGGAGAGCTTGGGCTGAAGCTCCAGCCGGCTACGGGCATGGTCGACACGATCGTAATCGACCACGTCGAAAAGCCTTCGGAGAATTAAGGAGATGGTTGCGATGGAGAGAGGACGCGATGCGGAGCGCGGGCTTGCACTGGTTGTCTGCGGGAAGGATTGTTGACGTACGATGTCCATCGTACTAAGGTGTTGGAGTGACGGAAAGAAAAAATATATGCGATGTAGACCTATCCATTTGCTGGGGTTGAACGTCTCAACTGAGGATCTTCCTTCGAGTCCAAAGAATGGACAAATTGCATTGCCGACAGTCAGCAAGATAGAGAAAGCACAAAATGGCGAACGGGAACCGCGTAGTCAGACTGAATTGTTGTAGGGAGTTGGCGCTGCTCACGGTTGCATGGGGGACGCTGGGCGTGCCGATGGCTTTCTCGCAGACGAGTGCGTCTCCATCCCCCGCCACCCTACCTGCCACACCCCCTACGTCAGCCACACCAGCCGCAGCCGATCCCACGCTGGGCATTACTTTTGATGTTGTCTCCATCAAGCACACAGAGCAAGGACCTAGCCGCGTCACGAATCCTGGCGATGGAGATGGCATCACCATCACAAACTCCACTCTCTTGGAGATTATTCGCTGGAACTTCAATGTAGGCACGCTGCGTGGTGACCAGATTCAAGGCGCTCCCGGATGGTTTTCCAGCCCCGACGAAAACTACGAGATCCAGGCCAAGATCGCCGAGTCCGACATCGCCACTTGGCAGAAGCTCGACGACGAAGCCCGCCGGCTGGTCTTCCGCAAGGTGCTGGCCGATCGCTTCAAGTTCGCCAGCCACTTTGTGGATGTAGAGGTGCCCGTCTACAACCTGGTGATCGCCAAAGGCGGACTGAAGATGAAGGAGGCCAAGCCGGGCGAGATCAGCCCCTGGAAGTTCCATGAAGCCGGCGACCCCAGCACGCCCTACTCGGGTCGCGGCATGACGCAGCGCCAGACACCGGACGGCTGGATCACCGTCTATCAGCGGTTTGACATGGAGACCTTCGCAACATCCGACACATTCGCCTACACGGTCGGTCGCCCGGTGATCAACAAGACCGGCCTTACCGGGGTCTACAACTTTTCGCTGGATTTCTCTTACCAGCCGCTCTCCGCCTCTCCCTCAGCAGAGGGTGGCGCACCCGAACCGAGCAGCCCCGACATCTTCACCGCGCTGAAGACGATCGGGCTCAAGCTCGAACCCGGCCGAGGTAAGGTAAGCCATCTCGTTGTCGATCACCTCGAGCGGCCTTCGGAGGATTGAGCAAAGAGAGAAGCAGATTCCTCCGCTGCGCTGCGGAATGACAAACAAAAAAGCGGAATGACAAACAAAAAAGCGGAATGACAAACAAAAAAACGGAATGACAAACAAAAAAACAGAATGATAAACAAAAAAGCGTAATGGCAACAAAGGGAGCTGCAGGGCGCAGAGAACGAAGACGACGAGGAATAAATCAGTATCGATTCAAACGAAGCTGGATTGGCAAACGTCTGAGAATAGAACTCTAACTTTCACCGTGATTTTTCTTTCATAACGAACTTTTGTGGAACCTTCCGGGCTGTCTGTGCGTACTTGCAGAGAGCGATCTCAATACAACAACTCAATACAACAACTCAATACAGCGACTCTGGACAAGGAATGGTGCGAGCAATGACCGAGCGCAAACCGCGCAGGCCTGGAACCGGTGGAAGACTACTGCTTTTCTGCGCGATCGCGTGGCTGAGCGGACTGGCTCTGGCGATGGTTTCGGAGTACCACGGACAGGTCACCTTCGGAGGGCTGCCGCTTCCAGGCTCGACGGTGACGGTGACAGCCACGCAGGGAGACAAGACGGCGGTTGCGATCACGGACTCGCAGGGCTTCTATTCCTTTCCCGACCTCGCCGATGGGAAGTGGACAATCGCGATCGAGATGACGGGGTTTGCGCCGGTGAAGCAGGAGGTGACGGTGGCGCCCAATGCGGCGGCCGGCGCGTTCGAGATGAAGCTGCTGTCGCTGGAGCAGATGCGGGCATCGGCCAAGCCGGTGAAGGAAGAGGGGGCGCCGGCGGCGAGCACGAGTGTCGCGGCGTCGTCAACCCAGGTCTCAGAATCGAGACCTGGGGCACCCGCGAGCCAGAGCGCGCCAACAGCGAATACGGCTGCGGCCGCGGCCGCGGGTACGGCGGCAACGACGAAGAAGAAGGGTGCGGCTGCAACGACGCAGGAGGCGAATGCGGATGCACCGGCGGCCCCGATGGCGTCTCCCGAGCCGGACGCTACTGCGCAACAGGCCAACGATGGGTTGCTCATCAATGGAAGCCAGAGCAATGCGGCCACATCGCAGTACTCGATGTCGCAGGCATTCGGCAATAACCGCAACGGCGGACGGTCGCTGTACAACGGCGGACTGAGCCTGGTGCTGAGCAACTCGGCGCTGGATGCCAAGCCATACTCCCTGACCGGGCTGGACATGCCGCAGCAGTCGTTCAACAACTTCACGGCGGGGGCGAGCTTTGGCGGGCCGCTGAATATTAAACACCTGATGCCGCGCGGGCCCTACTTCAACATCTTGTACAGCCGGACGCAGAACAGCACGAATACGGCGCAGCCAGCGCTGGTGCCGACCGCGGCCGAGCGGGCGGGGAATTTTTCCGGTTTGGCGATCTTCAATCCGGCCACGGGAACTCAATACACGGGCAATGTGCCGATCAGCGCGCAGGCGCAGGCGCTGCTGAATTTCTATCCGCTTCCACTGCCCAGCCTGGCGGGAAATACGCAGTACAACTACCAGGTCCCGCTGACCAGCGACAGCCATCAGGATACGGTGCAGACCACCCTGAGCAGGTCGATCGGAAATAAGAATTACATATATGGAGGGTTCAACTTCACAAGCTCCAGGTCTGGCAACACAAACCTGTTCGGCTTTCACGATTCGACCGACCTGCTGAACCTCGGCGTCAATGCCACTTGGTACCATCGCTTCACGCAGCGGGTGTGGATGACTACTACCTATTCGTTCAGCCGATCGCGGAGCCAGGTGACTCCCTTCTTTGCCAACCGGGAGAATGTGGAGGGCAATGCCGGGATTGCGAATGGTGCGAACAACACTGCGACGAATTGGGGGCCACCGAGTCTGAGCTTTTCCAGCAGCATTGCGGGCCTGTCCGATGCGACGAGTTCCTACAATCGCCCTGAGACGAATTCACTCTCCTACAACGTGGAGTGGTACCACCAGCGCCACGACATCAAGTTCGGCGGGGACTTTCGCAGGCAGGAGTTTAATTACCTGATGCAGGCGAACCCGGAGGGATCGCTTGGCTTTACCGGAACGGCGACGCAGTCGAGCACAGGCGCGGGCGGCTCCGATTTTGCGGACTTCCTGTTGGGGATTCCCGACACCAGCAACATCGCGTATGGCAACGCGGACAAGTACCTTCGCCAATCGGTCTACGATCTATATGCGCGCGACGACTTCCGTGTGAACTCGGAGTTCAGCGTGAACTGGGGGATTCGCTGGGAGTATGGAGCGCCGGTTACGGAGTTGAAGGGACGGCTGGTGAATCTGGACATTGGGCCGGGATTTACCGCGGAGCAGGCGGTGTTGGGCAGCAGTCCGACAGGTCCGCTGACCGGGCAAAGCTATCCAACCTCGCTGGTCCGTCCAGACAAGACAGGAGTCGCGCCGAATATCGGGATTGCGTGGCGGCCAATCTCTGGGTCGTCGTTGCTGGTGCGAGCGGGCTACCAGATCAACCACGACACGTCGGTGTATCAGTCAGCCGCGTTGTTGATGGCGGAGCAGCACGGTACCACGCAGACGCCTCTTTCGACCAGCCTGAGCGTCTCCAACAGCGCAGCCTGCCGGTTTACGATGGCTAACCCGTTTTCCGTTCCGTGTTCCACCACGACGCCGGACACGTTTGCGATGGACCCGAACATCCGCGTGGGCTATGTGCAGATCTGGAACCTGTCGGTGCAGCGCGACCTGCCGGGCTCGCTGCAGATGGTGGCGAGCTATCTGGGCAACAAGGGGACGCGGGGCGTGCAGGAGTTTATGCCGAATACGGCCCCGGCTGGGGGAACGGACCCGTACGCTGCGTATCCATCGGGCTATCTCTATCGCACGTCCAATGGAAACTCGACGCGCGAGGCGGGGAGCATCGAGCTGCGGCGGCGACTGCGCAGCGGGCTGCAGGCGGGCGTGCGATACACCTATTCAAAGTCGCTGGATGACGTTTACTCGCTGGGCGGGCAGGGAGGCGTTGGCGGAGGGGCCGGCGTGGCGCAGAACTGGCTCGACCTGAGCGGTCAGCGGGGGTTGTCGAGCAGCGACCAGCGCCATGTGCTGAACGCGAATGTGCAGTACACCACAGGCATGGGGCTGGGCGGAAAGACGCTGATGAGCGGATGGAAGGGGCTGGCCTACAAAGAATGGACGGTGAGCACGACGATCACGTTGGCCAGCGGGTTGCCGGAGACGCCGATCTACGGTGGAGCGGTTGTGTCCGGTACGGGATTTACCGGGTCTATCCGGCCAAATGTCACCGGGGTGTCGCCTTATGCGGGCCTGCTTCCGGGCTACCATTTGAATCCAACTGCGTACTCTGTACCATCCGGGCAATGGGGAGATGCGCGGAGAGACTCGATCACCGGGCCAAACCAGTTCAGCCTGAATGCGACGATGGCGCGCACGTTCCGGCTGACGAAACGGTACAACCTGTCTGCGCAGATCGATGCCACGAATATACTCAACCACGTTACATATACCGGATGGAACACGACCTACATTCCCGGCAGCACGCAATTCGGCGAGCCGCTGAATACCAATTTAATGCGACAAATGTCCATCACGATGCGACTGAGGTTCTGAAGAATGCGAATGCTCTATTCCAAGCTGCTCCGATCGACTCTCGCCATTTGCTCTGTTGCACTGGCCGCGGGGGCTGGAACGCTATGTTGCGGTGCGCAGTTGACGGGGCAGAACAAGCCGGTCGGCAGCGCGGACCAGGCAGCCACAATCAAGGTGACGTCGCGGCTGATCATCGAGACCGTGGGGGTGAAGGACAAGAAGGGGAATCCCATCGGCGGGTTGAGCGCGAAGGACTTCTCGATCACCGAAGACGGCGTGGCGCAGAAGATCAGCTTCTGCGAACACCAGGTGTTGACGGAGGATGCCACGCCGCTGGGGGTAACTCCTGCCGGCGAAGAGAACGTCAAGATCTACAACCGGCTGGCGCGGACCCAGATTGCGCCGGAGTCGGCGGGGGAGATCCGATACAAGGACCACCGACTGCTGGCGCTGTACTTCGATATGACGACGATGCCACAGTCGGACCAGATGCGCGCGCTGGAGGCCGCGCAGAAGTTCATCCGGACGCAGATGACATCGGCGGACCTTGTGGCTATATTGCGATACTCCGGAAGCTCCGTCGATATACTGCAGGACTTCACAGCCGACCGAAACCATTTGCTGAGCATTCTGGAGACGATGGTGGTGGGAGAAGGCCAGGAGGGCGCGGAGGTGGCCAACGACGACAGCTCCTCCGATACCGGCGCGGCCTTCGGGCAGGACGACAGCGAGTTCAACATCTTTACCACGGACCGCCAACTGGCCGCGTTGCAGACGGCTGCCGAGGCGCTGGGACGGTTGAATGAGAAGAAGTCGCTGATCTACTTTGCCAGCGGCCTGAACCTGAATGGGCTGGACAACCAGGCGCAACTGGTGGCCACCGAGCAGGCGGCGATCCGCGCAGGCGTGTCGTTCTGGCCGATCGACGCTCGCGGGCTGGTGGCGTCGGGGCCGCTGGGCGATGCGACGCAAGGCTCGCAGGGCGGCTCGGCGATGTATACCGGGGGAGCCGCGTCGGCGATGATGAGCCGCTTTGCGCGCTCGCAGGACACGCTGTTTGCGCTGGCCGGAGATACCGGGGGAAAGGCGCTGCTGGACAACAACGACCTGGGCCGGGGGATTGTGAATGCGCAGCACGCGCAATCGGATTACTACATTCTGGGCTACTACACGAGCAATACGGCGGTGAACGGGAAGTTCCGCAAGGTGAAGGTTACGTTGAACTCGGAGATGGCCGCCAATCTGGACTTCCGGCAGGGGTACTTCGGAGAGAAGGAGTGGGGCAAGTTTACGACCGCGGACAAAGAGCGCCAACTGGAGGATGCGCTGATGCAGGGTGATCCGTGGACGGAACTCACGATTGCGGTGGAGATCAATTACTTCCAGTTGAACAAAGCGGAGTATTTCGTTCCGGTGTTTGTGAAGGTTCCCGGGCGTGAGCTTGCGCTGGCGAAACGAGGGGGCGCCGACCGGACGCATATCGACCTTGTGGGGGAGATCAAGGACGACTACGGCGGGACGACGCAGACCAATATCCGCGACCACTTCGATGCAAAGCTGAGCGACGCCACGGCGACGGAGTGGGCCAAGCGCCCGGTTGTGTTCTCGTCCGGATATACGCTGTTGCCGGGCAAGTACACGATCAAAGTGCTTGCGCGGGATGACGAGACGGGCAGGATTGGGACGTTCCAGACCAGCTTTGTGGTTCCCAACCTGAGTAAGGAGACGAAGCGTGTGCCGATCAGCTCGGTTGTGCTGTCGGGCCAGCGGCAGCCGTATGCAAACGCGATTTATAACGTTGCCAATGGGAAGGAGCAAGCCAAGCAGACAGCCGTGGACCCGCTGGTGCAGAACGGGCAGCAGCTGGTGCCGAGCGTGACCCGTGTGTTCAGCAAGGGGCGCAGCCTGTATGTGTTCCTGCAGGCCTACGAGCAAGGGGCGGCGACCGCTCAGCCGCTGATGGGTTATGTGAGCTTCTATCAGGGGCAGACGAAGGTGTACGAGACGCAGCTCGTGGAGGTGTCGCCCAATCCGAATACACGACTGGAGACTGCGCCACTCAATTTCACGGTTGATCTGAGCCAGCTTCAGCCGGGCAAGTACGACTGTCAGGTGACCGTACTCGATCCAACCGGAGCGAAGGGAGCATTCTGGCAGGCGCCGATCCTGCTGGTGCCGTAATGCCATATCTACTTGCGCTGTAAGCCCGACCCCATAAAACTGCGCTGGGCCCTTGCTCTGGATCTGCTAGGCGTACTCTGTGGCGTCAGCGGATAGAGCAGGGCGGGAACCATCCTGCTGGCAACGAGCGCCGTTGCGATTGTGCTCGCGCTGCACCTTGCGCAGCGGTCACACGGCCTCGCTAAAGTTCAGGGCATTCACCCCAGCTTTCCGTCGTTCATCCGAATCGCTTACGCATGGCTGGCGGTAGCAGGTGGCATGGGCATCTGGGCGGCCTTTGCGGACCAACATGGCGGAATCTGGGGCGCATCGCGCCATGCCCTAACGGTCGGCTTCGCAGCGACCATGGTTTTCTCCATCGGGCCACGCATCCTGCCCCACTTTGCCGGTGTCCGCGCCATCTTCAGCAATACGAAGGCATCCTTCCGTTTGCGTGGAAGGTGCTGCCCCTCTCCGGCATCTTGGAACTCAGCGCCGTTCTCTTATTCGCGGCCAATATCACTCTCGCCCTCCTGCTCGGCCACTCCGTATTTGCAGCAGATGGTCCGCACGAACATGTTGTGGCGTAGCGCCATCCAGAAATCTACAGCCAGAAAGCAACTTTCACTGCACCAGATGTGTAATTCTCAATCCGAACAGAGTTTCCAGCTTGACCGTGCATATTGACTGGCAAATCCATTCGTATCGTGTCACGATATAGTTGAATCAGGATTTGCCGAGCGTGTCGCGTGCCAAGCATTGCAGATCTATAAATAAGTCGATGAGGCAGGATCTTTCTGTGACTAAAGTCCCTGCATTGCTTTTGACAGCACGCTATCTTGGTTCTGCCGCATCTCCCCAATGGGATCGATCAATGCACTTCACCTTCTTCAACGAGGACAAATTATGAACTACAAGCGGTATTGGTGGGCGCTGGCGATTGTCATCGTCGGTTCGTTTATGGTTCTGGGCGGCGAGGGCCGCAAGATGATCGGCGGAGCGCCGCCCCTTGCCGATGTCTACACCACGGACGGACAGCTTCTCTTCACCGGCAGTTCCATCACGGATGGACAGGGCGTGTGGCAGTCCATCGGCGGGCAGGAGATCGGCACCGTCTGGGGCCATGGGGCGTACGTTGCTCCCGACTGGAGCGCCGATTGGCTGCATCGCGAATCCGAGTTCCTACTCAACAGATGGGCGATCCGCGACGGCGCGCCCGACTTTGCCGCGCTCAATCTGGATCAGCAGGCCATACTCAAGGCGCGGCTGATTCGCGATATGCGAACCAATACCTACGACGCATCGACCAATCGCGTCACCATCGACGCCGATCGCGCGGCTTCTTTCACGCAGCTTGCAGCCTATTATTCCAATGTCTTCGCCAGCGGACGCTCCGAGTATGCCATTCCGCGCGGCGCTTTGACCAACCTTCAGAAGCAGCGCCAGCTTGCGGCATTCTTCTGGTGGACATCATGGGCGGCCAGCACCCAGCGGCCCGACTCGACCACCACCTATACCAACAACTGGCCACATGAGCCACTGATTGCCAATGAACTCACCTCTGGCGCGTTGCTCTGGAGCATTCTTAGCATTGTCGGTCTGCTGGCCGGAATCGGCGGCATGGTCTGGTGGTACGCATCGCAGGAGAAGGCCCTTGTTCACGGCCCCTATCCGGCAACAGATCCCTTCCTGGCAGTGAAGGCGACACCCTCGCAACGCGCCACGATGAAGTACTTCTTCGTGGTCGTGATCCTGTGGGGCGTGCAGATTGCGATGGGCATCCTGACCGCTCACTATGCAGTTGAAGGGAGCGGATTTTATGGCTTCCCACTGGACCGCTATCTGCCCTATGCAGTGACCCGAACGTGGCATCTACAACTCGCTATCTTTTGGATCGCCACATCGTGGCTGGCAACGGGCCTCTATGTTGGTCCGGCAGTGACCGGACACGAGCCGAAGTATCAACGGCTCGGCGTCAATGTGCTCTTTGGCGCATTGATTCTTGTAGTCGGCGGCTCACTCGCCGGCGAGTGGATGGGCATCCAGCAGCGACTGGGCAATATGTGGTTCTGGTTCGGAAGCCAGGGGTACGAATACGTCGATCTTGGAAGATTCTGGCAGATATTACTCTTCATCGGTCTGGTTCTCTGGCTGGCGTTGATGGTGGCTGCGCTCAAGCCTGCGCTGGTTCGCAAGAGCGAGGACCGCGCCCTGCTCACACTCTTTCTCATCTCCAGCATCGCGATCCCGCTCTTCTATGCCGCTGGCCTCATGTACGGGCAACGCAGCAATCTCGTCACCGCCGAGTACTGGCGCTGGTGGGTTGTTCATCTCTGGGTCGAAGGCTTCTTTGAAGTATTTGCAACCGTGGTGATCGCGTTTCTCTTCACGCGACTCAAGCTGATCGAGATTCGCACTGCAACCAAGGCCGCTCTTTTTTCGACGACGATATTCCTTTCCGGCGGAATCATCGGCACCTTCCATCACCTGTACTTTGCAGGCGCAACTCCGGCGGTGATCGCTCTGGGCGCAATCTTCAGCGCGTTCGAGGTTGTGCCGCTCACGCTGGTCGGGTACGAGGCGTGGGAGAACATTCGTCTTGCACAGCCGATGCAGAAGGCGCCATGGATCGCGAACTACAAGTGGCCGATCTATTTCTTCGTCTCGGTCGCCTTCTGGAACCTGGTTGGAGCGGGCCTCTTCGGCTTCCTCATCAATCCACCGGTCGCGCTTTACTATGTGCAGGGGTTGAACCTCACTCCCCTTCACGGGCACACTGCGCTCTTCGGCGTGTACGGAATGCTCGGGCTGGGGCTCACGCTCTTCTGCATGAGGGCGATGGGGCCGGAACGACCGTGGAAGGAGGGGGCGCTCAAGTTTTCCTTCTGGTCTCTCAATATCGGCTTGAGCCTCATGGTTCTCCTCAGCCTGTTGCCGGTCGGCCTTCTCCAGGCGTGGGCATCGATCCAGTACGGCACCTGGTACGCGCGTTCTGCGGAGTTTCTGCAAACGGGACACATGCAGGCTCTACGCTGGATGCGTGTCCCCGGCGATGTTCTGTTTGCCGCTGGAGCCGCGCTCTTCGCTTGGTTCATCCTCGGCTTGCTGACCGGCCATTCCTACGACGATACAAAGTCCACTGAAGGAGATACATCGTTGCACGATATGAACAATCGGCTCGCGTAGGCAGCATATAGCCGTAATGCACCTGTACCAGCGCGGCGCCTTTCATGGAACACTCCCCACGAAGGCGCCGCGTGCAACCGCATCGACAAGGAGAGCCAAATGAAACGCTACTATAGTGAAGGTGAGGCACTTACCAGGCTTCCCGAATTGGATCAGCCATTGCTTCAATCCAATCTACCCGCAGAGATCGAGAATCTACGACTCGCAGACTCGTGGCAACGAGGGACAGGGCGGAGCTCCAAGACACTGTTGAATTCTCCAGCTTGTGGCATTTTGCTAATCGCCATGAAGCAGAACACGGAGACGAAAGAACATCGCGTAGATGGAAGGATCACGATTCACACCCTCGTCGGCCATATAAGGTTGAGGTTGCCCAATCAAATGGTTGAACTTCCTGCAGGCCATCTGCTGATGCTCGATCGCGGTATTGCGCATGACGTTCAGGCGGTGGATGAGAGTGTCTTCCTGCTCACTATGTGCTGGCATGGTGGCGCCGCCAGAACAGCTCCTGACAACGTATAGGAGGCGCGCGCATTGCGGCTTGCCGCGTGCAACAGAATCCAACAAGTAGCTTCACTCAAAGGAGAAGTTCATGGACTACACATTCCTGGCCAACCTGCAGACGGAGTTTGCGCTGCCTGAAAAAGGCATCCTGAGCCGCGTGCTGCACAAGGACGAACACGCCAACGTCACGCTCTTCGGATTCTCCGCTGGAGAGGAACTCTCTGGGCACTCATCGCCGACTCCGGCTGTTCTCTACTTCATCGAAGGAGAGGCAGAAGTCCAGTTGGGAGAGGATAAGGTCAACGCCCAGCCAGGCTCATTCGTCTACATGCCTCCCATGCTACCTCACGGCATCTCCGCTAAAACGGCGGTTCGAATGCTGCTCGTTCAGATGAAGGCTCCTGCGCGCTAACCTGAGCGCGTCGTTCGCCGCGCCTCACGAGTCTTGCCGTGGCGCGCGTTGAAAGCTGCGGCTCCGCTCCGATTCTCGCTCGACCGCACGCCTCCGTCCCGACAATAACTCCTGCGCGCTGATGCTCCCGCAGATGCGTCCGCTCTCGCGATCGATCACAGGCATGTTCATCACCCGCGTGGTTGCCATCTCCTCTGCAACGGCGCGGCAGGTCTCATCCGCATAGGCGAAGATGTCGGGCAGCGTCGCTTGCAGGAGGCTCATCGCGAAGTCTTCGATGGACCCTGGCAGTTCCGTCATCACCTCCGCAACGATCACCGTTTCTAACGGGTCAACACCATACTCGCGCGACAGGTGATAGCCACGACGGCTGAGCTTTTCCGTCAGGATCGATCGCGGCATAATCAGCGACGTCACAAGATAGGACGCAGTACACGCAAGCGCCAGCGGCAGCAGGGCCGGCAAAGCATGGGTCAACTCCAGCGAGAACAGAATTGCCGTCAGCGGCACGCCCAGCGAGCCGGAGAGCATCGCCCCCATCGCCATCAACGCCCACAGAGCCTGTGTCTCGCCCGACATGTGCGCCAGCCGCGCCAGCGTCTCGCCAATGGCCGCGCCGATCATCAGCAACGGTGCCAGCACGCCGCCCGACGTTCCCGAACTCAGCGAAAAGGCCCACATCAGCGACTTGGCTACCAACAGTCCGAGTAGTAGACCCAGTGGCGCATTTCCGCGCAGCAGTTCTGCGATATTGTCGTACCCAACGCCGAGTCCGCGCGGAAAGAAGAATCCCCCCACTCCGATCCCGATCCCACCGATCGCAGGCCACCACATCCAATGCACACGCAGCCGACCGCAGAGATGCTCGAATGCGTCCTCGAAGCCATACATCATGCGGCTCAGCCCAGCCGCCGCGAAGCCGACCAGTATCCCCAATGGGCCAGCAACCAGCATCGTCGGCCATAAGTGAATCGCCGTGTGCATCTCCACCGGGAAGAGCGGGCCAGCTCCAAGCCAACTGATGCGCAACGCGCCCGCCATGATGCTGGCCACCGCCACCGGAATCAGCGAGCGCGGTCGCCACTCGAAGAGCAGCAGCTCGACGGCCAGAAGAATTGCAGCCATCGGTGCCGCAAACGTCGCCGACATTCCCGCCGCCGCGCCTGCTACCAGTAGCGTAGTTCGTTCTGCATCGGTCAGATGAAGCCACTGCGCCACCAGCGAGCCGAACGCTCCGCCGGTCATAATGATCGGCCCTTCCGCGCCAAACGGACCACCTGAGCCAATCGCGATCGCGGCCGAAAGAGGCTTTAATATCGCGACCAAGGGGTCTATACGCGCGCCTCGTAGCAGGATCGCCTCAATTGCCTCTGGGATTCCGTGACCGCGAATCTTGTCCGATCCATAGTGCGCGATGAATCCCACCAGAAGCCCGCCAATAATGGGAACCAGCGGCATGATCCATGGAGAGAGGGGCGAACCGGCAGGCCCAACCATCGCCAGGCTCAGCCGATGGTAGTAGAACAGGTTTGTCATGAGAGCAATCGCCCTCAGGAGCAGGACAGCCAAAGCTGCCGCGCCTATACCAATAAAGAGCGCTACCCCACTCAGCAGCCATACCCTGCGATTCACCGTAAAGTCGCACAGTGCGGATGGTTGTGATCTCATCGAGTCTTCGAACCAGCAGAATCTTGCGCGGACATCCCGATGCGCTTCAACGCCTTCGCTAGGCGCGGTGCCATCTCTTTCAGCTCCCGTGCATGATCTCCAGCAAGCCTGTCCAGAAGCCGCTCGCCCTTGCGCGTCACTTGTAATATTGCCCGTCGCCGGTCTCTCGTATCCACAGTTCGTGTCAGCAGCCCTTCGCGTTCCGACCGGTTGACCAGCTCCACCACGCTGTGGTGCCGCAGACTGAGCCGTTCTGCTGCATACGCGATCGTCACAGCCTCGCCCTCTGGCGCGCCCGCCACTTGCAACAGGAGCTGGTGCTGCTGCGGCTGTAGTCCTACAGCTACCGCCGCGCGTTCGCTGAAGTGAAGAAACTGACGCAATTCATAACGAAACTCAGCCAGAGTCCTAAACAGCAATTGCGGATCGGGTGCCTTTGATCGGGTCCTCATATATATATCGTTACACGATATAGAAGCTCCTGCAAACTCCTTGTACATCCCGATCGCCGGTAAACACCATGAACTTCGCTTTCGGTCTACTGCATGTTCGATAGGATGCCTGAGTGGCCATCGCTCTCCGCCCGCAGTGACTTAAGTCCTACACGGAGCTTCTCTCTTTTGGGTATCGTGGACAGTAGAAGGATGCCATGTCTACCGGAACCGCGTTTCCACTCGCAGCAACCACATCCGAAAGACTCCCCGCGAAACAGAGAAAGCCTCTCGTACGCCGCATTTTGCGTGACCGCTCGCAGCAGGTCCGCCGCTCGGTGCAGCTCGCGTTTCTTATGTTGAATGCGTGGATCGCGGTGGAGTTCCTGATGTGGGTGCGCTACTTTGAGAGTCAGGGCCAGACTCGCTATGTTGAACGCCCGGCGGGGGTGGATGGATGGCTTCCCATTGCAGGCCTGATGAATCTGAAGTACTTTATTGTGACCCATCATGTCCCGGCGGTCCATCCCGCGGCGATGGTACTGGTCGCCATATTTCTGCTATCGAGCCTGCTGCTGAAAAAGACGTTCTGCTCCTGGCTCTGCCCCGTGGGCACGATCTCCGAGGGCCTGTGGAAGCTCGGCCGCAAACTTTTTTACCGCAACTTCACTGTGCCCCGTTGGCTCGATCTCCCCCTGCGCAGCCTGAAATATCTGCTGATGGCCTTCTTCGTCTTCATTGTGATCAGCATGTCGGCAGAGGCCCTGAACGACTTCCTGATTGCGCCCTTTGGCATCATTGCAGACGTCAAGATGCTCAACTTCTTCCGCGAAATTAGCCTGCTTGGGATGGCAGTCCTTGCGTTGCTAATGTTGCTCTCTGTCGTTATCCAGAACTTCTGGTGCCGGTTTCTCTGTCCCTATGGGGCGTTGATGGGCATCGTCTCCACGTTGAGTCCGGTGAAGATTCGTCGCGATGCGCAGGCCTGCATCGACTGCGGCAAGTGCAATAAGGCCTGCCCATCCAGCCTTCCGGTGGACCAGCTGCTACAGATTCGGTCCGTGGAGTGCACCAGTTGCATGGAGTGCGTCGCGGTCTGTCCGGCAGAGAACGCGCTGCAGCTCTCCCTGCCGCCGCGCAGGCACAACGACCGCGCTGAGTCTGTGAGAAGTGCATCTGCCGCTCGCTGGCGATATCGCGCGCTCGATCCACGGCAAGTTGCGGCGATTCTGGCGATCATCTTCTTCGGACTGATCGGGATGGCTCGCGCAACCGGACACTGGCAAACCCATGTTTCGCGCGATATGTATATGCAATTGGTGCCCCATGCGGATGAATACGGCCATTAGATCCATCCAGCTAAGGCATTGGCGTCAGAAGCGCACTGAGACCCTTCTTGTCCTTCACTACAATTTCGCGGGCATCCACATCCAGCAGGCCTTCAGCCTGCAGCCGCATCAGGTTGCGCGAGATTAGTTCGCGCACGGTTCCAAGCTGGTTGGCCAACTCCTGGTGGCTGGCGGGCAGCAGGAATTCGATGCCGCGCCCGGTCTGCTTGCCTTCGCTCTCCGCGAGACGCAGCAGGGTAGAAATAAGCCGCTGACGGATGGTGGTGAATGAAAGCTCCTCGATGATGCCGACCAGCCGCCGCAGGCGAGCACCCACTACGGCCAACACCTTGAGCGCAACTGCGGGGTGCTCCATGCAGTAAGCCTGAAAGTCGCGCCGCGGGATGAAGGCAATCTCAGCGTCTTCAACGGCCATCGCGGACGCGGGGTATGGCCCGCCGTCAAAGACTGGCAACTCGGCGACAGACTCGCCGGGATGGTTTATGGCCAACACCTGTTCGCGGCCGCCAAGCGATGTCTTGAAGATGCGAATCTTGCCACGCGCGATGATGTGCAGGCCATGGCAGAGCTCACCCTCGGTGAAGAGCAGTTCCCCGGCGCGAAACGGCTTGCGCACGGTGCGGGCAGCCAGCAGTTGTATCTCTGCCGGGGTCAGGTTTGACAGTAGCGCGGTCTTTCCCAGGACAGCCGCCAGACCCATGCGTTCAGTGCTCATGTAGGAAAGTCTAGCAGCGCGCGTTGGTGTGTGTTGAGACAACGAGGCTAATGACGCGATGCCCGGAGAGGCAATCTACTCCGGGCATCGACGATCATGCATCGCACCATTACGCAAGCATCGCGGCAAGGTCTGCATCCGCCGTAGTGATGGCCATCAGGTTGAACTTCTCATTCAGCAGCGCAAGCACGCCAGGCGAGAGGAACGCAGGAAGCGTTGGCCCGATGCGCATGTTGCGCACGCCCAGGTGGAGCAGCGTAAGCAGCACAGCGACGGCCTTCTGCTCGTACCACGACAGCACCAGCGACAGCGGTAGATCATTCACGCCACAATCGAAGGCCTTGGCCAGCGCGAGTGCAATCTGTAGCGCCGAGTAGGTATCGTTGCATTGTCCAACGTCGAGCAGCCGAGGCAGTCCGCCGATCTCGCCAAAGTCAAGCTTGTTGAAGCGGAACTTGCCGCATGCCAGGGTCAGGATGAGGCAGTCCTTCGGAATCGACTCAGCCAGCTCCGTATAGTAGCTACGCCCGGGACGTGCCCCGTCGCAACCGCCAATGAGGAAGAAGTGGCGAATCGCACCGGCCTTCACCGCATCGATCACGCGGTTGGCCACGCTGAGCACTGCATTGTGTCCGAAGCCGACCGTAATCTCCTCGCCAGAGCCGTCTTCCGCGTAGCCCGGAGCAAGCAGGGCCGCCGCAATCACCGCGCTGTAGTCCTGATCCGCGATGTGCTGCACCCCCGGCCATGCCACCGCACCCGAAGTAAAGATGCGCTGCTTGTAGGCAATCGCAGGCTGCTGAATGCAGTTGGAGGTCATCAGTATTGCGCCGGGAAATTCGGCAAACTCATCGGCCTGATCGGTCCATGCACCACCGTAGTTCCCCGCCAGATGCTCATATGCCTTGAGCTTCGGATAGCCGTGTGCGGGCAGCATCTCGCCGTGCGTGTAAACCTGAATGCCGAGCCCCTTCGTCTGTTCCAGCAACGCATAAAGATCGTGCAGATCGTGCCCCGAGACCAGAATCGCCTTTCCCTTGCGCGCATGAAGCCGAACCTTCGTTGGCTGTGGATGGCCAAACGTTTCAGTATGCGCCTTGTCCAGAATCTCCATAACGCGGTAGTTCAATTCGCCGACAGCGAGCGCAGTGGCAAGAAGCTCTTCGACCGTGGGTGCAGAATGGGTGAGGAAGTCGAGGATCTCGTGAATCTTCGCAAACGTCAGCGGATCGCCCGCGCCCAGCGCCAGTGCATGCACTGCGTAAGCCGCCACTCCCTTGATTCCGTAGAGCACCAGTTCCTGCAGGTTGGATATCTCTTTTCCATCTGTCAGAAACCGCGCGGGAAGAAGAACCTGCTTGCCCTGTGCGAGTAATCCATCCAGCGTTGAAGCAGGGATCCATGCAGCCGCACCACCAAGCTCGACCGGCACAACGCCCGCCTCGACCGCCGCGCGCTCATACAGATCGCGCGCCGCATCGCGCGTCGCAATCGCCTTAGCAATCAGCCCCACCAGCCGCTCTGGATCGAAGTTGACGTTGGTCATCGTAGCGAAGACCGCCTGAATCGTAAACGCATCGATCTCTGGGTCGGATGCGCCCTGCTGTCGCGCGCGATACGCGTACATGGAGATACCCTTGACGGCATGAATCAACAGATCCTGAAGTGTTGCCGTGGTCTCGTCTTTGCCACAGACACCAATCGTCTGACAGCCTACGCCCTGGGAAGTCTGTTCACACTGGTAGCAAAACATCGTGTATACCGTCCTGATCTAAATTGAGCAGCAACCCGATCCTATGGACGGCATGGTGCGATTACAGCGACTTAAGTCACTCGGAAGCATGGGAACAGCGATTCCATTTCAACTTTGCACGGAGTGACTAAAGTCGCTGCAATCCAAACCGGTGCTCTCTATGGTGATTACAAGGGAGACCATCATGACAGACCCCACACAGACCGTTCGCGAGATTGCACTGGAACAACCGACCTCGATCCGGGTATTCGAGCACTATGGGATTGGCTACTGCTGCGGTGGGCGCAAGCCGCTCGCCGAGGCATGCGCAGCCAGCAATCTTGAAGTGGAGGCGGTGCTTGCCGCATTGGAGAATGCAGCCAAGAGTTCAGTTTCAACAACGGAAGAGTGGTCGCAAGTCTCACTGGAGAAGCTGAGCGGGCACATCGTAGCCACGCATCACGCGTACGTGAAGAGCGAACTGCCCCGGCTGGCTGTTTTGGCACAGAAGGTGGTTCTTCGCCACGGCGATACGCAGGCCGAGCTTCCGCTGATCCAGACCAAACTCGCGCAACTGGACGAGGAACTGAGTCAGCACCTGTTGAAGGAAGAGGCCGTTCTGTTTCCCTACGTGGTCAAGCTGGAGCGTGCATTAAAGACCGGCAGCGCGATGCCGCATGGATGCTTTGGCACAGTGGCCAACCCGATCGCCATGATGACGGCGGAGCACGATGCGGCCCACGCGCTCATCGCCGACATTCACCAGCTCAGCAATCATTACGTCACCCCAGTCGGCGCATGCCCCACATATCACGCGTTCTACGACGGCCTGAAGGAGTTCGAGCAGGATCTTTGCCAGCACATTCACCTGGAAAACGACATTCTGTTTCCCCGTGCGATTCAACTGGAGACAGGGCCCCCCAAACCAACAGATAGCTGGAAAACCGCCTGTGGTAGTTCGATCCCAGCGGAAGTCGTGAATAAGTTGAGCTAATAGTGCAGTGAATCAGCCCCCGAGCGATTTCGCAGGGAATTGAATAAGCTCAGTCCAATACGCGGGAAGAGGCACTGGTGAGACGATTAGAGCATTTTCGGTAATGGTGTAGTCCGTTGTGGAGCGAGCAACAGCAGATTCCTCCGCTTCGCTACGGAATGACAAACAAAATTGGTCTATAGCAATTCCGAAAATGCTCTAGTGCAAACACGCCAAAAAAGGACTTAAAATCCGCAGACCGTAACAGGTCGTGGGAGTTCAAGTCTCCCTCCGGGCACCATGGGACCATCGTTCAACGACAGCTTACTGCCACAAAACAAAACCATCGGGCCTAGATCCACTTCTTCCACAGCAGCCAGACCTTCACGGTCTGGGTAAGGCCTGCGTAGGCAAGCAGCGTCAGCAGCAGGAGGGGCCAGTAGAGCGCAGGCAGGTGTATGAGGCCCAGCGAAGAGGCCAGCGGGGAGAACGGAAGCCACGCTCCGAAGGCCATGATGGCCACTGTGGTAAGGGTCAGCGACCAGCTAGCGCGGCTCTGCAGGAACGGAATCTTGTTGGTGCGANNGTGTAGTCGAAGATCGAGCTGATGGGCCCGACGAAGAGAATGAACCGCCGGATCTCCGCGATGTTCCAGGGCCGCGGCTTGGCCACCAGCTCGTCGTCCACCGCGTCGGTGGGAATCGGAATCTGAGAGATGTCGTAGAGCATGTTGTTGGTCAGAATCTGGATTGGCAACATCGGAATAAATGGCAGAAACGCGCTCGCTCCCAGCACGCTGAACATGTTTCCGAAGTTGGAGCTGGCCCCCATGCGAATGTACTTGAGGATGTTGGCGAAGACCTTTCGTCCTTCGATCACGCCTCCTTCCAGCACATTGAGATCTTTCTCGAGCAGGATCAGGTCCGCCGATTCCTTGGCGATGTCGACCGCCGTGTCCACCGAGATGCCGATGTCGGCGGCGTGCAGCGCGGGTGCGTCGTTGATGCCGTCTCCCATGAATCCGACGACGTGTCCCTTGCCCTGCAGCGCGCGCACGATCCGCTGTTTGTGGGCCGGCGAGAGGCGCGCAAAGAGCGTCGTCTTCTCCGCCGCTTCCGCCAGCTCGGCGTCCGTCATCTTCTCCACCGCGTCGCCCAGCAGCATGGGATCGGGCGCGAGCCCCACGTCGCCGCAGACCTTGCGGCTGATGAGGTCGTTGTCGCCGGTGAGAATCTTTACGTCCACGCCATGGCTGTGCAGCGAGTTGATTGCGGTCGCTGCACTCGGCTTGGGCGGGTCGAGAAATGCGACGTATCCTTTCAGGACGAGATCGTGCTCGTCGTCCTTGGAGCAGGACTTCTTTCCATCGAGGTCCTTCTTCGCCACGGCAAGAACGCGGAAGCCGTCGCCGCTGAGGCTTGCGTACTCCGCCTTCAGTCCCTCGATCAACCCGGCGTGCATGGGCGACAGCTTGCCATCCAGCTCGAACTGCGAGCACTGCTGGAAGATCTCCTCCGGCGCGCCTTTGGTCAGCAGAATTGCGTGGCCGTCGGGGTCTTCCACCATCACCGACATCATGCGCCGCGTGAAGTCGAATGGAATCTCATCGAGCTTCTTGAACTTCCCGATCAGCTCCTGCTGATGGAAGTCCGAGCTGTTCAGGATTGCCGTGTCCAGCAGGTTCTTCAGGCCCGTCTGGAAGTGGCTGATGAGGTAGCCATCGAGCAACACCTCGTCGGTCTCTCGTCCCGCCACGTTGCAGTGCCGCTGCAGCACCACGCGGTCCTCGGTGAGCGTTCCGGTCTTATCGGTACACAGCACATCCATGCCGCCGAAGTTCTGAATCGCGTTCAGCCGCTTGACAATCACCTTCTTGCGGCTCATGGCAATCGCGCCCTTGGCCAGGCAGACGGAGACGATCATGGGCAGCATCTCCGGCGTGAGGCCCACGGCCACGGCCATGGCGAAAAAGAAGGCGCTCCTCCAATCGTGCTTGGTGAAGCCATTGATGAAGAAGACCAGCGGCACCATCACCGCCATCAATTGAATCATCAACCAGGTGAAGCGGCTGAGGCCGCGGTCGAAGCTGGTCGGCGGCTCCTGCTCGGTGATGGAGCCGGCCATGCTGCCGAGGTACGTGTTGACTCCCGTAACAACCACGACCGCGGTGGCAGTGCCGCTCTGCACGCTGGTGCCCAGGAAGCAGGTGTTCTTCAGCTCGGTCGGCGAGCTTGAGGCCTGCGGCTCGGGGTCGTGGAACTTCTCGACCGGCATCGACTCGCCGGTCAGCGCTCCCTGGCTGACGAAGAGGTCCTTGGTGGCGAGGAGGCGCACATCGCCGGGAATCATGTCTCCGGCGGAGAGGTTGACCACGTCTCCCGGCACAAGGTCGCGCAGTGGAAGCTCGCGCGCGGCGCCATCGCGAACCACCGTCGCGGTGACATGGATCATGGCCTTGAGCTTTGCCGCGGCCGCGTCCGCACGCGCCTCCTGCACGAAACGAAGCGTGACGCTGAGCAGCACCATGCAGGCCATTACGGTGCCGGCGCGCATGTCTCCCGTGGCGTAGGAGATGGACGAGAGGACGGCCAGCAGAATCACCAGCGGATTGCGCAGGATAATCAGGAGGCGAATGAACCAGCCGCGCGGACGCTCCTGCGCCACCTCGTTCGGGCCCACGGTGCGCGCTCTGGATTCGGCCTCCCCCTGCGTGAGGCCCTGCGGAGCCGTGCGCAGGGAACGAAGCAGCTCGTCGCCGTCCTTTGCCGCCGCATCGAGCACCGCGGGCGAGACATGGATGTTGTTCTGCTTCGCCCGGGCGAAGATCTTTGCCGGAATAACAGACTTGCCGGGCGGCTGCGCAGTCGCCGCTGGGCTGACACCTGCTGGGGCGGGTTTTCCGGTGGAAGCGTCAGCCGCGCGATCCGTGTCTGGAACCGTCATCGTTGGTTTCGCCGCTATCTAAGTGACCTGCAAAGGTTCGCTCAAGATTAGCATGGGTCACGGGATTGCGGCGGCGGTCGGATTGGGTTGGTTTCCGGTTGTACCCCCCCGGGGTAAATAGAGTAAAGTATTCAAAACACGCTTGTTAAGCTCGTGCTAAGCGCGCGAGACGTAGTAAAGGCGAAGACCCGGCTGGGAACAGAGAACAGGGAACAGGGAACAGGTAAATGCGAAGGCCCGGCTGCGCTGTGCTCGGTGGAAAAAATAAATTGATCCAAGATATTCATGAATAAAGAGTTAGATCTGGATCAAATTTCCAAGATCTTCATTCCAGAGGGTTTAGAACTGTCGATCTCTGGAATCAATGACTTGCTGGCTTCTTGATGGTTAAATGCGCAGGCCCGACTGGTTGGCCGGGCCTCTTTGTTTGCTTACTGATTTAATTATACGCGCTGGAGGGAAACTAGTATGCCAACTATTTTTCGGATTTAAGTTGTTTAGTTTGTGTTTGTTAGATGGATTTTTGGGTTCGAGGGTCTTGACAAGAAATGCAGGGGTGAGGGGTAAGTGGTAAGCAAGGGCAAAGGCGAGGATTTGGTGGGAGAAAGATATGGAGGGTCGAGGGGGGCTGAAGTTCATCGGGGTCCTTCGCGCTCGAAAGACGCGCTCAGGATGACAGCAGAAACAAACAACGGCGGAGAACAGGCAACGGCGAAATGCGGGGGTCCCTCCACTCCGCTGCGCTCCGGTCGGGATGACGGTGTTTGGCGGCGTGCGCTCCGGTTGGGATGACAGCGTAAAACAGAGAACCGCAGGTCCTTCGACTGCGCTCCCTCCAGCCTGGTTTTGTTCTATCGGACGGGGTAGAGGGCGCGGTAGATCTCGCGGTTGCGCAGGATGGCCTGGACATACTCGCGGGTCTCGGAGTAGGGGATGGACTCGACGAACTCCGGGACGTCCTTGTAGTCGTTGCTGGCGAGCCACTGGCGGACGGGAGTGTCTCCGGCGTTGTATGCTGCGAGGGCGTACTCGACCTGTCCGCCGTAGCGGTCGATGGCCTGCTTGAGGTTGATGGTCCCCAGCTCGAGGTTGATGGTGGGGTCGAGCAACTGGCTGGCGGTGAAGCGCTTGATGCCATGCTTTTTGGCCAGCGACTTGCCGACCGAGGGAAGCAGTTGCATGAGGCCGTATGCGTTGGCGGGACTGACGGCACCGGGGTTGAACTCCGACTCCTGGCGGATGAGGGAGGCGACGAGATAGGGGTCGAGGGAGTTGGCGCCGGAGTCGGCGACCAACTCTTTCCAGTAGGGCTGCGGGAACATGAGGTGCCAGTAGATGGCGGGAACCTGGTCCATGGGGAGGGTGAAGAAGGAGATGCCGCTGTGCTTCATGGACTGGAGGGCGCGGGTGAGTTCGCCGTAGGAGACGAAGATCTCGGCCTGGGCGAGCGCCCCCCACTCGGCGGAGGTGGGACTGGCGGCGATCTCGGGGGCGATGTACTCGTTGAGCGCGGCGTTGGCGAGGAGGCGGGCCTTGATGAGATGCGTGTCGTTCTCGGGGAGATCGCCGGTGAGGTCGGGCATGGGTGCGCGGTTGGCGGAGCTGAGCGCGGGGGCGGGCGCGACGGCGGGCTGCGCGCCGAGGACGTCGAGGCGCTGGCGGGCTAGGTTGGCGTAGTAGTAGTCGGCGTAGACGTCCGAGAGACGGCGGTAGTAGTTGACGGCCTGAGGGAAGTTTCGCTCTTCGTCCTCGTAGATGCGGCCGCGCCAGTAGAGCGCGGCGGGAATCTCGAGGCCGCCGGGGTAGCGGACGATCTGCTCGTCCATGAGGCGGGCGGCTTCGGAGTAGTTGCGGATGCGGTAGTTCATCCAGGCGGCGCGCCAGTGGGCCGAGGGGGCGTAGGTGCTGGAGGGGAAGAGGCGGACCAGAGTGGAGTAGTGGTAGATGGCCTGCGCGGCGTCGTGCTTGAGGAGGTACATGTTGCCGCCGGAGTAGAGGGCCTCCTCTAGCCAGCGGCTGGCGGGAAAGCGATCGACCATCTGGGCGATGATGACGTCGTGGGCGGGACGGTCGTCCTCGTCGCGGGAGAGCTCGGCGAGCATGTAGAGCTTGAGGGCGGCGGTGTCGTCGGAGGTGTCTGGAAGCTGCTCGATGTCGCGGCGGGTGAGGTTCTTCAGCTTGAAGTCGCAGACGGCGGCGTAGAGGGTGAGAGCGTCGCGGTCTGCGGGGGTGAGCTGGGGATTGTTGTGGCCGATGGCGTTGTACTCGGCGGCAGCCTCGCCGTAACGCTTGGCGTTGAAGAGTGCGTCGGCGTGGGTCTTGCGCTCGGCGGCGGAGAGCGGCTGGCCCATGGCCTGCAACTGCGCGGCGGACTGCGTGGCCTCGAAGGTGAAGGGCTGGGCGGCGTAGATGGCGCGGAAGATGGGGGCGGCGTGGATGGTGTCGCTGGTGAGTTGATAGGCGCGCGCCAGCGTGTAGCGGAAGTTGACTTGTTGCGCCTGCGGCGTGTTGGCGAGCGGGGCGAGGACGAGCAACGCACCCTGCGCATCGTTCTGTTGCAGGTGGGCGGTGGCCAACTGCACGGGCGCGGTGGCGGCGAAGATGCTGTCGGGGTAACGGTCGGCGAAGCGGTCGAGCAAGGCGTAGGCGTCGCCGGAGTGGCCCGACTGGATGGCAGCCTGCGCGGCGAGATAGTCGGCGTAGTCGGCCAGGGCCTCGCCGGAACGCTTGGCCTGGGTGAGGTTGGCGATGGCTTCGGGGTAGCGGTGGTCCTGCATATAGGCGTGGCCAAGGGCGAGATAGGCCGCGGCCGCGCCCTCGCCGGGATGGGTGTGCGCGTAGCTGAGGACCCCGGCGTAGGATGCGGGCAAACGCGTGGCGGCCAGCTGCTGGGCCATGGGACGCAGTTGCGCGGAGGCGAGAAAGGCCTTGGTGAGCTTGATGCTGCGCGGGGTTGGGGGCTTATAGCGGGTGCGACGGCGGGCGGCGGGATTGGCGGATTTCGACTTCGAAGCGGCGGCGCGCGATGTAGATTTGCCGGTCGCTGCGGCGGATTTTCGATTGGCGCTGGCGGATGCGGCGGGGCGATGCGCGGAGCTGGCTGGTGCGTTCTTCGCGGACGAGCTTTTCGCGGGTGCGTTCCTGGCAGCGGGATTTTTCTTTGACGATGCGGCGGACTTGGCCGTCTTCTTTGCGGATGGCGTTGACGAGGCTGTGCCCGCGGCAGCGGTCCTGGCGGGAGGGGACTGCGCCGGGAGATTGGTTCCAGACAGTAGCAGGCAGATTGCAACCGCGGCCACACAAGACAAGGTCTTACTGTTCGGCATTCTTTTACGCTCCAACCATGGGCTTGGCGGCGAATCGCGGCGGGCTACGCTTGCCTGCACACGAATCATGCAGAGGCCACACTTCAACTGTAAGCCGCGATCGGGCTATCTTGCGCGACATGCGGCAGAGGGAACCAGTAGAGGCACATACGGATTTCAGATTCAGCATGCCTGCTCGCAGCGCATCCGAATGGCGGCCGGATGCAATGCAAGTCCGTTGCAACATGCCATTGCCCGCAAGGTGGCGCGCATTTACACTTGACGGAGTTGCGGTGAGTGAGCCCGCGCGTACTTCGATACTGCGCAGGGCGGGCAGGATTGATTTTCAATACTGATTTTTGACCGTACCGCTGCAACTTTTACCTATGCCAGCCATCCAATCTCAGGTCGCGGAAGAGGTCCACCCCGATGTTGCGCTTGTTGCGCGCGCGAAGTTGGGGGACACGGCTGCGTTTGAGCAGTTGGTACGGCAGTATGAACGGCAGATATTCAGGGTCGCGCAGCACATCACGCAGAACCGCGAGGACGCGGAAGACATCACGCAGGACGCGTTCTTCAAGGCATACGAGAAGCTGGAGCAGTTTCAGGGGAACTCGAAGTTCTCGACGTGGCTGGTGCGGATCGCGGTGAACGAGAGCCTGATGCGGCTGCGCAAGCGCAAGACGAGCAGGACCGTCTCCATGGACGAGGACGTGCAGACGGAAGATGGATCGATTCCGCGGGACTTTGCGGAGTGGCGACCGAACCCGGAGCAACTATATGGACAGAGCGAACTCGGCGAGATACTGCGCAAGACGATCCAGGGGCTGCCACCGGGATTTCGCACCGTGTTTACGCTGCGCGACGTGGAGAACCTGTCGACCGAAGAGACTGCGGAGGCACTGGGCTTGAGCGTACCGGCAGTGAAATCGAGGTTGCTGCGCGCGCGATTGCAATTGCGCGAGCGGTTGAGCCGCTACTTCCGGAAGAAAAACGGGGAGGCAAAGCCGTGACCTGTACCGAGTTCCTGAGCAAACTGGACGACTACTTCGACGGCAAGGTGGACGCCGACGTACTGGCCGAGGTGCAGGCGCACGTGAAGAAGTGCAGCCACTGCGAGGTGGTTCTGGACACCACGCGCAAGACCATCTCGATCTATCGCGAGAACGAGGTTTATGAGTTCCCGGCGGAGCTGCGCGAGCGGCTTCATGCGGCGATCATGAAGAAGTGCAGCAAGGCGAAGGTGTGAAGCGGGGCGTTCCCTTGTGGTGGGACAAGGAGTGACCCGGGGCTAAAGCCCACCCTTCGATTGGCGTCAATTCAGGGAGCTGAAGCTCCCTGCTCCCTCCGGAAAGACAGGACACCACCCATGCGCATAATTGCGCATGAATGGGGCACCCGCACCCGGCCCAGGATGACAACTTTGTTTTTCACTCCGCTCAGGATGATATATCCCTTCAGGAACCGATGAGGGGTTGCTGGGCGGGTGGGGCTGTTGGGTCGGGGTCGGGGTGGGGGACGAGGAGGATGTTGTTGGGGTCGGAGCCGAGGGGGATGGAGTTCTGTTCGAAGGCGAGGAGAATGCGGCGGCGCAGCTCGCGCAGGATTGCGTCTTTTTGATTGATGGCGACGCGGATGCTGATGGGGTAGGTGACGACGCGGCCGTTGATGGCGTCGATGCCGGGGATGACGGGGTCGGCGAGGGCGATCTGCTGGAATGCGGGGTCGTTGCGGACCTCGAGCGCGGTGGAGCGCAGGAGAGTGAGGACGCGGTCTGGGTCGGCTGAGGCGTCGACGGCGAGAGTGAGGGTGGCGACGGCGAAGTCGCGGGAGATGTTGGAGACGGTGGCGATCTGGGAGTTGGGGATGTAGTGGACGGCGCCGTCGGCGTCGCGCAGGGTGGTGATGCGGAGGGTGAGGTCTTCGACCGTGCCGGCGAGGCCGGCGATGCGTACGCTGTCGCCGACGTTGTACTGGTTCTCGATGAGGATGAAGATTCCGTTGAGGACGTCCTTGAAGAGGGATTGCGCGCCCAGGCCGATGCCTACGCCGACCACGCCGGCGGAGGCGAGCAGCGGGGTGAGATTGATGTTGAAGACATCGAGGATGTGGAGCAGGACGATGAAGCCGATGATGCCGTAGGCTGTGGCGCGCAGGATGGCGGCGACGGTGCGCAGTTCGGAGGCGCGCTGCGGGCTGGTGGACTGGCGGTCGGCCAGGTCCCTCATGCGGTTGACGAAGAAGGCGACGACGCGGGCGAGGACAAAGGCGATGAAGAGGATGAGGAGCATTCGCGGCAGGTCGCCGTGGACGAAGGCGAGCAGGTCGCGGTGCCAGTGGTGGAGGACATCGGTGAAGGTGGCGTCGTCCTGGGCGAGGTTGGCGAGGTCTTGCGGAGCGCGGGTGAAGAGGGACATGATGGGGGCGGTCTCCATTTATTATTGAGGGCTCTTGGATTTAGGGCTGTGATCAGTATCTCTCCATTTGAATAGAGAGGCTTCCGCGATAGTTTGATGCGATCTTGGTCGAAGGCATACCCCAGGGGAGGCCCGAGGCTAAAGCCTCGGGCTACCAGCCTCACCAGTCACAACATACAATTCACCACTGACCACTGACCACTGCTCTTAGGGGAGGGTTGCGGGGGTGTTGAGGAGGGGGCTGCGATGTTCTGGGTGAACTACAACGGACATTCAAGGCCAGGCCCACAATCCGTGCGGTTTGGGCTGTTCGATTTCTACAATGACTACTGCGTTGCGTTCTGAGGACGAAGGGGTTCTCCGCTGCTCTCTGCAGGAGGCGATCCGGTTGGGATAGCGGTAGAATCGAGACGGCGGCATGTTGTGATCGGGGGGTGTGCATGGCTCGTCGCAATGGGTCGGGCGGTGAGGGGCGGAGAGCGGCAGGCGGCGTCTTGCGTGAGGTGAAGGCTTCGGGCGCGGCTGCGGTCAACGAGGCGAATGACACTGAGGGCGCGGCTCATCGCGTGGCCAGTGGTACGGTGGTGAGCGCGGCCGGCGGTGCGGTGGTGCGTGAACCCACATCTCAGATTCGAGACGCTCACCCCAGCGAGCAAGCTCGCCGGGGACCCCGAGATGTGGGGCACCCGACGGCGGCGGCGGAGACGGTGAGTGGGGCGGTTTCGGAAGTCTCCGAGACGGGTGCGTGGGGTGGGATGACGCGGGAGCAGTTGGTGGAGTTCTACCGGCTGATGTACCTTTCGCGGCGGACGGACGACCGGGAGATTGTGCTGAAGCGGCAGCAGAAGATTTTTTTCCAGATCTCGTGCGCGGGGCATGAGGCGCTGCTGGTGGCGGCGGGGATGGCTCTGCGGCCGGGATATGACTGGTTCTTTCCGTACTACAGAGATCGCGCGCTGTGCCTGACGCTGGGCAATACGGTGGAGGAGCAGATGCTGCAGGCGGTGGGCGCAGCGGAGGATGTGGCGAGCGGCGGCCGGCAGATGCCGTCGCACTGGTCGAACTGGAAGCTGCACATTGTGACGCCGAGTTCGGCGGTGGCGACGCAGTGCCTGCACGCGATTGGGTGCGCGGAGGCTGGGCGGTACTTTACGCGGCATCCCGATGCGGCGAAGAAGTACACGGGCGATTACCGTGAGTTCAAGAACGTTACGTTCCACGGCGATGAGGTGACGTATGTGTCGATTGGGGAGGGGGCGACCAGCCAGGGCGAGTTCTGGGAGTCGCTGAACACGGCGAGCAATGGACGGCTGCCGGTGGTCTATGTGGTGGAGGACAACGAGTACGCCATATCGACGCCGGTGGAGGTGAATACTCCGGGGGGAAACATCTCTCGGCTGATTGCGAACTTTCCCAACTTTCATTTTGCCGAGGTCGATGGGACGGACCCGATTGCGTGCTACGGGGCGATGGTGGAGGCTGTCGCGTACTGCCGGGCGGGGCGCGGGCCGGCGCTGGTGCATGGACATGTGGTGCGGCCTTATAGCCACTCGCTGAGCGACGACGAGAGGCAGTACCGCAGCGAGGAAGAGGTGACGGAAGAGAACGCGCGCGATCCGCTGGCCAAGATGCAACTGTGGCTGCTGAGGGAAGGAATTCTGGACGAGGCGGGGATCAACCGGCTGGAGCAGAAGGTGGATGAGGAGGTGCAACGGGCGGCGGACCGCGCGATGCAGGCGGTGTTGCCCAGCGTGACGCGGGAGGCGATCCTGCGGCACCAGTACTCGGAGGATTTGAAGCCGACGGACGCGCGGTTCGATACGCAGCCGGAGGCGACGGCGGACGCGAGCGAGCGGACGATGGCGGAACTGCTGAACCACTGCCTGAAGGACGAGATGCGGCGGGACGAGCGGATCGTGGTGTTCGGCGAGGATGTGGCCGACGTGGCGCGCGACACTGCGCTGCGAGCGGGAAAGATCAAGGGCAAGGGCGGAGTCTTCAAGCTGACGGCGGGGTTGCAGAAGAAGTTTGGCAACGACCGCTGCTGGGACTCGCCACTGGCCGAGGCGAACATTGTGGGGCGCGCGATTGGGATGGCCGTGCGCGGACTGAAGCCGGTGGTGGAGATCCAGTTCTTCGACTACATCTGGCCGGCGATGCACCAGATGAGGAATGAACTGGCTCCGATGCGCTGGCGATCGAACGGCGAGTGGAGCTGCCCGCTGGTGATTCGCGTGCCGATTGGCGGCTACCTGACGGGCGGGTCGATCTATCACTCGCAGTCGGGCGAGAGCATCTTTACCCATACGCCGGGCGTGAGGGTGGTGATGCCGTCGAATGCGCTGGATGCGGCGGGGCTGCTGCGCACGGCGATTCGCTGCGACGATCCGGTGCTGTTTCTGGAGCACAAGCGGCTGTATCGCGAGACGTTCGGGCGGGGGGCTTATCCCGGGCCGGAGTACGCGATCCCGTTTGGCAAGGCGAAGATTGTGCGCGAGGGCAAGGACCTGACTGTGGTGACTTATGGCGCGGTGGTTCCGCGCGCGCTACAGGCTGCGGAGAAGCTGCAACGCGAGACGGGCGTGGATGTAGAGCTGATCGACCTGCGCACGCTGAGCCCGTACGACTGGGAGGCGATTGCGACTTCGGTGCGCAAGACGAGCAAGGTGATCGTGGCGCACGAGGACATGCTGAGCTGGGGATACGGCGCGGAGATTGCGGCACGCATCGGCGAAGAGCTGTTCGACTCGCTTGACGCGCCGGTACGGCGTGTGGCTTCGATGGATACTTTTGTGGCCTATCAGCCGCTTCTGGAGGATGCGATTCTGCCGCAGCCGGAGGATTTGTACAAGGCGATGCTGGAGATGGCGCGGTACTAAGGCGCACGATAATCATCGCGTTGGAATGCGTTGCTTGGCCTGATCGACGGGAACCTCGATATACAGATTGGGTAAGAACGTGAAACCGTCCTTCAGGGTTACATGGCCGTCTTTTACAACGAGATCGGCAACGATATGACCGGCGTTTGGACAGCAATTAGCGTCTCCGGAGCCGTAAACCGCCGCGCCATAGCCCAGTTCTGTTCCTAAATTTTCCCATCCAAGTGATGCCGGCGTGTCTGCGTAATCCTCATCAGGCAATTTCGCATCGACCATCTTGGAGAAAGGATCAAACCATTTCTCATTCCACAGGTATGCGTTACTTGAAGCCGACCATGCAAGGACGCCATTGGGGCCGCCGTGGCAACTTCCGCACTTGATGAAATATGACCACACCACCGCATCACGGCCTTCGGATGTTTTCCCAACATCGACGACAGTGAAGTCAAGATCTGAGAATTGGGCTGCGACGATCCTGGCATGCCACCAGTTCCGGGATTCTAGAAGAAGCACCTCGTGTTGTACCTTCCATGGCCAGCCCTCGTCATCATCGTCCTTGCGAAAGCCTACGGGACATACGCGACGCTCCAAGGTTAGATGTTCACCGGGTTTGAGTTCGACAGGCCAAGAAGCATGGAGACGGCAGGTTCTGAAAGAGGCTTTGGCGTCTGCGGTGTCCTCGCCCAAATCGACTGAGGTCACGAGTGGGTGATGAGTAATGTACAGAGTTGTACTGCCACCAAAGACAATTGCACAAAGAATCAGAGCGGTTACAAAGAGGGTGCGCCACATGCGGTACTTTATACCATGCGCGCGGATGAAGCGCTTCCGAATTGCGCTCAGGAGGAGTGGGTTTGGACGAGGTCGCTGGCCGTTTGCACGGTGGCGAAGAGGTGGAGGAGGTTGGCGCCGAGGATTTTGTGGAGGGCGGCGGGGGAGTGGCCGCGGGCGAGCAGGGCGGCGGTGATTTTGGGCAGGTCGGCGGCGGAGTTGATGCCCTCGGGGAGGGCGCAGATGCCGTCGAAGTCAGTGCCTATGCCGACGTGGTCGATGCCGGCGACCTGGATGATGTGGTCGAAGTGGGCTATCAACGATTCAAGCGGTGGGCGAGGGATGCGCGCGGCGAATTCGCGGTCGATGCGGTTGGCGATGTGATAGGGGACGGGCGTGCCCTTGGCGGCGTAGTCGGCGGCGAGGGATTTGTGGGCGGCGAGGAGGGCGGGCTTCTGCGCGGCCCAGGCGGTGCGGTAGGGCTCGTCGATGAAGGCGGGGTAGAAGTTGACCATGCAGAGACCACCGTTGGCGGCGAGGGCGCGGAGCTGCGAGTCGGTGAGGTTGCGGTGAGAGGCGGTGAGCGCGCGGGCGGAAGAGTGCGAGACGAGGATGGGGGCGCGTGTGACGGCGAGGACGTCGTCGAAGGTGCGGTCGGAGACGTGGGAGAGATCGACCATCATGCCGAGACGGTTCATCTCGGCGATGACCTGGCGGCCGAAGGGGGTGAGGCCGGCGGGGGCTTTAGGGCGGAGGTCGCCGGAGGATTCGGCCCAGTCGTTGGAGTTGGCCCAGGTGAGGGTCATGTAGCGGACGCCGAGGGCGTGGTAGAGGCGAAGGAGAGCGAGGGAGTTCTCGATGGCGTGGCCACCCTCGACGCCGAGGAGGATGGCAAATTTATTTGCGGCGCGGGCGGCGAGGATTTCTTTGGGCGATGTGCAGAGGGCAAGCTCGGCGGGATGGCGGCGGACCTGCTCGCGGACGGCGTCGAGGAGGGTGAGGGTGCGGAGGGCGTAGCGTGCGCCGGGGCACTGCGCGGGGTCGGGCCAGAGGGCGAAGAACTCGGCGGCGAGATTGCCGCGGCGGGCGGTGGCGAGATTGAGATGGCCGGTGGAGTCTTCCTTTGCCAGAGGCGAGGTGAAGTCCCATGACTCGTCGACGAAGCGCTGCGGTGTGTCGGCGTGGGCGTCGATGACGAGGGCGGCGGCGTGGACGGCGGCGGGGTCGAGCGGGATGGCAGGGGTTGCGGACGGATTGGCGGGCGGGTTCGGCATCTTGCTTAGTGTAGTGCGTTGGCGATGGAGGGGACTGAGCGATGACGGCACGAACAGAAAACGGCGGAGTTATGTGGGAGAAAGATTCGGGCGGATGTGACGGGGTGGAGTTCGTCGGGGTTCTTCGCGCTCGAACGACGCGCTCAGAATGACAGCAAAAACGGGCGTGGCAACCTGTGATTGGGCAACCTGCGAGGCGTGGATGGGGTCTTATGGGATGAGGTGATCTATGGCATTGGAACAGGATTTGGGCAAGATGGCGGCACGGCCGTCGGAAGAGGCGGTCGAGACGGCGGGCGACGACTCGATCAACGAGTTCAAGAGCGACGAGAAGAAGATGGACAATGTGGCGATGCGCGGGGCCAAGCGCGGAGTGAACCGGATTGCGGACAACGAGGAGAAGATTCCGGGGAGCACGATCTTTACGAAGTAGGGCCGGCGAACTAATGTTGCATAGAAAGCCCCACATCGCGTGGGGCTTTTGCCTGCCTGGAAGCGACAATCACGAAAAGTCTTTGAGAATCTCTTCCAATTCGATGCCTTTGGCATCGCAGACCTGTTTCAAGATCGCGCGAAAGAGTCCGGGGCCGATTGCGGAACGGTAGGGCACAGGAAGACTGTGGTGGGCAGGAGTCTCCGTGGTGAGGATGATGTGGCTGCCGTTCTGGCGGGAAAATTTGTAGTCCCAATTCCGTTCCAGATAGCGGATGAGCTTGTCGCTGGAAACCTGACGAGGAACCTTCATGCCACTGCGAGGACTTCGTTGAGCAACAGTTGACACTTCTCAGGCTTTTTGGCGTCGGAATAGTAGGCAGCAATCAAATCCTGCACATTGGCTCTGAGTTCGGCCCAATTTGCGCCGTCTGTCGCGATGCCGTTGCCGCGAGCGACTGCGACGTAGCGGCCAGCTTCGTCGACTGCGACGTCAAAGATAAGTTCGCTCATACGGAGAGGGTACGCTTTGGCGGGGCGGGCTTCAAGCGCGGGATCAGCGGGTGAAGAGGTCTTTGAGTTGCTGGAGCATGGCATCGCGGCCGGTGATGGAGATCGATTCGGCGAGGGGGAGCAGTTTGGGGCAGGCTTCGACGCAGTTCTGGGCGAAGCCGCACTCCTGAATGCCGCCGTCGCCGGCGAGTGCGCGGAGGCGGTCCTGCTTGAGGACGGAGCCGGCGGGGTCCATGTTGAAGAGGCGGGCCTGCGCGATGGTGGCCGCGCCGACGAAGTTGGTCTGGTCGTTGAACTGGGGGCAGACCTCCATGCAGATGGTGCAGGAGATGCAGTTGGAGAGAGGGTAGCGTGCCTCCTGCGTCTGGGGAAACTGGCGCGGGCCGGGGCCGAGGTCGTAGGTGCCGTCGATGGGGACCCAGGCCTTGACGACCTTCAGGTTCTCGAAGAGGACGGCGCGGTCGACGGCGAGGTCGCGGACGACGGGGAACTTGGAGAGCGGGGCGAGGCGGATGGGCTTGTCGGGGTGCTCTTTTTGCAGCGTGTCGACCAGCGTGGAGCAGGCCATGCGGGCGCGGCCGTTGATGAGCATCGCGCAGCTACCGCAGATCTCTTCGAGACAGTTGGAGTCGTAGGTGATGGGGGTGGTGGGCGCGCCGTCGGCGGTGATGGGGTTGAGCGCGATCTCGCCGAGAACGGAGGTGATGTTCATGTTGGGGCGATAGGGGATGGCGAAGCGCTCGGTGCGCGCGGCGTCGTCGGGGGTGGACTGGCGGAGGATCTCGACGTGGATGGTGCTTGGCATGGTTGGTGTTCCTTTGAGCTAAATGCAACGGCGAAACAGGCAACAGCGAAATCATTGGGAGAAAGGTTCGAGCGGTTGTGGCGCTACGAGCTTTCTCGGGGTCCTTCGCGCTCGAAAGACGCGCTCAGGATGACTGCAAAAACGAACAACGGCGAAAACAGGCAACAGCAAAAGCAAGAAGCAGATCCCTACGGGATGACAAACAAAAATGCGTTAGGCCGTCGCGTCGTAGTGGCGGGGGCGGGGTGGGATGAGGGTGGTGTCGACCTCCGCGTAGGAGAAGGCGGGGGCGTTGGTGGTGGGGTTGTAGGTGGCTTTGGTGGTTTTGAGGAACTGAGGGTCGTTGCGATCGGGGAAGTCGGGCTTGTAGTGGGCGCCGCGAGACTCGTCGCGCAGGCGCGCGCCCTGCACGATGACGCGGGCGAGGTGGAGCATGTTCTGCAACTGGCGGGCGAAGGCGAAGCTGGTGTTGGCCCATTGCGTCTTGTCGGAGAGGTTGACGTTCTTGTAGCGGTCGAGGAGTTCGACGATTTTTGCGTCGGCTTCTTCGAGTCCCGAGTTATACCGGATGATCGTCGCGTGCTTGGTCATGGTGTCGCCCAGCTCGCGCCAGAGCTTGAAGGGATTCTCGGTGCCGGGGTTGGAGAGCAGGGCGGCGTTCTTTTCCTGCTGGCGCTTAAGCTCGGCGGCGTGGCCTCCGTCGCCGGGCGCGGCGGAGAGAGATTTGGCGTAGGCGAGGGCGTTGGGACCGGCGAGGAAGCCACCGTTGATGCAGGAGAGGAGGGAGTTTGCGCCGAGGCGGTTGGCCCCGTGGATGGAGTAGTCTGCCTCGCCGGCGGCGAAGATGCCGGGGACGTTGGTGTGCTGGTTGAAGTCCACCCAGAGGCCGCCCATGGTGTAGTGCATGCCGGGGAAGATCTTCATGGGGACGTCGCGTGGGTCGTCGCCGACGAACTTCTCGTAGATTTCGAGTATGCCTTCAAGTTTACGGTTCAATGTTTCTCGATCAATGTGAGTTAGATCTAGGTAGACCATGGGCTGGCCGTCCAGGCCGAGGCCCAGTTCGTAGACGACTCGGTGGATGGCGCGGGTTGCGATGTCGCGGGGAACGAGGTTGCCGTACTTGGGATACCACTCCTCCAGGAAGTAGAAGCGGTCGGCCTCGGGGATGGAGCGGGCGACGCGCTTCTCGTTCTTGTCGCGGGGAACCCAGACGCGGCCGCCTTCGCCGCGAGCGGACTCGGACATGAGGCGGAGCTTGTCGTCGCCGGGGATGCAGGTGGGATGGACCTGGATGAACTCGCCGTTGGCGTAGACCGCTCCCTGCTGGTAGAGGGCGGACTGGGCGGAGCCGGTGCAGACGACGGAGTTGGTGGACTTGCCGAATATGGCGCCGATGCCGCCGGTGCAGACGATGATCGCGTCGGCGGGGAAGGTTCGCGTCTCCATGGTGCGGAGGTTGAGGGCGCAGATGCCGCGGCAGACGCCGTTGGCGTCGAGTACGGCGGAGAGGAACTCCCAGCCCTCGTACTTGGTGACGTGGCCGGCGGCCTCGTAGCGGCGGACCTGCTCGTCGAGTGCGTAGAGGAGCTGCTGGCCGGTGGTGGCCCCGGCGAATGCGGTGCGCTGGTAGAGGGTGCCTCCGAAGCGGCGGAAGTCCAACAGGCCCTCGTGGGTGCGGTTGAAGGGGACGCCCATGCGGTCGAGCAGGTCGATGATGGCGGGGGCGCGGGCGGTCATGTCGCGGACGGGGGTCTGGTTGGCGAGGAAGTCTCCGCCGTAGACGGTGTCGTCGAAGTGCTTGTAGACGGTGTCTCCCTCGCCCTTGAGGTCCTTGGCGGCGTTGATGCCACCCTGCGCGCAGACCGAGTGCGAACGCTTGACCGGGACGATGGAGAAGAGGTCGACCGTGCCGCCAGCTTCGGCGATCTTGATGACGGCGGAGAGACCGGCGAGGCCTCCTCCGATGACGATGATGCGGGGTGCGGACATGATTACCTTTTCCTAAAGAACTCGTTACGGCGCCACGAAGTAGCTGCCAATCACCATCACAAAACCAACAGCGAGGAAAATCCAACAAAGTTTTAGAAGCTTGTAGAGCGGTCCGTCCTTATGGGATTTGCGGTACAGATTGATAACGTCATTCGAGTAGAAGTGAATAAAGGCTTGCCACCTGGGAATTCTGCTCTCCAACGGTCGATCTTCGTTGAGGACTCCCACCATTTTGTACACGGCAACCTGCATCACGACTAAGGTAAAAAACAAAACAAGAAATCCGCCGATTATCATTATTAAGAACAGGTTCTCTGACAACATGCTTCCCCTTCACTGCACAATTCCAGGTTGGGATGGGTTGGTGGAGTTGGGAGGCGGGGGGGCGGGAGCGGGTTGAGTGATGGCGGGTGGGGCGAAGGCGTCGGCGGGGGCGTTGGCGAATTTGGGGTTGCCGACGAAGGCGTAGATGCTGGCGAGGCCAAGGATGCAGAGGACGGTGCCGAAGGCCGCGCAGAGCTGGCCGAAGCGCTTGCGGGCGCGGTTGCCGGGGGTGATTCCCCACTTGGCGGCGAAGAGCCAGATGCCGTAGCTGAAGTGCCAGCAGGTGGCGATCATGGCGACGATGTAGAGGGCGAGCATCCAGGGGTTATGCAGCTCGTGCTGCACTTTAGCGAAGGCCGCGCCGGGATGCTCCGGAAGCATGACGCCGGAGAAGCGCTGACGCCAGACGTGCTGGATGATGTAGGCGAAGGCGATGAGGCCGGTGATGCGCTGGGTGAGGTATCCCCAGTTGCCGGCCCAGGGATAGACGTTGACGGTGGCGCGGCCGCGCAGGGCGATCCACAGGCCGTAGGTGGCGTGGAAGGCGAGGGGGATGAAGATGAAGGTCCACTCCAGCACGCGGACCTGAGGCAGCGAGTTGAGCAGACGCACCTGATGTCCGTAGGCCGCCGGACCGCCGAGGGCCTCGATGTTGGAGAGGATGTGCTCGATGAGGAAGGCGCCAATGGGGATGAGGCCGGAGAGGGAGTGCAGCTTGTGCCAGAGGAAGGAGTGGCCGGTGTCTGGGTGGAGAGGCTGAACTTTCTTGATTCCGCGCACGGAAGAGTGCGTGGGGATGGGTGGGGCGGATGTTGCCATGGGTGCTGCTCCTGTGGATGGCTGCCAGTGATTGCACACAAGCTAGTTGTGAGTATGCACACAACAGGCGGCATTCGATTATTTCGCGCGCAGATACGGGGAGTCAAATAGGGAAGGCAGCGAGTTAGCGAGTTAGCGAGTCAGCGAGTCAGCGAAAGACGGCCCGCTCGTTGCTAACATGCTGACTTGCTAACTTGCTAACCTGCAAAGCAGAGCTTCGATGGCGCGGCCACGGTGGTTGAGGGCGAGGCGGTCGGCGGGAGGGAGCTCGGACATGGTGCGGCCGAGGTGGGGCAGGAAGAAGAGTGGGTCGTAGCCAAAGCCTCCGGTGCCGCGTGGCGCGGTGAGGATAAGGCCTTCGACGGTGCCGTCGGCGGTGAAAAGGACCTGGCCGTCGCGGGCGAGGGCGAGAGAGCAGCGGTAACGGGCCTGGCGGCGGGCTTCGGGGACGTCGGCGAGAGCGGCGAGGAGGGCGGCGTTGTTGCGGTTGTCGGGGGTGTCGGGTTCGGCGGGGGCGGGGTGGGCCAAGTCGGTGGCGAAGCGGGCGCTGCGGACTCCGGGGGCGCCGTCGAGGGCGACGACTTCGAGGCCGGAGTCGTCGGCGAGGACGAGGAGGTTGGGGGCGCGGAGGGAGTAGTAGATGGCTTTGAAGCGGGCGTTGGCCTCGAAGGTGGGCTCGTCCTCGGGCGGGGCGGGGATGGCGGCGAGGCCTGAGAGGGGTTCGATGCGGATGGAGGGCGCGGACGCGGCGGCGCGGGCGAAGTCGCGGAGCTTGCCGGGATTGGTGGTGGCGGCGTAGAGGAGCATGGATTCAGGGTAGAACAAACAACGGCAAAAGCAGATTCCTCCGCTGCTCCACCCCAGCGAGCAAAGACCGCTCGTTGGGGACCCCGGATGCGCTGCGGAATGACAAACAAAGAACAAGCAACGGCAATTCATTGGGAGAAAGGTGCGGGAGGTTTCGGGGCTCCGGATTTTGTCGGGGTTCCTTCGACTACGCTCAGGACAGGCTCTTCGCGCTCGAACGACGCGCTCAGGATGACAACAAGAACAACAACGGCAAAAACAGGCAACGGCGCAGAACAAGCAACAGCGAAAAACAAGCAACGGCGAAATACGGAGATTCTGGCTGCGCCAGAATGACGAGCGGAGTGGTGGATGACGAGCGGAGTGGTGGATGACGAGCAGTGGTGAAAGGACAAAAAAGAGGGCCGGGAGCTTTGAGTGCTCCCGACCTTCTTTTCGATTCAGAGGCTGAGGTTAAGGTTTGGGCGCGGCTGCTGGTGCAGGTGCGGCAGTCGGCGTTGGTGCGGCGGCTGGCGCGGGTGGAGTCGCCGGTTTGGGTGCGGCGGCCGGAGTGGGGGGCGCGGCCGGAGAGGCTGGCTGAATGGTGACCGGCGCGGGGGTGCGAGCTGCGGCTGGAGGCGCAGGCGGCTTGGGTGAGGGGTCCTTATCGCTCTGGGCAACGAGTTCGATGTCGAAGATCAACATGGACTTTGCCGGGATGTTTCCATGAGCGTTGGGGCCGTAGGCGAGCAGCCAGGGGATGAAGAGGCGGCGCTTGCCGCCGACCTTCATGCCGTCGAGCCCGGTGTCCATTCCTGGGACGACCTGTCGCTGTCCTTGCGGGCCCGACGGACCTTGCTGGAAAGTGAGGGGGGCGTGGCCGGGGTGGTCGAAGGAGGAGTCGAACTTGGTGCCATCGACGAGGTAGCCGGTGTATTGGATGGAGTACCACTTGCGCGGGACGAGGAGAGCGCCGCTGCCGACTTTGGTGTCGATGTAGCTGAGGGTGAAGGAGTCGGGCAGGGGGATGCCGAGTGCATCGCGCAGGGCCGGGTCTTCCATGGGAGAGATGTCGGTGAGTTTAGCACCGGGGATGCGGGTGATCGTGTAGAGCGGCTTGGCGCAGGAGAGGCCGGCGGGAAGCGCGGGAATCTTGGGCGAGAGAGTGGGCAGTTTGACGCAGCCGCGCGCGGACTGCGATGCGGCGGCGGCCGGCGTGCCGGTTGCGGTCTTCTTCGCGGCGGAAGAGGCGACCGGGTTGGTGGTCTGTGCTGCGACTGGAAGCGCAGCGATGGCCAGGGCGAGGACGGAGAGGGGAAAGATGGTTTTCATGTCACTTCCTAATTTACATAATTTAACAAGATGTTGGGTTAGGTTGGGGTGCGGAGGAGGAGGTAGGAGCCGGCGATGGCGAAGAGGAGGTCTGGAGACCATGCGGCGAGCAGGGGTGGGAGGGTGTTGATGTTACCCAGTCCGCTAAAGGTGTCAGCGACTATGTAGTAGGAGATGGCGACTCCGATGGCGGTGGCGACCCCGGCGAGGCTTCCGCGCTTGCTCATGAAGAGAGCGAAGGGGACGGCGAGGATGGCCATGACGAGGGTGATGGCGGGGTCGGCGAGTTTGCGATCGAGCTGGACGCGGAGACGGATGGTGTCGAAGCCGGACTGGCTGAGGTCTGCGATGTAGTTGGAGAGCTCGCCGTAGGTCATCTCCTGCGACTGCTTTTCTTCATCGCTCTTGATGAAGTAGGTTGGCTGCTCGTGGATCTCCGGGAAGCTGGCGAGGGTGAAGGGCTGGTAGGAGGCGACGGTCTGGTTGGCGAAGGTGCGCTGCCAACCGTTGTCGAAGGCCCACTGGTTGGCGATGGGGTCCCAGCGGACGGTCTTGGCGAAGATGCGGCGCTGGAGGGTGAAGGACTGGGGATCGAACTCGAAGACGGTAAGGCTGGCGAAGAGGTTGCGGTAGGGGTCGAAGGCCTGGTAGTAGAAGATTCGGTCGGGCGAGCCGGCAGCGCCGGTCTGGCCGGAGATGAACTGACGACCGGGAAGCAGGAAGGTCTGTGCGGGCTTGCCCTTGATCTCCGCGCGCAGGGCCTCCTGACGGCGGTTTGCATCGGGGAGGTAGGACTCGTTGAAGGCGAAGAGGGCGGCGGAGAGGATGGCGGCGAGGACGACGATGGGGGCGACGACGCGGTAGAGGCTGATGCCGGTGGCCTTCATGGCGGTCAGCTCGGAGCTGCGGTTGAGCGAGCTGAAGGTGATGAGGACGGCAAGCAGCGAGCAGAGCGGAGTGACGGTGGAGACGATGTAGGGGATGAGGTTGAGGAGATAGTCTCCGACGGTGACCAGGGCGGTGTGATTGTGGACGATGTCGCCGATGAGCTCGAAGAAGGTGAAGACGATGAAGAGCAGGGCGAAGGCGCCGAGAGAGAGGAAGAAGTTGGTGGCGTAGGCGCGCATGACGTACTCGTCGAGCAGGAGAGGGAAGTTGGTGTTGAAGAGGCTTCTCAATTGCTGGACGAGAGTTGGGTGGGGATGGTGCGCGTGCTCGTGGGCCGGCGGGATGGAGTTTGGCGCGGTGGCAGCGGATGCGTGGGTGGAGGCGATCTGTGCGGCGGGAGCGCCGGCGGCTGGGCGGGAAGCGGGGCGGGTGAGCCCGGCGAGGGTGGTGCGGATGCGCGAGGGTGCGATGTGGGAGAACATCCTGCCGAGGGATGCGGCGATGGAGTTGAAGAAGTGAATCAGGAAACCGGTTCCGGCGAGTTGTTGCAGGAGGAGAATGCCGAAGGCGGTGAAGATGAGATTGGCGGCCCAGACACCGAGGGCTGGGGAGAGCTTACCGGACTTGGCGAAGGCGACGCCGATGTTGGAGAGGAGATAGTAGGCGAAGACGAGCAGAAGAGTGAGGACGACGCCGGTGCTCTTGCCTCCGCGTCGGGAAGAAAGGCCGAGGGGGACGCCGATGAGCATGAGGACGATGCATGCGAAGGGATAGGAGAAGCGGAGATTGAGTTCGATGCGGGCTGCGCGTGCGTCGGCGGAGTTGAGGGTGGTTGGGGTGTTTCCGGTGGCGCGGGCGCGTTGCAGAAGTTCGCGGAGCGAGAGCGCGTGCAGGGGAGTGTCTAAGCGCGAGATGTGGGTGTCGTCCTGAGAGTCGAACTGCAGAGGCAGGTCGGTGGAGGCGAATGTGGAGATGTCGTACTGGTTGGGATCGGTGGGGGAGATCTGGTGCTGACCGCCATCGAGCAGATGAAGGCGGAGGGCTTGCGGGTTGGCTGAGCCGGGGTTGGAGACGAGGGCCTGGTCGGCGGTGGTGACGTTGGGGTTTGCAGGCTGGGTGAGATCGGCGAGGAAGATGTGGTGCCAGGTGGCGGTACCGGCGGCGGGTACGTCCTGGACGTAGAGGACGTAGTTCTTGAAGTCTTCGTAGAAGACTCGGGGCTGGACCTCGAAGGAGGCTTGCGAGGTTTTGAGCTGGTCTTCCAGCTTGAGCAGGTTGGTGGCGGCGCGCGGGGCGAAGTAGAGAGCGTTGAACAGGCCGAGGCCGAGCACGAAGAAGGCGAGGATGGAGACGATGCGTACGAAGGTGAAGGCGCCAATGCCGCAGGCGCGCATGGCGGTGACTTCGCTGTCGGCGGCGAGGCGGGAGAGGCCGAGAAGGATTCCAGCGAGGACCGCGGTGGGCAGGGTGACGGTGAGAGTGTTGGGCAGAGTGTAGGCGAAGATGCGCAGGACGTCGGTGAGGGATGCGGAGTCGCGGACGACGAGTTCGAGGATCTTGGGCAGGTCGCGCATGAAGAGGACGAAGGTGAATAGGACCGCGCCCAGCAGAGCGTAGGAGACGACTTCGCGAAGGATGTATCGGGTGAGCAGGCGCATACAGTTAGCTGAAGTTGTCGATCACGCCACGGCCTTGGCCAGTTTTCTGGTTTGCAATTTGATTGTGTTGATCGGGCGGATCTTGCCTTTTTTGATTCGCCGGGCCTGGGCGAGATCGTAGTTGGTCTGTAGGCGGAGCCAGAAACCTTCGGAGGTTCCGAAGGCGTCATCGAGCTTCAGAGACATGGGCGCGGAGATTCCAGAGCGGGCATTGAGAATCATGGAGAGATTGGCCCTGGTTACGCCAAGGTGGGCGGCGAGTGCGCTAACGGTGAGGCTGTCGCCCATGTACTCGCGCAGGATTTCTCCAGGGTGGGATGGATTGAACATCGGCATCGGGTGAACCTCCTTGTCGATAAGGATTTTCTTAGTGATAGTCCTGGTAGTCGACGACTTCCGCGTCGATTCCTTTGAATCTGAATGTCAAGCGCCAGTTGCCATTGACCGAGACCGACCAATGGCCTTCCAGCCTTCCCTTCAGCGGGTGCAAGTCCCATTTGGGAAGCGCCATATCGGTGACTTTACCCGCCGCATCGAGGGCGGTGAGCTGGGCCCGGAGCTTCTTTGCATGAGACGGGTTGATTCCGGCCTTTGAGTCTTTTCTGTAGAACTTCTCAAGGCCTGCGTGCTGGAAGGACTTTATCATCGTTCTAGCCGGTCGTCCGAACCATGTAAAGTGTATTGATATGCAATACGGATGTCAAGCGAATGGCTTAGAAGTGGAAGCGGTAGCGGAGTTCGGCGTAGAGCTGGCGGGGGTCGTTGAAGTGGAAGCCGCCGAAGGTGAGGGAGTTGTCGAGCAGGACGCGGCGATTGGCGAGGTTGGTTGCGGTGATGGAGGCGGAAATTTTTTCGGTGATGGACTTGCCGAGGGCGAGGTCGAAGGTGGTGTTGTATGGCAGATACTGGTTGGGGTAGGGCGTGGATGGATCGGGCGCGCCGTTGTGGAAGCCGGAACCGAAGTAGACGTTGGCGGAGGCGTAGGCGTGCGCGGGGAGCGTGGCGTTGAAGCCGACGTTGAGGGTGTCGCGCTGGTCGTGGTCGAGCGGTGAGTAGCCGGGCGCGACGTAGCAGGGATCGGTTGGCAGGGTCGACGGGCCATAGCAGATGAGGCCGCCGGTGATGGCGCCAATCTGTTCGCCGATCTGGTTAGAGTAGGCGAGATGGGCCTGGCCGAAGTGGGCGATGCGCGGCGAGCGGAGGGTCAGCTCCCATGCGCGGACGAGCGCGCCCTGATCGGTGATGGGGAAGAAGATGCTGGATTCGCCGATGTTGGAGTGGTCGAGGAAGTTGTTGGCGCGGGTTTTGAAGTTGACGACATCGACGAGCCAGCCCTTCGCGGAACCAGGCAAGGGAATTTGTACGCCGAACTGATGCTCCTCGTCGCGCTCGCCATGCAGCGGCGCAAAGTTGACGCCGTTGTTCAAGGCGTAGGATTCGACGGCGCAGTTGGTGGGGGTGGTCGATGCCGAGCTGCTTGTGCCGCACTGCACGGTGAGTAGCGGCGGAGGCTGGTAGAAGCGTCCGTAGAAGGCGCGGAAGACCCAATCGATGCTGGGAACACGCAGGGCAACGCCGAAGCGCGGGTCGACTTCGTTCTCGGTGAAGGAGCTTTGCAGGTGCGCCAGACGCAGGCCCGCGATGAGCGTGAGCCAGTCGGTGGGCTTGAAGGTGTCGGAGACGTACTCTTCGAGCAGACCGGCAGAGGCGGAGGCGGGGTTGGAGAAGTTGGTGAAGCTTTGATCGTTGAAGATGGCGCCGAAGAGGTCGCTGTCGTGCTGGCCGAAGGAATAGAGGCCGGCCTGAATGCTGTTGCGCGCGATGACGGCGGTGATCGCCGCCTGCGCGCCTGCGTAGTTGGAGGCGCGGTCGTAGGTGGTGGCGACAGGAACGTCGTTGGGGTTTGATCCATAGTCGGCCTTGTTGTAGTGATAGAAGGGCGAGAGTTGCAGCACGGTGGTCGGGCTGAATGTGTGCAGATAAGAGAGAGCCTCGGCGATATCGGTCTCGTGCTGATCGTCCCAGGTTTTGCTGGTGCCGTAGGGCGGATTCAACTGCTGGGCCTCGAAGTCGGTGGTGCTGGGGTCAAGGGGAATTTGGAAATAGTCGGCGCGCTCGAGCGAGAAGAGGCGGAGTTGATCCTTCGCGGTGCGGTTGACGATCAGCGAGGCAAAGGCCCCGTAGCCGTTGTCCGCGTCGTGATAGACCGCGGCGATGGGTGGGGCGAGGCCATAGTCGCTGCGATTGGCGTTGAGGCTGATGTAGTAGGCGCTGCGCTCGCTGTGGTCGCCGAGGCTGAGCTGATCGTTGGTCTGGAGGAAGTTGCCGGCGGAGAGGACGAGCTCGGCTGAGCGGTCGCGCTCGAAGCCGGTGCGGGGGACGACGTTGAAGACTCCGTAGGTGCGGTCGCCGACGTCGGCGGTGTAGCTGCCGCGCTGGACTTCGAGGTAGTCAATATCTTTCGGGTCGATCTGGGCGGCGAGATTGGATGCGATGTTGGTGTTGGGAATCTCGACGCCGTCGATGAGCCATTCGACTTGATGGCCTCCGCGCATGTGCAGCATGTCGTGCGTCATGTAAGCGCCGGGGACGTAGTCGGTGATCATTGCCATGCTGTTGGTGCGGTCGGCGCCGGGAGTTTGGGCGATGTCGGTGCGGGAGAGAAGCGCGGTGGGTGTGACAGTGTCGACGTTGGCGGTCTGTGTCTCGGCAGTGACGTTGACGGACTGCGTGACGCTGGCGATCTGGAGCTGGAAGTGAAGGATGGGCGTGGTGTCGGAGTGGAGGGTGAGGGATTGCTGGAGGGTTCGGAAGCCGGTGTGCGAGACGGTGATGGTGTAGTCGCCCAGGGGGACGTTGGGGAGGGAGAAGGAGCCTTCGGAGTTGGAGTCGGCGGCGAGCGTGAAGGCGGAGTGTGCGGCGGCGAGGGTGATGTGCGCGGCGGCGATCGGGCGATGCTGCGGGTCGTGGACGATGCCCTGAAGCTGAGAGAAGACGGTGGCGCGCGCCATGGAGGCGGAAAAGAGAAGCAGTCCGAGGGCGGCTAGTTTTCTCAGGGCGAGCGGACGGGGCATGGGTCGAGTATATCGGTGTCGGAGACGAGGGAACCGTGGCGCGAAATTCTGCTCATCGCGACAAGACTGCGAAGAATGAGGCACACGATTTGTCGAGGGCTAGTGGGGGGTGGAGCGGGGGTGGGTGGGCCGGGCGGGAGCGGGTTCGTCGATGCAGTCGCCTTCGGTGCAGCAGCAGCGGAGGATGCCGCAAACAAGGGCGAGGCCAAGGCCGGCGAGGACGAAGAAGCCGACGTTGGTGAGGCGCCCGATGAAGTACGGGAAGAGGAAGATGACGACTCCGGCGTAGATGAGGACGGTGAAGATGCTGCGCAGAGTGCACTTCGACATGGGACGCCTCCTGATAAGGAAGACGCGAGGCTTGCGGACCTCGTTCGGGCGAATCATACGCTGGCGGCGGATGAGTCCGCCAGAGGAGATTTCAAGCTACGGGTTGCGCGCCGCGCGGGAGATATGGCTCGGACCTGTTCCTGCTCCTTTTGGGGTGAAATCGTGGGGGCGTCCGGCTGCGCTGTACTCGGCGAAAAAAAGTAAATTTATCCATGATCTTCATAAATAAGGAGTTAGATCTGGATCAAATTTTCAAGATCTTCATTCCAGAGGGTTTAGATCTGTCGATCTCTGGAATCAATCACTTACTGGCTTCCTGCTGGTTAAATGCGAAGGCCCGGCGCGTTTGGCCGGGTCTGTTTGGTTTTGCTTAGGGCCTGCGCATAAATAA
>PKWU01000043.1:0-5023 GCA_003132145.1 Granulicella sp.
CCGCCGATTCTGACGCCGGCGGCCTGCGAGGGCACCTCGACGCTGTTTCCGGTGGACTACTTCGGCGACACGGCCTTTCTGACGCAATCCGGCCAGCTTTATATCGAGTCCACGGCGCTGGCCCTGGGCAAGGTTTACAGCTTCGGGCCCACCTTCCGCGCGGAGAAGTCAAAGACCCGGCGGCACCTGACCGAATTCTGGATGATCGAGCCGGAGGTGGCCTATTGCGATCTGGACGGGCTGCTGGAGCTGGCGGAAAATTTTCTTTCGCACATTGTGCAGAGCGTGCTGAAGAACCGCGCCTCCGAGCTGACGGTGATTGGCCGCGACCGGGCCAAGCTGGAAGCTATCGTGCCGCCGTTTCCGCGGCTGACTTACGATAAGGCTGCTGAGATGCTGAACCAGGCCCACAAGGACGGCCAGCTTGAGGCGGCTTTTGAGTATGGGAACGACTTCGGCTCGCCGGACGAGACCTGGCTCAGCTCGCAGTTTGACCGCCCGGTGATGGTGCACCGCTATCCGGCAGACGTGAAGGCCTTCTATATGGAGCCCGACCCCAAGGACGCGCGGCTGGCGCTCTGCGTGGACGTTCTGGCCCCGGAGGGCTACGGCGAAATCATCGGCGGCTCGCAGCGCGTTTCCAGCTATGAGTTATTGAACAGCCGCATCGAACAACACAAGCTCCCCAAGGAGGCCTTCGAGTGGTACCTGGACCTGCGCCGGTACGGCAGCGTGCCACACTCGGGTTTCGGCATGGGCATCGAGCGGGCCGTGGCTTGGATTTGCGGGCTGGATCATGTGCGCGAGACGATTCCGTTTGCGCGGACACTGCATCGGATTTATCCGTAAGTTGCCGTGGGCTTTCTCGCTGAGCAGCGTTCTCTGCACCAAATACACATCGGGCCTGTTCGCAAAACTATGCGGACAGGCCCGATGGTTCTTTGGCTCCAGCTTTGATCAGACCTGCATCACTTCCGCTTCTTTCTTTTGCGAAAGCTCTTCCATGCGGCGGATCTCTTCGTCGGTCATCTTCTGGACCTCTTCGAGAGCGCGCTTCTCCTCGTCCTCGCTGATCTTCTTTTCCTTGGCCAGCTTCTTCAGGGCGTCGTTGCCGTCGCGGCGGACGTTGCGGACGGCGGTGCGGTGCTCCTCGAGCACCTTGTTCAGGTGCTTGCAAACGTCGCGGCGGCGTTCCTCGGTCATGGGAGGGACGGGCACGCGCAACACCTTGCCGTCGGACTGGGGATTGAAGCCCAGATCGGCGGTGCGCAGGGCTTTCTCAATCTCCTTGATCACGGTGGGGTCCCAGGGAGCGATCAGGATGAGTTGTGCCTCGGGCGTGGAGACTTGCGCCATTTGGTTGATAGGCATCTGCGTGCCGTAGCAGTCCACCTTGACCTGGTCGATCATGTGCACGTTGGCCCGGCCCGTGCGCGTGGAGGCCAGGTTGGCCTGGAATGTGGCCACCGCCTGATCCATCCTCCGCTTCAGGTCACCAGAGAGTTCTTTGAGCGCCGGAATACCGGCCATTATCGAAGCTGCCATGATTCTCCTCACTTAGGTACAAAACACTATATTAGCGAATCCACGCCGCGAAGAGACGGGATGCCGCAGAAGAAATCAACGAGGGCGGAACTGCTGCGAAGGGCTGGCCTATTGCCCGCTCTTCTTGGCCTTCCTGGGGATGGAGCCGATATTCTTACTTGCAAGTTCAATGTCGAGGTCAGGGCCGAAACAGATATCCGGGTGCGAAAAAAAATCGCCGTCGGGATAGAGCTGAATGAGATCAAGAATCTCTCCCGTTTTGGCGTCGGCCAACGTGACGAAGAGGTCGGCAAATTCCGCGGGCCCCCCGAAGGTCGATGTCATGGCACCACGGGCTCCGGTGAGGACTTGGCCTCGGCCCTGGACGAAGACCAGGATGTCGGAATTCTCAGAGCACGGCAACATTCCCACCTGATCGCCGAGAGTGTAGGCCGACTTGGCAATCGCTTTGGGTTTCTTGTACATCAGGGCGGAAACAGTTTTGAACTTCTGCTGGACTTGGGAGATTACTCCGTTGATTTCATCTCCAGACGCACCACTTGAAAGCGGATTGGTGGCGGAAGTAACGCTGATGCCGCGGGCTTTGAGGTGGTCCGCGACGACAGCCTCAAGGGCCTCAGCCCAGGTATTGGATTCCTGAGGCATTTGTTCAGCGCCTGTTACGCCTATCTTGATGAGATGGCCCTGGGGTGGCATCATGCAGGCGGAATGGATGGGGAACTTTCCGGAACTTACCTTATGCTGCGCGTAGGACGAGTTAGTTTGAAGTACTGAAGCGAAGGCGGTGGAAGCGGAAACGGATACAAAAATGGCGGTAGTAACAGCCAGGAACATTCGTCGTCCGAGTTTCATCAAAGTTACCCCTTTCAATAAAAAAGCTGCCGGTGAGAGTGTTCCGCCGCGAATTTCGATCAGGCAGAAGCCCGCACAGGCAATCATGGATGCACCTCCCCGGTTTGGCGGTTCTGGCACTGGGCCAGGCGCCGCTTGATGCGAAGGCGATCGAGACTGGTGGAAGCCGCCAACTGGAGATACTGTTGATAGTTTGCTGTCGCGTCAGAATATCGCAACTCGTCTTCATAGAGGAAACCGAGCTCGCGATAGGCAAGCGCATACTGCGGGTCACTTTGAATCGCGGCAAGGAAGACCTTTTCTGCCTTCGCCTGGTTTTCTTTGAGCGTCGCCTGCCCTTCGGGCGTTTTCAGCAGGGCATCTTGCTCCTGCTGCTCGCTCATTTTAAGAACTTCCCTGCGCTGCTGAGCCTTGCCGTCGTGAGTAAGTTCGTCCTTTGTGGGGAGGGCCGTTTCGGCTCCGAGCGCACTATATGAGCTGCCAAGGAGTACCTGATATTGCGGATCGCCGGGGAATGCGTTCACGAGCCGTGTGGCGCGGGCTACTGCGGTGCGCGGCCGGCGGCTTTCGATGTCTGTATTGATGTTGGATACGATGGCCGGCGCGACGGCGATGAGATAGTTCTGGGTGGATCCGGTTCGCACGCCTTGGGGAGTGAAGGAACTGGCGAAGGCAAGGGCTCCCTCCCGCCTTTTTACTAGCTTGGGATGATCATGGTAGAAGGTCGGACGGGGTTCATACTCGAGGGTTCTATCCTGGTCGAGAAGTTCGAAGGCAGCGGCCATGGCGTGAGGATCGTAGCCGGCAACAGTCATGGCGGCGAGCCCATCGTGGTCAGCCTGGCTCTCTAATTCGCGCGAATAGCCATAGATGCTTTCAAGCAGGAGCAGGGTGTTGACATCGGCGGCAATAGCAATCGATACTGCTGCCAAACCATATCCACCGTAAGAGACCGCGCCGGCGGCTGCCACAACAATTTCCGAAACAACAACCTTCTTGCGGATGCTACGGTTTTCGAGATAGGAGTGCCGCTCGAAGACGTGCGCCGTTTCGTGCCCCAGGATGCCGGCAAGCTGTGCGTCGTTTTCAAGCAGTGCGAGCAGACCGGTATGGATATAGACCGAGCCATTCGGGAACGCGAATGCGTTGACCGTGGGATCGCGCAGGACCAGGAAGCGGTAGGTGACTTTTTCGGGTACGGGCCGATCGCCGAGGACGCGCTTGCCCACCGAGTCGATGTAGGCCTGCAGGCCGGGATCGTGAAGCACCAAACCTTTTTTCTCGTACTGCGCGTCGATTGCGTTGGCATCTGCGAGAAGAGCGTCGTCGGCTTTGGTGAAGTGAAAGACCGCGCCGGGTCCACTTGAGACATGCACCTGGACCGTGCTGGGAGCGGCGGCACCGTTGTCTGCGGACGCCTCTTGCGCCGCGAGCATTGAACAGAACACGACAAACGAAACCGCAACCATGCATGTGCGCATAGGAATTCCCTATCCGTTCAGAACAGGCCATTTGGCCCAGAAAACAAATTGGCCTAGATAAGACCATGATGGACGCAAGGGAAGGGCTTGTGCAACAAGAATTTGCAAGGCGCAACGAAACAGCCGGACCGATCTTTTGTGCCAGTGAAGTGTTCGTGTAGCGCAATGCAGCAAGGGAAATATGCAAGGGGCGGAACCCTATGCTACTGCGGTCATTCCCGTAGACGCCGCCTGCTCGTGCGCGTGGTAGCTTGACCGCACGAGCGGGCCGGATTCGACGTGACGAAAGCCCATCTTGAGCGCTTCGGTCTTCAACTCGGCAAACTCGCGCGGGGTATAGAGCCGGGCCATGGGCAAATGATCGCGCGAGGGGCGCAGATATTGGCCGATGGTGAGAATGTCGCAGCCGGCCGCGGCCAGGTCGCGAAAGACCTGAAGCAGCTCGGCCGTCTCCTCGCCCAGGCCCACCATCACTCCTGATTTTGTCAGCCCCCCTCCGGGGTTTAACTTTTTGGAGTAGTGCAACAACTGTAGAGATCGCTCATAGCGCGCGCCGGAACGCACCACGCGGTAGAGCCGGGGCACCGACTCGATGTTGTGGTTGAGCACCTCAGGGCGGGCCTCGACCACGGTGCGAATCGCCTCCTGACTACCCCGAAAATCGGGGATGAGCACCTCAACCCGGCAGCCGGGCGCCTGGCGGCGAATCTCTTCGATGACCAACGCGAAGGCACGCGCGCCGCCGAGCAGGTCGTCGTCGCGGTTGACGCTGGTGATGACGGCGTGCTGAAGGCCCAGCGTGGCCACGGCCTCGGCCACGCGGCGGGGCTCGTCAAAGTCGATGGGCTGGGGACGGCCCTTGGGGACGGCGCAGAAGCCGCAGCGGCGGGTGCAGAGGTTGCCCAGCATCATGAAGGTGGCCGTCTTGTGATGCCAGCACTCGCCGATGTTGGGGCAGTGCGCGCTCTCGCAAACCGTATTGAGCCCCAGCGAGCGGGCCAGCCGCTTCAGATCGTGGTAGTTCTCGCCCACCGGGGCGCGCGCCTTGAGCCAGTCCGGCTTGGGGGCCGGAGCTTTGAGGACGGGCTCGATCTGCACCAGTTCCATCACGCTTGTATTGTACCGGGAGCGGAAACGGGCTGGGC
>PKWU01000043.1:5066-6540 GCA_003132145.1 Granulicella sp.
AAGAAACAGCGGCGGATAGTGCCGGCCCACTACGCCAAAGACAATGACCACGGCCAGCACCAGCAGGTAAAGGCTGATGGCCGCCAGAGCGGGGAGCGGCAGCAGCTCCTGCCGCGCCGGTTGGGCTTCGTCTTTTCCGGACTCGTTATTCCCGGTCTCAGTGGTCATAGCGTGTGAAGGTAGGCCAGCAGGTCAGAAAGCTGGTCGTCGGTCAGTTGGATGGCGGGCATATTCAGCCGCCCGCGAAGGATGACCCGGGTCAGCCGCTCGTCAGTGGGGGGCGCGCCCGAGGGCATGGACTTTACCTTGGTCAGCGCCTGTAATCCCGGCCCATTGAGAGGGCGCGTTGTGGTGGGGTGGTGGCACCTGGCGCACTTCTGCTGAAAGACCTGGGCGCCGCGCGCTTCCTCGATGGTCCACAGCGCCTCGGGTTTGGAAGGGGGCAGCGAACGGCAGCCGGCCAGGGCCAGCGTTGCGGCAAGGCCAAGGGCCTGGATTGCAAGAGAAATGGCGAGGGAACGAGTGCGCATCTGCCTCTGATGATACAGGCTTACTCCGCCGCCGCGATTGCCTCCGCGATGCGGTCGATGGCCTGGAGTTCGGCTTCGCTCCCCGGCCGGTGGCCATTGACCAGGATGGAAAACGCCAGAGTCTTGCCGCTGGCCGCGGTCAGGTAGCCGGAGAGGGCGTTGGTCTCGTTCAGCGTACCGGTCTTGGCCCACAGACGGCCCTTCAGAGGCGAATGCTTGAACCGCTCGGCCAGTGTACCGTCTACTCCGGCCACGGGCAGCGTCTTGCGCCAGGCCGCTCCCCAGGGCTGCCGCGAGGCGTAGGACAGCAGTTGAGTACAGGCGCGCGGCGCAATGCGGTCGTACATACTCATTCCCGAGCCATCGTAGAGGAAAAAGTCGTTATCATCGACGCCCGCGCTGACCAGAAACTGCCGGACAACGCGCGTGCCCTGCTCGAAGCTACCGTCAGTTCCGTACACCTTGCCCAGCAGCCGCAAGAGCAATTCGGCGTGCAGATTCTGGCTCACCTTGTTGGTCAGCGTGACGTCCTGGACCACTGGCACGGAGACATACGAAGCCAGGAGGCCGCGGTCCTCCAATGGGGCCACCACGGTGGGCAATTCAGAGCGGCTCAGCTTGAGCGGCTCGGCGCGTTCCTCGGCAAAGTTGCCCGTTCCAGTCGGGTACCTGTGCTGGGAGACAGCCCCGCCGATGACCGTTATGCCGTGGCTGAGGAGCGCCTGCTTGAAGGCAGCTGCCGTGAACTCCGCCGGGTCTTCGACGGCCAGCACCGTATGGAAACCCCCGTCCGGCACCGTGCCCCAGGCGCGCACCTGCATGGAGCCGGGACGGCGGTCGATGCCGGGTTGCGCAGTCTCGTCTTTGGGCGCCATCGTCATGCCGTTGTCCATCGTGTAGTAATCCACATTGGGGGTCCACTCGGCCAAGGTTGGGCCAGGCAC
>PKWU01000043.1:6559-6741 GCA_003132145.1 Granulicella sp.
GTCAGGCGTAGCTGCGGGCGTTCCGGCCGCGGTTGTGTAGGAAGGCGTGGACGCTCCCATCGCAGTCGCGGGCGTTTGGGACTCACTTGTGTAAGGCGTGGACGCTGCAAGCGCAACTGCGGGCGTTTCGTCCGCAGTTGTGTAAGGCGAGGACGCTGCAGGCGCGGGCGCAGGCGTTTCGG
>PKWU01000043.1:6759-35446 GCA_003132145.1 Granulicella sp.
GCGGCTCCGGAGGTCCATTGCAGGGAGTCCCATCCCCAGCCCTGTCCGTAGCGCTCATCGACAAAGAAGCTGTCGTCGCCCACCACGTTTCCTCTTATCGTGTGTACACCGGCCTTCGCCACCTCTTCAGCCAGCTTGTCCATCACATCCATAGCCTTTGGCGGCGGCTCCGGCTCTTCCGCGGCGTCGGCAGGCGCAGCGGGAATAGCCTCCGGCCCCTGGTAGGGATAACGACGCGCACTCAGCGTCGGATCGCCCACGCCCAGCAGAATCAGGTCGCCATTGAGCACGCCGTCGCTGTCGAGTTCGCCGCCGGCTACCACGTTCGTCGTCCAGGTCAGCGTCTCCACCGGGAGTAGGGCAAAGGCCGCAGCCGTGGTGGCGAGCTTGACGTTCGAGGCCGGAGTAAACAGGCGCCCCTCATTCAACCCATAGAGCTGCTTTCCATCCAGCGTGGTTACACTGATGCCAAATTGCGCATGACTCAGCGCCGGCTGGGCGAGAATGGCGCGGATGCGATCACCAACCAACTGTTTCGCAGGAGCGGGAGGCGTCGGCTGAGCGGCACTGGGCTTCGCCGGGGCCTGTGCAAGCAGGCCGGTGGAAGAAACAAGAAACACCGTCAATACGAGCGCCGGAATTCGCAGAAAGAGTTTCATGGTGGGAGTTTAGCAGGAGGCAAACAGATTGCGTAATCACCTGGCGGGAAACGGATGCCGCCTCTTGCTCCCATAGCGGGAGCAGTGTACTCTGAGTTTGTGCGAATTATATCGCGGGGCACACTGAACGGATTTGTCCGCAACAGAGTGGAACCTCGGCTGCAACGGGTTGTGCGTGACCAGCTCGATGCGTGGTATGCAATGCCTCGTGTGCGTCGTGGAAGAATTCCGCGGAACTCAAACGGGAGAAACAAACCGCCAGTATCGTTTCTTCTGAGCGAGTGGTCTTCAATATCAAGGGGAATGAATTTCGTCTTGTGGTTGCAATTGATTACAACAACGGTGTAGTTCTGATCCTGTGGCTGGGAACGCACCGGGAATACGATCGGATTGATGCGAAACAGGTGAAGTTTGACAAGGAGCGCTATGCGGATCCAACCGGTTCGAACTGAAGCAGAGCATGATGCGGCGGTGGCACGCATTACGCAGTTGATGGGCGCGGAGCGGGGCACCGCAGCGGGCGATGAGTTGGACATACTCGCCACACTTGTGGATGCCTACGAGGCCATGCACTTTCCCATCGATACGCCCGATCCCGTGACAATCATCAAGTTTCAAATGGAACAGCAAGGGCTGACGCGCAAAGACCTTGAGCCGATGATCGGCAGCCGCGCCCGCGTCTCGGAGGTGCTAACTGGAAAACGCGCACTGACCTTGCCCATGATTCGCCGTCTGCACGCCGGTCTGTACATCCCGGTAGATCTGCTGATCGGATCGAGCCCGGTTCCGGTTCGGATCGCAACGCGTAGCAAGAGGAAACCGCCTATTGCAGCCTCCCGCGCTGGCCGCCAGGCAATTGCCCAACAGAGTATCCGGTGAAGCAGTGACGAACAGTGCGATGCGGAAAGTTATCGAATGGCGACTGCGCAGCCGCACGCTGGAACTAGGCCGGCGCACGCTGGTGATGGGCGTGGTCAACATTACGCCAGACTCCTTTAGCGACGGTGGTTCCTTTCTCGACCCGGAAGCCGCCATCGCGCACGGGCTCGCGTTGCTGGACGAAGGGGCCGACATTCTGGATTTGGGCGCGGAGAGCACACGGCCGGGTTCGCGCGCGGGCGGTGCGGCGGATTCCGATCTTGCTTCGGCTGTCCACCCCAACGACGAGGACCTGTCGTTGGGGACCCCGGCTGTAAGCGCGGAAGAGGAGCAGGCGCGGCTGCTGCCGGTGATGAGAGGGATTCTGGCGGCGCGGCCCGAGGCGATTGTCTCAGTGGATACCTACAAGGCCGCGACGGCGCGCGCGGCTCTCGAAGCAGGCGCTGAGATTGTGAACGATGTAAGCGGCCTGCTGTGGGAGCCGGAGATGGCTGCCGTCTGCGCCGAGGCTGGCTGCGGAGTGGTGCTGATGCACACGCGCGGACGGCCCGAGGAGTGGCGCACACTGCGCCATCTGGCGTCAGACGAATTGATTTTTACGGTGCGCGCGGGTCTGGAGGCGAGTTTGGCTGCTGCCGTGAAGGCGGGCATTGCGGCGGAGGCTACGGTGCTCGATCCGGGCTACGGATTCGGCAAGTGCTTTGAGGAGAACTATGCTCTGCTGGCGCGGCAGGCGGAGTTGATTTCGCTGGGCCGTCCGCTGCTGGCGGGGGTTAGCCGCAAATCGTTTCTGGGCCGGACGCTGGCGCCGCTGAATGACGGAGAGGACGCTCCCGTTGCGGCTCGCGAGACGGCCAGTTTGGCGGCGCTGACGGCGGCCATTCTTCACGGGGCTTCCATCGTGAGAGTCCACACTGTGCGGCCTGCGGTGGAGACGGCATTGATTGCGGATGCGATTGCGGCTGTTGGGTGACCACTTTTCCCAGGTCTCATCCGCCGCGGCGGACGAGACCTGGGGCATCCGGTGGAAATGGGCCAAAATTGAGGCAAAAGGCTCATTTCTGGCCAAAAACGGGCTAAAATACGGCGGTTGTATTTACTGATAAGTTAATAGGTATTATTCTGAAGCTATTCATTCTGAATGAGTTACATAAAAATCAGGCTCGAAAAACATGCTTTTTTAGGGGGAGGGGGTGGGTGTATTCCGGGGGTATGGTATAAACCGGTCGGAAGTCCGACATATTGAACCGGGTGCATCCCTTACAGAACGGACCAGTTAGAGAGCTTGAGCTTTCCCGTTTTTTACTCGACCGGATTCGGCGCTCGACATTCGCTGGATCTCCCTGCCCGCTCCTACCTCAGTACATTGTGCGCCAATGGGAGTTAATACTCTGCAAAAGCAACGCGCATTTCGCTGCGGGAGGGAAAACGCCGCTGACAGCAGCGGTTTCAGGGTACAGCAATTGTAGAGCCGCTTTAATGGAGGCCGGCGCAAAACCAGGGCCCCAGGCGACAGGCCTTCGCCGCTGAAGTGGAAGCCAGCGTAAACTGAAGGCACGATGAGCAATCCGGCTGCTTCCCCCCGTCCCGGCCACAAGCGCTATTTTTTTGACAAATTCGGCATCACCGAGCGGCTGTTGGAACGCTGCCTGGGCGAAGCTCTCTCAGCCGGAGGCGACTACGCAGACCTTTACTTCGAGTCGGTTACGGCCACCGCGCTGGGCGTTGACGAACAGATCGTGAAATCGGCCAGCCAGGGAACCAGCGCCGGCTGCGGCATTCGCGTGCTTTCAGGGGAGCGCACCGGCTACGCCTACACTGACAACCTGAGCTCCGACCGCCTGCTGCACGCCGCGCACACCGCCGCGCTCATCGCCTCCGGGCCGGCCACGCAGACGGTGCAAGGGTTTGTCGAGGCGCCCGCCGCCGACCTTTACCCCGTCCCCTTGGGTGGCTTCGATCTGGACCTGGCGGCGCGCCTGGAGTTGATTTTGCGAGCAGATCGCGCCGCGCGCGCGTTTGACCCGCGCATTGTGCAGGTCCGCGCCGGGTACTCCGAAGAGCTGCGCCGCATCCTCATCGCCGCTTCCGACGGCGCCTTCGCCAGCGATACCCAGCCGCTTTGCCGATTGAACGTCTTTGTCATCGCGAAAGAGGACGCCAATACGACCAAAGGATCGGCGGGAGGCGGCGGGCGAGCCGGCCTGGAGCAATTCATCGACTCCAGGAGCCCTGAAGCCCTGGCTCGCGAAGCAGCGCGCGGAGCCATTCTCCAGCTCGGCGCCGTACCTGCACCGGCCGGCGAGATGCAAGTGGTGCTCGGCCCCGGATGGCCCGGAATTCTTCTGCATGAGGCCGTTGGCCACGGCCTTGAAGCCGATTTCAATCGCAAGAAAACTTCGGCCTTCACCGGGCTTATCGGCCAGCGGGTGGCCAGTTCCAAAGTCACGGTGGTGGATAACGGAACCATCTCTGGAAGACGCGGCTCGCTCAACGTGGACGACGAGGGCTCGGCCACCCAGGAGACTGTGCTCATTGAGGGCGGAGTGCTGCGCGGCTACCTCACTGACAAGCTTTCCGCCCGCCTCATGGGCGCGGGCAACACCGGCTCCGGCCGCCGCGAGAGCTACCAATGCATCCCCATGCCGCGCATGACCAACACCTACATGCTCGCCGGCACGGACGCTCCCGAAGACATCATCAAATCCGTAACTCGCGGCCTCTACGCCGTCAACTTCGGCGGCGGACAGGTGGACATCACCAACGGAAAATTCGTCTTCTCCGCCTCCGAGGCCTACCTCATCGAGGATGGCCGCGTCACGCAGCCCGTCAAGGGCGCGACGCTGATCGGCAGCGGCCCAGAGGCCCTCAAATTCGTATCGATGGTGGGCAACGATCTCGCCCTCGACGAAGGCATCGGCACCTGCGGCAAGGACGGACAGTCCGTCCCCGTCGGCGTCGGAATGCCAACCACTAAGCTAGACCGCATGACGGTCGGCGGAACCGGGCAGTAAAGCATCCCTTCTCCCAGGATGTGTCGTAACTGATGTGCTTGCGCCGTCCACCGAATAGACGGCATTCAGAACCTTACCGAGTAGCAGAAAAGGAGAAGTGCTCCAATGGCAGTCGAACGGGAAAAGATGTACGAGTGTGAGGTCCGCCGCCGCCGTCTCAAATCCGGCGGAGGCTACGAACCCTTCTGGAAGATCAAGAACGTCGCCGTCGCCCTGGTGGACGATGACACCGACTTCCGATGCAAGGACTGCTCCGGCGCGGTCAAGCTGCTTGGCCGCAACGGTAAAACCGGGGCCGTCGCCTACGTCGAGCACAAGCTCTCCGCCGACGCCGAGTTCTGTCCCAGCGGCCTGATCTTCCAGCACGCCACCGACGGTCGCGAAGCCAGACCCTCCGCCAACCCCGTCGCGTAGCCGCGCACGCCCTTCTGGTTGTCATTCCCGAAGGGAATCTGCTGTTGCCTGTGATCCTTGGTTTGTCATTCCGCAGCGCATCCGGGGTCCCCGGCGAGCGGTCTTTGCTCGCTGGGGTGGGAGTAGCGGAGGAATCTGCTTCCGTATTTCGCTGTTGTTATTGAATTTGCCGTTGTCGTTGTTTTCGCTTCCAGGGTGCCCAAGGCTTTAGCCTTGGGGCTCCTTGGGTCTCACATGCCGCCAGGAACACGGGGTTTTATCCCCGGGGGCACGCATTCTTTCTCGTGCAAGCAATCTCAGGGACGCGTCCGAAGATCCCCTCACCCAACACCTCAAAGGAGCATTATGGCCGCCGAATCCGAAAAAATCTACGAGTGCCAGGTCAAACGACGTCGCCTCAAGATCGGCGGTGGATACGAGCCCTTCTGGAAGCTCAAATCCGTCACCGAAGCCCTCATCGACGACGACACTGAGTTCCGCTGCTCGGACTGCACCGGCGCCGTCAAGCTGCACCGCCATCACGTCCTCGGCGCGCCGCCGCCGCACATCGCCCACAAGCTCAAGACCGACTCCGAGTTCTGCCCCGCCGGCCTCTTCTTCCGCAAAGCCACCGACGGCCGCCTGCCCCGCCTCTCCGAGCACCCCGTCCGGTAGAATCGCAAGGTGAAAGTTCGCGACCTCTTGAAGCAACTGAACGACGACGGCTGGATCTTGTCCCGGCAGAGTGGCAGCCATCGTCAGTTCAAGCATCCCAATAAGCCCGAAACGGTTACTGTGCCGGGTCATCCCAATGACGAGTTCCATCCCAAAACGCTTCAGAGTATTCTGAAGCAAGCGGGGTTGAAGCCATGACGCGACGCTACCTTGTCATCTACGAGAGCGGGCCAACCAACCTGAGCGGCTTCGCGCCCGACGTTCCCGGCTGCGCCAGCACTGGCCACTCCCTCGAAGAGATGCGCGCCAATCTCCGCGAAGCCCTCGAATTCCACCTCGAAGGCCTCGCCCTCGATGGTCAGCCCCTGCCTCAGCCAACAACCCACATGGCCGAGGTCCCAGTGGATGGCTTTGCTGAGTGGCTGGATGTGCAACTTCCCATGGCCGAAGCAATCTCCGCCTGAGAGCCGGGTGCCGGGTGCCCCATCCTTCGCTTTTTTCTAGCGAAGGGTGGGTCTACCTCCAACCCCCTCCCGCTGTCTATTCTTGCTGTCATCCTGAGCGCGTCTTTCGAGCGCGAAGGACCCCGGCGAAGTTCGCACCACCGCAACCGCCCGCCCCTTTCTCCCACAAAACCCCGCCCTTGCATTTGCCTTGCTGTTCCCCAAAATCTTGTCAAGATACTCAATCCGGCATCAAACCGGCAAATCAAACAAAACAAGCATGTTAGTAGTGAAAATTTGTCAAAAATAGTTGGCATGGCAGTTTATCTCCATCCCGTACAATAGAAGTAGGTAGAAAATGAGGGAGGAAAGCCCATAATCCGCCGAGGTCTTGCAGAACCGAAAAACGGATTCCGATTAACCTGTTTTTTTCTTATTGATAGATAGTAACTAGCTTATAATCAATACTTTGAGAGAGAAAATATCGTATCGTTATGAACCAGAAGACTTTATCGTTGAATTAAATTTATTTATTACCGATCCACCGAGGACGCACCTTGCCGACCAAAACCATCGCCGCCAACCTCCACCAGCTCGCCTCCGATGTCCTCGCCCGCGCCCTCCGCGCCGGGGCCACCGACGCCGAGGCCGTCGTCTACGAAGGCGACGAGTTCTCCACCCTGGTCCGTCTCGGCCAGGTCGAGACGCTCAAGGAGTCCGGCTCCCGCGCCGTCGGCCTGCGCGTCTTCATCGCCTCCGGCAAAGCCCAAAAAACCGCCAGCACCTCCTCCTCCGACTTTTCGCCCGAGAGCATAGCCCGCCTGGTAGCCGGCGCCGTCACCCTCGCCCGCATCACCAGCGAAGACCCCTTCGCCGGCCTTCCCGAACCCGCCGAGTTCGGCCAGCACGACGCCGCCAACCAGCACCTCTTTTTCGAAGACGTCAACCTTCAGCCGCCTTCAGCCCGCATCGAGATCGCCCGCGCCGTCGAAGCCGCCGCCCTAGCCTTCGACCCGCGCATCCAGAACTCCGGCGGTGGCGACTTCGACACCGCAACCTCGCACAAGATCCTCATGAACTCCCGTGGCTTCACGGGAGAGTACCGCCGCAGCTACTGCGGCTTCTCCGCCCAGCCCATCGCCCACGACACCGATGGCCGGATGCAGCGCAACTACTGGTACTCCGCCGCCCGCTCCACGCGCCTGCTGGAGGACCCCGTCGCCATCGGCCAGGAGGCCGCCCGCCGCACCCTGCAACGCCTTGGCGCGCGCCAGGCCAGCACCCAGCAGGCCCCCGTCGTCTTCTCCCCGGAGGTCGCCCGCTCCATCGTCGGCAACATCTTCGACGCAGCCAACGGCGACGCCATCTATCGCCACGCCAGCTTCTTCGCCGGAATGCTAGGAGAGCGCGTCGCAGGAGAGAACGTCACCGTCATCGACGACGGTACCCTTGTATTTGATAAAGCCTTCGATCACGTCTCCGACAGCGAAGGCGGCATCTCCGGCTCAATCAAGACTGGCGGCTTCGGCACCGCTCCCTTCGATGGCGAGGGCCTGCCCACCCGCCGCACCGTGCTCATCGAGAACGGCATCCTGAAGAGCTACGTGATGAATACCTACACCGCCCGCAAGCTAGGCCTCGCCTCCACCGGAAACGCCGCTCGCTCGCTCGCCGGCAACCCCGGCATTGGCGCGGGCAATTTTTTCCTTGAGCCGGGCACTTTGACACCAACCCAGATCATCGCCGACGTAAAGTCCGGCCTCTACGTCACCGAGACCATGGGCTTCGGCGTCAACCTCGTCACTGGAGACTACTCGCAGGGCGCCGCCGGAATGTGGATCGAGAACGGCGAACTCGCCTACCCGGTCGAAGAGATCACCATCGCCGGCAACCTCAAAGACATGTACCGCAACATCTCCGCCATCGGCAACGACCTCATCTTCCGCACCGCCACCGCAGCCCCCACCCTCCGCATCGATGGCATGACCATCGCCGGCAGTTAGCAGCGATGCCACTTTTCTTTATTCCGTACCCCGTTTTTTTGTCATTCCGTAGCTCCATCGTTTGTCATTCCGTAGCTCCATTTTTTGTCATTCCGTAGCTCCATTGTTTGTCATTCCGTAGCGAAGCGAAGAAATCTGCTTTTCGTCGCAGCGCCGCGTCCATCTACAATCCTCCTGTGGCCGCGTCCTTCCACTTCGAGCACTCCATCCCCTTCTCACCCGAGAACGCCGCCGAAACTCTGCGCGCAATTCCCGCGCTGCCCGGAGTCCTCGCCCTCCACGGTCCGCGCATCAGTGGCCAGCCGGAAGCTGAACCATACCTCACGCGCGCCGCCGACCTTCGCCGCCGCATCACTCGCATCCTCGCGCCGCCCGACTCGCAGTCGAAGCGCCTAAACCTGCGCGAGCGCGTCGCCCGCATCGACTTCACCATCACCGGCTCCGAGTTCGAGTCCACGCTCGCGCTCTATCGCGCCTCCGCCGCCATCTTCGGCCTCGCCGAAGCGCGCCGCCGACTGCGCCTGCATACGCCCTTCTTCCTCCGCTTCACCGCCGAGAACGCCTACCCGCGCGTCTACTCCACCAACCGCCTCAGCCGCCGCGCCCTCGCCCACACCTACGGCCCGTTTCCATCGCGCGCCGCCGCCGACCGCTACTGTGACGCCGTCCTCGACCTCTTCAAGCTCCGCCGCTGCACCGAGGATCTTGCACCCTATCCCGAGCATCCCGGCTGCGTCTATCAGGAGATGAACAAGTGTCTCGCGCCCTGCAACCAGGCCTGCACGCCCGCGGGCGCATCCGCCTACGCCGCCGAAGCCGCCGCCGTCGAATCCTTCTTCGCCACGCACGGCGAATCCCTCCTCACTCAACTCACCGCCCAGCGCGAGCAGGCCTCCGCCAGCCTCGACTTCGAGCGCGCCGCCCAGCTCCACGCCCAATTCCTGCGCATCAAATCCGCCGCCGCCCTCGCCGACCCGCTCGTCCAGCCCATCCCCAATCTCCGCGCCGTCATCGTGCAGAAAGCCGCCCAACACGCTTCTTTGTTGTCATCACAGCCCGCTCTTTTGTTGTCATCCCGCAGCGCAGCGGAGGGATCTGCTTCACCTGAACCCAGCTCCGAAGCCGAACCCGCCGCCTCCATCTTCCTCGTCGCATCCGGCTGCATCACCGGCCCGGCGCGCCTCTCCACCCTCGGCGTCCGCGCCGTCAAGGACCAGGCCTCCGTCGGCAGTTCCCTCTACGCCCAGCCTCTGATGCTCCAGGCCGTCCTACTCGAAGAACCTCCAACTCAGAACGCTGTCATCCTGAGCGGAGATGTGACGCCTTCTGTCGCATCGAAGTCGAAGGACCCCGATGCGGTCGGCGTCACCGATTCCGCCCGCAGTGTTCTTCCTCCAATTCCCGCAGCAGCATCGAGCGCCACTCTCAACCCGGAGGACCGCGCCGCGCACCTCCTCGGCGATCTCGCGGCCCGCGCCATGCCGCACCCCAAATCAGCCCCCGATCTCGCCACGCTCTCCGACCATCTCTCGCTCCTCCGCCGCTGGTACTACCGCCCGGAGAAGCAGCGCGTCGGCGAAGTCTTTTTCCCCAAGGAAGACGCGACCGACAAACCCTCCTGGCCCATCCGCCGCATCCTCAACGCCGCCGCCCGCACCTCCCTCGGCGACCCAAAGCCCACATCCGAAGCCCCCTGCCAGCCACAGCAATCACCAGTCGAAGCAGACGGCTGATACACTTCCCTCAGCGCACTTGCACTTATCAACCAGCAACGAACAACCGGCAACTGGCAACCGCTCTTATGATCGAACTCGCATTCTCCATCCTCGCCTCCGACTTTGCCCACCTCGCCGATGAAGTAGCCGCAGCCGAGCGCGGCGGCGGCACCATCGTCCACATCGACGTCATGGACGGCCACTTCGTCCCCAACATCACCTTCGGCCCGCCCATGGTCAAGGCGCTGCGTCCCATCACCAAGCTGCCTCTCGACTGTCACCTCATGATCGAGGACCCCGACGACTACATCCCCGCCTTCGCCCAGGCCGGCGCCAACATGATCTCCGTCCATCAGGAGGTCTGCCGCAACCTGCACCGCACCCTCCAGCACATCGCGGAACACAAGGCGCTGCCCGGCGTCGTCATCAACCCCGCCACGCCGGTCGATACGCTCGTCGAAGTCCTCCCCATGGTGCACTTCGTCCTGGTGATGAGTGTCAATTCCGGCTTCGGCGGCCAGCAGTTCCTTCCGCTCGCCGTGGACAAGATCGCGCATCTTGCCCGCCTGCGCAAGCAGATGGGCCTCAACTTTCGCATCGAGGTCGATGGCGGCGTCGCTCTCGATACAGTCGCCTCCGTGGTCCAGGCCGGCGCCGAGATGCTGGTCGCAGGCTCTGCCGTCTTCGAAAAAGGGCGCACCGAGCAGAACGCGGTCGAGCTGTTGCGTGTCGCCCGCGCCGCGGCCCCGGCGGGTTAGCGCCGTGCCCCCGGAAGCCTGGAGAACCCCCCGAGGGGCCACGGACAAGGCAAAACTGCTCTAGAATAGAACCAGCCCGCACACCGCAGAGTGCGCGCCCGCCAGAACGTTCAGCCTGTGGCAGACGGAGTTCCAAGCATGACGCAATGCAGCGCCCCCAGCAGCATCCAGCTCTCCAGCAGCAAGGCCCGTTCCCTCTTTCCAGATGTGTGCGCAACGCTCGCCGTGGCCGCGCTTCTTGCGGCAACCATCGGCGCGCGCGCCCAGGCTCCGGCTCCGGACGCCGCCGCCCAGACCGCTGCATCACCCTCCGCCACGACGCCCCCTGCCGCAACGCAGGACGCCGCACCCGCCTCCACTCCGGGCAAGCCCGACATCGCTCTCAGCAACAAGAAGGCCCCCAAGGTCCGCACGCAGAAAAAAGATGAGAAGGTCGTCGTCTCCAAAGACACCAAAAAAGAAGACAAGAAGACCAAGAAGATCAACCCGATCGAGATGCAGGACGCCAAGCTCCCCGACAAGGCGCTCTACGACAAGGCTGAGCTCGCCGTGAAGCGAGGACGCTTCGACGTCGCGCGCCTCGACCTGCAGACCCTGCTCAACACCTATCCCGACTCGCAGTACATGATGCGCGCCAAGCTGGGCATCGCCGACAGTTGGTTCAAGGAGGGCGGCACCGCTGCCCTCACTCAGGCAGAGCAGGAGTACAAGGACTTCATCACCTTCTTCCCCAACGCGCCCGAGGCCGCCGAGGCCCAGATGCGCGTCGGCGACATCTACTTCCGCCAGATGGACAAGCCCGACCGCGACTACTCCGACACCACCCACGCCGAGGAAGAGTACCGCCTGATGATCCAGCAGTTCCCAGACTCCCCGCTGGTGCCCCAGGCCAAGCAGCGCCTGCGCGAGGTGCAGGAGACGCTGGCCTCCCGCGAGGCCGACATCGCCGCCTTCTACGCGTCCCGCTCCAATTGGGCCGCCACCATCGCCCGCTACCAGACCGTCATCGACACCTATCCGCTCTACAGCCACATGGACGACGTGCTGGTCAACCTGGGCGATGCATTCGAGACCGAGGCGCGCTTCTTCCGCACCACAAAGCTGCCGCCCAGCGTCTCCGCGGCTTCCAGGGAGCGCTTGGTGAGCCTCTATGAACACCAGGCCGCCGCCGCGTACACCAAGGTCGTGCTCGAGCACTCCGCCGCCGCGCACGTTGAAGACGCGCGAGACCGGCTGGTGGGCATGGGCCTTCCCATCCCGACGCCCACGCCGGAGCAGATTGCGGCCAGCAGTGCGCTGGAGAACAGCCGCGGCCAGTACACCCTCAGCAACCGCGTCGAGTTCTTCGTCCTGCACAAGGCGGACACGGTCCCCGCCGCCACCCTCGGAGACCCACCGCTGGAAGACGCCAAACCCACGCTTGCACCCTCGGTCACCCGTCAGGCCATCGTCGACTTCAACACCTCGATGAATCCCGCGGCCTACGCGCCGCGGACCTCTGCGGCGACTGCCCCGCTGGTTCCGTCCGCGACCGATTCCGCTGCCCCCACACCGGCTGCCGCTGCCGCGCCGCTCGCGCTGCAGGACGTGCCCACCGCCAGCGCTGGCGCAGCAGACGACTCCGCCTCCGCGGTCTCCAGCGTATCCGAAGCAACCCCGGCAACCGCCTCCCGCGGATCTTCCGTGGGCATCGAGATCGTTCAGCCCTCCTCAGCTTCGTCCGCGCCAAACGCGGCCCCAGCCTCGCCTCCGGTCTTTCCCGGTGCCGAGTCCGCCGCGCCCGCGCAGTCTGCGCCCGCCAGCGGCTCAGCCCAGCCCAGCGACAACCTCGGAGGAATTAAGCTCGCCGGCCCGGCCATCGCCACCATCACGGCCCCCATCGAGAAGCCCGAAGCCGCGCCGGACGCCATCAACCAGGCTGCTCCCGGACCGCAGCCGCCCGTGCAAACTGCACCCACAAAAGGCAAGAAGCCCAAGCCAGCCTTCGACAAATCCGACGAGTCCTCCAGCAAGCACAAGAAGAAGAAGGGCCTCGCCAAACTGAATCCCTTCTAGAGCGGATCGGGTTGAGGTGCTAACATCTTCTGGTTGTCATCCGCATCGGAGTGAAGGCCCCCTGTTTCTTCTCTGCTTTGTCTTCGATCGCTGGAGACACCGCAGTCAATCTGGATCGAGGGGGTTCACGCTCTCGTCTGCAAGGGAGGGTTCGGGTCTGGCCAATGGCAAATAACCAGCCAATCCGCGGCATTCCGCATGGCTCTGGCGCGAGCGCGTCCGAGATCCCCGACAAGCTCTACTTCCGCATCGGCGAGGTCGCCCAGCTCTGCGAGGTTCCCGCATACGTCCTCCGCTTCTGGGAGAGTGAGTTCCCCCAACTGAAGCCCAACAAGGGAGGAACCGGCCAGCGCCTCTACCGCCGCCGCGACGTCGAGATGGCTCTGCGCGTCAAGACCCTCCTCAAGGACGAGGGATACACCATCCCCGGCGCGCGCCAGGTGCTCAAGGCCGAGTTCAAGCAGAAGGGCCCGCAGCTCTCCCTCATCGCATCCGAGCTGCCCGACACAAAGCAACTGCGCAATCTCCGCCGCGATCTCGCCGCCCTCGCCACCATGCTCTCCCAGCCCGTCGCCCCCAGAAGCTCCGCCGCGCAGAAGTCCGCCCGCAAGCTCCGGCCCGCAGATCCCGACAGCCGCGCTCCGCGCCGCGCCTCCGCGCAACCCGAGCCCGCTCCGGCTCCAGCCTCTCCCGCGCCCGCTTCCGGCCGTACTCCTCCCGGCGATCTCCTCTTCGACGCTCTCGCTCCCGGCTCGAACTCCGAAGGCGATGGACACTAGCTTGCCTCCTCAGTCGCAGCCAGTTCCATCCCCGGAACCACAGCCGGACCCATCTCCGCGCCTCACCGGTCGCCACACCGCGGGCTCCGCGGCCAAGCTTCTGATGCTCAGCGCGCTGCTCTCCGGCTTTCTCGCCCTCGCACGCATCAAGATCGTGAACCACATCTTCGGCGCCGGCATCGATCAGGACGCCTATCAGGCCGCATTCACCCTCCCCGACCTCATCAACTACTTCCTCATCGGAGGCGCGGCCTCCATCTCCGTCATCACCATCCTCAACCGCTATCGCGTCGCCGCAGACGACGAGGGCGGCGACCGCGCACTCTCCGTTATCCTCACCACCATGTCCGTGGTGCTGGCCGCTGGCCTGCTGCTCGGCGAAATCTTCGCGCCGCAGTACATCTGGTTCTTCTTCACCGGTTACCGGCATGACCCCGCCGGCGCCGCGCTCGCAACCTCGCTCACCCGTCTCATGCTGCCCGCGCAGCTCTTCTTCTTCGTCGGCAGCGTCATGAGCTCGCGCCTGCAGGTGCGCAGGATCTTCCTCTATCAAGCCTTCACCCCGCTCATCTACAACGCCGGAATCATCCTCGGCGCGTTGTTTCTCCACCACCGGCTCGGCGTCTACTCGCTGGCCTGGGGCGTGCTCGGCGGCTCCTTCGTTGGCGCGGCACTGCTGAACTCCCTCGGCGCATTCCGCACCGGCCTGCGCTTCCGCCCCATCGTCGGCTTCCGCCATCCCGCATTCCGCGAGTGGCTGCGGCTCTCTCTTCCCCTTATGATCGGCGTCACCCTGGTCATGGTCGATGGCATCTTCCTCAAGTTCTTCGCCTCCGCCCAGGTCGGCGGCATCACGCTCATCACCAACGCCAAGAGCCTCTTCAACGCGCCCTTCAACGTCATCGGCCCCGCCGCCGGCGCCGCATCGCTGCCCTTCTTCGCATCGCTCTTCCAGCAGCATCGCGCCCACGACTTCTCCGCCTCGGTCGGCCGCTCCGTCTCCCGCCTCTTCGCCGTCGGCATGATTGTCTCCGCCTGGATGATCGCCCTCGCTCCCTGGCTCATGGATCTCTTCCGCGGCGGCAAGTTCAACCGCGCCGACGCCACCGCCATCACCCAGCTCTTCACCATCCTCGCCATCACCCTCGCCCTCTGGGCGGTGCAGGGAATCTACGCCCGCGCCTTCTACGCCGCCAGCGACACCAAGACGCCGATGATTACCGGGACCCTCATCACTGTCCTCTCCATCCCGATGTACTGGGGCCTCTTCCACGCGCGCGGCCTCATGGGCCTCGCTATCGCATCCGACATCGGAATCCTCGTCCAGACAGCCTCGCTCGCCCTCCTGCTCCACCGCAAACGCCTAGTCTCGCTTGCCCACCTGGAGTTCGCCGAGCTCACCCGCGCCCTCCTTGCAGCCCTCGTCGCCTTCGCCGCAACCGCCGCCGCCGCGCATCTTCTTCCGCCCGTCTCCACCCACGCCAACGACCTCATCACCATTGCCCTCGCGTCCATCGCCTGGCTCGCCGCCGCCGCCCTCACCCTCCTCGCCACCGGCTCCAAACTCCCCGCCCAAATCCTCCGCCGCCGTTGATTTATGGCCCATCTGGGCTACAATAACTCATGGCCGAGAATGCGGTAGTTCGTACCAGAATCAAATCCGAGGTCAAGGATCAGGCGACTGCTGTCCTCGTCCCCATGGGACTCACTGTCTCCGATGTCATGCGAATCGTCATCACTCGGGTCGCGAATGAAGGCGCTCTCCCCTTCGATCTCACTCCCAATAAACTGACCCGTGAGACACTTCTCAAGAGTGCGCGTGGCGAAGAGGTTCACCGCGCCAAGGATGCCGCAGACCTGTTCAACAAGCTCGGCATCTGATGCGCATTCCCGAATATTCCACAAGATTTCACCGCGATGTAAAGCTTGCCCAGAAGCGTGGCAAGAGCATGGTCAAGCTGCGGAAACTCATTGAACTCCTGATCGAAGACCAACCCCTGCCGCCTCGGTACAGAGACCATCCATTGAGAAATGAATGGTCGAGCTATCGAGACGCACACATCGAGCCGGACTGGGTCCTCATCTACCGCGTCCAGGGGGATGTGGTCCGTTTCGAGCGCACAGGAACTCACGCCGACCTCTTCGATTGATCCGCCGGGTGCCCCCATCCATCGCGCATCATCGCGATGGGTGGGAGGAATATCGCTCGCACGCCACGACTCCCGCGCACCTCGCACCTCAAACCTCGTACCTATCTACGCGTCCTTCGCGTCCACATACTCCTCGCGCCAGGCCGTCTGGATCGCCTCCAGAATCCCCTCCGTCGACTTCGCCGGGTCGCCCACAAAGTCCGGCAACTGCACCACCCACTTGTGCAGATCGGTGAACCGCACCGTGTAGGGATCGGTCTCCGGGAACGTCTCCTGCAACTGAATCCCAATCTCCTCCACATCTGTCCAGTCCAGTTCGCGCGCCATCGCCGTCCCTCCTCGTCACAGTCTACGGCGAAACCGCCACTCCCGCCTGCGCGCTATACACCAGCCGCCCGCCTCGTTCTCACCGCGATGGCTGCGCTGAATGAGACTCACAAGCTCTCGTCGCTCTGAATCTCGGCCTCCGCCGCCGAAGGGTCGTCCGTCGCATCGTCATACACAGGCGGCAGACCAGACAGCCGTCCATCCACAATCAACTCGTCGGCCACCGGTTCCGCCGCACTCGCCTCACCCTCCGACTCCAGTCGCTCCTCGGCGGTCTTGGGCGATCTTGGCTCCTCGTGCGGCGTTGACAACTCGTTCTCCATCGTCATCTCCACCTGCTCGGCCAACTGGCCCGCCATCTTCTCGAACTCCTCGATCGAGGGTAGCTCGGTGACGTCCTTCAGCCCGAACTTCAGCAGAAACTCCCGCGTCGTTTTATAAAGAATCGGCCGCCCGATCACGTGCTTCCGTCCCGCCGTCGTAATCAGCTTCCGCGCCAGCAGCGACCCCAGCACGCCGCTCGAGTCCACCCCGCGGATCTCCGAGATCTCCGGCGCCGTCACCGGCTGCTTGTACGCCACCACGGCCAGCGTCTCCAGCGACTGTAGCGTCAGCTTCAGCGGCGGCTTCAGGGTCTTCACAAACCCGCGCACCGCGTCGTGGTACTCCGGCTTGGTGGCATAACGGAAGCCGCCCGCGACCTCGCGAATCTCCAGCCCGCGCTCAGGGGTTGCGTACTCCGCCATCAGTCGGTCCAGCAGCACGCGAAAGTGCGCGCGCAGACGTGCCAGACGCGCCCGCTCCGCCCGCGCAGCCACGGCGGCAGCATCGGCAGTCGCCGTCAAAGCAGGTTCGACCACGGAAGAGTCCGCAGCCGAGGAGTCCGCGGCCGAATCCGCCGCCTGCGAAACCGGCTCCGTCGCAACATCGCCGCCAGTCTCGCCCGCGTCCGGATCGCCCGGCGCATCGGCACAATTTTGCGCGACTGGCGACCCAGCCTCCTCCGCATCGGTCGGACCGAACTCCGGCTCCAGCGCAGGGTCTGCCCCTTCCCCCCCGTTCAGCGAGAGCGTCTGCTGCGTGCTGACAGCGCGCTCCAGCTCCGCCTGCGCCTCATCGCCCAGCAGGCCCACCAGTTGCGCCAGCGTCACCGGCTCTTCAGATGCATAGATAACAGCTTCGATCTTGGCTTTCAGGCTCATGATTAGTGTCAGTGATAAGCATATCAACCCGCAGCCTTGCGCGCAGACAGAAGTGCAGAAAGCGCAGACACAATTGCTCCCTCACGCAGAAGATCCACGCATTCCATCCATAAAATCTGTGCAATTATCGGTGTGGATCGGTGTTAAGGTTTCTCTTTGCCCGTCCCGCTTCACCTTGCCAGGGTGTCGAACAACCAGAAGAGCATGCCGGAGAGCAGCGCCGCCGCCGGCAGCGTGAACACCCACGCCGCCGCGATGTTGCGCAGGGTGGTGTGCTGCAACCCGCTGCGGTTGGCCGCCATCGTCCCCGCCACGCTGGAACTCAGCACATGCGTCGTGGATACCGGAAGGCCGAATGTGCCTGCCGCCAGAATCGTCGCCATGGCAACCAGTTGCGCCGAAGCCCCCTGCGCATACGTCATGCGCGCCTTGCCGATCTTCTCCCCCACCGTCACCACGATCCGCTTCCATCCGATCATCGTCCCCAGCCCCAGCGCCAGGGCCACCGCTACCTTCACCCACGTGGGAATGAACTTCGTAGACTTGTCCAGGTAGCCCGTGTAGTTCGCAACAATTCTTTTGTCCGCCGCCGACATCTGCGGCCCGCTGCTCTTGGCCATCAGCCGCAGCGTCTCGTTGGTCAGATACATCTGGTTGCGCACATTGGCCTGCATCCCCTGCGGCACGCCCTCCAGAGTCCCGTACTGCGTCGTCTCGTTGCGGATGTCCAGCACCATCTCTTCGAGCGCCAGCGTCACGCCCGGCTCGTACTTCTTGCTGCTGACAAAGTTCTCCAGCTCAGGCTCGGCGTTCTGCGCCGCCGTTCCCGGCTGAACATAATGGTCCAGCGCTCCGGCCACCTGCGTCGACACCACCGCGAACGCCTGCACCTGGCTCGCGCCCATGGTATGGTTCAGCGCGTAGGCCGTGGGTACCGTACCCACCAGGATCAGCATCATCAGCCCCATGCCCTTCTGCCCGTCGTTGGACCCGTGCGCATAACTCACACCGCCGCACATCAGAATCATCAGGCAGCGGATGTAAAACGGCGGTGGCGCACTCCCCTTGGGGGCCTGATACAGCCGCGGGTCCCGTGCCACCAGCTTGAACAGAAGAAGTACCAGCCCCGCCGCGACAAACCCCACCAGAGGCGAGATGCACAGCGCCGCAATCACCTTCTTCACCTGCTCCCAGTCCAGGCCACTGGTCCCTGTGTTTCCCTTCATCAACTGAAACGCCAGGCCCACGCCCAGGATTGAGCCGATCATGGTATGCGAGCTCGACACCGGCAGCCCGCGGTACCACGTCGCCAGGTTCCACAGGATCGCCGCCACCAGCAGCGCAAACACCATGGCGAAGCCCGAACCGTTGTTCCCCTTCAGAATCAGCTCCACCGGCAGCAGCGAGACGATCGCCCACGCCACCGCGCCCGAGCTCAGCAGCACACCCACAAAATTCAATATCCCCGAGTAGACCACCGCGATATGCGGCTCCAGCGAGTGGGTATAGATCACCGTCGCCACTGCATTCGCCGTATCGTGAAAGCCGTTGACAAACTCGAAGCCCAGCGCAATCAGCAGCGCCAGCCCAAGCAGCAGGTACGGAAACAAATGCACCGTATGGACGACCGAAAGGTCCCCCCACACCTGCGCCGTAATATAGATCAGCCCGCCCGCCAGAATCAGCGCGAACACTCCCACGCCGATCTTTCCGGTGGACGACTTCTTTAAATTGTCTGCGAGTACCTTCTCTTCGAGAATCGAGGGCTGGGGCAGCGTGGCTGGCGTGGCCATGAATCACCTTACTTGAATTGCTGATCCATAACTAAAACTACTCTATTCACGCTACAGAAATGTTACAGTTCCGTGAAAGATTCCTTCGCCCGGCCATCGCCGTCGGCTCGGGAAATCCATCCAGTAACCAGATAAATCGCATATTAATCAATTTCTTAGAAAGAAATCGGTCGCGCCGGAACACTGTGGACAACAGGCCACGAAAAACGAATATCGCACAAGAAAAATCGAATACCGCACAACCGGACTACCGCCAGTCGTCCCGCGCCGACGCTTCGCCGGCAAGCACCTCATCGAATCCCTCTGCCTTCTTGATCAGAATATCGCCCAACTGGTTCGGCTGGTGCAGCAGCACCGCCTGCAACCGAACCAGCTCCAGCATCGCCAGAAACATGCAGATCAGCGCCCGCTCCGAGTGTGTCGTGTGCAGCAGCCGCCGCAGGCTCACCGGACGGTCCTCCATCATCAGCCGCCGCTTCACGTAGTCGATCATCTGCGCCACGGTCACCGACTCCTCGTCCACGTTCAGCACGGGCCGTTCGCGCAGCCGCTCCAGCACCTCCTGAAACACCCTCACCAGGTCCACCGTGTCCGCCGCAATCTCCTGCTCGTCGCTTGCCTGCTCGCCTCCCGTCTCCTCGCGCAGAAACGACCGCATCCCTGGGTTCGACCACGTCGCCTCTTCGATCTGCTGTTTCTGCATCAGCATCTGCGCGGCAGCCTTGAAGCGCTCGTGCTCCAGCAGCCGTTCCACCAGCTCGCGCCGCGGGTCTTCCGCGTCCGCTTCCGTCACGTCCGATGGATCGCGCGGCAGCAGCGTCTTCGACTTGATGTGGATCAGCAGCGAAGCCATATAGATGAACTCGCCCGCCGCGTCCACGTCCGTCTGCCGCAGTTGGTGGCAGTAGTCCAGAAACTGCGCCGTAATCAGCGCAATCGGAATGTCGTAGATGTCGATGTTCTGTTTGCGAATCAGATCCAGCAACAGGTCCAGCGGCCCGTCGTATACCTGCCCCACCGTCACCGAGAACGGCGACTGCGAAGCCTCTTCCTGTGCCGCCGCATCCTTGGCCGCGTTCGTCTTCTTCGCATCGATCTCCGGCGTCGCCGGCCCCGGCCGCAGCACCAGCGTCTCGGGCACCGGCTCAATCGCCTCGTCCGCGCCTGCCTCAACCGGCACATCCTGACCGGCGCTCGCGTTCTCTCGAATCTCGTCGCGCTCGTCGCTCATCGCCGCGCCAGCCTCATCGCCGTGCGCACCTCGCGCATCGTCTGCTCGGCCCGCGCGTTGGCCCGCACCGCGCCCTCGTCCAGAATCGCGTTTGCCTCATCCGGATGCGCCTCGAAGTAACGCCTCCGCTCCTGCATCGGCGCCAGCTCCTTCACCACCCCATCGGCCAGCCAGCCCTTGCACTGGATGCACCCGATCCCCGCCGAAGTGCATCCCGCGCGAACCTCCGCCTGCGTCTCGCCCGAGGAAAAAACCTTGTGCAGATCGAAGACCGGACAGATCTCAGGGTTCCCCGCGTCCGTCCGCCGAATCCGCGCCGGATCGGTGACCATCGTCTTCAGCTTGGCGCGCACCTCCGGCTCCGGATCGGAGAGCAGGATCGTGTTCCCATAGCTCTTCGACATCTTCCGTCCATCCGTCCCCGGCAGCTTGGGACTCGGCGTCAGCAACACCTTCGGCTCCGGCAGAATCTCCCGATCATCTTCTCCATAAATATGATTGAACCGCCGCGCAATCTCGCGGGTGATCTCCACGTGCGCCGCCTGATCCAGCCCCACCGGCACAAAATCCGTCTGATAGACCAGAATGTCGGCGCTCATCATCACCGGGTATCCAAGAAACCCATAGGTTGCCAGGTCCTTTTCCTTGAGCTGCTCCTGCTGGTCTTTGTACGTCGGCACACGCTCCAGCCAGCCGAGCGGCGTAATCATCCCCAACAGCAGGCTCAGTTCGGCATGGGCTGGCACCTCGCTCTGCAGAAAGATCGTGGACCGCTTCGTATCCAACCCAGCCGCCAGAAAATCCAGCAACACGTCCTTCACGTTCGCCGGCAGCTCGCTGGGTTCGGCGTAGTCGGTCGTCAGCGCGTGAAAGTCCGCGATGAAGAAGTAGCACTCATACTTCGCCGTGCCATCGTCGTTGGTCGCGTTCTGCAGCTCCACCCAGTTCTTCAGCGCGCCCATGTAGTTGCCCAGGTGCAGCTTGCCCGTGGGCCTCATCCCGCTCAGTACGCGCCGCGGCGCCGGATGTCTTGTCTCTTCGCTCATGTTTTTCTCAGTCCAAAGCATACATAATGCGGCTGTCTATAGTGACCCCAGCAGGTCGTTGAAGAGATTCAGCAGCGGATAATAGAACGTCCCAAAGACCCACCGTCCGCCAAACAGAAAGATCAGGATCAGGCCGTACATCCCGATCCGGTCGTACACCTGCTCCACGCGGTAGGGCAGGAAGTGGCGCAGAACGTGGCTCCCATCCAGCGGTGGAATAGGAATCAGGTTGAAGACAAACAGCAGCAGGTTGATGGTAACGCCGTAGTACAGCAGCATCGCCACAGGAAACAACGGCATCCCGCCGGTATCGACGCCCGGAACGCGATTTGCCATCAGCATGGCGGCGTTGATCGCCGCAACTCCGCCCGTGTGTTTGAAGACGATCAGCAGCCCCAGCGCAGTCGTCGCCATCGCCAGGTTGCTGGCCGGCCCCGCCAGCGACACCAGAATGTCGTCGCGCCGGATGTGGCGGAAGTTGCGCGTGGTCACCGGGCAGGGTTTGGCCCAGCCGATCAGCCATCCGCCATAGACCAGTGAGACCAGCGGGACCAGCACCGAACCCAGCGGATCAAGGTGCTTCATCGGGTTCAGCGTCACCCGCCCCAGCATGTACGCCGTCGGGTCGCCCAGGCGCATGGCCACGTAAGCGTGCGCGCTCTCGTGTACCGAGAACGCCAGCACCAAGACCACCACCTGGAAGAGGATCAGGACGAACTCCTGCTGACTCATCCCTCCAGTTTACAGAATCGCGGCGAGCTTCACCCTTCGTCGCCTTCGGAACTACCGCTCAACAGATCCGCCAGCGTCTTCTTGTGCTTCGGTTTGGCGGCGGCCTTCTGCTTGGGGTCGGGGATCACCCGCTCCGCAGGCACCGGCCCCACGCGGTCCCGCGCGTTCAGCTTCACCGCCTTGACCACCGAGAAGACCCGCTTCTTCGCCTTGCTCATCCGTAGACCTCGCGCAAAATACCTCGCTGCGCCGCAGCACCGATTATGCAATACTTTTCATTGCAGCAGTACGGCCAGGATTGCCGCACCGAACCACTTGGCGGCCAATCCAGGAGGGTTCCAGCATGGAAGAACGCGACTTTTTCGACGAAAAACCCGAGCAACGCACGCATACCATGACCTGTCCCCACTGCGGTCAGCCGGGCGAGTACCAGATCGGATGGCTGGTCCGCCGCAAGAAGGCGCAGCTTCCGCGCAACGCAGACGAGCGAGATCGCGCCCGCTTCGCCAAGGCGCAGAGCTACATGGTGCGCACCGACGACCTGGTGGGATGCAAGAACATCCGCTGCCGCAAGCGCTTCGATGTCGCCGGAATCCAGTCCGTCGCCTTTCTGTAGATTCCAAAGAATCGGCTGCATCTTCGCGCCCTGGTTTGCGATCTAATCCTCGAAGCAAGCAGACGCTGGAGGCAAGCCTTGGCCAACACCCTGATCCCCATCGAGGAACGCACGCTGACTCCGCAGCAGGTGGGGGCACTTGACCGCAGGCGGCGGCGCGGGCATCTCTTCCTTGTGCTCTGCTTCCAGTGCCTCATCGTGGCCACGCTGGTCACTCTCTGGAGCGGGCAGGACCTGACTTACTCGCCCGGCTGGGTGCGACCGATGTTCTACTGGAACGCAGCGCTCTTCCTGCTGGCCATCATCTTCGGCGTGGCCGGTGTCCGTCTGCGCCGCGGTTCGCAGGAGTTCCTCAGCTACTAACTTCATTCGATCTCAAGCGACCTGCATGGGCCTGCGGTTCCGGTTCATTCCGGTCGCACACGATACTGGCTGTGAGCGCGATACTGAATGTCGCCCGGAGGTCTGTAGGACAATAGAGCCTGGCGCGGAATCGGCGACCGCTGAATCTCATCCAATCAGTAGAAGCAGTTGGCGGAAGAGCAGAGAGATCTGAGGCAACAGGACGGAATGACGGAAGAGAGCACATCGCAGGGCAAATCGAAGGCTGCGTCGAAGACCGCGTCGAGGGTGGTCGGCATCGACCTTGGCACCACCAACTCGCTGGTCGCGTTCATGCAGGGCGACCAGCCGACGATCATTCCCGGCGAGGACGGCGACCGGCTGGTGCCGTCGGTGGTGGCCTTCGACGCCTCTCAGCACGGCTTCGTGGTGGGCAACGGCGCGCGGGCGACGCTGCTGAAGGACGCATCGAGCGTGGTCTACTCCGCCAAGCGGCTGATGGGGCGCGGCGTCGAGGACGTGCAGGAGGAGCTGAAGCTCTTTCCCTTCAAGCTGGTTGAGGGCTTGCAGCCGGGCGACGTGCTGAAGCTCGAGGTGGGCGGACTGCAACTGACGCCGCCGGAGATCTCGGCATACATCCTGCTGCAGTTGAAGATGAACGCGGAGCGCTTCTTCGGCGCGCCGGTGACGCGAGCGGTGATTACGGTTCCCGCCTACTTCAACGACGCTCAGCGGCAGGCGACCAAGGACGCGGGGCGCATCGCGGGGCTGGACGTGCTGCGCCTGGTGAACGAGCCGACGGCGGCCGCGCTGGCCTACGGGCTGGACAAGAAGCGCGACGGGCTGATCGCGGTGTACGACTTCGGCGGCGGGACTTTCGACATTTCGATCCTCAAGCTGCACGAGGGAATCTTCGAGGTGATCTCGACCGGCGGCGACACGCATCTGGGCGGCGACGACATCGACAATCTGCTGATTGCGATTGCGCTGGACGACATTGCGGGCGACGCCGATCTCGCCATCTCCGAGCCCAGCGGCGAGCTGGTGCAGGCGGTGCGCAAGGCCGTGATCGAGGCGAAGATCGCGCTATCCGGGGCCGACGAGACGAAGCTCGATGTGTTGCTACCGAATGATAAGCAGTACACGCGAAAGATCACGCGCGAACAGTTCGAGCAGTTGATCGCGCAGACGATTCTGCGCACCGCGCGGCCCTGCGTGCAGGCGCTGAAGGACGCGCACCTCACCGCCGACGAGATCGACGAGGTGGTACTGGTCGGCGGATCGACGCGCATTCCCGCGGTACGCGCGCTGGTCGACGAGCTGTTCAGCCTGAGCGCGCGCGGCAAGAAGCCGCACACCGAGCTGAACCCCGACGAAGTCGTCGCGCTGGGCGCGGCGGTGCAAGCGCAGATCCTGGCCGGAGCCAATGCAGGCTCGGCGCTGGACGACCTGCTGCTCCTGGATGTGACGCCGCTCTCGCTCGGGATCGAAGCCCTCGGCGGCGTGGTGGCTCGGATTATCGAGCGCAACTCGACGATTCCGGCCAGCGCGACCGAGCACTTCACCACCGGCGTCGATGGACAGACGAATGTGGCGATCCATGTGGTGCAGGGCGAGCGCGAGCTGGCCAAGGACTGCCGCAGCCTGGCGCGCTTCGACCTGAAGGGCATTCCGCCGATGGTGGCGGGGCTGCCTCGCATCGAGGTGAAGTTCCTGATCGACGCCAACGGCATTCTGCACGTGAGCGCGCGCGAGCAGCGCAGCGGCAAGGTGGCCGAGATCGAGGTGAAGCCGACCTACGGACTGACCGACGAGCAGGTGGAGACGATGATCCTGGCGTCGTTCGACCACGCCGAGGAGGACCTGGATGCGCGACAACTGATCGAGGCCCGGAGCGAGGCGGAGACGATCCTGGTCGCGGTGGAAAAAGGCATTGTTCACGCGGCGTGGAAGCAGATGACGCCCGACGAGCTGGCGCAGATTGCGTCCTGCGTCCGCGAGCTGACAGACTCGGCCGCGGGCAGCGACTACAGACTGATCCGCCAGAAGATCGAGCAACTGGACAAGGCCACGCGCCGCTTTGCCGAGCTGATGATGGACTCGGAGGTGATGGGCGCGATGAAGGGCCAGACGATGGAAGCTGCGGGCGAGGGCCTGGGCGCAGACGTCACCGCTCCGCACGCCTTCGCCAAGGCCGAGTTCGAAGAGGACTCCGTGGCGGAAGAACAGGCCGCCAGCAGCCACAGCAAAGCATAGAATGAGGTTCCAATGTCCGAACGCATTGCCGATTTGCCTGAAGTCGATCTGTCGAAGCCGCCCGCCGAGGGCATGGTTCGCGTCACCTTTCTACCCGAAGGCCGCACGGTGGAGTTTGCCTTCGACACGCTGCCGTATGAGGGCCACGGCCAGCCGATGTCGTTCCTCGACGTGGCGGTGAACTACGGGATCTTCCTCGACCACGCGTGCGGCGGCGTCTGCGCCTGCACTACATGCCACCTGCATGTGAAGCAGGGGGCGGAGGGAACCAGCGCGGCCGAGGACCTGGAGCTGGACCGGCTGGAGACGGCGGCGGGCATCGAGCTGGACTCGCGGCTGGGCTGCCAGGCGGTGATCGAGCGGCCGGGGACATACGTGGTCGAGATTCCCAAGTGGAACCGGAACTATGTGCAGGAAGGCAAGCCGGCGCATGGACCGGGGAGCTAGGATTCGGTTTGCGGGCCTCCTTTCGCGGCCGGATTGGGCTTGTTGCTGTAAGTACCCCCCCGGCGGTAATAGCGTAAAGTATTCAAAAAATGATAGTTAAGCACGCGCTAAGCGCGTGAGACGTATTTAAGGCGAAGATCTGGCTGGTTGCGGTTGCTTCGGTGCTGCAGAATCTCCTTTGTGTGCGAAAAAGTATCAAAGTATTCAAAAAAAGCATGTTAAGTCTGGACTTGGTCTGGAACAGGTCTGGACTCAGTCTGGACTTCGTTGTGACTCGGCTGCGCTGAATTGAAAAATAAATTTATCCAAAATATTCATAAATAACGAGTCAGGTCTGGATCAAATTTACAAGATCTTCATTCCAGATGGCTTAGATCTGTAGATCTCTTGAATCAATAACTTGCGGATTAAATGCGAAGACCCGGCGGATTGTGCCGGGTCTGTTTGGATTTGCTTACTGATTTAATTATACGCGTTGGAGGGAAACTACTATGCCAACTATTTTTCGGAGGGAAGTGGTTGTTGGGGTGGGGGTTATGGGGATTTTGGAGGACGGAGGGGCTTGACACGTGATTTTGCTGGGGTTTTTGGGGAAAGAAAATGCGGGGGTGGGTTGGGACTGAACCCACATCTCAGAAGCGAGATGTGGGGTACCCGGCACTCGGCGGTGGGCTAAGAAGAAGAAAACCGGTGTAACATCTGGCCTCTTCGCGCGTACTCTCTGTGACAATTGGATGATTGGATGATGGACTTCCAGAGTCTTTACGAGAAATACGCGCCAGCGGTGCGGCGATTTGCGCTGTATCTGTGTGGCGACCGCGCGCTGGCGGACGATATCACCTCAGAGACTTTCCTGCGCGTTTGGTCGACGCGCGGTCGCATTCGGGAACTCACGGTGAAGAGCTATCTCTTCACAGTTGCAAGGAATGTTCACCGCGACTTGCAGCGGCAAGGCTGGCGAAGAGCGGGGCTGGACGACAAGCACACGGACCCAGGAGCTAGCGTGCACAAGCGCCTGGAAGACAGGCAGGAATTGGAGACGGTGTTGGCAGAGCTGCAGAAACTGCAGGAGACCGATCGCGCCGCGCTGCTGATGCGTGCGCTCGATGAAATGCCGTATGAGGAGATCGCTGCCGCGCTGGAGATCACGCCGGCAGCGGCCAGGGTGAAAGTGCACCGCGCGCGGGCAAGACTGATGGCGGTTCGAAATCCGATCCGCGAAAAATTAGAAGTTTCGGAGGAAAAGCGATGAATGTAACACGCGAAGTGATGACCGATTTGCTGCCGGTCTATTTTTCTGGTGAGGCCAGCGAGGATACGAAGCAGCTGGTGGAGAACTATTTCCGGGAGAACCCGGACTTTGAGCGAATCGCACGAAGCGCTGCGATCCCGCTCGAACAGTTGCGCGGGACAGCGCCGGTTCGAGCGGAAGCGGAAAGAGAAAAGTGCGACTTACAGTGGGCTCGCAAAGAATTCTTCCGGCGTCGCATGCTCTTTGGAATGGCTCTCTTTTTCACTTGCGCGCCACTAATGACCGTCTACAGAAATGGGCGGGTGGATTGGACGACGTTTCTAAACGACCCCGTGCCGCCGGCGCTCTTCTGGTGTATCGCAGGGCTTTTCTGGTTTCTGTATGTCGCCCGTCTAAGCAGGCGAGCATTTGCGATGACTTCAAGCATCTTCGTCGCTCTCCAGCCAGTTGTGTTTGTCTTCCATCTATTTCTGCCGGGCTGGCAGAATGGTCTGAGCAACAGGTTGTGGCTCGCTATGGCGATGTGGTTTGGCGCAACCATCATCTGGGGGGGGTACTTTTGGGGTAGCATCTGCAAGCACAGGAAACGCATGCCGTGAACGGCAATGCGCATCCGGGTGGTCTCGCAGCTTTGGTCACCCTGGCCTGTTCGCAAAGCGCCTGACAGATTTTTCTGGTGCAGCATTCGGCGCCGTTCCGCGATTGGTTTTACAACAAGAACAGGAGGCATCATCGTGACTAAGCCGTTGTACTCAACCCGGATGGCGCTCGTCGTCAGCATCACTATTGGCTCGGTCGTCCCTATTTGTCTTCGCATTCGCTACGACTCCTTCTGGGGAGTATTCTGCTTTTGCGCGGCTGTTGCAAACATCGTGATTTGGAAGATAATGCAGCGCCGTCACGCGGGATTCAGAGGATGATTCATGTAGTTGCCGGCAAGCGCGCTCTGTGGAGACAGCAGAAGAGTGGCCCGCAACCGAAAATCCGTGCACCCCGGCATCGATGGGTAGCTGTGCTGTACAATCAATAATTATTGATAAACAATAAATAACTATTGACAAACGGAATAAGCTGTGTATGATCGGAGGCGTGGATGAATTCTCCACGGAGGAGTTCTCATGCGACCTGAAAATGAGGCGAGGTTGGCGAAGATCAAGAAGATCAGCGGTGTTCTACAGGGATTCTGCAAGGGGTTTCAGGTGCTGGTGGTCATTGGCTTTGTTTTGGTGACGACTGCGTTGCTGACCAATCGGGTAAGCAGCATCGATTACTTTAACATTCGGCTGCGGGTGGACGAATTGACGCTGGGCCAGCGCCTGGTGGTGCTTGCGATGAGCGCCCTGGCGTCGGGGGTGATGTTTCGATGCGTTTCCCAACTGCGCGAGCTCTTCGGCAACTACGCGCGTGGTGATGTCTTCACGCGGGGGTCTGTGGGCGTGCTTCGCCAGCTGGCGATTACATGTATTTTGTGGGGCGTGATGAAGGTGCTATGGCTCGGCATGTGGTGGGTCCTCACTCCGCATCGGCCAAGCTCGTTCGAGGTGAACACCGACACCATCCCGATTGGCGTGCTGCTGCTGGTGGTGTCGTGGTTCATGGAGATGGCGGCAGAGATGCGCGAAGAGAACGAATTGACCGTCTGAGCGGGGAGACGAACCATGCCGATTGTGGTGAATGTGGATGTGATGCTCGCGCGGCGGAAGATGCGGTTGAATACGCTGGCGGAGCTGGTGGGGATTACGGCGCAGAATTTGTCTGTGCTGAAGACGGGGCGCGCGAAGGCGATCCGGTTCAGCACGCTGGAGCGGCTGTGCGAGGTGCTGGAGTGCGAGCCGGGAGATTTACTGGCGTATGAGAAGGGTGCGGCGGAGGAGGGTGGGACGGCAGAGGCAAATACAGAGATTCTGGCTTCGCCAGAAT
>PKWU01000082.1 GCA_003132145.1 Granulicella sp.
CGATGACGCCGCGCTGGTCCGTTACCAGGGCGGTTCGCAGGCCGCTGGCACGGATACGCCCCAGCGCCTCGCGCACCGAGATTTCGTGTTCCAGCAGGAGCACAGGGTCTTTCATGATCTCTGCAACCGTGCGCTGATCGAGCCGCAACCGCGTCTTGGCGCTGGGCAGGTGGATTCCGTCCTGCACCGCGAGCGCCTCGTAGATCGGCTCATGCTGCAGGAGGGAGGCGACGAATAGGCTGACCAGGTTGGCGATCATCAGGGGGACGATGACGGCATAGTCCTGGGTCATCTCGAAGATGATGAGCACCGAGGTCATGGGGGTGCGCACCACGCCGGCGAAGACCGCTCCCATGCCCACCAGTGCGTAGGCCCCCGGCGTGGCCGTCGCCAGCGGGAAGAGATGATGCGCCGCGGTGCCCACTACACCTCCCAACATGGCACCGAGGAAGAGCGATGGGCCGAAGATGCCGCCCGCGTTGCCCGACGCGTAGCTGGTGGTGACCGCGAAGAGCTTGAGCAGCAGGAGCAGAAGCATCAAGTGGAATGCCATCCGTCCGTTCAGCGCGTCGCCGACAAAACCGTATCCCACGCCCAACACCTGGGGCACAAACCATCCCATTGCGCCCACCAGCAATCCGCCTGCTACAGGCTGGAACCAGACCGTCTTGCGCGGCAGGCGCAGAAACCACGCACGCATCCCCAGCAGCAGCCGGGCAAAGGCAGCCGAGACCACTCCGCCGGCCACGCCGAGCACTGCATAGACGGCAAACTCCGCCGAGCTGACCAGGTGATACTTCGGGACGTTGAAGAGCGGATGATCGCCGAGAGATACGCGCAGGACCATCCACGCGGTTGCGGAGGCCAGCACCACGCCGCCCATCATCGGCGCGTTGAGGTCGCCCATGATCTCTTCCAGGGCAAAAACGACCGCGGCCAGAGGCGTATTGAACGCGGCTGCAATGGCCGCCGCCGCGCCTACCGGGATGAGGTTCTTCACCTGCTCGGTGCTGAGGCCCAGGGCGCGACCGAGCACGGAACCGATGCCCGCGCCCACCTGCACCGAGGGGCCTTCGCGGCCCAGGGGAATCCCGCTGGCCAGCGTCGCCGAGGTGCAGAAGAACTTGCCCAGCACGGTGCGCAGCGTGATGCGGCCATCGCGGGCAAAGAGCGCGGCCTTGGTCTGCGGCACACCGCTGCCGCGCGCATTGGGAAAGAAACGATAGAGCAGATAGCCAATGCCGAGCGAACCTGCGACCGGCAATAAAAGCCGTCGCCAGGGCGCGCCCGCCACCGGGTACAGGCGCATCCCAAGGCGTTCCGTCAGCACGATGAAGGCGACGACGGCAAGACCGGTCAGTGCGCCGATGACCAGCGACAGCCCCAGAAAGACCTGGCTCTCGCTATGCCGCAGCGGGGCCATGCGCTCGGAGAGCGGGACCTGCCACCAGCTTCTACGCGGCGTCTGCATGGGTTCCGTCATCTTCCGGGAAGGCCCTCCCGTCCAGAATATTCCACTGAACTCGCTGTCAGATGCGCTGTGCGGTTTGAGAATGGACTGAATGCGCGCGGCAAGGCTGGATTTGTGCCGTATCCTACGGTCAGAGAGACCCATGGGCCGCAATCTCTTCATTCTCGCCGCGTCGCTTGCGCTGTTCGCGCTGATCTCCTGCGCGGTGGCTGCCACGAACATCGCGCAACAGCCGGGCTCGCCGGGCGATGCCTCGCTGTGGCGCACCATGGGGCTGGCGCTGTTGGTGCTGGCGCTGCTGGCGGCGCTGGGCGGCGTGCTCAGCTCGCTCTTCGAACAGGCCAGGCGGCGCGCGGAAGAAAAACAACGCCGCGGGCGTTCGTGAATCTGACGCGGGCGCTGCTGAATCTGTCGCAGGCGATCCTGAATCTATTGCAGACGTTTCTGAACCTGTCACGCCGCTTCTGATCCAACCCGCGCGCAGACGATACAATCAATAGAGAGGGGAGAGCCAAAAAATGTTCGAGGTTACCGTGGAAGCCGGCTTCTCCTCCGGCCACTTTTTGCGCAACTACAAGGGCAAGTGCGAGAACCCGCACGGCCACAACTACCGCGTGCTGGTGACGCTGGCGGGCGAGGATCTGGACGAGGCCGGACTGCTGCTTGACTTCAAGCTGCTCAAACACCTGCTGCGCCCGGTGGTCGAGCGCCTGGACCACCGAATGATCAATGACATTGAGCCGTTTACCGAGCTGAACCCATCGGCGGAGAACCTGGCGCGCTACTTCTACCAGCAGACCGCGCGCCAGCTCGACGAGATGACCGGCGGGCGGGTGCGAGTGAAGGACTGCACACTGTTCGAGACCGACACCAGCTTCGCGCGGTATTACGAGTAGCGCCCCGGGTTCATCCGGTCCAGTTTTGATCCTAATCCGGGAGCTTCTTGCGGTAGAGGAGCGCGTGCAGGCTTCGTGCGTAGAAGTCTTTTGCTGTGGCTGCCTGCGTGTAGCCGATCGCCTCGTAGAAGCGGATTGCTTCCGCGTTGCCGGTGAAGACGTGCAGCTCCATCTCCTCGGCGCCGATGGAGTGGAGTTTGCTCTCGACCTCGGCCATTAGACGCCTCGCCAGACCGCTCCGCCGCCACGCGGGGGCCACGTCCAGCGTGACCACATAGCCGGTGCGCTCGTCCAACTGCGTGACACAGAAGCCTGCCAGCTCGACTTGCGCCTCAAGTCCCTGCGCTTCCGCCAGCACCGTTACCGCTCCGCGAGTCTCGGCGAAGCCGCGCATGTCTCCGCGGCTGAACTGGAAGACCGGCTCGAAGCAGATAAGGTCGAGCGCGTGCATCGCCTGCCAGTCGCCCAGGCGATAGCCGCGCAGCGTCGCGTGGGCCGTGCGGTCCTCGGACTCGGACTCGGAGTTGGCCGACGCCACGGCTAGAGCCACCGGCGCACCAGCCTGCGCACCAGTTCGGCGGTGACGCCGTAGACGACATACGAGGTGATCTCGCTGCCATGCTCGCGCGCGGTCTGCTCCTCGGGTTCGACTGCGAGGCCAAGCGCGGGGAGTGCGGCTTCGTGGCTCAGCGCCTCCAGCGCCAGGCCGAAGCTGGCCCCGTGCCTGGCCGTCGCCTCGGGATAAAACTCGGCCACCGCGCCATACGCCGCGCCAGCCGAAGCGCCGAGTCCCCAGCGGAGGCCCTCGCTCAACCTCGCCTTTGCGACCGGGGTCAGAGTGTCTCCGGCCACGCACTCGACGGCGAGTTCCTGCGGCTCCAGCTCGCCATGCGTGTGCGGGGGAAAGATGCGCTCGGCAAGGGCCTTGGCTGCTGTTGCGGCCAGCCCGGCGATCAAGCCGGCGATCAGTCCCTTGGCCAGCGACTTGTGCTTCTTCACCGCCGCAACTTTTGTCTCTCTCATGACTGTCCCCTCGGACTCTTGTTGCTCAGCGCAGGCCGCCGCCCTCGTTCCACTCGTAGACCACGACGCCCATGTCGCCCAGCGTCTTTATGGCGGCTTCGACGTTGCGGCGGACCGCGGGACGGGCCGAGACCGGCGTATCGTGCGCCTCCTCGATGGCAACCACGCGGCCATAGGGCCAGGAGCTCTCGGGAACGGCGTCGAGGGCAGCGGGCAGATCGCTGACGCGCACGGTCAGGTCCTGACGGCGCGCGGCGACGGGGCGCAGCATTCCGCCGGTACCCATCTGGCTGGGGTTGGCGTCGGCCTGGGTGAGATGCAGGGTGGCCATGTTCTCCTGCACGGTGAGATAGGGGTTCTCCCAGTCGGCGAGGCTGTGGATGGCCATGTAGCGGCTCTTGGAGGGGGGTGGGATGAGGTCAAGTTGTTGGCGCGCAGAGTCGACCGCCTGCGGACTGGCGGTTGGGATGGTCATGCCCGCCGAGGCGCTCTTGCAGCCCGTGAGCAGCAGCGGAGCCGCAGCCAGGCAGAGGGCCGAAGCCAGCGCCAACGGCAACCTTGATCGTGTAGAAGACAACCGCGCGGAGAAGATGCGGCCAGAGGACGATTGTGGAGGGAGAGTCATACGCACGTCATTAAGCATACCAAGAGGTTGGATGCGGTTTCCAGTGGACGCGCTTCCGAGTGGCGGATCAATTGGAAGTGAATGATTGAAGTTTCCGATAACGAGACATTGCGGGCAGTTCGACCAGAAACGCAGGTGTACACTTTCTACCGAATCGAGAAGAGGGCCTATGAGTGCAATCGTGCAGGCCGATCGTATTCCGGAAAGAATGGTCACCAATCGGGGCGTTGCGGCCCTCATCGTGCTCTTATCCGCCTGGACCCTGTACCAGCGCGTCCGGCATGTCTCCGAGAGGTTCAGGGTGCCGGAGTATTTCTGGGCGCCCCGGGTGTTTCACGGGGCGGCGGGTCTCGCCCTGGATCTGCTCATGTTCACCGGTATCGTGATCCTCATGTTGGGACTATTCGGCGAAACGCGAGACCAGGTGGAGAGGACTGGCATCGTCGCTTGTTTCGCTTCCGCCATCATCAAGCCACTCCAGATGCTCTTTCCCACATATGCCGCGGCAATCTGGTTGGTTAATCTCGGATTCCTGCTGGCATTCCTTCTCGCATCGGTCGCCGTATTCCTAAGGCTGAGCCGACCGGACTGCGGCTCAGACGATCTCGTCGATCCGCCCGCCACCACCTAACCTCGAACGTCGCTGCACAGTTATCCCGCCATCCCCTTCATATCGTGGATGTCAGCCAACGGGAACTGCACGAAAAACGGGGTTATAGGTAACATCGTTCGCCCCGGAGTTTAAACTGACCCACGACGCGCTACGCGGCGACGAACAACCTGCAACCAACAACCTGCAACTCCCAGACGATACAATCGGAGGATGGTCAAGGGAATCACGCTGGTTGTGCAGGTGGCTTCAGCGGATGCGCAGGAGAGGCTTGCTGGCCTGTTGGGCGCGCTGGGCTTCGAGGCGGGCAAGGGCTGGGAGGATGGAAGCGGGCGGGGCGAGGCATTTCTGGCTCCGCTGGGCAACCTGGAGCTGGTGGCGGGGCGCGCGCCGGGAGCTATCAGCCCCGAACACAAAGCTCCTCCGATTCTGATTGAAGTGACGCAGCTCGACCAGGTTCGCGCGGTTGTGGCTCTATGGATGAAGGCCAACTGCAAGGCTGAAGAGATTGCGACGCTGCTCTCGGAGGTTGCGCCGACGCACTGGAAGTCGCGGCTGTTTACGGTCACGCTGGACCCGTCGCTTCTGGTCGGCTTCTGGGAGTCGGAGAATGCGCTGCACGGCAAGCCCATCGCCGTTGAAGGCGATTTGTCGGCGGCTGGAATGCGGTTTGCGATAGTGGTGGCGCGCTGGAACGCGGTGATCACCGACCGCCTGCTGCAGGGGGCGCTGGACGGGCTGCTGCGCTCGGGCGCGGCGCGCGCGGAGATTCAGATTGTGCGCGTACCGGGCGCGTGGGAGATTCCATCGGCGGCGCGCGCGCTGGCGGAGTCGAAGAGCTGCGACGCGATTATTACGCTGGGCTGCCTGCTGCGCGGCGAGACGGCGCACTACGAGGCCATCTACACGGAGGTTGCGCGCGGCATCGGGCAGTCTCAACAGGAGACGGGCGTGCCGCACAGCTTTGGGGTGCTGACCTGCGAGACGCTGGAACAGGCGCTGGACCGCGCCGGCGTGAAGGCGGGAAACAAGGGATTCGAGGCGGCCACAGCGGCGATTGAGATGGTGTCTGTAACCCGGAAGCTGCAGGCGCCTCAAAGGAAACTAGCGGGGAAGAAGTAAGTGGGCACGCGCCGCAAGTCCCGCGAGTTGGCCATGCAGATGCTGTTCCAGGGCGACCTGGGCAAGCAGACTCCGGAGGAGGTGCGCGGGCTGTTCTGGCCGTCGCGCGACGACGTGGACGCGGAGACGCGCGGCTTTGCGGAGGACCTCTACCGGGTTGCCACCGAGCGACAGGCGGAGATCGATGGGCTGATCGAGTCTCATGCCGAGAACTGGCGGCTGGAGCGCATGGCGGTGGTGGACCGCAACCTGCTGCGCGCCGCCGTTGCCGAACTGCTGGGCTACCCGAAGACGCCGGCCGCCATCGTCATCAACGAGTCGCTGGAGATTGCGCGCCGCTACGCAGCGCCGGAGTCGGTGCAGTTCCTCAACGGGGTGCTGGACGCCATCGCGCGCGACGTACTGAAGCAGCGCCTCGCGTGACCCGAACGACAACGTCAGGTTCATAAAACAACTCTGGCCTCCCGCTGGGGGAAGCCAGATGATTGCGGGCCCGACTCTGCCGGGGCTTACAGGATGGGAGCTGCCACTTTCAAGGCTGCCTGCTCATTGAACCTTGCGATGGGGCGGACCGAGTTGCGGCCGCTTTCCTTGGCCTCATACATCGCCGCATCGGCGCGGCGCATCATGCCTTCCCAGCCGCCCTGCGCGGGGTCGAGCTGGGCGACGCCGGCGCTGATGGTGAAGCGGATCGGCTCGTCCTCGAAGAAGGGGACTTCGAGAGCTTCCACGGTCTGCCTGACGCGCTCGGCTGCCATGATGCCCGCCGATGCAGTGGTGTTGGGCAGCAGGATGGTGAACTCTTCGCCGCCGGTGCGTGCCAGCACATCGTTGACGCGCATCATGGGTTTGATCTGGTTGACCAGGGCCTGCAGCGCGGCGTCTCCCGCGGCGTGTCCGCGCGTGTCGTTAAGGTGCTTGAAGTGGTCGATGTCCAGTACGATCATGCAGGGCAGGTGGCCGTAGCGGATGCTGCGCGTGGTCTCTCGCAGGGCCGACTCCTCCATGGCTCGGCGATTGAGGGCCCCGGTAAGCGGGTCTGTGCGCGCCTGCTCGGCCAGTTCCTTGCTCAGCTCCGTCACCACAAACCAGAGGACGCACATCACCAAGCAGGTGGCAAGAAAGGCCATTGCGGCCAGCGAATACATCCATCGCGGGTCAGTCTTGACGTGGACAAGCTCCCACGGCGAAAAGCTCAAACTTGTCAGCACCCCTCGGTACGCCGACACAATCATGTCCCCAATGAGAATAACGGCTCCCACCCGCGAGACAGCAGTGAACGGCCCACGCCCGTGCTTGAGCAGTATCCACGCGGACATGCCGCACACAATGACCAAGGGAACATTAAGAACGTCGTTGCTGTGCGGGATTTTGTGCAGAAACATCCATGTATAGATCGCCAGCAATAGTCCAATCACAACCAGAAGCCACGGGACCCTCTGCATCGGCTTGCGTACCACAAACCAGCGCAGGCCTATCATCTGCAGGATGAAGGCGATCAGGTAAAGCTGCAACGCCAGCATGCTGCTGAGGATTTCGGGGATCTGGCCTTCCAGTCCCTGTAGAACCAGTTTGATCAGGAAGACGACCATCCCGGCCGCAATCCACTTCATCCCGGTCACCTTGCGGTTGTTCCAGGCGAGCAGGCAGAGGCAGACCGTTAATACGGTCATCGAGACGATGTTCGTGAAGAAAAACGTACCGTAGTTGATCACGTTGAAATAACCGCATCCTCGCAGAACATCATAGACGCATTGCGAGGAGATGTGACGGTTCTAAAAAAAATAATGTCATTCCGAACCAGGAAGAGTTCCGTTGCACTGGAAACCCGTCTGGACCGGAGCCTGATTGAACGAACCTGCCCTCCACCTCCCGCTCTACGGACCGGAAGCCCCGAGGTGGGGTCTTCGGCATCTTGCGGAAGATGGAACAGCTTCATTGTAGGAGCAATGCAAGATTGCGCCTTACAACTTTGGGGGGGAGGACTACACCAACCGGTCATGGTACCGTGTACCGCGCCGGAACCGGCCTTGGGCGGGTTCGCCGAATCGAGTTACAAGATGGAGGAAGTCTGCGCGGTTCGAGCCTTATTGCTAATGGTGTAGTCCGTCGCGCGGCGAGCAAAATGCGGGGGATTCTTCCCCTTCGGCAAGCTCAGGGTCAGAATGACAATTCAATTTTGGTCAATAGCAGTTGTGAAAATGCTACAGCCGCGAAGCAAGCCGCTTTGCAAAACAGCGCGCGACGCCGGGGACGGGGAGACCTCTCTAGGTTGTCTTGCGCGGCTTCTGCGCCATCAGATTGACCGGCACAATGGCGCCGGCGGGGGTGGTCAGATTGGGCGCCAGGGTCGATGAATCGGCCAGTGGGCTGAGGGTGACGATGTGGACCAGGTTGTCTCCCGAGGTGGCCGCGTAAAAGGTGGAGTTGTCCGCGCTGACGACGCCGGCGATGGGAGCGGTTGCCGTGCCGGAGAGCTTGATGTAGGTGGTCGTTCCGGGTCCGCTTGCCGCCGGCGCGTAGGCCGGCAGAACGCCGCCGGAGCCGGTGTAGGTGATGAAGGCGAGCGTCGAGTCCGAGGTCGGCCAGACCCCGGTGATGGCAGTCGCCGTGAGCGGACTGAGAGGGGTGGTGGTGAGCGTGTTGGAGAAGCTCAGCGTGCCGGTCAGGGGGCAGGCCTGGGGAGTCGGCGGATTGGTATTAGGCTGTGTGGGAAGAGTGACCCGCAGATCGCTCAGGGTGGGCGCAGGCGTCACGGTCGCGCCGATCACATGCATCCCATCGTCGGTTGCGGCGACTCGGTCGGTGATTGCCGGTGAGCTGTCGGCCGGGGGATAGAAGACATTGGCCTCGTTGGTGGACGTGGTTGGTGTGCTCACCGAGCAGTAGCTGCGCGCCGTGGTGGTTGGTCCGGCAAAGTAGGCCCCGACGGCGGGCACCGTGATGGCTACGTCGGTCACCGGCGTTCCGGCCGATGTTGCGGGAGCGATGTTGGTCCACCCGGTATTGGCCGAGTAGACCAGGAGCTGATTTCCGGCGGTGATGTACGCGGTCTGGCTGTCTGGGGCGAACTCGGCGTGCGATGCCACACCGCCGTAGGTGGTGAGGACGCCTCCCGAGGAGTTCTCCAGCGAGATGATCTGGTGCACGGGGTCGCTGATGACGAGGGTGGCGCCGTTGGGCGCGATGGCGAGGACGGTGCCCGGCGACGAAGGGTCGGTGCGCGTGATGCTCAGAGTGTTCACCGCATTCAGCACCATCAGCGCCGTGGAGCTGCCCAAGTAGATGGTAGTGCCGTCATCGCTGATGACCATGGAGTTGGGCACATAGGGCAACAGGAACGGCTGCCCAAGCACGGAGGTTGTGAAGTCGATCTGCACCATGTACTGGGACTGCGTGCTGGCCATATAGAGGACGGTGCTGTTGGTGCCGGGAACGAAGATATTCACCGAGTTCGACGTGACCGGCTTGCCGTTGCCGAAGAGGCCGATCTGGTTGTACGACGCGGGATTGCAACTGGGCGGCTGGCAGACCGCGGAGATGGAGGCCGCGCCGGCCAAGGTCGGCGTCACCGTTGCAGCCGCGGTAATTGTGGTTGGCTCGGTCGACACATACTCCAGCGTCAGCCCGGTGATGGGATTGAGATTGGTATCGAGCACGGTGGCCACCAGCGCCTGCGGGTTGTTCTCGTCGACCACCACCGGATTGGCGGTTGAACCGGGTGTCGTGAGGGTGATCGACGCCGGCGGACAGGTGGAGAAGAAGCCCGCCGAACTGGCTGCGTTCGATATGTTCGCCGTGATCAACACAGATCCCGGTTGATTCGCCGTGGCCACGCCGTTCTGGTCGATGTTGACGACCGTTGAGGTTGCCGTGGAGGAGGCGCTCAACTGCAGATGTCCCGCCAGGCAACTGATGTTGGTCTGGTTGGCGCCGGTTCCGGCGTAGACCCGCGCCACCAACTGGGCGGTGGACCCCTGCGAGAGGCAGGAGGTGGCCAGATAGGGTTGGGCTGTGACCGCGCCGGTCGTGGCCAGCGGGCAGCAGGCGGTGGTGGGATCGGTTGTACAGTTGGACGACGGACCTCCCAGCACAATGCTGGTGACCATGGGATGCACGAAGATCGGGATCGGATTGCTGGTGACGCCGGCGCTTGCCTCGACATAGGCGACGCCCGACTTATTGGTCGCGGTGCAGTAGGTGAAGTCTGGGATTCCCCCGCCGGAGTTTCGGTTCCAGGACCCCGCGCAGAGCCGGCCGGTGGTCGGCTGAATGTCCGCGATGGTCATGTCCGTGGTGGCGTAGGTGTATGCCGTCACCGAGACGCCCTGGCCCTTGCAGTCGGTGGTGGTAGGAGCGTTGAGCTGTCCGATCTCCGCGTAGTTCAGCGAGATTCCATAGACGACCGGCTGCAGAGTGATGGTCGCGGCCTGGCCGATGGTCATGCCCGAGTCTCCGCCATTGCAGAAGGTGGGCGCGATACTGTGCGAGCAGCCCGAGATCGAGACACCGAATGGAATCGAAGACAGAAGCAGAACAAACAACGTGACGAACCGACGCATTAAACCTCCCCGTCCAACTGGAACCAGAGCTGAACGGTCTCACCGCAGACGCTAGTTACACTTACATCTCAGTGTAGAAGCTGCGCAGACGGGACGCAAATAACGGTCGAGGATTGGACGCGCCGGGCGCGCGATGGAAAGCAGTTGGGCAAGCGCGGCTACTTTGGCGGCATCTCCGCCTGGAACCAGCCGATGGTGCGCCGCAGCAGGTCGCGCTGGTGGGCTGGGTCGGCGATGTGGTGGCCCTCGCCGGGATAGACCACAAGCTGCGCAGGGACACCCTCGGCGCGCAGCGCGTGCCAGAACTCGAAGCTCTGCGGAGCGGGACACTCGCCGTCGCGGTCGCCCACCAGCAGCAGGGTTGGCGTCTTGACGCTCTTGATGAAGTTGATGGGGGAGGATTTGGCGTAGATCGCCGGGTCGTCGTAGACGGATGCGCCGAAGAACGGAAGCATCCACTGGTCGATGGAGTTCTGGCCGTAGTAGCTCTGCCAGTTGGCGAGGCCCGCGCCGGCGACCGCGGCGCGGAAGCGCGTGGTCTGGGTGACGGCGAACATGGACATGTATCCGCCATAGCTCCAGCCGGTGATGCCTTCGCGCGACTTGTCGATGGGGAAGCGCTTCTCGATCCGGTCGACTCCGGCGAGGATGTCGCGCAGATCGCCGCCGCCGAAGTTTTTGACGTTGGCCTGGGTGAATCGCTCGCCCTGGCCGAAGCTGCCGCGCGGGTTGGGATAGAAGACGAAGTAGCCGAGCGCGGAGAAGGGGACCGCGCCGTAGGTTGCACTTGGCCAGCGCGGCGTTAACGCACTCGATGGACCGCCGTGGACGCTGACGATGAGGGGATATTTTTTGCCGGTGGCCGCGTCTGCCGGAGTCCAGCCCGCGGGATAGAGTAGCCAGCCCTGAATGGGAAGGCCGTCGTTGGTGTAGTCGATGGATTCGGCCCTGCCCCAGGCGGGCTGGAGCGCGTCGTTGAGGTGGGAGATCTGCTGGAGGTTGTCGGACGGGCCGGCCCAGACCTCGGGCGGGCGGTCGAAGGACTGGCGGATGAGGGCGATGTTTCCGGTCTTGGAGAGTGAGACGCTCATCGAATCGTCGTCGGCATGGATCGTCTCGGGCAGCGTGATGTTCACGTCGGGATCGTCCTTGCCGGTGGCGAGGTCGAGCACGGCGAGGTGGCTGCCGCCACCAACGTGCTCGGAGATACCGATGTCGTGGTCGTCGAGCCATGCGATGTAGGCTGGCGAGGCGGGACGGTTGGGGGTGACGTCTTTGGGGTCGCCGCCGGTGGTGGGGATGAGATAGATGTCGCCGCCGGTCGAGCCCTGGTCGGACATGAGGCCGCCGATGAAGGCGATCTGCTTGCCGTCGGGAGAGAATCGCGGGACGGCGATTTGAAGGCCGTGGAGGGGGCCGGAGGTGGTTTGCGGATCGAGAACCAGTTTCGGCTTTGTGCCCAACATATTTCGGCTAGCCGATCCCATCCAGCCCTCTGTCACAAGGGCTTCGATGATTTCCTCCGTGTAAAGTTTGGCGATCCACCAGTTGTTCTCTCCGGGAGGGTTGGCTGCGATAAACGCCAGCGCCTTGGAGTCTGGACGCCAGAAGAATTCGTATACATGCAGGATTTGCGGAGTCACAATCGACAGGTTGCCGCGGTCTGCGTCTGCAACCCCGACCTGCTGCACTTCGATGTTGTCTTCGCCGATGACGCCGGACCAGGGCTTTGTCGCGGCCAGTGCACCGGCCTCGCGCGTGGCGTTCTCGACGTAGAGGAAGGCGATGGATTTGCCGTCGGGCGACCACTGGAGCGAGCTGACCTCTCCGTGCAGATGGCTCACCTGCTTCATCGCGTTGGCGGACACGGTCCAGACGAAGAGGTTCTGCTGCGCGGTTGGCTGCAACTTGCCTCCATTGTCGGAGCAGTTGGAGAGGAATGCGAGCTGCGAGCCATCGGGCGACCAGGCGGGATGCGAGGCGGTGCAGGCGCCGGGCTTGCCGCGCGTTGCGTCGCCGATGGTGTCGGGCGAGAGGACACGGTCCTGCGCGGAGTTCTGGGCCGATCCGGCAGGCGCGATGCGGGTGAGGTGCAGCTCCGAGCCGTGCTCTGTGTGGAACGTCCAGGCTACGGTGTTGCCGTCGGGCGAGATGGCGGAGGAGGTCGGCGTGCGGACGCGGCCCAGAGAATCGAGCAACGAGGCGATGCGCGGGTCGGCTGCGCTGGCGGTCGAGGCTGGGGCTGGCTGCGCGACCTGCGCGATGGCTGCGAGGTGCAGGCAGAGTACGGCAGTGACAGCGGCGAGAAAGAGACGGAAGGAGGAGCGACGCTTCAACACATCCATACGGAAAGGCTAGCAGGACGCGCGAGGGAGTGCAGTTTGTCGCTGGGCGTTTTACATCCCACCCTTCGCGATGAGGCTGCGAAGGATGGGGCACCTGGCAAAGGCTAATGGCCGGGGAGGACGAGCTGGCGGGTGTGGAGGCTGGTCTGGGTCTCGGGGACGCCGCCGTCGTTGACCTGAACCTCGGTGGGCGTGCCTGCGAAGACGATGCGGGTGGATGCGCTGGAGCGGCCGGGAATGCGCAGGCGCTGCGTCTCGGCTGCGTTGCCTGAGCGCACAGTGACGGGGACCTCGGCTGCGGCGAAGCCGTCGTTGCGCACCTCGACGGCGACCAGCCAACCGGCGGGCAGACCGGCGCGCGAGGTGAGCTGGCTGGGGGTGACGCTGACGATGGAGAGGTCGGGCAGGCCGCGGTCGCGGTAGACCCAGTCGTTGAAGAACCAGCGGAGGTCCTTGTGGGAGGCTTTTTCGAGCGTGTGTTGGAGGCCTGCGGGATCGCGGTCGAGGCTGGGGTCGAGGCGGTAGGTCTGGAGGGCCTGCTTGAGCGCGTCGTCGCCGACGATGGAGCGGAGCATCCACCAGACGGCTGCGGCCTTGGTGCGGTAGAAGATGTCGCTGGTGGCGTCGGCGAGGCTGGTGCCTGCGGGGCTGAGGGTGGAGGCTGGAAGTTCCGGCTCGATGAGAGCGAGGGAGCGGGCTGCGTCCTCGAGTTCGGTGAGTGCGGCGGCGCGGCCCGCGGTGCGCTCGGTCCAGAGCAGGCCGAGGAACTGGGCGAGTCCCTCGTCGATCCAGGGATGGGCGGAGTGGATCCAGAGGTGCGTGAGGGAGTGGGCGAGCGCAGGGGCGAGGGTTGCGGGCTCGTCGGCGCGCATGGGACGGACGAGGAGCGCGTCGTCCTCGAAGGGTTGGCCGGTGTGGTCGAGGATGGTGAGCGAGGTGAGCGGCTGCTGGCCGAGCCAGTCGGTGAGGAGCGGCTCGACCAGCGCGGCGGCGGCGGCGTAGGCGGGAAGCGCGTCGTAGTGATCGGTGACGGCGGCGATGAGGTCGGGGTTGGCCGGCGTTCCGGTCTGGCTGGCAGGGCGGTCGGTGACGAAGAGGCTGGGCGAGCGGAAGCCGAGGAGCTGCGAATCGAAGAGAGCGGTGGCGACGCCGGGAGATTCGGCCGCGGGCAGGTTGGCGTTGTCGCTGATGGCGGTGAGCGGCTGACGGTGGCCGCAGAAGAACGCGGCGTCGGGCGGGTCGCCCGTGTACTCGATGGCGAGGCGGAGGCGGACGGTTGCGGCGGAGTTGCGGAGGCGGGAGCTGCCGACGGACTGGAAGAGACGGGCCCCATCGCCGAGGAAGACGGGCGGCGCGGAGGCGGGAAGCCAGAGGACGTTGCCGAATCCGCGCAGGGCGGTGAGCGAGGGCGCGATGGAGTCCCAGTCGGATTGGAGGGCCTGGTTATCGGGCGCGCCGATGCGGGTGAGTCGTTCGGCCGAGGGCGGGATTGCGCCGGAGTAGAGGGCGGTGAGGGAGATGGACGCGTTTGGGGCGAGTGGGTGCGGCAGCGTGACGACGGCTTCGGCCATCTTGCCGGTGTGGTCGGCGTCGGTTTCGATGAGGTGGGCGGCCAATGGGAGCGGAGTGGTCGAGCCGCTGGCGAGGCTGCGGGTGGAGATTGCGTCCCAGTGGAGCGAGGAGGAGATCTGGAGGATGAGGCGAGTGAGCGGGGCGGCGCTGTCGTTGCGAAGGGTGAGGCTGGCGCGGACGGAGATTGCGGCGGAGGCTGGCGTGAGGTGGACGTCGAGGTTGTAGGCGGTGAAGGTGAGGGCGCTGCGCTCGGCGTCGGTTACGGCGAGCGCGTCGGATTGCGTGGGAGCGGCTGATTTTGGCAGATCACTCGGGTTCTGTGCGGAGGGTTTTGGCTCGGCTGGATTCGGAGAGACGGCGGGATTTGGAGAGACGGCAGGCTGAGGCTCGGCGGGCGCATCCAGATCGCGGGAGAAGAGGACCTTGCCGGGCGGCGGTGCGGGTTCGGCGGTCTGCTCGGGCGTGGTGGTTTGTGCGGACTGCGGCGGACTGGCCTGCTGCGCGAGCGGCGGCTGCGCGAGTGCGAGTCCGGCTCCTAGAGTCAGGAGTGCGGTGATGAGCTTCAAGAGATGGTTCATGGAGGGAAGAACGCGGCGGGTCACGAGCCGAGTCCTTTGCGGGGCTTGGCGGGCGCGGCGGGCTTGGGGTTCGGGATTGAGTGCGCGGGGCGGCTGCGCTGGCGCATGGCTTCGTACATGACGACGGCTCCGGCGACCGAGACGTTCAGCGAGGAGATCGCGCCGGCCATGGGGATGCGCAGGAGGTGGTCGCAGGTTTTTTTGACCAGGTCGTGCAGGCCGGCGCCCTCGCGGCCGAGGACGAGAATGCAGTCGGTGCGGAAGTCGAAATCCATATAGTCTGGAGCCCCGCGTTCGTCGAGGCCGAGGACCCAGACGTTGGCCTGCTTCATCTGCTCCAGCGCGCGGACGAGATTGGTGACGCGGGCGATTCGGACGTGTTCGGAGGCCCCGGCGGAGGTCTTGGCGACGGTCGCCGACACTGGTGCAGCCCGGCGTTCGGGCAGGATGACGCCGTCGACTCCCGCGCCATCGGCGGTGCGCAGGAGCGCGCCGAGATTGTGCGGGTCCTCGATGCCGTCGAGGGCGAGGAAGAATTTGTGTGCGGGGTGGAACTCTTCGCTGGACCTGGCTTCGTTTTTCGTTATGGCTCTGGTTGCGGGCTGAGGCGCGAGCAGGTCTTCGATGGTGAGGAAGGCACGCTCGCGGACCAGGGCGATGGCCCCCTGGTGGGCGTCGGTGCGACTCAGGCGGGTGAGCTGGTCTCGGGATTCGAGGGTGAGGCGGACGTTGGCGTCGCGGCAGAGCTGGGCGAGGCGCTCCAGGCGGGCGTCGCCTCGCTCGCGGGAGAGCAGGACGCAGTCCAGCCGACGCGCGCCGGAGCGGACGGCCTCCTCGACCGGGTGCAGGCCGTAAAGAACTTCCATGGGAATAGTTTACTTCCGAAACAGGCCTCGCCAAGACGGACCGGCTGGCCATACAATCGGCTATCGGGCTATTTTTCAGCGTTTTCGGCCTGCGGACGCCCGCCCCGGAAGGAATATCGATCGATGCGCTTTCTATCTCGCGGTGAAAAGAGCGGAGCTGGCCGAGACTTTTCCCGGCGAGATGCCGTCTCACCCTGTATGGGCAGCGCAGCGATCGCCATCCCGGTGGAACAGGCGGAGCAGAGCCAGCGCGAGAACGCGGCCATTGCGCACGGCCTGAAGAACCAGGACACCAAACTGCTCGACCATCTGATTGAGCTGTACCAGCACCGGCTGTTGCGCTACCTGCTGTTTCTGACGGGCAAGCGCGAGGTGGCGGAAGACCTGTTCCAGGAGACATGGATGCGGGTACTGCTGCGCGGCGGGCAGTACAACGGCAAGGCGCGCTTCGACACATGGCTGTTCACGATTGCGCGCAACCTGGTGATCGACCTCTCGCGCAAGCGGACGATGGCGTCGCTGGACGAGATGAGTGAGCCGAAGGACGACGGACGCGCGTTCGAGATCGCATCCGAGGGGCCTTCGCCGCTGGAGCAGTTCGCGGGGAGCGAGGACCGCGCCGAGGTTGCCGCAGTGCTGCTGAAGCTGGAGCCGAACTACCGCGAGGTGCTGACGCTGCGCTTCCACGAGGAGATGTCTCTGGAAGAGATTGCCAGCGTGACTCGGGCGCCGTTGTCCACTGTTAAGTCGCGGCTATATCGCGGGCTGGCCGCTCTGAAGCCGGAGATCGAGCATCTGCGTAACATGCGCGCGATGGAGGCGACGGGATGAAAGCCTCCTTGGAACCACAATTCGATTCCCAGTTCAATTCTCTGCCGGACGATTTGGCGGCGCTTGCGTATAGTGCGCAGAACGGCGATGATTCGGGCGCGCGTGGCTGTGTGGTGAACCGCACGCACCGCGTGGTGCGCGAGCGGGCCATTGTGATGCAGGCGCGGCGCAGCCATGCGCGCAGCCTGATGGTCCCGCTGGCCATCTGTTCCGCTCTGCTGATTCTGGCCAGCTTTGCGGTATGGAGCGGGCTCTATCAATATCAGGCCGTCGAGGCCGCGGCGGCGGTGCAGGCCGATGTTGCGTCCTTGGCAGCCACGGACACCAACAACCACTTTATGGTGGTTCTGTTCTGGTTTGTGCCAGTCTCGATTGCGCTTCTGGGTGCTGTCTTGTTTCGCCGCACGCGCAAGAGCGCCGACCGCGAGGCAGTTCGATGAAAAAGTTCTTGAACAGCCAAACGACCGACTCCCCGAAGCCACGGGAGTTGGGCGAAGACGACAGCCTGAGGTTGATTCCGCTATGGTCGATCATCCTGGCGATCGTTGTGTTTCTGGGGTCCATGTACTTCTTCAACCACGCGCCGCCCCCGCATCGCCGGCCGGGGTCGCTGCCCATGCACCTCATCATGGGTTATACGACCGGGACCGCGCTGGCGAGCTATATGCTTCTGATCGGCTACGTGAGCCGCGATGTGAAGCGGCGAAATATGCCGGCACTCCTGTGGATGCTGGTGGTGGTGGTGATGCCGGGGGGGATCGGCGCGGTGGTGTATTTTCTGCTGCGCCAGCCGGTGATGATCCGCTGCCCGCATTGCACGACGGAGCTGACCGCGGGGGTCCACTTCTGTCCGCAGTGCCGGTTCCAGGTGGCGCCGGTGTGCGGCCAATGCTTCCGCGGAGTGCAGATTACCGATGCGTTCTGTCCGCAGTGCGGTCACGACGTCTCGGAGGACGGTGGCCCTGCGCGGCTGCGCGCCTACAGCGACAAATAAAAGTTGCAGGTTGTCAGTTGCAGGTTGCCAGTTGAATGAAACATCCTTTCGTTCTCCCCTCGACAATCAGAGGCTGACAACGGACTGCTCCAAGCACTAGAGTGGACAGTGCGCTCTGTTCGTACCGTTGATTCGCTGACGACCAACTGACAACCTGCAACCTGCAACGGACAACCTTGCCCCTGACCGCACTCATCATCGACGACGAACCGCTGGCCCGGCAGGAGTTGCTGTATCTGCTGCAGTCGGCGGAGGGGGTGGAGGTGGTGGCGCAGGGCTCGAACGGCATCGAGGCGGTGGAGCTGGTGCGCGCGCACAAGCCGGACGTGGTCTTCCTGGACGTGCAGATGCCGGGGCTGGACGGGTTTGCGGTGCTCAAGAAACTGATCGACAAGAAGATGGGACTGCCGCAGATTGTCTTTGCCACGGCCTTCGACCAGTACGCGGTGCGGGCGTTCGAGGTGAATGCGGTGGATTACCTGCTGAAGCCGTTCGACCGCAAGCGGGTGCTGAAGACGATCGAGAAGGTGCGGGCGAGGATCGCGGGCCACGCAATTCAAGCGGGCCGGGCGGATGGGGCGGCGGATGCACCCAGCACCGACGCGCGGCTGGATGCGCTTCTGCGGTTGGTGGAGGAGCGCACACAGCCGGCAAAACCCCAGACGGGCAAGGTGATTGTGCGCGCGCAGGGGCGGCTGCTGCTGGTGGACCAGAGGGAGATATGCTTTGCGTCGATCGAAGGCGGCGCGATCAGCGTGGTGACGCGCGCGGTGGAGGGCCAGTCGAACTGCCGCACGCTGGAGGAGTTGATGGAGCAGCTCGACCCGGAGAAGTTCTGGAGGGCGCACCGCTCGTTCATCGTGAACATCCAGCACATCCGCGAGGTTGTGCCGTGGTTCAAGTCCAGCTACCAGTTGCGCATGGACGACGCGAAGAAGACGGAGATCCCGGTAAGCCGGGCGCAGACCAAGCGGCTGCGCGAGCTGTTCAACCTGTAAGTTGGACGGCGCGGGTCAAATGTGGGTTCACCGGAGATAAGACAAGCAAGGGCAAATACAGAGATTCTGGCTGCGCCAGAATGACGACGGGTGAAGTTGCGCCAGAATGACGACGCGTGAGTCTGCGCCAGAATGACGACGGGTGGGTTGCGGATGCGGTCTACGGCATTCCGAACTTGCCGAAGCGATAGACGAGGCCGATGGTGCCGACGGTGGAATGGAGCTTTCCCGAGGCGGTTGGCACGGAACCCCATTGCTGGTATTGGCCATCGACCTTGATGGCAAGATGGTTGGTGAGGTCGTAGTCGAAGCCGGCACCGGGAGAGTAGACGTAGGTGGTGGAGACGAGGTAGGTGAAGGATGGGATCCCTGGGGGGGGATTGACTGGGTAGGTGTATCCGGGCGACATATAGTCCATCTGGCCGCGGCCGAAGAGGAAGTCGCCGTAGGGGTGAACGCGACGGCCCAGGAGGAAGTCCAGCCTGAGGCCACCGAGGACATCTTTCTGGGCGACGATGGTTCCCTTGTCGATGGGGTAGGTGCCGCGCAGCTCCAGGGTGGGGCGCGTGCCGTGCCAGGGGGCGAGAGCGAGGTCGATGCCGGCGGTGACGCTGAGGTTCCTGCCGCCGGAGAGGCCGGTGTAGTCTCCCGATGCCGCGCCGAAGGCCGTGAGCTGAATGTCCTGGTCCGCGGTGGGATTGGCCGACTGCGCCGACGCAATGCTCGACAGGAAGAACGGTGCCAGCAGCAACGCCAGCGTCAGGACAGCTTTGTCTTGCTTCATCTCGGTACCGGCCCCCTGGGACTGCGATCCACGGGTTGTGGAGAATTGAACGCATCCCATCTTCTCATCTTGCGATGAGCGCGGGGCGTAAAAATATCTTATCGGCGAGTTTAGCCCTGCTCATGATTGGCTTCAATCCCGATACGGTCGAAAGAAGGCGTTCCGCATCCGGGGCGAGCGGAGTAGCATCAAAGTATTGTGCAGAGTGTGTGCTCAGTTTCGGTGAACTCTCCCCTCGTGACGCGCTCGCGTCGCGATCAGCTCTAGCTGCGCTAGTACGCTCCCTCCTCCTCATTTGTTCGCTACTCCCTGTTCCCTGATCCCTATTGTCTGCTGTTAGGAGAAGACCCATGTTCGATCGTTTGGAACAACTGGAAGCACGCTACGAAGAGCTTGGCCGGCAGATGTCCGACCCGACGCTGGTGAACGACCAGGAGAACTATCGCAAGGTGGCGAAGGCGCATCGCGACATTGAGCCGGTGGTGGAGAAGTTCCGCGAGTACCGCAAGATCAGGGACGGGATCGCCGAGGCGAAAGGGATGCTGGCCGACGCCGACCCGGATGTGAAGGCAATGGTGGCGGAGGAACTCGCCGAGCTGGAGCCGAAGTTGGCGCCGGTGGAGGAGGATCTGAAGGTGATGCTGTTGCCCAAGGACCCGAACGACGAGAAGAACGTGATTCTGGAGCTGCGCGCGGGGACCGGCGGCGACGAGGCGGCGCTGTTTGTGGCCGAGGTCTTTCGGATGTACATGCGCTTTGCCGAGCAGCACCGGTGGAAGGTGGAGGTGCTGTCCGAGACCGAGTCGGGGATTGGCAACGGGTTGAAGGACGTGACGGCAATCATTGAAGGGCACAACGTTTATTCGCAGCTGAAGTATGAGTCGGGGGTGCATCGCGTGCAGCGGGTACCGGCGACCGAGACGCAGGGGCGGGTGCATACGTCGGCGATTACGGTGGCGGTGCTGCCGGAGGCGGAGGAGGTGGATGTCAAGATCGAGGCGAAGGACCTGCGCATCGATACGTTCTGCTCGTCGGGGCCGGGCGGGCAGAGCGTGAATACGACTTATTCGGCGGTGCGGATTACGCACTTGCCGACCAATACCGTGGTGAGCTGCCAGGACGAGAAGTCTCAGATCAAGAACCGCGAGAAGGGGATGCGCGTGCTGCGGGCCCGGCTGTACGAGGTGGAGAAGGAACGGATCCACCAGATCCAGGCGAAGGACCGGAAGCAGCAGATTGGGTCTGGCGACCGCAGCGAGAAGATCCGGACATATAACTTTCCGCAGAATCGCATGACCGACCACAGGATTGGGTTGACGAACCATCAGTTGGCGATGGTGATGGAGGGCCAGTTGCAGCCGACCATCGACGCGCTGATTGCGCACGCCACGGCAGAGAAGCTGAAGGCGGAGACGGCGGCGGGTTGAGCTGAGACTGTGAGGTGTCGACGGCTTAATGGGTGGCGATGTGGCGGGGCAGGAGGATGGAGAAGGTGGTGCCATGGTGGGGGCCGTGGGGGTTGGAGCGGACCTTGATGGAGCCGACGTTTTTTTCTACGAGCTGCTTGGAGACCCAGAGGCCGAGGCCGGTTCCGACCGTTCCCTTGGTGGTGAAGAAGGGCTCGAAGATGCGACGGATGGTTGCGGGCGCCATGCCGCAGCCGGCGTCGGCGATGGTGATGCGGACGCGGTGGCTGGCGTTGAGGGGATCGATGGAGACGGAGGCCCGCAGGACGATTCTGCCTCCCGGGTCGATGGCGTCCAGGCTGTTGGCGAGGCTGTTGGCGAGGATCTGACGCAGCTCGCCGGCGACTGCCATGACACGCAGGGATTTGTCGCACTGTAGCTCAATCTGCGCGGCGCTGGAGCGGATCTTGGCCTGAAGGAGATTGACGACCGAGTCGAGGAGCTTGGCGGCGCAATTGCTGGTGGCGGCGGAGAACTCGCGGTAGAAGCCGAGGGTCTGGCGGGTGATGTGGGCGATGCGCATCAACTCGCCGTCGGCGATGTCCATGTACTCGAGGGCGTCGGCTGGGACGCCTGGGGTGGTTCGCGCGAGGTAGAGGGTGTTCATGACGGCTTCCAGCGGGTTGTTGATCTCGTGCGCGATGCTGGCGGCGAGGCGTCCGGCGCTGGCCAGCATCTCGCTGCGCAGGAGGGCTTCCTCGGCCTGCTTTCGGGCGGTGTTGTCGGTGCCGATGAGCAGGTAGCCGAGGATGACGTCTTCGGCGTCGCGCAGAGCGGTGACGCTGACGATGGCGGGAAAGCGGCTGCCATCCTTGCGGATATAGGTGAGTTCGTATATGTCCTCGATGCCGCGCGAGGCCTTGAAGACGAGCGCATCGAAGCCGGAGGGGATCGGAGTGGCGAGTTCGAGGCTGAGTGCGGCGGCGCGGTCGATCAGTTCCTGGCGGTCGGAGAGGTCGGCGGGGGTGAGCTTGTTCATCACCTCGGCGGCGTCGTAGCCCAGCATCCGTTCGGCACCGACGTTAAAGATCTGGATGACGCCATGCGCGTCGGTGGCGATGCTGGAGAAGTTTGCGCTGTTGAAGATGGCACTCTGCAGCGCGCCCGCTTTGAGCAGGGCTTCTTCCGCCTGCTTGCGCGCGGTATTGTCGGTTCCGATCAGCAGGTAGCCGATGATGGCTTCGTTGGCGTCGCGCAGTGCGGTGACGGAGACGATGGCGGGAAAGCGGCTGCCATCCTTGCGGCAGTAGGTGAG
>PKWU01000026.1 GCA_003132145.1 Granulicella sp.
GCGCACCAAATCTGGCTCTTCACGGCGTTCTCGCTGGTGGCGAGGAATCGCTTGATGCGCAGGTGCTGCTTGATCCATTTGAAGAATAACTCGATCTGCCAGCGGCTTTTGTAGAGTGCGGCGATGGTCAGGGCGGGCAGTGTGGTGTTGTTGGTCAGAAACACCAGCGCTTTGCCGGTCTCTGGATCGTTGAAGCGAATGCGGCGCAGATGATCCGGGTAGTTCTCAGCCGAGTAAAAGCCGTTGAGCATGACGCGCTGATCGCAGATGATTCCGCTGGCTCGGTCAACAGGGTGCGAATACACGCGCCGCGCATCCATGCCTTGCTTGGCGCGGGTGATGAAGAAGGCTCCGGCCTGATGCATCGCGTACAAGCGTGCGAAGTCCAGATAGCCCCGGTCCATGATGTAAAAACTGCCCGCCTCCACAAGAAGAATGTCCAGAACGTTGACATCGTGCAGCTTGCCGTCGCTGATGTGAATGAACGCTGGAATCGCGCCACGCAGGTCCAGCAGAGTATGTAACTTGATAGCCGCCTTGGTGGATCGAAACGGTGCCCAGTCGAACAAACTCAGGCATAAGTCGATCGTGGTGGAGTCCAAAGCATAAACGCTTGCGTCGAGCCCCAGCACGGAAGGATCTTGTGCGTAGAGTACCCTTGCGTGGGAGATCAGCCGCACAGCCAGCGCGTGGTAGATGCGCCAGTCGCGCAGGTTCAGCGCATCGGCCAGCGTGGAGCGGGCGGGCGGCGCGGCAATGCCCATGTGAAACAGCTTGCCCTGATTGGCTTCCAGACAAACCTCGATGTCGCGCAACGACTCGCGCCAGGTGAGCTGAGAGAAGGCCATGATACGAAACAGATCCGCACAACCGAGCGTGCGCACTCCCGCATCGCCCTTGTGCCGTTCGATGATGCGTGCAAGGGTCTTCCACGGTACAAACTCCATCACCTGCGCAAACAGCGTCTTGCCCACGTTCATGCGGCACTCCCGGTTGTTGAATCCCGAAAGCATCGCAAACAAGCAACACGCAATTCAAATCGTGGACACCCTAAAATCGCCGCAATTATCTGGAGATGAATAGCTTACAAGATAACCGCATCAATTAAACCGGACACCAGTGACTTCGGATCAAAGCTCGATCAGAAAGACCCGAGTTATCAGGTCGGTGCAGCTGTGATCCTGAAGGCGGGTTTGCTCAAAGGCTATAAGTCGTCAGATGACCCGTGGGAGTGATTGAGTGCCCACCTTTCATGTTTTGCAGAACCTCAGGCAAAAGGAGAATCACAGTGAATCGCTTTTCAGCTTTTCTGCTATTGGCTTGCTCTGCTGTTTGCTTTGCACAAGCTCCGCAAATTAAGAGCGGGTCCACCGTCTACATCGAACCGATGGGGGGATATGAAACCTATCTAGCCGCCGCGTTCGTCAAAAGACATGTCCCTTTAGCTATCGTGACCGACAAGGACAAGGCCAATTACATCGTTCGGAGCACTGTCTCCCAGAATGTGCCGAGTACCCCGCAGGTAGTGGTTAATAACAGTGCAACCGCGACGGTCAACGAGGGAGACAATGACAATCAGGCATGGAACCAAGGATGGGCAAGCGGACAACAGGCAGCAGCCAGTCGAGCAGCTAAACGTGCGGCTTTAGGCTCAACAAGCGTAAGCATTTCCGTGATTGACGTGCATTCTTCACAGATCGTTTTTGCCTCTTCCGCAGACAAGGGCGGCACGACGGATCAAGTAACAAAAACCGCCGAGACGTGCGCCAAGGACCTGAAAGAGTTCATCGAAAAATCCAATAAGACAAAGAAATAGCGGAGCATGGGGGAGCCAGTAGCGGCGGCAGGGGCAACACTCCGCCTTCTACACCCAGCACGGCCAGAACACAAATACGCTAGTTGACGCTGTACCCGCGAATCCGATGAATTCATTTGCCGCCAGACAGGGACGAATAACTGATGTTGTTTCAAAATACAATCAGCATTATTGCGTTGATTTCGATCTTGTCCTGGCTTTATAGATTGCTTACAGGCCAAAGGAACAAGTGGGATACGAACTCGGCTGGAAGGTTGGAGCCGGGAAGGATACAAAGTGAGCACCTTCCAATTTATCATCGGGTTCCTCGTCCTCTTTGCCCTAGCCTTACTGTTGGGCTGGACTGAGCAGAACGTCAAGAGTCCTGCCGCGTCTGCCTCCGTGGGGATCGGAGCTATTCTCTTGCTACTTTTAATGGGGGGCTGGGGCGACTTCCATTACATCCCGCATACGGTCGAAACGTCGATTTCCGCTCAATCGAATTGGCTTGTTGGGGAAATGAAAGACTGCTACTCGGAACCCCTCGATCCAGCATCGGCGTTCCTGTTACACAGAGAGCCGGGGTATGTTGCCGAGTCGTTTAATTGCGACGATGGGCCAAAACATACGATGACCATAAAATTCTACGGTCGCCTAAACCAGCCCGAACACAGAATTGCATATTGGCGCTGCACCCGCAAATCCGAAGAATTTATTTGCCGCCAGACAGGGGCCGAATAAATTATGTCTTCCGGCTGGCTAAACTATGGGAAATCGGCTCCCTCGTCGCAGCAGATGATGCGGGGGCGCAGTACACTTTTTCTCGATTTCGATGGTGTGTTGCACCCTAGTTTCGCGCCGCCGGATTTTCAACTGAACCTGGCACCGCTACTTGTCCAATGCCTGGAGGGTTATGACGTGCAGGTAGTCATCTCCTCCAGTTGGAGGTTTAATCTCTCGTTATCTCAGATTCGCCACATGCTCCCTGCGCCGCTAGCCGAACGGATCATCGGGGCAACTGGGCCTCCCTTCGAGGGACCGTACCAGCGATGGAATGAAATCTGTGAATACGCGGTCCGCTATCGACTTCTCGACTGGCGGGCTTTGGATGATACCGATTGGGAGTTCCCGGAGAACTGCGCGGAACTGATTCTCTGCGATGGTCGGATGGGACTCACAGATCCCCAATGCGCAGAGATCGCCCGATGGCTCGCGCTTCCTGACTGAGCTGTCCCTCGCCGTCACCTCAAAACAATTGACGCCAGAGTTGAAGCTGACCCCAGCGAAGATTCAAAGTAGCTCACTACCGGAAATTGGACTTTGCCGCGCCGTCGCGCCGGATAGGTTATCATTTTCTTGATTCGGCTAGGGTCGCTCCCGAATGGGTAGGCTTTCCCGGCTTGCCCCGCCGATTTCTTCACTGCCGGGATGCCGCTCGGGAGGTGGCAAATGTCCAAGAATCCAGAGAAGGAACTTAAGGAATTCCTCGCCCCGCTGCCTCCATGGTTGCGAGCAGCACTTGGGGAAAGGGATTATTTGTTTTCATCGGATGATGAGAACCTGGAGTGGATAAACAATCAAGACAGGGTGATTGAACTAAGACCCGAATTTGAACGAATCCTCCGCCAGCTTTCTGCCAAGTGGAACAAGTATTGCAAAAGGGTTCAGAACAACCTGCGCAAGACGCACAAGACGGAAGAGCAATTGCTAAAGGTGCCAAAAGGGATCGCAGGAGCGCCCCGAAAAGACGCACTTGCACGGAAAGCAGCCGCGTTGCACCAAGCAGGCATGACCTTACCTCAAGTTGCCGCAGAACTGAACAAGAAGCGTAAGAAGCCCATTACATCTGAAGCAGTCAGAAAATTGATTAAACGCTTCCAAACTCGGACAAATTGAAAAACTGATTCCGTCCCGGACATAATCTCTCATCCATTTTTGTCCTGCTGACACGGGCGGAGTAGTGCGTCATTATCAACCTAGCAGCGTAAGGCCTCAACCTTCGCTGCGAGAACCATTCGCTCCGGCGACGGAGCGACGTTGACCAAGGTTGATTGCCATGGGTACATGGCAGCGTCCGCCGAGCACACAGCTTCAAGGATGTAGCCGAAGTGAGTGATACGCCGACCGAGACCAAGGGTGAGCATATTTTGTGGTCACTCTGAGGCTGAAACGGCAATGGACGCGGCAGAACCGATGTAGCGACGATACCGGGCCGTCACTCGCCCTTGCATTCTGAGCTTGTACAGTCCTTGCAGGAATCGAGTGGTAAGCGGGAGCTACTGAGCCATCCGAAGGGGCTGAAGCGACTGAAGCGACGGCATTCTTTGCACGGCTATATAGGCCGTGCTCTGCGAACACTGCTCCCTCGGCTCAAGCATTCTCTAACTAAGAGCTTCAACTCCGAAGTGAAATTGTCCCTCGGAGCGTAGCGACGAGAAGCGGGGTTCGAGGCGCAAGCAGGAATGAGACAAGCGCATTCACCTTTAGGTGCGAAACTCTGCACAGCGGCGGGATGATGCTGCTTCCCATTTGACCAAAACGGTTCAGCCTACCCTTCGCCTGCGTGACTTTCTATTGCGTCATTGCGGAGTCATAGGTGTACTGCTGTTGATACTTTAGAAAGAGATCGCGGATGGTTCCATCCCATTCATTTGCTTTTTGCACTAATTCACGGGTTGACTCAAGTGAAAGTTGACGAATGCCGGATGCATCGCACCGAACAATCTCTAGGCCGCCGATACCGGCAGTGTTGAGGTGATGTGACGAAACAATCAAATGGGCGGCAAGCGGAATCAATTGCTCTACCGTAAGAATTTCCGGGTAGCGTTCAGCCCAATATATCGCCGCATTGGTCACATCCCCCGCAACGTCATATCCAAACGTCACTGGCTCACAAATCGCAGACCACTTCCTATTATTTCGCGCAATTTCAAATCGGAATAATTGCACCGCTGGATGCGTCAGAACAATAAACCCTTGAACATGGTGCCAGCGCCGCGAAGCGTTCGCATTAAAGATTTCCTGTACCGCAATGATTGGGTCTGGCGCATTTTCAACCGTCAGCTTTGCAATTATTTCCTCTGCCACGAATCCAGACGATTGTTTATCAGCGGCGTATGAGACGGCTATTTCTTTGCCTTCTGTAACTTTGATTTTTGTTCCATTCGTCCCATACCGAACGGCTCGGCCAGTAATGTCTTCTGATTTGGGTTTAGCTGGCTCTTTAGTCCACCGTGTATCGCTGGCTAGGACGATCCCGTCACTGCCAACCATCCCGATTTGCATGGTCATTGGAATACCCTCTGAATTGAGGATACTGCGCCTCTGGGCGGAGAAGGATTTGATGATCGTAGTGTCAGACGGGCCGATAATGGAACATTGCACAACTTCCCTCTTATGCGGTAATATCCGCTCCAGAGAGATTCAAAGTTTTCCAAAAGTCCCGATGCTAGTCAGTGCTTTTGCTAGCATCAACCGACCCCGCCTGCCAGCGGGGTTTTTTGCTGCCCGATGTTACCACTGCGTTCAACGTCCAAGTGCTAAACTATCTCTGCGTCTTCGTTTAGGGCCTTTGCGGACGGCGTTTCGAGCGCCGTCCGCCCTTGGTGTGCGATTGGGTGTGTGCTGCACCTCGACCCCGGCTAGGGCCGAATCTCACAAGTTCGGCTCGCGTCGGCAACTCCACTTTTATTGACAACGAATTTCTCCAAGCTACTTATTCCAGTTGGTTTCATTTGGGCCTTCCTTGACTGTGTGACTGATTGACTGGTGTACCCGTAGACCAGTCAAGAATCTGACGCACGACCGAATACGGTATCGCCCCTCTGAGAGTGTCACCAACCCGGACTCTTGCCATGCGTTTTTCAAATACTCGCGGCGAGAGGCGATCCCTCCGCCCCGGTGGGCCGCCGTTCGCTTTTACCCACACGGGCAAGTAGAGCGTGTGCCGACTGGCCTTTGGCGTGATTCCGCCGCCGCCATTGATCCACATCGGAATCTCTGTTGACGAGCTTTGCAGACCCTCGGTGAATACGTTGAAGAGAAGAATGCAGGTCCATCGCCGATAAGCAGGTTCCCAGTACCAATGCGCCCGCCTGCAATAAGCCTCATAAACTCCTGGTGTGATGCGCGGATAGTCGGCCCACTTGACGGCGGGTTCATTCTCCGCCACCAGATGAAGTGCGGGCCGCTCCGCGCTTGCAACTGCTCGACCCCGGCGCGCCATTAGGCGCGGTCCTCAAGGGCTGGCATCGTTCCACGGTCGATGATCTTTTGAATGGTTTCGTCCGAGATTCTGACGGCGCGGCCAACTTTGACGTAGGAGATGCTGCGCCGCCATACCCAACCGCGCAGGCACTTGACTGACAATCCAAGGCGTTCTGCCGCCTCCGGTAGACTTCTGAGCCTTGCTGTGTTTGAACCTGCCATTTTTTCTCCTAAGTGCTTTGTTAGTTTTCTGCTTGCTTCCTACTGCTTTCTACGCTATAAGGAAGTAGGAGTGATGGCAAGTGATGAGAAGCAATAACAATAACGAAGCCATAACAAATCTGTCGATGCCAGAGCGACAAATCCCAGTGCTGATTGAATGCAGCCCCGGGAAGGCGGAGGGGTTCGTGCCTTCGATAGCTTGGGGCGGGAAGCCAACGACCAGCGTTCGGCGCTTGCTGCCCTCATTCGTGGACGGCCTGCGAAGCCCGCGACGGCGCAGGGAAATTGAAATTGAGCACGGGGCGATAGACGCGGCGGAGTGGAGCCGTCTTCGAGAGATGCTCACTCTGATAGATCGGCTGAATTCGGGTGACTGGTCGCCAGTTGTCACTTTGAACACGGGGAAATTGGCTCCGTTGCCTGCTCTTCTCGACCGATTGAGTCCTGAAGGTTGGTTTATCGAAGAAGACAAATCCGACACTAATAAACGGACATTGAGATCGGCATCCGGCGATGTGCGGGCCAGTATCTCATTCGAGATCGAATCGTTGCAGCCCTTATCCACTTCCCAAAGAACAGGGACATCAGCTCGCCACGCCGCGCCGCCCGTAACCTTGAATTCAGGACGCGGCGGAAAGTCCGTGAAATGGAAAGGCGGGATTAGTGCAGAAGTAAAGACAGCAGTCCTCGCCCTTTCTGGAGCGTTTACTACGGGATTGAGCAAAACGCGCTTTGTCGTCTGGTGGTCCGATATAGGAAAGAAATTTGTTCCGGGCCTCTACTGCCCGGACATTGTGACGGCCTTGTACGCACTAGCGATGTGGAGCAGCGGCACTGCCGGGGGATGGGCAATCTGCCAGAACCCAAAGTGTGGGAAGGACTATCCCCGCAGCCGAGCAAAGCAACGCTATTGCTCCCACAAATGCCAAGTTGCGGCGGCAATGAAGCGCATGAGGGGCAAACGCAAACTACAAACTGAGATGGAATCGAAGGCCACAACGAAGGCTAAGAAACGCAAGGGGAGGAAATAGCTATGGCAGTCTTTCGCTACAAGGGCAGCAAGGTTTGGACGATGGATTTCGTCTTTCACGCGCAGCGCATCCGGGAGAGCACAGGGATGACTTCCAAGACGCGAGCTAAGGAAGTGGAGGTCAAGCGGAAGAATGGGCTAAAGGACGGTTCGGCGGGCATCAGAAAGCCACAGCAGCCCGGACTTCTCTCCGTTGCGTCGGAGGCATGGCTGGACTTGAAGAAAGTCACTCTCGCGCCAAGATCGGTGATGATCGAAAAGGCGAATCTCGCGCACCTGCTCCCTGAGTTTGGCCGGAAGCTGGTATGCGACATAGAGCCGCGTGACGTGGCAAAATATCAGACGAAGCGCGTTGAGAGCGGAGCATCTCCGAAGACGGTCAACCTGGAGATAGGGACGCTCCGGGCCATCCTGAAACGCTCCGGCCAGTGGGCGCGGCTGCAACCCGATGTGAAGATGCTCCCAACACGGGAAGACGTGGGACGGGCAATTACCCCGGAAGAGGAAGCGTCCCTGCTACAGGCTTGCGGCAAGTCGCGCTCTCGCTCCCTCGTTCCGTTCGTGACGTTGGCAATCGAGACGGGCGCAAGGTTCGGGGTGATTCGGACGCTGCAATGGGGGAGCGTGGATTTCGAGAATCGCTGCTTGCGTTGGGGCAAGGACAAGACGGCTTCCGGTACGGGCCGCATCATTCCCCTAAACCAGCGCGCAATGGCCGCACTGGGCTTCTGGGCGACTCACTTCCCTGCGCGGGAGCCTGAGCACTACGTCTTCCCTACGGAGCGTTATGGGGCCGCTGGTGACGTGTTCTCCGCCAAGGCGTACGACTCAGACCCAACGAAGCCCATCGGGAGCATCAAGGAAGCGTGGGAAGCAGCGAAGCTGAGAGCGGCGCGGATACTCAAAGGGGAGCCAGACTCCAAGGCGAAGATTGCGCCCCTGCCCTGCCGCTTCCACGATCTCCGGCACACGGCTGTATCGCGGATGCTGAATGCGGGTGTTCCCATTGCCAAGGTTGCGAAGATCGTCGGATGGAGCACGGCGACGATGGTACGCATGGCGGCGCGTTACGGACACTTCACTTTGAATGAACTGCGGGGAGCGATGGAAAGTATCAGCAGCACCAATTTTGAAGGGGAGTCCTTGGTATTTTCCCCGGTATCGGAACAGGCTCCCGAAAGTGGTCGCTCTAACTGATTGAAAGTAATGGCTCCTGAGGTAGGACTCGAACCTACAACCCTTCGGTTAACAGCCGAATGCTCTGCCATTGAGCTACTCAGGAACAGTTTGCGCCGCGTCCTGCCGCTTCGCCGCGCATCCTCTTAGTTATAACAAACCCAACTGCCAGGGTCAAAGATTCAGATCGAAGCGTAGTGGATCGGTTTGCATCGTTTTGAAGGGGCGGGACTTCAGTCCCGCCGTAGATGGCCGGTCTGCATGAGGGCTTTAGCCCCTGAGGGAATCTTCCCGCGCACCAACAGGCTTTTTCGCAGCCTCACGGTCCCCTACGCTGGCTCGCCGCCGGCTAGCTTGACGATGCGCGCGCGCACCACTCCATCCGCCACGCTCACCTTGGCCAGGGTCACGGGAAGATCGAACCGCCGCGGCCCTGCGCTGCCCGGATTCAGGTAGAGCACGCCGTCGCGTACGTGCTTCTGCGCTCGGTGGGTGTGGCCGCTGACCACCACCGCAATGCCGGCGGCCACCGGGTTCAGGTCGAGGTCGTCGACCGAATGCACCAGGTAGAAGTAGCGTCCGCCCAGCTCCACCACAACGCTGGCAGGCAGACGCCGACAGACGCCCGTGACGTCCACATTGCCGCGCACCGCCGTCAGCGGAGCGATCCAGCGCAGCTTGTCCAGGATGAGCGGGTCGCCCACGTCTCCCGCGTGCAGGATGTGGTCCACGCCGATCAGCGCCTGGATTGCCTCAGGCCGCAGCAGGCCGTGGGTGTCGGAGATGACTCCGATGGTCAGCTCCTTCTTCGCGCGCTCCGTCATTGGGCCGCCGTGAGCCGCGTGCGCGGGTCGAGGAAGTCGCCAAGCGCGTCGCCGATGAAGTTGAACGAGAGCACCGCCAGCATCACCGCGACGGCTGGAAACAGGACCAGGTGCGGCGAATCGAAGAGGTGCGAGCGCGCGTCGTTGAGCATCACTCCCCAGCTTGCGGTGGGCGGTGGAACGCCCAGTCCGAGAAAGCTCAGCGTGGCCTCGGCCAGCACCGCGCCTGCCATCCCGATGGCCGCCTGCACAATCAGCGGCTGCACGATGTTGGGCAGAATGTGGCGGACGAGCACGCGCAGGTCGGAGGCCCCCAGCGCACGCGCCGCCTCCACAAACTCGCGCTCTTTCACTGCCATCACCTGCGCCCGCACCAGTCGCGCGTAGCCCACCCAGCCGGAGATGGAAAGCGCCAGAACCAGGTTGAACAACCCCGGCCCGAGGAACGCAACGAACGCGATGGCAAGCAGAATGCCGGGCAGCGCCATGAACGCGTTGGTCACATAGACATTGATCACGGTGTCGGTCCATCCACCGTAGAAGCCGGCCAGCGCGCCCGCGACGAGCCCGATTGAGAGCGAGAGCGAGACCACCGACACGGCGACCTCCAGCGAGATTCGCGCGCCGAAAACCGTTCGCGACAGGATGTCGCGGCCTAGCTCGTCAGTGCCAAACCAGTGGCCGTGTCCCGGAGCCAACAGGCGGCCGCCCAGGTCGAGCTGCGCAGGGTCCCGCGGCGCCAGCCACGGCGCAAAGACCGCGCACGCCACAAAGCAGGCCAGCAGCAGGATGCCCACTGCCGCCAGCGGTTGCTCCTGAATGCTGCGCCTCAGGCGCGATCGTTGCCGGATTGGTGCAGCGCTGGTCATCTGCTTTACAATCATTACACAATGTTCCAGAGGCGGATGGCGGGTTTTGTTTCCAGGCTGCCCGCCGATGCATCGTAACAGATGCGATGGACCACACAGGAGTGGAGATGAGTGAGAAAAGGGAACGGGCGGTCGTTTGCGGCGCGGGCGGATTTATCGGCGGACACCTGGTCAAGAGCCTGATCGCGCAGGGAGTCGATGTCATCCGCGCGGTGGACATCAAGCCGCTCAATGAGTGGTATCAGGTGACCGATGGAGTGGAGAACCTTGCGCTCGATCTGAAACAGAAGGACAACTGCCTGACCGCGGCCACGGGCGCGACCAGCATTTATCAACTGGCCGCCGACATGGGCGGCATCGGATTTATCGAGAACCACAAGGCGCTGTGCATGTTGAGCGTTCTCATCAACACGCACATGCTGATGGCCGCGCGCGACAAGAGCGTCGAGCGCTTCTTCTACTCCTCTTCGGCCTGCGTCTACAACGGCGACAAGCAGAACCGCCCCGACTCGCCCGCGCTGAAGGAAGAGGACGCCTACCCGGCGATGCCGGAGGACGGCTATGGCTGGGAGAAGCTCTTCAGCGAACGCATGTGCCGCCACTTCGAGGAGGACTTCGGCCTGCAATGCCGCGTCGCGCGCTTCCACAACGTCTACGGCCCCTTCGGCACATGGGACGGAGGCCGCGAGAAGGCCCCGGCGGCAATGTGTCGCAAGGTGATCGAGGCGAAGCTGAGCGGTAAACATGAGATCGAGATATGGGGCGACGGCAGCCAGACGCGCAGCTTCATGTATATCGACGACTGCGTGAAGGGCGTGCGTATGATCTTTGAGAGCGACATCCACGAGCCGCTCAACCTCGGATCGAGCGAACTGGTCACCATCAATCAACTGGTGGACATCGTCGAAGAGATCGGCGGAATCAAACTCAAGCGCAGTTACGATCTGAACGCGCCCAAGGGAGTCAATGGGCGCAACAGTGACAACACGCTGATCCTCGAAAAACTCGGCTGGGAGCCGTCCATTCGATTGCGGGTTGGCATGGAGAAGACCTACAACTGGATCGAGAGCGAGATGCTTGCCAGCGGTGCAAGATAGCCCTGCGCTCTCCAGAAGCGAGGAGCCAGTCGCGCATGGGGCACTCTGAGACAGGCACCGGCCACATCGGTCGAACGATCCTCGGCGTCTCCTTCTTCGACGGGCCGGCATCCGATGCCATTGCGGCCATGCGTGGCGGAGGTCTGCTGGTTTCGCCCGCCGCTCCCGCGCTCAAGAACATGGACCGCGATGCCGGCTATCGCGATGCGCTGCTCGGCGCGGACATCGCAATCACCGACAGCGCGCTGATGGTGATGGTCTGGAACCTCATCGAGCGCGACTCGCTCCACCGGCTCTCCGGCCTCACCTACCTGCGCGAACTGCTGTTGCAGCCCGATGTGCGCGAGGATGGCAACACGCTCTGGATCATGGCCAACCCGAAGAGCGCGGCGACCAACCTCAAATGGCTTGCGGAGAACGGGATCTCGGTCGACCCGCGCTATGTGTACGTGGCCCCCATGTACGGCGCGGAGATCGCCGACGACGATTTGCTCGCGCTGCTGGACCGTCTGCGCCCGCGGCATGTGATCGTCACCATCGGAGGCGGGACGCAGGAGCGTCTCGGCCTGTACCTCAAGCAGCGCCTCCCCTATCTGCCCGCCATCCACTGCATCGGCGCCGCCATCGCCTTCCTCAGCGGCGACCAGGTGATTATTCCGGTCTGGGTGGACAGGCTCTACCTCTGCTGGCTCTTCCGCTGCTTCTCCAATCCAAAGTGCTACATCCCCCGTTACTGGGGCGCTCGCAAGCTGATTGCACTGATGTGGCGCTACCGCGACCGCCTGCCCGCCTTGCGCGACGCCTGAGCGCGCCGCCACCAACGCATCGTTTCGCAGCGCTTCGGGTTGCATCTAAGTATGAGGTGTATCCGCGCATGAAGCAGCTCCGCCCATCGACGCATCTTCTGCTGGCTCTGGCAACCGCCATCTGCCTGATTCCTTGTGCAGTCGCGAAGCATCCCGCCAAATCCGCGGATACCACCACCGTCGCCGAACAGTATCTGCTCTCCGCCGCCAACCAGGAGCGTGCCGCGCGCAACCTGCCTCTGCTGCACCGCGATTCCAACCTTGCCCGCGCCGCCGACCAGCACGCGCAGGCGATGGCCAGGCATCAATCCATCTCCCACCAGTTTCCCGGCGAAGCTGCGCTCGCCAGTCGCGGCGCCAGCATGGGCGTGGCCTTCAACCGCATCAGCGAGAACGTCGCCGAGGCACCCAGCGCCGTGCAGATTCACGACATGTGGATGCACTCCGAAGGTCACCGCGCCAACCTGCTCGACCCCGCGGTCGACGCCGTAGGCATCCGCGTCATCGCCCGCAACGGCGAGCTCTACGCGGTCGAGGACTTCGCCCGGACTGTCCCCTCCGCCAGCCTCGAAGATCAGGAGTTCGCCATCCGTGCCCTCATCGCGCACATGGGAAAGATCGCACTGGCAAGCACTCCGGACGACATCTCCGCCGCGCGCCATACCTGCGCCATGACCACAGGCTTCGCGGGCGCGCGCAAGCCCACGTACACCATGCGCTTCTCCTCCGGCAGCCTCGACCAACTGCCCAGCGAGCTCAAAACCCGCGTCGCCTCGGGCCGCTACCACCAGGCCGCCGTCGGAGCCTGCGCCGGCAGCTCGAGTGAGCCCTTTACCTCGTACAACATCGCCGTCCTGCTCTATCCCTGAACGGCAGGGCCCTGTCCGGCCACCGGGACCACGCCCGCCTCGGCCAGTTCTTCCGCCGGCGCGGGCTGGGTCGGCTCCATCTGCAACAGGTCGTTGAAGCGGTTGAAGTAATTGAACAGGCCGATGGCCGCCATCAGCTCCACCACTTCGCCCTCGGAGTAGAAACTGCGCAACCGCGCAAACTGCGCATCGCTGAAGTTGTGCGGGTCGCGCGTCATCGCCTCGGCCAGGTGGATCGCCACCCGCTCCCGCTCGCTGAACTCGCCGCTCTCCTCCGCGTCATAGAGCGCCTGCAACTGCGCGTCGGTCCATCCCAGCCGCTTGCAGATCGCCGAGTGCGAAGCCAGGCAGTACGGCGTGCGGTTCACCTGCGACGTGCGCACAATCACCAGCTCCTTCAGCGCCTTGGTCAGCGTTCCGGTGTTCAGCACCGCGTCCATGTGCGCGATGATGGTCTCGAAGATCTCCGGCCGGTGCGCCATGGTGCGGAACATATTGGGCACATTGCCTCGGTCGCGCAGCGTGCGGTCGTAGATGGCCACCGACGCGGGACCAACCTCAGCGCGCTTCAACCTGGAAATCCGTGGCATAAAAAACCTTCCTCTTGCAAAACGCCGTTTGGCAAAATCCTGCTCGCATCATATCGCGTGTGCCCCACATCTCGAATCTGAGATGTGGGTTCTCCACTCATAGCTCATGGTTCACAGCTCACAGCCTAAACACAAATCGCACCCACCAGCCACACGCCAGGCCACCTACTTCGCGTCGAAGCGGACGGTGGCGAGGATGGCTTCGAGGCGGCTGCGCACCGCGTCGAGTTCCTTCGGCGTGATGTCCCGGACGCCCGAGACCGCGCCACCGCAGAAGTTGTTGATCGCCAGGTCGAAGCGGTAGCACGCGCCGTGCCGCAGCGTGGTGTAGACCTCGTCGCGCTGCACGATGCAGATCGCCCGCTGCTCATCGTGGCCGTGCGCGAAGCTGATCCCCGCGATCTCGCTCACCGCGCCGCGTCTTCCCTCGACCGCGGGAGCTGCCTGCCTGGCGCACACCGCATCGTTGCGGTGCGGCGTCACGCTGAAGTAGAGGTACGCGCCGCTGAAGGTCGAATCCGGAAACGGGTTCTCCGGCATGCTGACCACCGCGCGCATCAGCGTCGTCCGCACCGCCGTCCGCGCGTCCAGGCGAAAGGTGCTGATCTCGTGGTCGCGTTTTGTGAAGTTCCAGTTCGCCGGATAGTCGAACGAGATTTTATAAACCGGATCGTGAAACCTGCGCTGCGCAATCTCAGCAGTCGCGGCGGAAGCGATGGGAGCAGGCGCGGCGATGGGGGCCTTCGCCGTCGAGGACGCACTCTGCGCCGAGAGCGTAGCGCAGGGGAAGAAGATCGCGAACGACAAGGCAAGCCGCCAATGCTTCATGAATCAACCTCCCGGTCCTGAATTGATCAACTTCTATAAATGAATCTCATCCTCTCATGCGCGGGTTGGCGAAGGTGTACGCCACGTCGGTCAGCAGGTTGACGGCGACGTACGTCAGCCCAACGGCCAGAATGCATCCCTGCACCAGAGCATAGTCGCGGTTGGAGATGGCCGAAAGCGTCAGCCGCCCGATCCCCGGCCAACTGAAGACCGTCTCGGTAACGATGGCCCCGGCCAGCAGGCTGCCAAACTGCAATCCCACCACCGTCAGCACCGGAATCAGCGCATTGCCCAGCGCGTGCCTGTATACCACCGTGCGCTCGCTGAGGCCCTTGGCGCGCGCCGTGCGGATGTAGTCCTGCCCCAACTCTTCCAGCATTGCCGTGCGCACCATGCGGGTCAGCACTCCGGCCAGGCCGCTGCCCAGCGTGATCGCGGGAAGGATGAGATAGAGCCAGAAGCGCGCGCCGAAGATTCGCCCCGTCCCCGCGCCCGAGACTGGCAGCCAGCCAAGCTGGATCGAAAAGATGAGAATCAGGATCGGCCCCAGCGCGAAGTTCGGGAACGACAGCCCACCCAGGCTCACCACGCCCAGCACGCGGTCCGGCCAGCGTCCGCGGTGCAGCGCGGAGAAGACACCCGCCGGGACGGAGACGGCGATGCCTATCAATAGCGCGGCCAGCGTCAGCGCCAGTGTGTACGGATAGCGCTGGAGGACGAGGTGCGTCACCGAATCGTGCAGACGCAGCGACTCGCCCAGGTTGGCGTGCAGCATGCCGCGCCAGTAGCGCAAATACTGTGTGCCCAGCGGCGCATCCAGTCCATACGCATGGCGCAGCACCGAGACATTCGACGCCGTCGCGCCCTCGCCCAGCATCTGCACGATGGGATCGCCGGGAACCAGATGGATCAGCAGAAAGACCACCGAAACCACCACCCACAGAACAGGCAGCGTGATCAGAACGCGGCGAACGGGTTTGGCAAGAGCGGTCAAGAGCGGTTGTTGGTTGCTGGTTGCTGGTTGTTGGTTGAAGTTAATGGTTCAGGCGCGATCGTCTCCACGCGCACGCGCGCGATGCGCCGCCCGGCCATCTCGGCAACGACCAAGCGGCGTCCTTTATACTCCACGCTCTCGCCTGCGTCCGGCAGGTGGCCAAGCTGGGTTAGCAGAAATCCCGCCAGAGTCTCCACTCCGGCCTCGCGGGGGAACGTCCAGTGCAGTTGCGTGCCCAGGTCGCGCAGCGTAGTGCTGCCGTCCAGCGACATGACGCCCGCCGCGTTGAAGTCCGCCGTGCGAGAGGCGATGTCGAACTCGTCTTCCAGCTCGCCGACAACCTGCTCCAGAACGTCCTCCGCCGTAACAATCCCCACGGTCGATCCGAACTCATCGACCACCACGGCGATCTGGCGCCGCCGGTCCTGGAACTCCTGCAACAGCTCCACCGCCGGCTTGGTCTCGGGCACCACAAAGACGTCGCGCATCACATGGCGCAGCGTCTGTCCGGCGTCCACCGCGCCGCCCAGCCCCAGCGCCACGGCGCGAAGGTGCATCAGCCGCGAGATGTCCTTGGAATAGACCACGCCGATGATGCGGTCGGGGTCCGCCATCAACCCAGCCGCCGCGTCGCTTGTCCCCTCGTAGACCGGGACCCTCGAGTGCTGCTCCTCCACGATGCGCGCGCTGGCCCGTTCGATGGGCGTGTCGGCAGGCAGGGAAAATATCTTGCCCCGCGGAGTCATGATCTCGCGCACCGTGACATGGTTCAGCTCGATGGCGCGATGGATGATCTGCTCCTGAAATGCGGGAAGCAGGCCCATGCGGCGCGTGGCAGTGGCGATCATCTTCAACTCCTCCGGCGAATGCACCTGCCCTTCGCCGTGCAGCGGCGCGCGGAACAGGCGCAGCACCAGCGTCGCCGAGCGGTTCATCAGACGCACCGCCGGCCGCGTCATGCGGATGAAGACGTCCATCGGCCCGGAGACCGCCAGCGCGATCCGCTCGGCGCGTTGCAGGGCCAGCGACTTGGGCACCAGCTCGCCCAGCAGCACCTCAAAGTAAGTGATCGCCGCGAACGCAATTGCAATGGCAATCGTATGCGCGTAGATCAGCGAGTGCGGCGGCATCACCGCCAGCCAGTGCCGGGCCGCGTCCAGCAGCATCGCCGCCACAGCAGGCTCGCCGATCCAGCCCAGCGCCAGCGAAGCCAGCGTGACGCCGAACTGCACCGCGGGCAGGAAGTCGTCGAGGTTGCGCTTCAGGTGCAGCGCGGTGCGCGCGCCCGGCCGGCCCAGCGCGAGCAACTGTTCCATGCGCGTCTCGCGCACGCTGATCAGCGCGAACTCCGCGGCCACGAAGAAGCTGTTGGCCAGAATGAAGAAGGCCACCAGCACCGCGCGAAAGAAGATCCATTCCATCATTCCGTGCCTGAGTCTAGCATTTCGCGCCAGAATCATCGCCGCGCGGGCAAAGAAAATGCCCGGAGGCACGAAGGCCGCCGGGCATTTCCTTCAAAACACTCAACGCAAAAACCTTACGCCAGCAGCTTCACAATCGACTTGTCGATCGTGTCCTTGGGGACAAATCCCACGATCTGCTCGGCGACCTTGCCGCCCTTGAAGAGCAGCAGCGACGGAATGCCGCGAATCCCGTAGCGCATGGGCGTGGCCGTGTTGGCGTCCACATCCATCTTCATCACCTTCAACTTGCCGTTATAGAACGATGCAATCTCATCGACCACCGGCGCCAGCGCACGACACGGCCCGCACCATGTGGCCCAGAAGTCCACCAGTACGGGCTGCTCCGATTGCAGCACTTCCTTCTCGAACTCCGCGTCGCTTACCGCCGTCACAAACTGTCCTGCCATCTGCTACTCCTCCCGCTACTCCGCCCATGAGGCGAGGTGGCGTCTTTCCTCAAACTTGAGATTCAATCCATCTTCATCATAAATGCGCGGTCCGATCTACTGCGCGGCCCGGTCTGTCTTCATAATAGATGCGCGAGCGCTGTGCAAGGTTCAAATCGCGCAGAGGCATTGAGAAGTTGTCATCCTCCACTTAGAGCAACTGCACGGTCGCGCCCGCGCCGATGCTGGTCTCAACGACCTCCAGCGCCGGGTCCCCGGCAGCCTGGCGAATCCGCGCGGCAATCTCCTCCATCACAGCATCCGCCTCGACCACCAGCAGCACACCCGGCCCAGCCCCGCTCAGAGCCACGCCCAGCACGCCTGACTCTCCCGCCAGCGGCAGCAGCCGGTCCAGCAGCGGACAGGCCTCCATGCGGTACGGCTGGTGCATGCGGTCCTGCATCGCCACATGCAGCAGATCGCCGCGTCCCAGCGCGAAGGCCGCCACCAGCAACGCGGTCCGCTGCACATTGGCCACGGCATCCACGCGGCTGTACTCGGCGGGAAGCATCGCGCGCGCCTTCTCGGTCGCTAGAGTGACCGGCGGAAACGCGAGCAGCAGCTTCCACGCCAGTTGCTGGCCGCAAGTGGCCGAGTGTACCGATCCATTGGCAACCACCGACACCGTCACATAGCCCAGCGCGCAGGCCGCCACATTGTCGGGATGGCCCTCCCGCCGCGTGGCCTCTTCGATGCAGGCGCGCTGGTCCCAGCCCAGCGCGCCAAAGTGGTTGGCCAGCATCACTCCGCCAAGCCGCGCCGCCGCGCTCGATCCGCAACCCCTGCCCAGCGGAATCTCGTTGTGAATCCGCAGGTCGAGTGGAACCAGAGCGCGGCCCGCTCCGTGCAGCACCTCGCGATAGGTCTCGAAGATCATGTTGTTCGCGGCGCGCGAGCAGCGTTCCGCGTCGCGCCCGGTCGCCACAATTGTCAGCTCGCGGCCATCCTGCGCATGCAGCACACGCGCCTCGATGGTCAACGCAAGCGCCAGTGCCACTCCGACGGCATCGAATCCCGGCCCAAGGTTCGCGCTGGTGGCGGGCAGTCGCAGCCGAATCCCGCCCGTCAATGCGTCCTCATTGTCACTCGAAATCCGGCCCAAACTCCGCCCCTCGTTCTCGCTCATTTTAAAGTTCCGGGCGTCTCTTGTGTCCCCGCCGCATTGGCCGTCGCCATGCGCTCTTCGAGAGCGCGCAGCACCACCGCCTCGTCCGCCTCCAGCACCAGCGGAGGCTTGCGCAGGGCCGCGTGACTCTCCCGCTCGGCCTCGGTCTCGCCCGCCATCTCCGCCGCCGTCAGCAGCTCGCCCTTGTGGTAGTCGATGGTGTACTGCGGGTCCTTCAGCGTGTGCCCGGTCAGCACCAGCACCACGCGCTCCTCGCGCGTCACGCGGCCCGCGGCCACCAGCTTCTTCAGCCCGGCCAGCGTCACCGCCGACGCCGGCTCGCAGCCCACGCCCTCGGCGCCAATCTCCGCCTTGGCCAGCGCAATCTCCTGCTCCGTGACCTGCTCGCACCATCCCCCGGTCTCTTCGATCACGCGCGAGGCCTTCCTCCAGCTCGCGGGATTGCCGATGCGGATCGCGGTGGCGCGCGTCTCCGCCTTCACCGGCTTCATCTCGCGGTTCTCGTCGCCGAACCAGCGATAGAGCGGATTTGCCCCCTGCGCCTGGATCACGCTGATCTTCGGCACGCGCTGGATCAGCCCCAGGTGCTTCATCTCCAGAAACCCCTTGCCCAGCGCCGACGAGTTGCCCAGATTGCCTCCGGGAACAACGAGATGCTCCGGAACCTGCCACTCCATCTGCTCCACAATCTCCATCGCCGGGGTCTTCTGCCCCTCCAGCCGGTACGGGTTCACCGAGTTCAGCAGGTAGATCGGGAACTGCTGCACGAGCTTCGTCAGCAGCTTCAGGCATCCGTCGAAGTCGGTCTTCAACTGCACCGTCAAGGCGCCATAGTCCATCGACTGCGACAGCTTGCCCCAGGCGATCTTGCCCTCGGGAATAAACACAATGCATCGCAGTCCGGCGCGCGCCGCATACGCCGCCATCGCCGCCGAAGTGTTTCCGGTCGACGCGCAGGCCACCCACTGGAATCCGCGCTCCACCGCAACCGACAGAGCCGCCGTCATTCCCGTGTCCTTGAACGAGCCGGTGGGGTTCATCCCCTGGTGCTTGGCCAGCAGCCAGTCCACGCCGGCCAGCTCCGCCGAGCGAGGCATCTCGTAGAGCGGCGTGTTGCCCTCGCGCAGCGTCACCACGCGCTCCACGTCGCGCACAATCGGCAGCAGCTCGCGGAAGCGCCACACCCCGCTCTGGTCCACCGGCATCGTTGAGGTCTTGCGCTCCTGCCACAGATGGCGCATCCCGCCCGGATTCGGCAGCCGTACCTCGGCGCTAGCCGTCTTCTCCGCGCTCCATCCCTGGCTCCAGGGATAGATCACCTCATACAGCCCATTGCAATCCGGGCAGCGAAAATCGCTGCGAACAGCGTCTCCCGCAATCCTTGCGCCGCAGGTTGTGCATCGTAGTTGATGGGTCGCGCTCATTGTCTTGCCTTTAGCCTATCGCATGAGGCGGAATCTTCCCAACCAACCGCCGCGCATCTCCATAAACTCCGTCATCCCGACCTACCCCTACCCTCCGTCATCCCGACCTACCCATACCCTCCGTCATCCCGACCGGAGCGCGTAGCTCGCAGTGGAGGGACCCCCGCATTTCGCCTTTGTCTGTTCTTTGTCGTGGACCACAGTCGCGGACTACATCTGGGTGCCCCATCCATCGCGCGTTCTTCGCGGGATGGGTGGGATTTCGGCTCCCCTCCCATCCCCTCAGCCCGCAAATCCCAGCAGTACCGGCTCCTGCTCCAGCCGCACCGCCGTCCGCGCCCGCACGCCTTCGATCACCGCGTCCCGCAGCGCGACAATCTCCGCCGCCGTCGCTCCTCCGCGGTTCACAATCGCCAGCACATGCTTGGTCGACAGCCCCGCCCGCCCCATGGCAAATCCCTTGCTGAACCCCGCAAGCTCGATCAGCCACGCCGCCGACAGCTTCACCATGCAATCCTCCGGCTCGTAGCCCCAGCCAGCCGGAAACTGAGGAACATCCGCAACCCGACAGCCTGCAATCGCGGCCAGCCGCGCCAACTCATCCACCGCGACCACCGGGTTCTTGAAGAACGATCCCGCGCTGCGCGAGTCCGCGTCGTCGGCAACCAGCAGCATCCCTTTGCGCGCGCGAATCTCCCGCACCGCCGCCGCCGTCTCGGCCAGCGTCGGCCTTGCAACTCCGTGCTGCTCGAAGTAAGTCTTCACGTCGCGATACTCAATGTGAGGCCGCTGGCCGATGTTCAGGTGATACTGCACGTGCGTGATGACGTAGCGTCCCTTGCGGGTCGTATTGAAGATACTTCTGCGGTAGGCAAAGCCGCATTCCTCCTGAGAGAAACGCACCCTCCGCTCCGCCTCAAGATCGATGGCGTGGACCTGGTAGATTGCGCTTGCGACCTCCTGCCCGTAGGCGCCAACGTTCTGGACGGGCGTTCCTCCGACGCTGCCCGGAATTCCGGCGAGGCATTCGATGCCAGCGGCGTTCTTCTCGACCGCGGCGCGAACGACGGCATCCCACTCGACTCCGGCGTCGGCTTCCACTAGGACAGCTGCGGAATCCTTGAGCGCGTGTACGGCCAACGTGTCATTGGCGATGCGGAGGACAACTCCATTGAATCCCTCGTCGCTCACCAGCAGGTTGCTGCCGCCGCCCAGGACGAAGCACTGCACGCCCTCGGCCCGCGCAAAACGCACCGCCGCAAGCATCTCCTCCTCGTCGCCCGTCTCCACAAACCAGCGCGCCGACCCGCCCACGCCCAGCGTGGTGTACTGCGCCAACTCAACATTTTCCAGAATCGTCACGCCTTCAGAGTAGAGCAACTCGCCGGTTGCATCCAGCCAAATAACAGATCGCTGGTAAATCCGTTTGAACTCCGGTGCGACCGATGTTACCGATAACCCCGTTTTCAGAGAATATGACCCCTTGGAACTTCATCACGACTGGCGGTGTCTATACTGAGATGCGCAACGTGCGATCTGAGGATTATGTGTGAGGATGGATAGTGCTATGCGAAATCTCTGGATCATTCCGTTAGCAATCGTCTTCAGCGCCATACACGCGTCAGGACAAGATTCTACTAAACCATCTTTAGCGACTCCTGAAGATCACTCCAAAACAACATGGTTGGTTCGACCATGCACAGCTAATGAGACTGCAATCGGATCATCCCCGGAGGTAATCCGCTTGTTTCCTGACGAACGTCCGGTGTTCCAATGGTGCGAAGCACTCGACGTGCCCTGGCTCCCAAATGCTAAAGTTCTCCGCTTTCACGCGGCCGTAAATGTTGATTACTCAGGAACCGCCGCCATTATCAAGGCTACTAGCGAATCTCCCATATGGTCGATTGAGTCTGGAGAAGGATTAGTAGAACAACCTTCTCCGAACCTCCCCAACAGCCTCGATGCCATGAATGATCTACTGAGGTCTGCGAAGCCAGTACTTAAGAATTCCCAACTTGAATCAGCAAGCATCCTCTATCTTTTCCTCCTTGGTCGCGAAAATCGCCGAAGCCACAGTTTTTTCCGCCAGCCCGAAAAACAACATCCCTTATCGACCGCTGACTATCGAGGGAGTTATCAAAGGAGAGGTGCAATTAGTGTTGTGACGCTGACCACACTGAGTGGAGTGTGGAAGCTTACCTATTCCTCACAGAGAGGCAGGCTGCATCTCGATTCCGTAGTTGAGAACGCGGGTGACTAAAGTTTAGCCGGAAGAGATCCATCGTACTGCCTGCAATGTCCGGTTATCGGTAAGTTCCGTCTTTCCCATCAAATTGACCCCCTACCGGCAGATCGTTGCATCCGTCACTCCACCCAGATCATCTAACTACAGGGGCAAGGACAACCCGCCACCAGGCCCGCTTCCTTCGGAGGAGACTTATGTACCCAGAGATCATGCTGATTCCAATGCGCGAAGAGCTCTCCCGCGCCGGCGTCAAGGAGGCCCGCACCGCCGTCGATGTGGACGCCGCGCTGGCCAAGCCCGGAACCACCCTGCTGGTGGTCAACAGCATCTGCGGATGCGCCGCCGGAAAGATGCGTCCCGCCGTGCGTCTGGCCCTGCAGCACGCAACCAGGCCAGACCAGGCCGTCACCGTCTTCGCCGGGCAGGACGCCGAGGCCACAGGGCGCGCCCGCGACTACCTGGCGGGCAATCCGCCCAGCTCGCCCGCCATCGCCATCCTGCGCGACGGCCAGCTCGTCTACCTGATGCAACGATCCGCCATCGAAACCTCCACGGCGCCCGCCATCGCCCAGGAGCTCACCCGCGCCTTCGACACCTACTGCGCCACCGCGGCCGCCTAGAGCATTTCCACTATTGCTATAGAGGAATAAGGATTGTCATTCTGACCCTGAGCTTGCCGAAGGGGAAGAATCCCCGCATTTTGCTCGCAGAGCGACACTCTACACCATTGGTGAAAATGCTTTAGCCCCCGCTCAGGCCATCCCCCGGACCAAGTGGAAGAACCGTCTTCGGCGGTGGATTTACCGCCCCGGAAGATCTGCGCCCGGTTAAAAATCTCTAACCGCGGACCCGCATCTGCTTGCACTCTGTTTCCCCTCCCTTTTCCTTCCTTCCCACTCACCTCAAAGCGTTTTGTGCCGATGAGGTGTGTAAGTTATGTCGAGCAGCCACTTCATCTCCGCAGGTTCTTTGCGGCAACCTCACTCCGAGTCGCAGAATCGGGATTCTTCAGTCCCCGCGCTCGCCTCCTCCTCGCGCAACGGCCAGCGCGACCCGGTGCTGATGGGCGACAGCGTGGCCATCCGCCGCCTGCGCTCGCAGGTCCAGCGCATTGCTCCCTACTTCCACACCGCCCTGATCCGCGGCGAGACCGGTTCCGGCAAGCAGCTCGTCGCGCGCGCCATCCACGCCCTCTCGCCCGGCGCCGACGGCCCATTCATCGTTGCCGATGCCAGCGCACTTGCCGAATCCATCGCCAAAGGCGAGTCCTCACGCCCCTCATCCTCGCCATCCGCCGCTTCGCTGCTCGCGTCCGCACACGGTGGCACCCTCTACCTGGACAGCGTCGGAGAGCTTCCCTTCACCCTGCAGGCCGCTCTCTTCCGCTTCGTCCGTGCCTGCGAGGAGCGCCGCAACGTCCCGCAACAGTCGGCCAGCCGCAGCGATTTCCGCCGCGGCGAACCGGCACGGATTGACACCCGCATCCTCGCCTCATCCGATCGAGACCTGCGCGTTCTGGCCGCCATCGGCCAGTTCCGCCAGGACCTCTACGCCCGCCTCTCCGCGGTAGAAATCCTGGTCCCGCCGCTGCGTCAGCGCGTCGAGGACATTCCCATCCTCGCCGCCTGGCTTCTGCGCCGGATCGCCGACGAGACGGGCCAGGCCCCAAAGCTGCTCGCCCAATCCACCCTGATCCAGCTCCAGGAGCGCCTCTGGCCAAACAATCTCCGTGAGCTGGAGCGCGTTGTCGCCCAGGCCGCCGCGCTCGCCGAGGGCGCTGTCGTTGAGCCGCGCCACATGCTTGCGCTGGTCGAACCAGCCTCCGCCAGCCCCGTCCGGCCACCCGCCATCCACATCGAGCGTCTGCACGACGTCATCCAGCAGCACGTCCTCGACGTTCTCACCCGCTGCGGCGGAAACAAGCTGCGCGCCGCCGAACTGCTCGGCATCAGCCGCTCCACCCTCTACCGCATGTTGGACGCAGGCTCCGTCTCCAGCGAATCACGCGCTGGATAGCTCCCTCCGCAGAATCTTTTTTTCAACCTCGATACACTCGATACAGGCGCACTTTCGCCCGAGGTGTCGAAGTCCCATGAAGAAGCTCTGCATCGTCCTTCTGCTTTCTGCCACAGCAGCAACCCCACTCCACGCCCAACTCCGCGCCGCACCCGCGCCCACCCCCGCCGCCGTTCCCGCCGACAGCCTCTCGCAGGACATCGCCGCCCGCAGCCGCGATCTCTCCCGCCTCTTCGACGAGATCTGGCAGGACAAGCTCCGCCACGAGCCGGAGTACGCCACCGCCCTCGGCGACAAGCGCTACGACGACCAGCTCACCGACTACTCGCCCCGCGCCACCAACGACTCGCTGGCCCGCGGCCGCGCCTACATCCAGCGCCTCTCCGTCATCGACACCACCGGCCTGCCGCATCAACAGCAGCTCTCCGCCGAGCTCATGCTCCGCTCGCTCATCGAGGACCAGGAGGCCGCGCAGTTCAAGGAATGGGAGATGCCCGTCAACCAGTACGAGGGACTACAGCTCGACCTGCCCCAGCTCGCCGCCCACACCTCCTTCGACAACGCCGCCGACTACGACCACTACATCGCCCGCCTCGCCAAAGTCCCCGCCGCCTTCTCGCAGACGATGACCAACCTGCAGTCCGGCCTCGACGACCACCGCACTCCGCCGCGGTTCCTCATGCAGAAGGCCTTCGCCGAGACCCAGGCCATCGCCGCCCAGAAGGCCGCCGACAGCCCCTTTGCACTCCCGCTCAAATCATTTCCCGCATCCGTCAGCCCCGCAGACCGCAAGCGCATCACCGAGGACCTCCTCGACGCCATCTCCACCCAGGTCCTTCCCTCCTACCAGCGCTTCGCCAAGTTCCTCTCCGTCGCCTACATCCCCAACTGCCGCACCGACCCCGGCATCTCGGCGCTGCCCGACGGTGACGCCTACTATGCCTTCCGCATCCGCCAGAGCACTACGTTGAATAAATCCGCCGCGGAGATCCACCAGATCGGCCTCGCCGAGGTCGCCCGCGATCAGGCTGATATGTTAGCCATCGTGCAGAAGCTGGGCTTCAGCGATCAGAAGTCCTTCAACGCCGCGCTCAAGGCTGACCCCAAGCTCCACCCCACCTCCGCCAACGCTCTGCTCGACGCATATCGTCACTACATCGCGCAGATGCAGCCCCGCCTGCCTGAGCTATTCGGCACCCTGCCCAAGGCCAGGCTCGAAGTCGTCGCCATGCCCGACTACATGGCCCCCAATCAGCCCCAGGCCTTCTACGATCAGGGCACGCCCGATGGCCGCCGTCCCGGCAACGTCGATGTCAACACCTACCACTTCGCCGACCGCTCGCTGGCCGGAGTCGAGGCCGTCGCCTACCACGAAGGCATCCCCGGCCACCACCTGCAGATCTCCATCCAGCAGGAGCTGGCCGGCCTTCCCGCCTTCCGCCAGCAGTCCTACTACACCGCCTACACCGAGGGCTGGGCGCTCTACTCGGAGCGCCTGGGCAAGGAGATCGGCTTCTATCAGGACCCCTACTCCGACTACGGCCGTCTGGAAGCCGATATGTGGCGAGCCATCCGCCTGGTCGTCGACACCGGCGTCCACTCCCAGCACTGGACCCGCCAACAGATGGTCGACTACTTCCACGACCATTCCGGTCTCGACGAGACCAACATCCAGTCCGAGGTGGACCGCTACATCGCATGGCCCGGTCAGGCGCTCGGCTACAAGATGGGCCAACTCAAGATTCTCGAACTCCGCGACCGCGCAAAATCCGCCCTCGGCCCCAAATTCGACCTCCGCGCCTTCCACGACGTCATCCTAAGCTCCGGCGCGCTACCGCTGGACGTCCTCGATAAACAAGTCGACACCTGGATCGCCGCACAGAAGACAACACATTAAACGGAGGTGCCCCATTCATCGCGCACTCATGGATAAGCGGGGAGTCCAGCCACAATGATGAGTGTGCGTCCAGTCCGGGCCGTGCGCCCTACTTCTTTGCAAACGAGCGCACCAGAATCACCAGGTTCCACACGTCGTTCGGCTTGACGCGGTCGCCTTCGGGGGGCATCTTGCCCTTGCCGTCGTGGATGAGCGTGTAGAGTTCCCCGTCGGACATGCCTTGCAGCGTCGCCGGATCGCGGAGGTCCTTGAGCGTCAGCCCCATATCGCCGACAAGGTCTCCCTTGCCGTTGCCGTTCTCTCCGTGGCACATGGCGCAGTCGATGCTATAGGTCGATTTTGCGTGGGCCTGCGATTCGGGCGTGGGTTTGACCGGATTGTTCTGCGGCACCGCGGCAGCCGGTGGCGCAGCCTCGGCGGGAGGTGCAGTCTGATCGGGAGACGGTGCCTGGGCAGCCGGCGCAGCCGGTGCAGGAGATGGTGCCGGATTCTGCGGCAGGAGCGCAAGAAACAGCAGCGGCGGAAGAGCGAAGAAAAGCTTCAGCATTGCATGCCTCCACAAAATCTGCCGAAACCATTACCAACAGAATCCTATGCCTCAGGCGCGCCGATTGGAATCCCCGATGCGCGCGGACGAGGTTTCCCAACGCATTTGTACCGTTTCGGCATCCTTCCGTTTTCTTCGCGCCTGCGTTCTGCGCCCGGCTGTCAACGGATTTCCTCTCCACGGTCAATGCCGACTCTGGTAGCCTGATTCAATGAGCGCTGACTCCTACGAAATCCCCGTTCCCGCCTCTGTCCTCCCCAACCTGCGCGTCGCCATCCTGGGCGCGGGCAAGATGGGCGGCATTCTGTTGCAGGCCTTCCTCAAGAACAATCTGCTGCTCCCCGATCAATTGCTCGCGACGGTCCAGCATCCCGACCGCGCGCTGGCGCTCTCGGCGCAGTTTGGCGTCAACGTCGGCACAGACAACCTCGCCGCCGCCCGCCAGGCAGACGTCATCCTGCTCGGCGTCAAGCCCATGCAGGTCCCCGCCGTCATCGGTGAGATTCTCCCCGCGCTGAATCCCTCCAAGCTCGTGCTCTCCTTTGCCGCATCGGTCAAGACGCGCGCCATCGAGGACGCCGCCGGCTGCGATCTGGCCGTCATCCGCGCCATGCCGAACACGCCCGCGCTGCTCTCGGCCGGCGCCACCGCGCTCTGCTCCGGCCGCTTCGTCACGCCGCAGCAGATCGCGCTCGCCCAGCGCATCTTCTCTACCGTGGGCCGCACCGTGGTGGTCGACGAGAAGCACATGGACGCGGTCACCGGCCTCTCCGGTTCCGGTCCCGCATTCCTCTACATCATCATCGAGGCGCTGGCCGAGGCAGGCGTCAACGTAGGCCTGCCGCGCGACGTGGCCACGCTGCTGGCCGCGCAGACGGCATACGGCTCCGCGCGCATGGTGCTGGAGACGGGCTATCACCCCGCGCTCTTGAAAGACGCCGTCACCACCCCCGCCGGCTGCACCGTCGATGGCATCCTCGCACTCGAAGAGGGCGGCCTTCGCGCCACTCTTATCAAGGCCGTCAAGCGGGCCACCGAACGCGCCCGCGAACTCGCCGCCGGATGATGATGATACCGGCGGACCGCCGTTACCTCCGAATCTATGCGTGCGAATATAGTATTGGTTCCGTGGCACGACTCTGAATCGAGCCTGCCAGATGATTTGCAACACGGTACGGAAGGAGTAAAGATCCACCATGAAGCTGCTGTCGAAAATTGTTCTTCTCGCAACTTGTTTTTCCCTGATGCCCTCCATCGCCATCGCGCAGGCGAGGGTCCACGCTCTCTCCGGAACGGTCAGTACAATTTATCCGAAGGTTAAGATGACGGAGATCGACACCGACAACGGCTCCCCGGGTCACTTTGAATGGCTCACCAAGTCCGACGGTCCCATCGAATTCGACAAGAGTATCAGCGCCGATGCAATCGTTGCGGACAAGTTCACCACCCTTCAGACCCACGTCATCGTCTACTACTGCGGCGAAGGGGACGTGCGCACCCTTGTCGCCTTGCACGACCTCGGCGCCGGTCCGCTCGCCAACAGTACCGGGACCGTCGTCAAACTCGACCGGCACGAGCATCTGCTGACCATCAAGAACAGCAAGGGCGGCGAAGAGAGCTTCCACCTCGACCCCAAGACGGTCGTCGACACGGAGGTCGGAGTGGCGACAAATTACAAGTTCGATCTGAGCATGGGAACTCAGGTGCGAGTGCTGGCCACGCAGGCGAACGGTAGCCAGACAGCGCTGCTGATCACGCCGGATTTCTAAGCTGAAAGTGGCGTGCGCCTCGCCCAGCGCCGCACTGCCGCCGAGTCGCCGCATGGAATCGACCATGTCCTCAGCCTCCGCCAATCCGGCCCTTCGCAATCCCAGCCGCATCGCGCGCTTCGCCTGGTTCACCGTCTTCTATAACGTCCTCGTCATCGTCTGGGGAGCGCTGGTGCGCGCCAGCGGATCGGGCGCGGGCTGCGGCAACCGATGGCCGCTGTGCAACGGCCAGATCGTCCCCGTCTCGCCCGGCTTCCACACTGTCATCGAGTTCACCCACAGGATGATGGTCGGCGGCTCAACCCTCCTCGTCCTCGCGCTTCTGGTCTGGACCTTCCGCGCCACCGTCAAAGGCCAGGCCGCGCGCGCGCTCGCCGTCGCTTCCACCCTCCTTCTGCTCAACGAGGCATTTCTCGGCGCGCTTCTGGTCAAGCTGAACTACGTCACCGTCAACCAGTCCACCGGGCGCATCGTTCTGCTCTCCATCCACCTCGGCAACACTCTGCTTCTGATGGCCGCCCTCACGCTGACCGCACGCTTCCTCTCCACCGGCCAGCGCTGGGCCGATCTTCCGCTGACGCGCCGCATGGTTGGAATGATCGAGGGCCTGGTCACAACCATCCTCGTCGGCATCACCGGCTCCATCGCCGCGCTGGGCGACACGCTCTTCCCCGCCGCCTCGCTGCACGCATCCATCGCGCAGGACTTCGCCGCCGGCTCGCCGTGGCTGCTGCGCCTGCGCATCGTCCATCCTGCTCTTGCGCTCGTCACGGCCCTCTTCGCGCTCTGGCTTGCCGCCCTCGCGCGCGGGAAGCGATCAAGCCACACCGGCTCAAACGCCTCCGATTCAGACAAATTCAACCAGACCGCGATTCGCGCACAGCAAGCAGGCCGTGCGCGCCTGGCAAACCTGCTCCTGATCCTCCTTGTCCTTCAGTTCGCCCTCGGCATCGCCGACGTTCTTCTGCTTGCTCCTGCATGGATGCAACTCCTCCACCTGCTCGGCGCCGATCTCTTCTGGATCGCCCTGGTCCAACTCGCCGTTGAAACCATCTGGCCAGCCGCAGCGACCTCAGCCGCAACAGTTTGATCCGAAACGCACGCTAATCCGAAGGGCGTGTTGTTCCGAAGGGCGCACAATCGGATGCGCACGCGTTTACAGGCCGCGAAAAAGCTCTCGTCTTTGCCTTTTGGAGGGAGCGCGGGGCTTCAGCCCCACGAATACGGCCTGTAGATTCACAGGGCTTTAGCCCTGGGCCTTCTGCGGGAAGCGGCAATCACCCTTTTTCCGCAGCCTCTTTACATCTGCCGACGAGCGCACTTGTTTAAAAGCACACTCCCTTGCATGCTTCGTCTCGGCAATCCCGTGCGATCGACGAGAACTACTGCGGACCCGGCTTGCCCGCAATCTTGTCCCCAACCTTCTGTGTTCCGTGCGCAGTGTCCTTGGCCGCTACCGTGGTGCCATGAGCCGTGTCCTTCGCGACAACGGTCGTTCTATGTGCTGTGTCCTTCGCGGCAATCGTCGTTCTATTCGCCGACTTGCGATAGACCTTCTTGGTCCCGCGGGATGTCTTGTGGACGACTTTCCTGGTCGTCTGATCGGTCGCGTGACCTGTGTCGACGGCCGCATCCTTGGTGTCGTGGCCTGCGTTCTTCATGTCCTGCCCCGCGCCCTGGCCCAGCGCAACGCCGCATCCCAGCCCGAGGCCAAGCCCCGCGGCAAGCAAAATCCGTGCCATCTCAATCTTCTTCATCGCTCGTCCCTCCGCCTCGTTTCACGCAGGCTCTATAGCAGTAGATTCCCCATCTTCCCCGCGAGATGTACGAGCGTCACAAATCCCTTCACTCCGTCAAATGACAACTTCGTGTAGAAGTGCGTATATTTCTTTAAGTCTGAAAAAACGATCTTCCAACCCGCCCAGCCGATTGAAGCCCCCACGCTTCGCCGGCAGAATGGAAGCTGAACCCGATGCACGCTGCCCCGATCCCCGCCGTCCTGCTGCTCGCCACCACGCATTTAATCCGCCTCGCGCCGATCGACATCGCCATCCTTCTGTTCTACTTCGCGATGGTGATCTTCATCGGTTTTTACGTGAAGGGCTCCACCAATACCAGTGAGCAGTTCTTCCTCGCCGGGCGCGAGATGACCGCCTGGGTCGCCGGACTCAGCTTCGTCTCCGCCAACCTCGGAGCGCTGGAGCTGATGGGCTGGGCCGGCTCGGCCTACCAGTACGGAATCCTCGCCACCCACTGGTACTGGATCGGCGCCATCCCCGCCATGCTCTTTCTCAGCATCGTGATGATGCCCTTCTACTACATCTCCAAGACCCACTCCGTTCCCGGCTATCTGCAGTTGCGCTTCGGCGAGCGCGCGCGCGGCCTCTCCGGCGTCTGTTTCGCATTCATGACCCTCCTCATGGCCGGCGTCGACATGTATGCCATGGCCGTCGTCATGCGGGTCGTCCTCGGCTGGAACATCAACTTCTCCATGTGGGTCAGCGCCATCACCGTCGCCATCTACGTCATGCTGGGCGGCCTGCGCTCGGCCATCATCAACGAGGTGCTGCAGTTCGTCCTCATCTGGGCGGGCGCCATGCTCATCCCCATCCTCGGACTCATCGAGGCCGGAGGATGGCACAAACTCATGGCCCAGATCTCCCAGCGCATGGGATCCCAGTACACCCACCTCTGGTCCACCACCGGCAGCTTCGCCGCCAACCCCATGGGAGTCCACTGGACAGGACTCGTCTTCGGCCTCGGCTTCGTCATCAGCTTCGGCTATTGGACCACCGACTTCCTCGTCGTGCAGCGCGTCCTCTCCGCCAACAGTCTTCGTTCCGCGCGCATGGCGCCCATCATCGGCTCGGCCTTCAAGATGTTTGTTCCCTTCTTCGTCATCCTCCCCGGCCTGCTCGCGCTGGTGCTGCTGAAAGACCCCTCCGGCCACCTCATGCATCTGTATCCCGACGGCAGCCCTGAGGTCCTCCATCAAGGCGCGCACAGCTTTAACGAAGTCCTTCCGCTGATGATGGTGCGTTACCTCGGTCCCGGCCTGCTCGGACTCGGCATCACCGCCCTGATCGCAGGCTTCATGTCCGGCATGGCGGGCAACGTCAGCGCCTTCTCCACCGTCTGGACCTACGACATCTACCGCGCCTACATCAAAAAGAAGGCCGCCGACGCGCACTATGTCCTGATGGGCCGCTGGTCCACCATCATCGGCATGGCGATCGCAATCGGCACCGCGTACCTGGTGAGGCACTCGGCCAGCATCATGGACTATGTGCAGGAGCTCTTCAGCTTCTTCATCGCCCCGCTCTTCGGCACCGTCATCCTCGGCATGTTGTGGAAGCGCGCCACCAAGGCCGGCGGATTCTGGGGCCTGCTCACCGGAACCGTCGCCTCCGTCGCCATGTGGGAGATGGTGCGCCTCAACAAGGCCAACATCCGCTTCATGATCCTGCAGCCCCATGCCTCGGCCGACACCATCCTGCGCGTCCAGGCCATGGCCGCCAACCTCTACCGCGCGGCCTGGGCATGGCTCATCTGCGTCGCCGTCACCGTCGTCGTCAGCTACTGCACCAAGCCCACGCCGGAGGCGCAGCTCAACGGCCTGGTCTACGGATGCACCGTCCTCCCATCCGACGGCGCCACCAAACTCTACGAGAAACCCATCTTCTGGGCCATCGTCGTCGTCACCGTCCTCTTCATCCTCAACCTCTGGCTCTGGTAGCCCGGAACAACGTATCGGAAGGCCAACGGCAACAGTCCAGCACAAGAGTCTCGAAGAACCAGGAACAGTAGCTCAACCAGGAAGCGCCAACGGCGCGATCTATAGCAGCCTGGGGCGAAGCCCCAGGTCGATGTCGAACGAAGCGCAAGAGGGCTGAAGGCCCGACCTATAGCTTAGTCACAGCAATCAAGGAGCACCCCATGACCACCACCCCTCCCGTCGATCCCAGTACCGAGAAGAAGTTCTCCATCTGGTTTTTTGTTGGCGTCCTCGTGCTCGCCTGTGGCGCCGTCATCCTGGCCCAGGGCATCTACGAGTTCTGGCATCCCGGTACCACCGTCCTCGCCAACCTCCACCCCGCCTTCTGGTGGGGCCTCCTCATGACCGCCTTCGGCCTCTTCTACACCATCCACTTCCGCCCCGGCAAAGGCTAACGACGTAAAATCATCTTCAGACGCGACCCACAACAACAGATCAAGGAGTATCAAGCAATGTCCAAGCAAATGACCATGGGAGTTCTCGTAGGCAACCGCGGATTCTTCCCCTCGCACCTCGCCACCACCGGCCGGCTGGAGATCATCGCCGCGCTCGAAGCCGCCGGAATCAAGCCCATCGTTCTCACGCCCGAAGTCACCGCCCACGGCGCGGTCGAGACGTATGAAGACGCCAAAAAATGCGCCGCCCTCTTCAAGTCCCACGCCGCCGCCATCGACGGCCTCATCATCACCCTGCCCAACTTCGGCGAAGAGCGCGGCCTGGCCGACGCCATCCGTCTGGCCGACCTGCGCGTCCCCGTCCTCATCCAGGCCACGCCAGACGCGCCCGCCAAGATGTCCATCACCCATCGCCGCGACAGCTTCTGCGGCAAGATGTCCATCAGCAACAACCTCAAGCAGTACGGCATCCCCTTCTCGTTGACCACGCTGCACACCGAGGCCCCCGATTCCGCCGAGTTCAAAGCCGACCTCGCATGGTTCGCCGCCGTCTGCCGCGTCGTTCGCGGCCTGAAGAACCTGCGCATCGGCGCCATCGGCGCGCGCCCCACGGCATTCAACACCGTGCGCTACTCGGAGAAATTGCTGGAGCGCAGCGGCATCACCGTCGAAACGCTCGACCTCAGCGAAGTCATCGGTCGCATCGGCCACATGAAGGACAACGACGACGCGGCGCAAGCCAAGCTCGCGGCGATCAAAAAATACATCCCCGTCGGCGACACGCCCGAACTCGCCCTGCTCAAGATGGCCAAGCTCGGCGCGGTCATCGACGCATGGATGAAGGCCAACGCGCTCGACATCTCCGCCGTCCAGTGTTGGACCAGCATCGAGGAGTATCTCGGCATCGTCCCCTGCACCGTCATGTCCATGATGAGCGAGAACCTCCTCGCCTCGGCCTGCGAGGTCGATGTCCTGGGCACGCTCTCCATGCACGCCCTCGCGCTGGCCAGCGAGACGCCCTCCGCCATCCTCGACTGGAACAACAACTACGGCACGGACCCCGACAAGGCCGTCTGCTTCCACTGCTCCAACCTTCCCAAACATTTTTTCAACAAGGGCGTGAAGATGGACTATCAACTCATCATCGCGGGCACGGTCGGCAAGGCGAACACCCACGGCACCCTCGATGGAAAGGTGAAGGCCGGCCCCATGAGCTTCGCCCGCTTCTCCACCGACGACTTCACCGGCCAGATCAAGGGCTACGTCGGCCAGGGCGCATTCACCGACGATCCGCTCAACACCTTTGGCGGCGCTGGCGTCGTCCAGATCCCCAACATGCAGGAACTCCTCCGCTACATCTGCGAGAACGGCTTCGAACACCACGTCGCCGCCAGCTTCTCCACCTCCGCCGCCGCCATCCACGAAGCCGCCACCAAGTACCTCAACTGGGCCACCCACTGGCACAAGTAGAAGCAGTCGAGTTGCTGCATCACAAGGACGGTCAATCACCGAGTAGACTGGTTGACCGCCGCCTCATCCATCTCTCAAGGGTGAACCCATGAACCTCCGTCCGCGCACGTTGCTCTGCGCATCCCTCCTGCTCGCCGCCGCCACGCCCGCCCAGACGCCCTCCTCCGGCGCGCTCCCCTTCGCCCGCGCGCAACAGATGTGACGGAGATCACAGAACCGCACCCTGCGCGGGACTATCGTTTTCCCTCTTGGAGCCAAGCGGAGCAGCATGTGCCCATCGACATGCCGCCGCCACCACGGGGCGGCATGGTATTGTTCGGGCATTCGCCGCAGCCAGCCCATCCCGCGTTGCAAAATCCCCCAGACTCCGCCATACTTAGGTGTTGGGTCGTGTGAGCTTGGGTCCCGCCTGCTTCTCAGGTTGCCCCTGCCTTGAACCGCAGGCCGCTCGATTTCATCTCTTCGCCCAATCAAATCGTTGTTGTTTTTGAGAGGATTCCCCTAGTGTTGATGATCCGTCTGGCGCGTGTTGGCGCCCCCAAGCAGCCCCACTACCGCGTCGTTGTCATCGAGAAGGATCGCGCCCGCAACGGCCGTTCCGTCGAAGTCGTCGGCACCTACAACCCGCGCACCACCCCCGCCTCGCTCACCCTCAAGCGCGACCGCATCGACTACTGGGTCGGCAATGGAGCCCTGCTCTCGGACCGCGTCGCAAAGCTGGTTGCCATGCCCGTCGCTGAAGCGGTTGCAGTTCCCGTTGCAGCAGCGGTCGCCGCACCTGCCGCCGAGCCCGCCGCCGCGACTGCCGCTGAGCCGGTCACTGAGCCAATCGCCCCGTCCATCGCGGAGCCGGTGGCTGAACCTGTCCCCGCCGCCTAGTAACTAATTAGTTATCTAGTAACCAGTTTCCAGTGCCAAAAGATGTCGTAATCGACAGTTCTTTCGTTTGTTTTCAGCATTCTTCGCGTAGACTTTTTGCATGGCCGCTTTCAACCATGCGGTCTGCGTGTTTCGCTCTGGCATCTCTTCCAGGACGCAACACGGGTCTGTACCGGGAGCAGTGGTTCCTGCTCTGACGACCTCAACCAAGATTGAGGCAGTGAGCAGAATCAAACCGGGCAGCATACTCCCAAGAGGTGTCTGTGATGAACGAAGTTACTCCCGCAACAAACGACCAATCGACCGACAGGATGCGGCAACTCATTCTGGAGATCGTACAGGCGTTGGTCGACCAACCCGACGCGGTCTCCGTCGAACTGATCGACGACCGCGATGCCACCATCCTGCAAGTCCGCGTCGCGCCCCAGGACATCGGCAAGGTGATCGGCAAACAGGGCCGCACCGCGCGCTCCCTGCGCACCATCCTCGGCGCCGCCAGCATGAAGCTGCACCACCGCTTCTCGCTCGACATCATTGAGGTTGACGACGAGGACGACCTTGAGGATGACCAGCAGCCAGAGTCAAACTAACCCCGGCCGACTCCGGTTCAGTTCGCCTCCGCCACGAACGGTCCGCCGCAAGGTAACATGATCCCCATGGATTCCGCCGCGAAATGGATCGTGCTGGCCCGCATCCTCCGGCCCCAGGGACGCAGCGGAGAGGTGCTTGCCGACCTCTTCACCGACTTCCCCGACCGTTTCGACAGCCAACCCCGCGTCCGTCTCGCCCCGCTAGGTTTCTGTGATTCCCCCGCCGCAGCGGCCCTCGAACCAACCCCTCCACTCCAGATTGCCGAGGTCGCATCATTCTGGCTTCCCGTCGGCCGCAACGCAGGCCGCATCGTCCTCCGCTTCGCCGGGTTCGACTCTATCGAACAGGCCGAGCAGCTCGCTGGCTTTGAAGTTCTAGTCCCTCTCGCCGAGCGCACGCCCCTGGCTGACGGCGCAGCCTACATCTCCGACCTCGTCGGCTGCACCGTCTACGACCGCGACCGTCCCCTCGGCACCGTCTCCAGCATCGACTTCCCCACCACTCCCGACGGAGCGCGCCGCCTCGACGCAGCCGCCCCACTGCTCGTCCTCGCCACCCCCACCGGCGACCAGATCCTCATCCCCTTCGCACGAGCCTTCCTCATCGCCCTCGACCCTGCCGCAAAGTCCATCCGCATGGCCCTCCCCGAAGGCCTCGCCGAACTCAACCTCCAACCCAATCGCGTCCCCGCCAAATGACCATGCGCTTCGACATCCTCACCATCTTCCCCAACTTCTTCTCCAGCCCGCTCGATTACGGAATCCTCAGCCGGGCCATCGCCACCGGCATGGTCCAGGTCGCAACCCACGACCTCCGCGACTTCACCCACGACCGCCATCGCACCGTGGACGACCGTCCCTTCGGCGGCGGCGAGGGCATGGTCCTCAAGCCCCAGCCCATCTTCGAGTGCATCGAGTCGCTGGGCGCGGCGTCCAACCCAAGCAATACCATTGAATTATGCAATGAGCAACATATAAATCAAATAGATAAAAGTGGAACTGAATGTAATAAATCAATAACTGGAATCGCACCCAAGTTCACCCGCGATCTCACCCGCCAGTCCGTAATCCTGCTCTCCGCGCAGGGAAAGCCCTTCACCCAGGCCACGGCGCGCCGCCTCGCCACCCTCGACCGCGTCGTCCTCATCTGCGGCCGCTACGAGGGCGTGGACGAGCGTGTCTCCGACCTCCTCGCCGACCAGGAGCTCTCCATCGGCGACTACGTCCTCAGCGGCGGAGAGCTGGCCGCCGCCGTCGTCATCGACGCAGTCGTCCGTCTCCTCCCCGGCGTCCTCGGCCACGAAGACTCCAGCCGCTACGAGAGCTTCGGCATCGCCGACATCCAGCCCGGCGACCCTGCCGACGGCAAGACCGCAGACGGCGTTCCCCGCTCCACCCACGGGGCTGGTGGAATTTTGGATTACCCCCACTACACCCGCCCCGCCGACTTCCGAGGCACCTCCATCCCCGAAGTCCTCGCCGCAGGCGACCACGCCTCCATCCGCCGCTGGCGCCGCCAGATGGCCCTCGCCAAGACCCTGCGCAACCGCCCCGACCTCCTCGCCCACGCCCCCCTCACCCCCGAGGACCGCGAGGTCCTGGCAAGCCTGGGTCACAAGTTCCTTTGAACGCCCAGCCCTCGCAAGCGTCATAGCTTCGGGCTGAGCTACCGACCGGTCTGAGGCAGTTTGAAGTCGACGCCCGCCTCGCGATTCGCCTTCTCCGTGGCCGCAAGATCGAGGTCCGCCACCGGAATCTCGCGGTGGTGCGCGTCCGTCACATAGACGGCGGTGCGGGTCAGGATGTAGTTGTGAATCTGCTCCGACGGACGCCCGTCCTTGAAGACAAGCGTCACGGCATCCGAGTCGTACAGCGTCGGCTCCACGGTCGATGGCTGCGCGGGCTCTTCCTGAACTGGCTGGTCCTGCGCCGCTGGCTGATTGTCGTAGCTCTGGGCATCTGGTCCCGAGACGTTTGCGGAGTTGTCGTTTGCGGAGTCGTCGTAGTAAGCGCCGCCATCGGGATACCACGGGGTTCCGTAGTTCAGCCATCCGTACTGCAGCGGCCCAGGATAGAGATACGGGATGCCGGCTCGACGCCCCGCGCGTGAGCCGACTCGACCACGGTTGTCGAAGGTCGGATGCCCACTTCTGACTTCGGAACCGATATAGTTCGCGGCAGCAGCGCCTCTGCCGGGAGCAAGCACCCGCGCCACTGGCCTGTTTCGCTGCACAGCAGAAGCGCCAGCATAGCGTGAGCGGCCTGCCTGAAAGCTCCCGCCGTGTGCGGCAAAGGTTGCATGGCCTGAAAACCCACCACGGCCCCCCGCAAAACCTCCGCCGCGCCCGCCCGCAGCGCCTCCGCCGCGACCGCCCCCACGTTGCGCGCAGACAGGAGCGGCAACAGCGATGAGGAACAGCGCAACTGCGAAGAACCGCCTCATGGACGTATTCTACGCCTGTTCTGTTCGCAGAAGCAGTAATCCCCGCCGCGCAGTATCATCTCTGCATCATGTTGAACACTCTGACAATGCTCGCTGTGTTCTTGACCGACGCCCAGCAATCCATAATGGTCGACAAGCTGCCCCCTGTGTCGATAACAAGGGATTGTTTTGACCGGATAGCCCTAATTTCAAGTGTCCTGCTTACTATTGCAGGCTTCATCGGCATCTTCCTTGCATGGAAAACCGTATCAGCGACTAAGAAGGCAGCAGAAGCGCTCTACTCAATGCTCAGGCTGTCATCAATGCCGAACGGGCTTGGATTGTCGTAACGGTCGTGCGTGAATTTGATCCAACCCCAGGAGTACATGAAGGTGTTGGGGATCACAATCTCCGCGTGTTGAAGTCTTCTATGGCCAATATAGACGGCCAGCCAACCTTCGTTATCTCCTGCGTGAATCAAGGAAGAACCCCAGCTAAGATTGTTGGAGGCCACTTCGCCCATTGCTATATCGACCTTCCCGATAATCTGCCTGTTCCAATAAGCTACTCCGGGCCGATTTTTCTCCCCGATCCGACCTTTATTGCGAATGGAGATAGCTTCAGAATCCATCCCGGCTTCAAACCGGACTTCATGCTGGAACGGGACAAGAAGCAGGTATCGGTAGGCTTCGTTGCGGAGTTCCTGATTTTTTATGGGCGGATTATCTACGAGGACGTTTTTTCCCTGCCCGATGGCAGCAAAAGTACGCACGAGACGCGATGGTGCTTTGCATATCGTTCCGGCGAGGAAAACCCTTTCAGTGCTTGCGGCCCATCCGGGTACACAGGCCACACATAGCCCCAACGCTAATAACGCCAGAAAGAAAATTCGGACATTACCCGATTGCTCCATTCGTAGTCCATTTGGCCCGTTTTCGTGTAAACTAAGGATTCGAGTCTCGAACAGGAAAGCATCCATGTCTATCAATCCGATTATGCAGAAGCTGGCCGCCAAACTTGAGCGGACCGACCACCCCTCCTTCGGCCCCGGCGACACCGTCCGCGTGCAGGTCAAGATCCGCGAGGGCGAGAAAGAGCGCCTCCAGGCCTTCGAGGGCATGGTGATCGCCACCAACAAAGGCCCGCAGGCCACCTTCACCGTGCGCAAGATGAGCTTCGGCCAGGGCGTCGAGCGCATCTTCCCCTACAACTCCAAGGTCGTCGAGCGCATCGAGAAGCTGCGCTCCTACGAGGTCCGCCGCTCCAAGCTCTACTACCTCCGCGGTCTGCGCGGCAAGGCTGCCCGTCTGCACGAGGTCGCCCGCGCCTCCTAAGCATCAGCGAAACTCAATTCACCGGCCACGACGGACCCTCGTCGTGGCCTTTTCATTTAGAGCATTTTCACTATTGCTATAGAGAGACAAGAATTGCATTCCGCAGTGAGACAAGAATTGTCATTCCGCAGCGCAGCGGAGGAATCTGCTTTTGCACGCACTGCGAGACTCCACACCATTACTGAAAACGCTCTGACAACCGTGGCCTTTATACATACAGCCGTGGTCTCTCTTCCGCTGTAATCTTAACCAGATGCCCCGCTCCCCTCGTCGTCCCGTGCGCAGCGTTTCTTCCTCCGCCGCCAAACAGCGCCTGTTGAAGTCGCTCGTCTGCTCCGACGCGCCCGAACAGTCCCTGCGCCTGCGCGGCTTCCGCCTCATCGCCGGTATAGACGAGGTGGGCCGCGGCTGTCTCTTCGGCCCCGTCGTCGCCGCCGCCGTCATCCTGCCCGAGTGCGTAGACGCTCTCGCCCTCGCCGGCCTCAAAGACTCCAAGCAGCTCACCCACCTCCAGCGCGAATCGCTCGACCGCCTCATTCGCTCCACCGCTCTCGCCATCTCCATCGCCGAGATCGACGCCGCCACCATCGACTGCGTCAACATCTACCAGGCCACGCGCCTCGCCATGCTCTCCGCCGTCCGCGCGCTCGCCATCGCCCCCGACCACCTCCTCATCGACGCCATGCAGCTCGACCATCCCTGCCCGCAGACCAAGCTCATCCACGGCGACGCGCTCTCGCTCTCTATCGCCGCCGCATCCGTCGTCGCCAAGGTCCACCGCGACCGCCTCCTCTCTGCGCTCGACGCAACGCATCCCGGCTACGGCCTCGCCGCGCACAAGGGATACGCCACCGCGCAGCATCTCCGCGCCCTCACCCTCCTCGGCCCCACCCCCCTCCACCGCCTCTCCTTCGCCCCCGTCAAAGCCGCCGCCAATCAACTCCACCCATGAGCAGCACATTCATGTATGGAATATATTGGAGTCGCAACTTTCCAAGGGAGATTTATGAATCGAACTCATCTACCGATCTGTCTTGTCGTTTCTGCGTCTTTACTGCTTCTGGCAACTTCCACTTTCGCGCAGGATGTCACACCAGCCACAACCCAGCAGCAAGCCGTAGCCTACACACATGCAGCCGAAGCGGATCCGCTTGGCCCTCAGGCTGATCAGCAACGCAAGGCGGCAATGGCATACGACGAGAACGATCACACAAGTCATGTGCTCCTCTGCGCCTCCGTGTTCAATCAGATGAACTCGGTCAAGAGCAGTCATGCGCGCCAGATCGCGCTTCAGATGATCATTTCCGCTGCAGCATTTCTCTACGAACATCCCGAAGCCGCGACCGATTCAGGCAAGCAGAATGTCGCCGGCCTCACCGCAGCCCTGAATGTCTATGAGAAGTTTCTCGCAGCGGACCCAAAAACCAAGTCCTCGTTCTACGACAACCTGATCAAAAAGCGAGATGCCGGAAAGCTTGAAAAGGAAGTAGCCAACATCTGCCCCAAGTAAGGCCGGGTGCTCCATTCATCGCGGCGGGTGGCCCAGATCTGAACCACCACAAAAGTGGGTGCCCCACATCTCGATTCTGAGATGTGGGTTGTGTCACCAACCCACCCCACTATTTTCTTTCCCCAAAAACCTCAGCAAAATCGCGTGTCAAGCCCCTGCGCGCCCAAAAAATCCCCTAACCCACACCGCACCAACCACTTCCCTCCAAAAAATAGTTGGCATAGTAGTTTCCCTCAATCTGGTAAAATAGAAGCAGTAGAGAAGACAAGGAAAGCCCCCGGCAGAATGCCGGGGTTTTTCATGCCCGAAGCCGAGGCACGGAGGAAACCTTTTATTTTCTTATTGATAGCTATAAGTAGCCTGAAATCTAATCTTTGCAGGCGCAAAGTCACATCGGTAATAATATAGTTGACTTACCCACGCCAATCTGCTACATTTGAATCATGGAAACGCCAAAGACATTACTCGAAGCGATTCAATACTTTAGCGATGAGCAGGTTTGCATAGACGCTGTAGCCGCGATGCGCTGGCCTGATGGCAAGCCAAAGTGCCCTGAGTGCTGGTCGAAAGAAGCATACTACCTCAAGACACAGAAGCGGTGGAAGTGCCGCGAGTGCCGGATTCAATACTCGGTCAAGCGTGGGACGATCTTCGAGGGTTCCCCGATCCCTCTGGCGAAGTGGCTCCCGGCCATGTGGCTCTTGGTCAACTGCAAAAACGGCATCAGCTCCTATGAACTTGCCAAAGACTTAGGCATCACCCAGAAATCCGCATGGTTCGTGCTTCACCGGCTCCGGCTAGTCGTCAAGACCCCAGGCACAGCAATTAAGTTTGGCAGCAATGACGGCGGCGAAGTGGAAGTCGATGAGTCGTTCGTCGGCGGAAAAATCAAGAACATGCACCGTTCCCGCGCCATGAAGCTAGGCCAAGTCAAACAAGCATCGGGATACGAGACCCGCGTCCATAACGAGAACAAGACGGTCGTATTCGGCATATTCGACCGGGAGAGCCGTCAGGTTCGGGCGAAGGTCGTGCCCAACGTCAAGCGCGAAACCCTACAAAATGAGATTTTGAAGAATGTGAAGTACGGCTCTGCTATCTATTCCGATCAAGCTGTGGCCTATGACGATCTTCGATGCCGCTACATTCACGACACTGTGAATCACGCTGAAGCCTACGTCAAAGGCCGCGTTCACACGAACAGTCTTGAGAACTTCTGGAGCCTAATGAAGCGCAATCTGAGCGGCACATACGTTGCCGTCGAACCGTTCCATTTGGATCGTTACTTGGATGAGCAGATGTTCCGGTTCAACAATCGAGCCACGAAAGACAATCCCTTAGACGACGCAGACCGCTTCCTCTTGGCTCTATCGCAGGTCGCAAACAAGCACCTTACCTACGCTGAATTGACCGGGAAGACGGAAAGACCGGAAGCCTAGCCTCTATCGAGGGAAGCGCGGGCCAAAACCGAAGGTCTAGGGCCGCGCTTCTGCGGGGCAAGAGGTGTGATCTTATCCTGCGCCAGTAGCCGATTCAGCTTCCTCTTGGACACCTTCATTGCCTGACCGAGCGCGGTATGGAAACGAGTCATTGACTCTTCTGCGGAAAAGTCCGATTTAATGTCCATTTTCATTAACTCCCTCTTGCGATTTTCTGCTAAAGTGTAGCCATGTGTATCTTCAACAGAAGACACAGAAGCTCTAGCCGTGTTGAGTGAACGACGGCTAGAGCGTGAGGGTACAGTCAATAAGGCAGGTTGCACCCTGCCGGTTTTGCTCTTCTCTACACCCCGGTCATGGATTGCTCTATGACCGGGCCTTCAAATGCCGACGTGGTGGAACTGGAATACACAGCAGTCTTTAAAACTGCCGCCTGTCGAGGGATTGTGGGTTCAAATCCCACCGTCGGCAAACCCTTTAGAAACTCCACCAGCAAAATTAGTAGCAATCTCAATCAATCTCAATCAATCTCAAGATATACATAGCTAAGACACCACAATATCATGCTTGCAGAACCATCAACAACTCAAAGCCGCTTTGTAAAACTCAAATCTGCTATATAACCAAGTAGTAAACATTACTAGTCTCTAGCGATCCAACGGTAAAACCAAACGAGTGCCATCCAAAGAAATAGTATCACGAAAACTGGGTTATGCAACGATATTATTGCCGTCACATCTCTTTTATTCCAGAGACTTTACGAAGCACGGAAAATNNGAGGGTACTAACAAGTTAACAAACGCTCTTCGCCGTTGCACCGTCCGCTCGCAAGCTCTCATCCAACAAGATGAGCCACCTGCGATACCCTTGAAAGAGCCATGACCGAAAAATCCCCCCTCAAACTTCTCTGCGTCACCGCCCATCCCGACGACGAGTGCTTCGGCTTCGGCGGAGCGCTGATGCTCGCCGCCGAGCGCGGCATCGAGACCTCCGTCCTCTGCTTCACCGACGGTCAGGCCGCCACCAATCGCGGCACCGCAACCTCTGCCGCCGAACTGGGCCAGATGCGCCGCGCCGAGTTCGCCGCATCCTGCAAGATTCTCAACGTCACCCACCACGAGGTGCTCGACTATCAGGACGGCCAGCTTGAGTTTGCCAACTTCTCTCAAGCCGCGGCCCTGCTCGTAGAGCGCATCCGCCGCACCCGCCCCGATGTCGTCCTCACCTTCGGCGGCGACGGCGCCGGCAACACCCACGCCGACCACTCCATGGTCTCCTTCTTCACCACCGCCGCCTTCCAATGGGCCGCGCTGGCCAAACGCTTCCCCGCCCTCGGCCCCATTCACATCGCCCAGCGCCTCTTCTACGCAACCCCCGGCTTCTTCTTTCCCGGCCGCGCCGCGCCGCTCCCCGCTCCCTGGACCGTCACCCTCGATGTCAGCCGCGTCCAGCACCGCAAATTCGAAGCCTTCCGCGCGCACACCTCCCAGCTCCCGCTGATGGAGCGCTTCCAGTCGTTCTTCGAAAAGCGCGCCAGCCAGGAGCACTTCGTCCTCGCCGCCACGCGCACACCCCAGCCCGCGCAGCAGACCACCGATCTCTTCGCCGGCCTCTGATAGGTTTTTCGCCGTAGTTGTTTGCCAGGGAAATAGCGACGACAATTAGTTGCATGAATGTGAACTTCGCCGAGCGCGCGCACAACCACAACTGGAAGCTCGACCCCATCGTCCGCTCGCTGCTCGACACCGACTTCTACAAGCTCCTCATGCTGCAGTTCATCTGGAAAAACTTTCCCGCCGTCCATGTCACCAGCGAGGTCGTCAACCGCACCGCGCGCGTTCGCCTCGCCGACGAGGTCGACGCGCCCGCCCTCATCGCGCAGATGGAGCACCTGCGCGGCCTGCGTTTCCGCCGCTCCGAACTGATCTGGCTCGCCGGCAACACCTTCTACGGCACGCGCCAGATCTTCGAGCCCGCCTTCCTCGCCTGGCTGGAGTCCGACTTCCGCCTCTCCGACTACACCGTCGCCGAGCAGGAAGGCCAACTCACCCTGCGCTTCACCGGCCTCTGGACCGAGGTCACCCTATGGGAGGTCTACGCTCTCGCTCTGGTCAGCGAGATGCGCACCCGCGCCGCGCTCGCCCGCCTCAACGAGATGGAGCTCGACGTCCTCTACGCCCGCGCCAAGACGCGTCTCTGGCAGAAGATCGAGCGCCTGCGCACCACGCCCGAGGTCAGCATCTCCGAGTTCGGCACGCGCCGCCGCCACAGCTTCCTCTGGCAGGAGTACGTCGTCGAGACCATGCGCGCCACCCTCGGCGATAGCATGGCTGGCTCCTCCAACACATTCCTCGCCTACAAGCACGACCTCGAAGCCATGGGCACCAACGCGCACGAACTCCCCATGGCCATGGCCGCCCTCGCCAACGACGACACAGCCCTCCATGCCGCGCAGTACCGCGTGCTGGAGCTGTGGCAACAGAGCTACGGCGGCGAGCTGCTCATCCTTCTGCCAGACACCTTCGGCACCACGCAGTTCCTCGATGGCGCGCCCGAATGGGTCGCCGACTGGACCGGCCAGCGCGTCGACTCCAAGGACCCCATCGTCGCCGGAGACGAGTACATCCGCTGGCTCGAAGCGCACGGACGCGACCCACGCAAGAAGCGCCTCATCGCGTCGGATGGATTGGACGTCGAGGAGATTCTCAAGCTGCACCAGTACTTCCACGGCCGCATCCGCTTCTCCGCCGGTTGGGGCACGCTGCTCACCAACGACTTCCGCGGCTGCCATCCGCGCGGAGAGCGCGACTTCGACCCCATCAGCCTGGTCTGTAAACTGATGACCGTCGAAGGCCGCCCCGCCGTCAAGCTCAGCGACAATCCCCGCAAATCCACCGGCCCCGCCGCCCAGATCGCCCGCTACCGCCGCGTCTTCGACTCCCCCGCAACCGGCGCCACTGAAGTTATCGTTTAGAGTTTTATCGTCGCGATAAAGAAATCAGTATTGTCATTCTGAGCGTAGCGAAGAATCCCCGCATTTGTTTTTCAGTCTCGCAATACTCTCTTGGGAAACGGTTCTAGTCGATGGAGAAGACGTCAACATACTTCACCGTCACCGCCGGTGGTTATACTTTCCTCATGCGCTACTTCCCTTCCGCCGCCCGCCTCTCTGCCGCTCTCCTTCTGCTTCCGCTGCTCACCATTCAACCCGCGTTCGGCTGGGGCGCGGACGGCCACATGCTTATCAACCGCCTCGCCGGAGCCACGCTGCCCGCGGATGTTCCAGCCTTTCTCCACACGCCCGCCGCCCTCGACGCGCTGGAGTACTACGGCCCGGAGCCCGACCGTTGGCGCTCACCCGCCGAGCCGGAGTTGAACGCCGCGCAGGCCCCCGAGCACTTTATCGACCTCGAATACGCCGACCTCATCGGCCCGCTGCCTCGTCGCCGCTACGACTACATCCGCGCCCTCGCAGCCGCGCAGGCCGCGCATCCAAACCTTCCCCTGACGCCGGAGAAGGTCGGCCTGCAGCCCTACGTCACCACCGAGGTCTACGAACGCCTGGAGAGCGCCTTCCGCGACTATCGCGCCCTCGCCGCCGCCAAGCAGGACACCAAACCCTCCGAGGCGGAGATTGTCTTCCTCGCCGGGTGGCTCGGCCACTATGTAGGCGACGGCTCGCAGCCGCTGCATACCACCATCCAGTACAACGGATGGACCGGCCCCAACCCGCACGGATACACCACCGAGCACCGTATCCACTCGCAGTTCGAGACCGCCTACGTCCACGCCAACGTGAAGCCCGCGGACGTAGCTCCGCTGGTCGCCTCCACAAAGCCCGTTGTCCTGAAGGATGTCTTCACGGACTACCTCGCCTATCTGCGTCACTCCAACTCGCTGGTTGAACAGACCTACCAACTGGACAAGCAGGGCGCATTCACCGACGCGGGAACTCCGGCAGGCAAGGCCTTCGTCGATCAGCAGCTCGCTGCCGGCGCAATCGAACTGCGCAACATGATCTACACCGCATGGATTAAATCCGCCGAGCCGGTGCCCGACTACCGTGGAAATTAACTGGAGCGAAGGACTCTGTTGCGATACGCCTCTGGAGTCTCGATCCCGAAGCTGGTTTTTCCTGCCAGCGCCAGCAGATCCCCATCCCCACTGATCAACAGATCGGCTTTGCCGCTCTGCGCCAGATCGAGAAACGGCTGGTCCTTCTTGTCCCGGTAGATTGCTTCGCACCGTTTTGTAACATCGATCACTTCGCAGTATGGAAGAAACTCCGCCAGCAACTCGTGACGATTGTCCAGCGAGAGCCGGAACTTCGGATACGCGAGAACGCGGACGAGTTCCGCAGCAGTCTCGCGTGAGAGCAGAGGCACACAACCCCCTCTACTCCAATGCTCTCGCAGCCAACTCAATCTGCCGTTCGCGAATAGCAGTGCCGACAGAACAGCGTTCGTATCGAAGACAACGCGCCTTTTCATCGCCTTCGACGAGCCCAGGAGACGGCTGCACGGGAGTCTCCTTCGTCAATCCCGAGCTGGGCCAGCCGCTGTCGCACCTCATCGGCGCGGCTCTCCTGCAGCGGACGCAGAACGATGCACTCCCCGTTCGTCGTCACATCGAAGTAATCCACTCCGGCAAACCGGGTGACGACTGTTTTGGGTAGGGTGATCTGGTTCTTGATGGTCATTTTTGCCAGCACGGGTTCCTCCGCAAAAAAACAATGTAACAAGGTAACAAGGAAATCTTACACCATTCGTCCCGCGAATGGCGGGTATAGTTTGTCGATCATAGGCTGTTGGCAGTTACAAGTGCGTCGTGACAATGGGGTACTGATGCCGCCGGACCCGCTCGTGCACCCGCTGCAACAGCGGAGTGAGCGCCAGCGCGATCAGCGGCGCGGCAACCGATGCAATCACCGCCCACACCACAAACGCGTGCCACAACCACATCCAAAGCTGGCGGGTGAGCGCGAGCGGCGCGTTGCGTGCCATCTGCTGAAATACGCGTGGCGCAAGCGGCATCGCAGCGGTGCCAAAGACGCGCGAACCCAGCCGGATGAACGGCACCACCAGCGCCAGTTCCAGCGGAAACATTGCATGGTTCGCTATCTGCGTGGCGATAACGTTCAGCCGGAAGCGAAACGACACTGCCAGACAGATCAGCGTTGTGCTGCCCACCACGGGGTTGATTCCGATCAACACTCCGGCCGCGATGCTCCATGCCAGGCTGCGCGGCGTCGCTCCCATGCGCAGCAGCGCCAGTATTGGCAGTACGCCGTGGCGATAGATCCAGTTATGATGGGCAGGCGGAGCGGAATGTGGCACCTTGACAGGATAAACTGTGGCCATGGACTTCGCATGATGGATCGGTTCTGAAAGAGGTGGGCCTGGTGCACTTTGGACGGTCTGTGGGCAGAACTCTGAAGCTGGCGGCGATCTTCGCCTACGCCACGCTGGAGCTTATCGCAAAGCACCCTTCCACGCGCCAGCAGCGGGCCGAATGGCTGCACCATTTTTGCCTGCGCGCCATCCGCTGGATGGGCATCGCGGTACGATGGCAGGGAACGTTCCCCGAGCGCGGCGTCGTCATCGCAAACCATCTCGGCTATCTGGATGTCATCGCGCTCGCAGCCGTGCACCGCTGCGTCTTCATCGGCAAATCGGAGATTCGCCGCTGGCCCCTGTTTGGTTGGATGACGACCATGTCGGGCACGCTGTATGTGAAGCGCGGACGCGGCGGCTCCGCCGAGCGCGCCAAAGCCGGGATGCAGGGAGTCTCGAACGCGGGCATTCCCCTGGTCTTCTTTCCCGAGGGCACCACCAGCCTCGGAGACACGGTGCTGCCGTTCCACAGCGGTCTGCTGTCGCAGGCGATGGAGGCTGGGCAGCCGATTACCGCGGCGCTCATCCGCTATCGCCTCACCGAGGACAACGGCCCGTATCTCTCGCTAGCCGATGTCTGCTTCTGGGACGACACGCTGCTTGTGAAGCACATCTTCCGCATGCTCGCGGTGCGCGGAATCGAGGTGGAGATGCGCTTTGCCGATGCGCCCATCGCGTTTTCAGACGCCGCCGCCAGCGAGCGCCGCATCGCCGCGCATGAGACCCGCGCAGCGGTACTGCAACTCCGCAACGCCGCCCGGCCCGGGCCGGTCGCCCCCTAAAGCAGCCCGCCGCGACCGGCGAGACGGCGCGCCAGCAGCCAGGAGAGCAGCGAGACGCCGAGAGCCACCGCTACCCAGCCAGCCTGCTCGATCTGGCCAATGACGGCGGAGGAGAGCGGCGGTAGTGTGAATTCCAACGAAGCTGGGGTTAACAGATCGAGGCGAATCAGCTCGATCGTTCCCCAGCCGAAGACTCCGGCGGCCATCAGAATGCCCGGTACGGCCAGCTTCCAGGGAAAGGGGACCGGCGGTGGCGCGGCGGCCTCTTGTTCGATACGCGCCATCACCACGGAGAGAAAGCCGGAGGAGGGAAGCAGCTCTTCTTCGCCAGCCAGAATGGCTTCGATTTCGGCGTCGATCCTGGCGCTTTGTCCGGTCTGCCTGGTGCGAATTGTTTTGAGCTGGTTCAATTGACTGCCTCCTTTCCTCTTTCGATTACCGCTGCTTCCATGGAAACACATTCCTCTTCGAGCCGCGGGAATCGCTGTCGCAGGAGGGCCCGCGCGCGGCTGAGGCGAGCCTTCAGCGTTCCTACCGGCAGGGCCAGCGTCGCGGCGGCGGCGGCCACGTCCATCTCATGAAAATAAAACAAAACCACCGGCTCGCGGTAGCGCAAAGGCAACGCCAGCACGGCACTTCGTACAGTTTCCCGGCTTAACTTTGCCGCCAGTTCGCTGTGTTGCGACGCGGGTCCGGCAGGCTCGGGGGCGGCGTCCAGCGGCAGCATCTCGGTGGGAAAGCGCTTCAGTTCGGAGCGGTAGACGTTGGCCGCCAGAGCAAACAACCACGTCGAAAAGCTGCTCTCTTGCCGCCAATGGGCCAGTCCGAGCCATGCGCGGAGGAATGCCTCCTGAGCCATCTCCTCCGCGCGGCTCCGATCGCGGCAGTAGCGCCAGGCCATATTGACCATCGGCCCCTGCCAGCGGCGGACGATCCCCTCGAAGGCGGCAACGTCGCCGGCCAGCACGCAGGCAACATCCTTAAGGTCGGGATCGGCCAGGTCCTTCTCGGCGCGGATTGCGGCGTTCATTTCAGACGGACTTCCTGCACAGCGGGTACGACAGATTCTCCGCTCTTCCGGTTGCATTTTCTACAGAAAACCTTCTTTGGCAGATAATGCAACCTGTCTCGCAATCCTGCTGTCCTACCGGACGCATGGGGAAAAACCCTGGCAAGGAGGAGATTATGCATCCAGGAGCAATAGACGTGTTTGTTCCGATAGTGGGTAGCGTGTCGATGTTTACGTTTCTCACCTTCGCCGTTTGGTTCGGCGACCGGCGTAAGGAGCGCGAAGCCTTCTACAAGTCGGAGACCCTCCGACGGATCACTGAGTCCTCCGGCGAAGGCGCCAAGGAGGCTATCGATCTGCTGCGGGAGGAGAGCCGGCTGGGGCGGATCAAGAAGCGTGAAGGCATGAAGATCGGCGGCCTGATCTGCATTGCTGTTGGCGCGGGCATGATGTTCTTCATAGGACAAATGCACACCACTGACCCAGATGCTCCCGTTTTCCTCGGCTTGATTCCCGCCTTCGTCGGTGTGGCCCTGCTGATCTACGTGTTCTTTATGGCTGGGCCTGTGGAGTAGATCGCGGCGGCGGTGGGAAGGGGGCCCGTCGCCATCAGCCCGGCCTCGCGCAGCCGCTTCAATATCTGTTCGACCGACCAGTCCAGCGCATCAGTTCCCTCAACCGTAATCGAAGCGCGCGCCGCCGACGGCACCACGTACAGGTCCGCCATGGGTCGCGCGGTCGCGGCAAACTGCGCGCGCACCGACTCCTCCGTGCGGCCTCGCTCGGTCACGTCGCGGTGAATCCGCCGCACCAGGCACACCTCGTGCGGGGCATTCACATAGATGGAAAATCCGTAGCAAGGCAGCAGCTCCACGTAGTGCAGCGCCAGAATCCCTTCCACAATCACAACGCCCGTGGGCACGACCGTCTCGGAGACGCCCGCAACGCGCGTGTGCGTCTTGAAGTCGTACACCGGTCGCTCGATCGTCTCGCCCTTGGCCAGCGCGCGCACATGCTCCACAATCAGCTCGCTCTCCAGCGAGTCGGGATGGTCGAAGTTGAGCTTCGCTCGCGAGTCCAGCGGGAACTGCGACAGATCGCGATAGTAGAGATCCAGCGGGAACAGCGTCGCATCAAGCTGTGTCGCCAGCTCGCGTGCCAGCGTCGTCTTGCCCGAACCGGAGCACCCCCCAATCCCAATCACAAGCGGTTGGCGCGGCAGCGATAGCTGTTCGGGAAGATGCATTGATTTCGATAAGTTTAGTGCATCGGCCACGCGCCGTCATTCCCATCAACGCGCCGTCATTCTGGCGAAGCCAGAATCTCCGTATTTGCTTTTGCCTGTAAGCACAAGCCACTGCATCGTTCAGATTGCAGCGATCTGCGGTACCAGCGCCGTCAGCAGCCCGGTGAACTGCCGCTCCACGCGCCGCCCAATCTCCATCACCTCTTCGTGGTGGATCGGTTCATTCAGAACTCCGGCCGCTGCATTCGTCACCAGCGAGATCCCCAGCACCTCGATCCCCATGTGCCGCGCCACAATCACCTCATGCACCGTGGACATCCCCACCAGGTCCGCGCCCAGCGTGCGGAACGCGCGAATCTCCGCCGGCGTCTCGTAGCTCGGCCCCAGCACCGCGACGTACACCCCTTCGCTCAGCGGAATCCCCTGCCTCTCAGCTTCCGCGTGTGCCATCCTGCGCAGCGCGGGCGAATAGGCCGCACTCATGTCGAAGAACCGTTGCCCCGCTTCCGGCGCGCACGCGAATCGCGGCTCGTTCGGCCCCAGCGCGGCATTCGTCCCGGTCAGGTTGATGTGGTCGCTGATCGCCACCAGCGATCCTTGCGCAATGTCGGCGCGAATCCCGCCCGCCGCATTGGTGACGATCAGCGTTCGCACGCCCAGCAACCCAAGTACGCGCGTCGGAAACGTCACCTGCTCCATCGCGTAGCCCTCGTACGCATGGACCCGGCCCTGCATCACCGCGACCGGAACGCCACCAATCGTCCCCATCACCAGCTTGCCCGAGTGCCCCACCACGGTCGATTGCGGGAAATGCGGAATCTCGGCGTACGCAATCGCAACCGCGCCCTCCACCTGCGCCGCAAACCCGCCCAGCCCCGACCCAAGAATAATCCCCACGCGTGGCGCAATCTGTGTCCGCTCGCGAATCGCGCCAACCGCAGCCTGCGCCTTACTAAACAGATCGCTCATCGTATCTTCCGCGTTCTCCTCCAGCTAGTGTACGAGAGCCAGCGCTATTCCTCCATAACCGCTAGAGCGGTTTCACCGCANNCACTTTAATAATTCTCGCGCGATACCAATTGCGGTGAAACCGCTCTAAGCCAACAGAGAACCCAGTTCCGTCTCGCCCGTTATCCGGGAGCAATCGAGTTTCACAAGCCGACCTGGAGTCCCTTGGACGTGAAGTCGGCTTCTCATACATATGGATTTTCGAAGGTGGCATCTGCGGGGGAGCAGGCATCTTATATGCAGCAGGGCTTGTACCCCTGCCACTGAGGTCTTGAAACAATGAATCAACCCACCGGTCGTCGGCTCACCTTCGCTTTTTGCCTCTCTCTGGCTTTCCTGGCCGCCACCATGACCGCGGCCGCGCAATACTACCCCCCACCGCCGCCACCATATCCGCCGCCATCCTCCCCTCAACCCCAGTACCCACAGCGACCGGAGTATCCGCCGCAACCAAGCTCCCCGCCGGTATACCCTCAATATGGCCGCAATGCCGCGTACTTCTCGCCCTACCTCATGTTTAATGCTGGCCACTACTCGGGCCTGGGCGTTGGCAACGGCACTGCCGCCACGCAAAGCGGAGGCATGACGGCCCTCGGTGGCACCTTCGGCGGGTACGTCCTCTACCCCTCGCCCGGTTCGGTCCATCTTGGCATCGACGCCCGCCTCATCGTCGATAACAGCGCCAACTCCACGACCTACGGCAACAAGGTCCTCGGCGGCCTGGTCGGCTTCCGCATCGACGGCTCGGGCAGCCAACTCCCCATCGTTCCCTACTTCCAATTCGAAGTAGGTGGAGTCGGCACTAACAACGGAACCAGCACCACCCGCACAGGCTCCTTCGCCTACCAGGCCCAGTTCGGCGCCGACTTCCCATTCGCCAACCGGCAGGTCGCCGCGCGCCTCGAATACGGCACCGGCCAACTCACCGGGATCAACAACACCAACCACACCCTGCAAACCTTCTCCGCCGGCATCGTCTTCCACATCCGATAGCAGATGTTGGTTATCGGCCCTCGGATCGTCTTGTCTTGGCGCTTCTGAGCTACTCCTCTTCCTCGTCGTGGACGGGCTGCTTGGCCGCAGCCAGGATCTTCTCCGCGATCAACTGCGGCACCAGGTCGTAGTGGCTCATCTCGATGCGGAAGCTGCCCCGTCCCTGCGTGATCGCCGTCAGCGTCGTGCCGTAGGTCAGGATCTCGGACATCGGCACCTCGGCGCGAATGATCGTTCCCGTGCCGCTGCTCTCCATGCCCTGCACGCGTCCGCGGCGGCCGGTCAGGTCGCCCATCAGCGCTCCGGCAAAGTCGTCTGGCGCCTCGATCTCGATCTTCATGATGGGCTCCAGCAGCGACGGCTTGGCCTGCTCCATACACTTGCGGAAGCCGATGCGCGCCGCCATCTTGAACGCCATCTCGCTCGAGTCCACATCGTGGTAGCTGCCGTCGAAGACCGTCACCTTGATGTCCACCACCGGGTAGCCCGCCAGGTACCCGCGCGCAGCCGACTCTCTCACGCCCTTCTCCACCGCCGGAACGTACTGCCGCGGAATCGCTCCGCCGAAGATCTCGTTGCCGAAGACGACGCCCGTGCCCCGCGGTTGCGGCTCGATCCGCAGCTTGCAGTCGCCGTACTGCCCGTGGCCTCCGGACTGCTTCTTGTGCCGCCCCTGCGCCTCGGCCTTGGCGCGCACCGTCTCGCGGTACGGCACCTTCGGCTCGTGCAGGATCACGTTGGTGTGATAGCGCCGCTTCAGTTTCGACACCAGCGCCTCGATGTGCGGCTGCCCCGCGCCCGACACCAGAAAGTCGTTGGTCTGCGGATCGCGGTAGAACTTCACCATCGGGTCGTCTTCCACCAGCTTGTGCAGCGCGGGCGCCAGCTTGTCCTCGTCGGCGCGCGTCTTCGGCTCGATGGCGTAGGTCATCGCCGGCTCGGGCATCGACACCGGCTCGATGAACATCTCGTTCGCCTTGTCGCCCAGCGTGTCTCCGGTCAGGGTCACGCGCAGTTTGACCGCCGCGCCCAGGTCGCCCGCGTGCAGCTCGGAGACCTCCACCGGCTTGCGTCCCTGCATCACATACAGATGGCCCAGGCTCTCCGGCTCCTGCCGCGTGTAGTTCTGCACCGTGGCGCCTGCGCTCATCTTGCCGCTGATGACCTTGAAGAACGTCACCCTCCCCGTGAACGGGTCGGTCATCGTCTTGTAGACGTAGATTGCAAGCGGCGCCTTGTCGTCCACCGAGCGCATCACAATCTCGTCCTGTCCTTCGGCGGCAACGCCATGGATGCCGCTTCCATTGCCCGCCGTCGTCTGGATCCTGCCTCTGGCCGCCACCGGCTCGCGCTCCGTCGCGGCGGGAGCATACTGCTTCAGGAACTCCAGCAGATGGTCGGTGCCCACGTTTCTCAGGCCGCTGACGTAGAGCACCGGGAAGATATTGTCCTCGCGAATGGCCTCGTGCAGCGCGGCGATCAGATGCTCCTCGGGGATGGTTCCCTGGCTGAAGAACTCCTCCATCAGCTCGTCCTTGCCCTCGGCCACCAGCTCCACCAGGGCCTCGTGCGCGGCCTTCGCGTCGGCCTGCACCGCCTCCGGGACCTTGATCTCCTCCCCGCGCCCATTGCCGTCCTGCTCGTACTGGAAAGCCTTCATCGTCACCAGATCGACCACGCCGTGAAAGCCCTTCTCATCCACGATCGGCAACTGCACGGGAACCACCTGCCGCCCCCACTTCTCCTGCAACAGCTCGATCATCTGATGCCGTCCCTGCCGGCTGTCAGCCTTGGGGTGGTCCACCTGGTTGATCACCAACATGCGCGGCAGGTTCACCTCGCCGGCGTACTTCCACACCCGGTCGGTCACCGCCTCGGCGCCCGTCTGCGCGTTCACCACCACCAGCGCCGCCTCCACCGGCAGCATCGCGGCGCGCGTCTCATGCAGGAACATGTGGAATCCCGGCGTGTCCAGCAGGTTGATCTTCACCCCATTCCACTCCGCGAACGCGGCCGCATTGGCCATCGTCGTCCGCCGGGCCACCTCTTCCTCGTCGTACGCCGTCACCGCCGAACCGTCGTCCACGCGCCCCTGCGTGGCCGTCATCTTGGCCGTCTGCAGCAGCGCCGCAATCAAGGTTGTCTTGCCGCTGTGCGCATGGCCTATCACCGCTATGTTCCGGACGTCCCGCCCGAGATAGTTCTTCATTCCCTGCTCCTCTTTCCCCTGTGACCTGGATCAATCATTCAATCTCTCAAACAGCTTTCCCCCGCGTTCAGAGCGCACAACCACCCACACGCCACCGAAGGGGCATCCTATCACAAACGCAACAGTCCTTTCGCCCCCTTCGTCAGGGCCCGTGAGGACGTAGCTTCCCCGCTTTGCAGGAACTTCGTTTTCTCGGTCCACATTAAAGACCTGTTGTCGTCAGCTAAGAACCAAGCTCTCTCCATCTCATTCCCGGATGCCAGGTCTCTGACCGCTTGAAGTTGTACCAAAGTGGGTGCCCCATCCTTGCGGCGTACTTGTTCTTCCCGCAAGGGTGGGAGCTACAAATTCACGCGGTCAGAGACCTAGCCGATTATTTCTGCTTCCCTGGTAATCCATGAATATGCTTCTTTCGCCGCCAGAAATTCGACATCAGAGGCTCCGCAGTTGCGTGGGCGATCATATCGGCATCAGCCTACCCATCCCGAACGGCCGTATCTGCTTCGTCCGTAACAGCCACCATGGCATGTGGCCCGACCGCCCCCTTCGGTTTCCAATCGGGCCAAGGTACATGGGGGAAACAGGAGGCTTGGCCCAGTTCGCATTGCTAACTGGTATCATCGCTTGTTCAGATAGGAGCGATAACCCGATGAAGATTCTCTTGGCAACAGCGATGGCGGTAGTTGCTTTCGGCTCGGCGGCGGGCGCGCAGACCGGGCCGCAGGTGATCCCGCTTTGGAACCAGGGCGCTCCCGGATTCGAGAGCCGCAAAGATATTCCCGAAGAGGCGCGGGATTATTGGGTGCGCCGGATCAACAATCCCACGATCACCGTCTTCCTGCCGCCCAGGGAAAAGGCAAGCGGAGCGGCCGTCGTGGTGGCGCCCGGCGGCGGCTTTCATGAGCTCGTCTATGGGAACGAGGGCGTGCGCGCGGCCGAGTTCTTCAACAGCATCGGCGTGGCGGCCTTTGTCCTGAAGTATCGCCTGCCAGGCGAAGAGAACTCTCCCTATACGATGGACAACGTGCGCCAGGATGCCTATCGGGCGATGCGGCTGGTGCGCAGCCGGGCGGCGGAGTGGCAGATCGATCCGCACCGCGTGGGGATGATGGGATTCTCCGCCGGCGGCGCGCTGGTTTCGCTGGTGGCCTACGCGCCGGGCAACGGCGACCCTTCAGCGCCCGACCCCATCGACCGGCTGAACGGCAAGCCGGACTTCCAGATCCTCGCCTTTCCCGGCGGCCCCGAGCCGGAGACGATTGCCTCCGATGCGCCGCCGTCCTTCCTCATCGTGGCCAACGACGACGAGTACGGCTGTGACAAGGTGACGCTGAATATCTTCGTGAAGCTGCGCGCCGCCGGCGTGCGCACCGAGGCCGTTTTCCTCGCCCAGGGCAAGCACGCCTTCAACATGAACGAGCGCCCCAACCTGCTCACCGTGATGCACTGGCCGCAGCAACTGGCCGACTGGATGCACGACAGCGGACTCCTGACGCCGGTCGGCGCAAAGGCAGGGGAATAGAGCAGCGTCGACCATTGCACCAGTGTGCGAGTGAGATGCATTGCGTGAACTGTGCGGCTGACGCGTTTCTGCTGCTTGCAATCGAACTGCCTGAAAAGTTGATTTTGAGCAAACTCGCGAACAATGGAGTGCAGGCTAGAGCGGAATCAGAGTAGGTATACCCGGGGGCAATCCCTCCGAGTGGCTTTTTCCTCAAGAAAAAGCCACCTTCTATGCTCTTCGATTGGGCACTGTTACTCTGGTTCCGCTCTAATCCGTGCAGTTGCCCCCCCAACGCAGCAAGGCCGCTCCCGAAGGAACGGCCTTGCTGCGTTGATGCTTTCCGATCCCCCGAAGATTCCCGGAGGGGCGGAGGTTATTCGCCTTCGCGTTCGGAGCGCTTCCAGTTGATCAGATCGCCCAGCGTGGTGCTGCTGCTCGAGGAGGAAGAACTCTTGTGGTCCTTTTGGTCCTTGTGCCCCTTCTCGCCGCCGCGTTCCTTGTAGCTCTCCACCTCGGCCCGGCTTGCCTCTTCGCCAACCGCGCGAATGCTCAGCCCGACCTTCTTCTCTTCCTGGTTCATCTTCACGATCTTGAACTCGTGCTCGGTGTCCACATCCATCTTCACCGCGACGTTGTTCTTGTCCACCGCCTCGGAGACGTGGCACAGTCCCTCGACGCCCTCGGCGATCTCCACGAACGCGCCGAACTGCGCGGTGCGCAGCACCTTGCCCTTGATCACGTCGCCGATCCGGTGCTGCGCGAAGAAGGTGTCCCAGACGTCCGGCTGCAACTGCTTCACGCCCAGCGACAGACGCCGGTTCTCCGGCTCCACGCCCAGAACGATCGCCTTTACCTTCTCGCCCTTCTTCAGCACCTCCGACGGATGCTTGATGCGCTTGGTCCAGCTCAGGTTCGACACATGCACCAGCCCGTCGATCCCGTCCTCGATCTCGATAAACGCGCCGAAGTCCGTCAGGTTGCGCACCCGGCCCTCGATGATTGCGCCGATCGGGTACTTGTCCTCAAGCTGCTCCCAGGGATTCTCCTGAAGCTGCTTCATCCCCAGCGAGATGCGCCGGTCGTTGGGGTTGACCGAGAGAATGATCGTGTCCACCTCGTCCCCCGGCTTCACCATCTTCGACGGGTGCTTCATCCGCTTCGACCAGGTCATCTCGGAGACGTGGACCAGTCCCTCGATTCCCTGCTCCAGCTCGACAAACGCGCCGTAGTCCGTCACCGACAACACGCGCCCGCGCACCTGCGCGCCGATCGGATACCGCTCGGTCGCATCCAGCCACGGATCGGGCGTCAACTGCTTGAAGCCCAGCGAGACGCGCTGTTTTTCCTTGTCGAACTTCAGAACCTTCACCTGGATCTCGTCGCCCACATTGACCAGGTCGCGCGGATGGGTCAGCCGCCCCCAGCTCATGTCGGTGATGTGCAGCAGCCCGTCCAGCCCGCCCAGGTCGACAAACGCGCCGTAGTCGGTCAGGTTCTTCACCGTCCCGGTCAGCACACTGCCCTCTTCCAGGCTGGAAAGCGTCACCGCCTTCTTCGCGTTCTGCTCCTCTTCCAGGATCTCCTTGCGGCTGATCACCACGTTGCCGCGCTTCTTGTTCAGCTTGATGACCCGGACCTCGATCTCCGTGCCGATGTATCCGTCCAGGTTGCGCACCGGGCGCACCTCGATCTGCGAGCCGGGCAGGAACGCCTTGATCCCGATGTCCACGGTCAGTCCGCCCTTCACGCGGCTCACCACCATGCCCTTCACCGGCGTCTTGTCGTTCGCGGCCTTCTCCAGCTTGTCCCAGATCTTGTGCCGCAGCGCCTTCTCGTAGCTCACCAGGTAGCCGCCCTCGGGCTCCTCGCGCTCCACCACAACCTCGACCGAATCGCCCGCGGCAAACTTCGGATTGCCCTCGTGGTCCAGCACCTGCTCCAGCGGGATCAGCCCCTCGGACTTCAGTCCGATGTCGATCACCACGTGCTTGTCCGTGATTTTGACCACGGTCCCGGTGACCACAACCTCTTCGGTGGTCAGGTTCGCGGCGGCTGCCGTCTCGGCGGCCTGTTCGCGGTCGAAGTTGGCCAGCGCAGCGGCAAAGTCCGCCGCATCGTAGTCCGGCTCGGCCTCCGCCACGGAATCCCCGGATGTTGCTTCCGGCGGGTCCTCTAGTCTGCTCGACGCAGTCCTCTCTTCGCTGGACGCACTGACTCCGTCCAGTGTGGCCGCAGCCTCTTCGACCGGCTCTTGCGTGGTTGGGGTGAGTTCAGAAGACAGCTCGGCTTGCTCCGCTGTCGCTTCGGGCGCTAGGGTTTCCAGTTCAGTAGTCAGGGGTTTACTCTCGGTTTGGTCAGGATTGGGGACGTCAACGGTCATTGGGTTTGCGTTACTCCAGGCCCCAAGCTTCATCCAGATTCATTCCATCCGCGAGGCAGTGTCGGCGTACCGGCAACGCTCGGAAGAAAGACGCGCTGCTCGCAACACCGAAGCAGATTTCGGCAGGGTGGAGATGAACCATCTTGCAGAGGAGAGGCTGCACTTGGGTCCCACACACAGCCTCTCCACTAAAGAATATAGCTTCGCATGGGCAGAGTCAATCCATTTACGCCCGCAATCACAGCCGTTCTCGCGTCTCCGGCCACGCCGCGCTAGTCCCCGCCCCCGCACCTTGTATACTTCGACCCATGGATCGTCTCTGGACCCCCTGGCGATACGAGTACGTCACCCACAGCGAAGACTCCTCCCGCCCAGGCGTCCCCGCCGCGCTCGATGCATGGCCAGGCTTCCCCGCCGAATCCGCGGAGAACGAAAATAACTGCGTCTTCTGCAACATGATCGCCGCCGTCGATTACGCCATCGCGCAAGGCATGGCCCGCGACGACGCCGAGAAGGCCGCGCACCTGCTCGTCCGTGGCGCCTCCTGCTTCCTCTGCCTTAACGCCTTCCCTTACACCACCGGCCACATCCTCATCGTCCCCTACCACCATCTCGACTCGCTCGCCACCCTCCCGCCCGCCGACGCGCACGAGATGATGGCGCTGGCGCAACGCGTGGAGTCCGTCCTGCGCGCCGTCTACAGCCCCTCCGGCCTCAACTTCGGTCTCAACATCGGCCAGGCCGGCGGCGCAGGAATCGCCAGCCACATCCACATGCATGCCCTGCCCCGCTGGCTCGGCGACACCAACTTCATCACCGTCACCGCCAACACCCGCGTCCTGCCCGAAGCCCTCGACACCACCTGGGAACGCATCCGCCAGGCCTGGCAGAGCTGACAATCCCCATTGCCGGCCCCCTCGCCCACCGACAGAGACACAAGTTCCACAGACTATGGAAGTGCGACGCATTGAAACTTGTTCAGCCCCGCCGCCTCACTCCGGCTTCGCAGCCGGAGCAGCCGGAGCAGCCGGAGCGACTGGAGCACCCGGAGCAACTGGAGCATCCGGGCTGGGACGGCTCTGCGGCGGCGGAGGAGGCGGTGGAGGCCCCACCCGCGTCGCCTCGAAGTTCGTGATCTGCCACGCCCCCGAAGCCGTCCGCGTATACACCCGGGTGTAGCGATAGTTCCCATGCACCGGCGCGCCTTCGTTCGTGCCCTCGACCTCGGCCCGCGAGGTGACGATCGCCGTCTGCCCAAGCAGCTTCACATGCACGTCGTCCAGATCGAGTCGGGTCAGTACCGTTCGCCGCCCGCTCATCCGCTCCAGCAGTTGCATCTTGGTCACCACCTGGCCGCTCATGTTGATGCCCACGAAGTCGTCCGACAGCAGCTTGCTCATGGCATCCACGTTGCCGCTCAACTCGGCCGTGCGCCACTGCTGCTCCATCTGCTCCACCTGGTGCTTGTATTGGTCGTTCCGCCGCGGATGCTGCGCCCTGGCCGGCGCGGCCAGGCTGAACAAAATCGCCGCCACAGACGCCAGTGCCACCAGAGCTGCGCCGGGCCGAATCACACGTTGTTGGGAGTCAAGTTGCGCCATGGGTCAATCCATCTCGCAGTCCGTCGAGACGGATAGTAGCCCGCTTTAACCTGTGCAGTCAAAACAATCTCGCGTGAATCAGTCTTTCCCTGCGCTTGCAGCCTTTTTTCACGCAATCGCGTCGAGATATTTGATCTGCTGCGCGCGCATCAGCCGGAAGAACCCCTCCGACCCGTACTCGCGGAAGTGGGCCGACTTCTGGTGCGCGTCCAGCGCCGCCTCGTCCACATACTGCTCGTAGATCAGCACCGTCGCCGAGTCGCCTGCCAGGAAGTGCGCAACGTAGGTGACGCACCCCGCCTCCTGCCGCGACGCCAGCGTCAGCTTGCGCAGCATCTGGGCCACCGCATCGTGGTCCGCCTCGGCAAACTTCATCCGTACCGTAAAACTGATCATTAGACACCCCTCTTTACGAATAGCCACAGCGCCCATGCCACGCTAAGAATGCCAAACAGCGCGAGCAAGAGGGCTCCGGTGCGAATTTTTCTTCTTCCTTGCTCAGGCGTCAGATTGGCAAGGCTGGGAGGCGGCGGCTCTACCGGCTGCGCATTCCAGAATCGCCACGCCAAATAGAAACTAACCAGCGCAGCCAGGACAGAATAGCCCATTATGAAACGGTATCGTGCTTCCATCTATGCCTCCAGTTCCGCCTCAAACCCCGGCAACGTCATCGTCTGGTCGCGTTCCGGCCCGGTCGATACCATCCCGATCTTCGCCCCCGACTCGCGCTCCACAAATCGCAGATACTCCTGAGCCAGCTTGGGAAGCCCGTCGAACTCCGTAATCCCTTCGGTCGGCTCATTCCATCCCTTCAGCTTGGTATATACCGGCTCGATCGCCACGAACCCCCGCATGTCCGCCGGAATCGTATCCGTCAGCTTGCCGTCGATCTTGTACCCCATGCACACCGGAATCTCCACGCACTCATCCATCACGTCCATCTTGGTCACCACCAGCCACTGGGTCCCATTGATCATGTTGGAGTAGCGCAGCAGTGGCAGGTCGAGCCATCCGCATCGCCGCGGCCGTCCCGTCACCGCGCCGTACTCCTGCCCACGCGCACGCAGCAGCGTGGCCGACTCGTCGTGGATCTCGGTCGGGAACGGCCCCTCGCCCACCCGCGTCACATACGCCTTGGTCACCGCGATCACCGTTCCAATCAGCGTCGGCCCCACCCCCGTCCCGGTCACCGCGCCGCCCGCCGTCGAGCTCGAGCTGGTCACAAATGGATACGTTCCATGGTCGATGTCCAGCAGCGCGCCCTGCGCCCCCTCGAACATCACCTTCTCGCCATTCCGGATCGCATCGTTCAGCAGAACCGCCGTATCGGTCACAAACGGCGCAATCTTCTCCGCCGCCCGCGCGTACTCCTCGTACATCGTCTTCGGGTCCAGCGGGGCCGTGCCAAACAGCGCCGCCGCAATCGTGTTCTTCTCGTCGCATGCATTCTTGATGTGCGTCCGCAGCAGCGCCGTATTCAGCAGGTCCACCGCCCTCAGCCCATTGCGATGGATCTTGTCCTCATACGCCGGCCCGATCCCCCGCCGAGTCGTCCCGATCTTGGTCCGCCCCGGCGCCGTCTCCGCTGCCAGCTCGATCATCCGGTGGTAGGGCAGAATCACCTGCGCCCGGTTCGACACAAAGAGCTGCCCATCCGGCCCGCCAGCCACAGGGAGCCCCGCGTCCCGCAGCCTCTTCACCTCGTTCAGGAAGGCCATCGGGTCCAGCACCACGCCATTGCCGATCACTCCCCTGCACTCCGGCCTCAGTACGCCGCACGGAATCAACTGCAGCACAAACTTCTTCCCCGCGATGATGACGGTGTGCCCCGCGTTATGCCCGCCCGCATAGCGCGCCACCACCGAGAACCGCTCGCTCAACACATCGACGATCTTGCCCTTGCCCTCGTCGCCCCACTGCGCGCCAAGGACCACTGCTGATTTACGCTGACTCACGAAAAGTTTTGCTCCGGAAGGATAGGTACGCGAAGAACTCTACACGCCCATAATTCATCTTATACTGGATAGAAGAACGACCGAAACGAGGAGGGCGCCGTGGTTCAGGTCAAGGATGCAGTGCAAAAGGCTCAGACATACCTTCCCGACATCTTCCAGTCGGCAAAGGGGAAGGACGTGCGCCTTGAAGGTGTTGAGTTGAGTGACGACGCCAAGTTCTGGGTTATTACCTTCTCCTACATGCAGTCCAGCCTCGTAGGAGCATTGGGGGGTATGCGCGAGTACAAGACCGTGAAGCTGCGCGCAGAGGACGGCGAGTTTCTCGGAGCTCGCAATGGATTATTGAGTTCGAGTCTATTTTGAATCGGAATCTCAACAAGGTCGTGCTTGATACCAATCTCCTTCTGCTCTGGCTCGTTGCGCGAACAGATGCAACCCTCTTGCAGCAGTTCAAACGGGTTCAGCAATTCACATACCAGGATATTGAACGGCTTCAGGAACTTCTCCAGCCCTACCGGAAGTTCGTGACCACCCCTCACATCCTCTCTGAAACCAGCAACTTCCTCGATCAATCCCCATCCTGGCAACGAACTGCACTGATCGACGCACTGAAAGACTTCATCCGCAGCGGAGTCGAGGTCTACCGCCCCGCGGACGAACTCATCGACCGAGACGAGTTCAATGCCTTCGGCCTCACCGATACCGCCATCGCACAACTGAGCGCCGAAGCCGTCGTCCTTACGACGGACCACCGCCTCGCTGGAAAGATCGAAGCAATGGGTGGAAATGCCCTGAACTTCAACCATTATCGAACCGGACTCACGAACCCATAGTAGCTGTGTGCCCAATTCATTCCGCGTACTTCGCGGAATGGGTGGGATATATCCACCTCAAGAACCCCAGCAAATCCGCGTGTCAAGACCCTCGTGCCCTTAAAATCCATCCAACTATAAGCAAACAACCCACTTCAACATAAAAAATAGTTGGCATAGTAGTCATGCTCCATCCGGTATAATGGAAGGTGTAGAGGAATGAGAGAAGCCCGGCGGCAGCGCGGGTCTTCTCTCATTTTCTTTTTTGGCATAGATAAAATGTTTGTTTATAAATACATAGCTATAAGCAGTTTCGATTGGATACTTTGCATCGCATTTCTCGTATCACGATGAATCTAGATGCTTTAGCTAGCACGTGAAAAGGGGGGGAGGGGGCACAGACAAACGAATTCAGCGTCGTCCAGCAGACGCATTACTCTAATCCCTATGCCCGAGCTTCCCGAAGTCGAGACCATCGCCGCTGGCGTCCACGCCCGTGTCCACGGCCAGCGCATCGTCCGCGTCTGGACCAGCGGCAAGCCGCAGACCTTCAAGTCTCCCGAAGACGAGATCGCCCGAGCCCTCACCGGAGCCCGTATCGAATCCGTCCGCCGCGTCGGCAAGACCATCGTGATGACGCTTCACCGAGGAAAAACTCCGGGTGCCCCATCCTTTCCGGCTTTATCGGAAAGGATGGGTTCAGTCAAAACCCCGACCGAACTCCTCATCCACCTCGGCATGACCGGCCGCCTGCTCGTCTCCGCCCCCGAAATCCCTCTCGCGCCCCACACCCACGCCGTCCTCACCCTGAGCGGCGCGCCGGGGGAATCAGCCCGCCGCGAAATCCGTTTCGTCGATCCTCGCCGATTCGGCCGCATCTCCCTCCACGCTCCTCAACCTGCAACGGACAACCTGCAACCTGCAACTTTCTCCGGCCCCGGAAGCGAGCCCCTCACCATCTCGCTGGCCGGCTTCATCGCTCTCTTTCACCCGCGCCGCACGCCAATCAAGGCCGCTCTGCTCAACCAGTCCCTGCTGCACGGCATCGGCAACATCTACGCCGACGAGTCCCTCTTCCGCGCCGCCATCCGTCCCACCCGCCAGGCCGCCCTCCTCACCCGCGCCGAACTCGCCCGGCTGCGCACCACGCTGGTCAAAGTCCTGCGCCATGCCATCCAGCTTGGCGGCTCGTCCGTCTCCGACTACGTCGACGCCGACGGCGCGCGCGGCTTCTTCCAGCTCCAGCACCGTGTCTACCGGCGCACCGGCCAGCCCTGCCTCGTCTGCGCCACGCCCATCCGCCGCATCACCCTCGCCGGCCGCAGCACCCACTTCTGCCCGCATTGTCAGAGGTGATAATCCCGCTCATGCCTAAACTGGATTTCATGCTTCGTTACGCCATCACCGACCGCGCCCGCTTCTCCGCCGAATCCGGGCAACAAGCCGAGACCGCCCGTCAGGCCGCCCTCCTCCGCCAGGCCGCGCGCCTCGCCGCCGAAGGCATCGACTTCCTCCAGCTCCGCGAGCGGGACCTCTCCGCCGAAGACCTCGCCTCGCTCGCCCACCATCTCCTCGCAACCCTCCGCGCTCACAACCCTGCGCCCAAACTCCTCATCAACTCCCGCGCCGACATCGCCATCGCCACCTGCGCCGACGGAGTCCACCTGACTTCTTCGCCCAATGAACTCACCCCCGCGCAGGTCCGCGCGCTCTATACCGCCGCCGGTCTCGCCGCTCCCATCGTCAGCCTCTCCTGCCACACCCTCGACGAAGTCCAACGCGCCGCATCCTCCGCACCGGACGGCCGCCCCACCCTCATCCTCTTTGGCCCCGTCTTCGAGAAGGTCGTCGCAGAAATTGCTGCCCCAGAAGTTCAAGTCACTGTGAAATCCAACGGAAACAAAAAAATCTCCGAAGGCACCGGCCTCGATCTCCTCCGCGCCGCCTGCGCCGCCGCAGCGCCGATCCCAGTCCTCGCCCTCGGCGGCATCACTCGAGCCAAGACGGAAGCATGCCTCGACGCAGGTGCCGCCGGCATCGCCGCCATCCGCCTCTTTCTGGAGTGACTCGCTCGCAACCCGAGTTGCTACTTCACCGTCGATTGCTGCGCACTGCCAAGGCTGCTCGCAACAATCAGGTAGAGGCCCACAAGAAGCGATATCGCCGGAGCAACATAGAAGTAGTGTTCATAGCCTGGCCCGCCCAGCAATCCGGCGAGCACCCCTGCAGGCAGAAACAGGCAGAGCAGGCCCTTGACCAGGCTCCACCAGCCAATCAGCGTTACCACCACCGGCAGCGCGCCGCCAGACCACACATTGTGGCCCAGGACCATCGCCAGGCCGATCGCAACCGAGATCAGTCCCATCGCGAACGGTGCCCCGCCGTGACCCATCATCCGCTGAACCATCTCCACTGTCGCCTGCTTGTGTGCGATCATCGCCAGCGCAACCAGCACCGAGTAGTACCCCAGCAACCTGCTCAAATAATTGGTTCGCAAAGACATAGCAGCCTCCATGTCCATCCACTCTACACCCGAACCGCGTATCTGCATCTCTCAATTTTTCTGCCCACGCGCCGTGGGCCGTTTAGCCCAACACCGCGCCACGGAAAATGTGCGGGGGGAATCTCGCGAGTGACACGACCGTTCAACCCCATTGACCTCGACCGCGCATCGCCCTAGGCTTAACCACGTGCTCATCACTCCCCTCCAACTCGAAAAAGAGCCCCTCCTCTTCGACGAATCCATCCCCGCAGGCGCGCTGGACTACGCCCCCGACGTCACTCAGACCGGCCCGCTTCCCGTCGCCGGACGCGCCGACCTCATCGTCGAGAACCGCGGCCACCGCGAGCAGGTCGCGGACATCCGCCTGCGCGCCGCCTACCACGGCGACTTTGAGCTTCTCTGCGCGCGCTGCGTGGAGCCGGTTCCAACCCCGCTCGCCGGCGAGTTCGACCTCATCTTCCGTCCCCAGGCCGCCGACGCAGACCCTGGCGAGCGCTCCATCACACCCGACGAGACTGAAATCGGTTACTATGAGGAAAGCGGTCTCTCGCTTGAGGATGTCGTGCGCGAACAGGTGCTTCTCACCCTGCCATCCCGCACGCTCTGCAAAGAGGACTGCAAGGGACTTTGTCCGCGCTGTGGCCAGAACCTGAACCTCGCAACCTGCAATTGCAAACCCTCCTCCGGACCGGAACAGAATCCTTCGGGGTGGAATGCGCTTGCGGGCCTGGCCGGCACGATCAAACCCGGTTAGCACGGAATCTCAGCCTCACCGGGCCTCCAATCGCCGCCGCAATTCGTACTGCAGCCGGCGCGGGCCAATCGAAAGGGAACAGAAATGCCGAATCCGAAACGCCGCCACTCCAAGCAACGCACCTCAAAACGCCGCAGCCACGACTTCCTCACTCCGGTCAGCACATCGGAGTGTCCCAACTGCCACGAGCGCAAGCTGCCCCACCGCATCTGCCAGAAGTGTGGGCAGTACAAGGGTCGCGAAGTCCTCGCCGTGAAGGAAGCCAGCTAAACCCGCTCCGCGAACTCTCAACCTCCCAGATGCCGATCGACATTGTTGTAGACGCAATGGGTTCCGACAAAGCCCCCGAATCCGAGATTCGCGGGGCAATCCTCGCGGCACGCCTGCTTGACGTGCGGGTGCATCTGGTCGGCCCCCAGGCCATCCTTCGCCCCGCCCTCGAACGCGCCCTGCGCAGCCGCTTCCCTGTCCGCTACGGACGCAAGCGCCCGCAGATCGAGATCGTTCACTCCTCCGAGTGGATCAGCATGGAAGACAAGGCAGCCCAATCGGTCCGCACCAAGCGAGACTCCTCCATGCGCGTCGGCCTGCGCATGGTCCGCGATGGCACGGCCGCCGGCTTCTTCACCGCAGGAAACACCGGCGCCGCAATGGCCACTGCCAAGATGGTTCTGGGAATGCTCGGCGGAGTCCATCGCCCAGGCCTCTCCACCATCCTGCCCACCTCGCAGGGCATTCCTTCCATCCTGCTCGACGTCGGTGCCAACGTCGATTGCGACCCCGACAACCTCGTCCAGTTCGCCGTCATGGGCCACATCTACGCGCGAAACGTGCTGCATATCGCCAACCCCCGCGTCGGCCTGCTCTCCATCGGCGAGGAGGACAGCAAGGGAAACTCGCTTACCCGCGACACCTTTCCCATGCTCCAGGCCCTCCCCGGCATGAACTTCATCGGCAACGTCGAGGGCCGCGACCTCTTCAATGGCCACGCCGACGTCATCGTCTGCGACGGCTTCGTCGGCAACGTCGCCATCAAGACCTGCGAGGGAACGGCCCGCCTGGTCAGCGTCCTGCTGCGCGAGTCTCTCAAGTCCACCGTCACCTCGCAGGTCGGCGCTCTGCTCTCCCGCCGAGCCTTCCAGGACTTCAAGAAGCGCGTCGACTACTCCGAGTACGGCGGCGCGCCCCTGCTCGGCGTCCGCGGAGTCTGCATCATCGGCCACGGCGCCTCCAACGAGCGCGCCGTCATGAACGGCATCCGTGTCGCCGCCGAGTTCGCCCAGGCCGAGGTCAACTCCGGCATCGAAACCACGCTCCGCACCGCCTGAGTCCGGAATATGCTCTACACTGCGGAAAGGGGATCGCCATCGCGGCGGCCTGCATCCAACTGCCGATCGCATTGGCATCCCCAGGAGACAGTCCCATGCTGACCCCACAGAACCTCACACTCAACCACCCAGCTCTCACCCTCCTCCACTCCATCCCGCGGCAGGAGTCCAGTCTCTTCCCTCCGCTCGCCTGCCTCTTTCGCGAAGCTCTCTTCGCCGCGCCCATAGGCGAGGACGAGGAAGACGACGAAGACGACCCCGAGGAAGCCGAGGACGATCTCGACAAGGAAGAAAATGAGGAGGACGTGGACGACGACGAGGACGACGACGAGGACGACGACCGCATCCCCGATCCAGGCGAAGAAGATGAGGATGAGGACGACGACGACGAGGAAGATGAGGAGGACGAAGAAGAAGAAGACTCTTCTGAGAGTTTCTTCCTGCGACCCTCCCGTTCCATGCTCCGCAACCGAGCAATCCAGTAACGCCCTTCTCGCCGCCTGCGCCGTGGCCCCTCAAGAATCCGCTTGTCCCGTCTTGCTTAAGCCGCTGCGTAGGGGCAGTATGGTTGGTGCCTTGAAGTATTGCCAGGCAAGCATTGTATGCGTCAACGTTTTGAAGGGGCGGGACTTCAGTCCCGCCGTATGCACAGCAATCACAACCCGGCTTTAGCCGCTGAGGGAATCTCAACCGCTTGTTCAGACCTTCCCGCTGGCAGCGTGCGCGTCCCTTGAAACGAGGTCTTCCATGAAGCGCAGGATTCTGCTTGTAGACGACGAAGTGGCCGTGCTGCTCACCCTCAAGGCCGTGCTGGAGATCAGCGGGTTCGATGTGGACACCGCAGCCTCCGGCCGCGAAGGCAGGAGCAAGCTGCGCGCCCACCAGTACCACATGGTCATCACCGACATGCGCATGGAGAGCGACGCCGCCGGCATCGAGGTCATCGCCGCGGCCCGCCGGGCCAGCTATCACCCCGCCGTCGCCCTGCTCACCGCGTTTCCCATCGCCGACGAAGACTGGCAGACGCTGGGCGCCGACAAGATGCTGGTCAAGCCCATGCACACCCGCGTCCTGCTGCAGCAGATCGAGAAGCTGCTCGCCTCCCACGAGTCCAAGCTGAGCATCTGGAGCGTTCCGCCCGCCGCATCAACCGCAAGCAAAGCCGCAAAGCCTGCCCCGGCCAAATCATCCAGGCCATCCAGGCCATCCACAAAACAGCCAGTAGCGATAAAGCCGGCAGCCAAACGCATCGCAAAGAGAACCCCCGCGAAGAAAACCTCCGCAGAAAAGTCCGCTGCAAAGCCAACGGCCAAAGCCGCGAAGCCATAGCCGCGCGGCTCCCTACCGAGGCGCGTGCTCCTTGATGTAGCTGCGCAGCGCCAGGTTGATCTCCAGCGCCCTGTTCACGCCGCTATCCAGCATGCGCAGCCATTCGCTCGCCGGCTCCTTCAGCTCCACCGTGCCCAGCAGGTAGTTGGTCTGCACGATGATCTCCAGCGCATTGGAGAGGTCGTGGGCGAGTTTGCGGATCTCCAGGGCAAGCTCTTCGGGAATCTCCGGAGCGCTGCTCTGCTGCGTTGCCTGCGTTGGTTCGGTCATGATCGTGCGAAATCCCTCCCAGCAGATCGTGCTGTCTGAAGTCGTTTCAGTGTAAGCGAAGCCACGCACAATTGACAGCAGACCCCGCGTTTGAAAGACTAAGGACTCACGACTGCCGTGTCCAACCGCAAGGTTCGAGACATACAGGGAGTGCCGTAGTGGCGGAATTGGCAGACGCGCATGGTTCAGGTCCATGTACTCGCAAGGGTGTGGGGGTTCGAGTCCCCCCTTCGGCACCAAA
>PKWU01000028.1 GCA_003132145.1 Granulicella sp.
CGTGCGCGGGGCATGAGGCGCTACTGGTTGCGGCGGGAATGGCGCTGAAGCCGGGGTACGACTGGTTCTTTCCGTACTATCGCGACCGGGCGATTTGCCTGGCGCTGGGGAACACGGTGGAGGAGCAACTGCTGCAGGCGGTGGGCGCGGCAGAGGATCCGGCGAGCGGCGGGCGACAGATGCCGTCGCACTGGTCGAGTACGAAGCTGCATATTGTGACACCGAGTTCGGCTACTGCGACGCAGTGCCTGCATGCGATTGGGTGTGCGGAGGCGGGGCGATATTACGCGCGACATCCGGAGGCTGCGGCGAAGAAGCCTGAGGGTGGATGGGGAGACTATCGCGACTTCAAGGATGTTTCGTTCCGCGGCGATGAGGTGGTGTATGTGTCGATCGGGGAGGGGTCGACGAGCCAGGGCGAGTTTTGGGAGTCGCTGAACACGGCGAGCAATGCGAAGCTGCCGGTGGTGTATGTGGTGGAGGACAACGAGTACGCGATTTCGACGCCGGTGGAGGTGAATACGCCGGGCGGAAATATTTCGCGGCTGATTGCGAACTTCCCGAACTTTCATTTTGAAGAGGTCGATGGGACGGATCCGCTGGCTTGCTATGCGGCGATGGTGCGGGCGGTGGCGTATGCGCGTTCGGGGCAAGGGCCGGCGCTGGTGCATGGACATGTGGTGCGGCCTTACTCGCACTCGCTGAGCGATGATGAGCGTCAGTATCGCAGCGAGGAAGAGGTGCAGGCGGAGAATGCGCGTGATCCGATAGCGAAGATGCAGATGTGGCTGCTGCGCGAAGGGTTTCTGGATGCGGAGGGGATCAACCGGCTGGAGCAGAAGGTGGATGAAGAGGTGCAGCGCGCCGCGGATCGGGCGATGCAGGCGGTGCTGCCGGCTGCGACGCCAGAGTCGATTCTGCGGCATCAGTATTCGGAGGATTTGAAGCCGACGGACGAGCGGTACTTTACCGAGAAAGCAAAGACCGCGGACCCGGCTGAGCGGACGATGGCGGAGTTGATCAACCTGTGCCTGAAGGATGAGATGCGCCGGGATGAGCGGATCGTGGTGTTCGGCGAGGATGTAGCGGACGCGACGCGCGACGACGCGCTGCGGGCGGGGAAGATCAAGGGCAAGGGCGGCGTCTTCAAACTGACGGCGGGGTTGCAGACGGAGTTTGGGTCGGACCGATGCTGGAATTCGCCGCTGGCGGAGGCGAATATCGTTGGGCGCGCGATTGGCATGGCTGTGCGCGGGCTGAAGCCGGTGGTGGAGATTCAGTTCTTCGACTACATCTGGCCGGCGATGCACCAGATGCGGAATGAACTGCCGTTGATTCGCTGGCGCTCGCACGGACAATGGAGCTGCCCGATTGTGATTCGCGTGCCTATCGGCGGCTATCTGACGGGTGGATCGATCTATCATTCGCAGTCGGGCGAGAGCATCTTTACGCATACGCCTGGTGTGCGGGTGGTGATGCCGTCGAATGCCCTGGATGCGCTGGGACTGCTGCGTACAGCGATTCGGTGCGATGATCCGGTGCTGTTTCTGGAGCACAAGCGGCTGTATCGCGAGACGTTTGGGCGCGGGGCGTATCCGGGGCCGGAGTATGCGATTCCGTTTGCCAAGGCGAAGGTGGTGCGGGCGGGGAAGGACCTGACGCTGGTGACCTACGGGGCGCTGGTTCCGCGCGGCCTGCAGGCAGCGGACAAGCTGCACCGCGAGACGGGCGTGGATGTGGAACTGATCGACCTGCGCACGCTGAGCCCGTACGACTGGGAGACGATTGCGGAGTCGGTGCGCAAGACGAACAAGGTGATTGTCGCGCATGAGGACATGCTGAGCTGGGGGTACGGCGCCGAAATCGCCGCGCGCATCGGCGAAGAGCTCTTCGACTCGCTGGATGCGCCGGTGCGGCGCGTGGCGGCGATGGATACCTTCGTCGCATATCAGCCGCTGCTGGAGGATGCGATCCTGCCGCAGCCGGAGGATTTGTACCGGGCGATGCTGGAGATGGCGAAGTACTAGGTTGCGGGACTTGCGGCGGATTGGATGGCGGCGAAGACGCGCATCAGGTTGCCGCCGAGGACTTTGTGGAGGCCGTGGGCGGAGTGACCGCGCGCTATGAGGGCGGCGGTGATTTTGGGCAGGTCAGCGGCGGAGTCTATGCCTTCGGGTAGGGCGGAGATGCCGTCGAAGTCGGTGCCGATGCCGACGTGGTCGATGCCTGCGACGCGGATGATGTGGTCGATGTGGTCGATCAGCGATTCGAACGGGGGGCGAGGGACGCGGGCAGCGAATTCGCGGTCGAGCCGGGTGGAGATGTTGTAAGGGATGGGTTGGCCCTTGGCGGCATACTCGTCGGCTATCGCTTTGTGGGCGGCGACGAGGGCGGGTTTCTGCGTGGCCCAGGCCTGGCGGTAATTCTCGTCGATGAAGGCGGCGTAAAAGTTGACCATGCAAACGCCGCCGTTGGCTGCGAGGGCGCGGAGTTGGTCGTCGGTGAGGTTGCGCGGCGAGTTGGTGAGAACTCGGGCGGCGGAGTGCGAGGCGAGGATGGGCGCGCGGGTGGCGGCGAGGACGTCGGCGAAGGTCTTGTCGGAGGCGTGGGAGATGTCGATCATCATGCCAAGGCGGTTCATCTCGGCGATGACTTCGAGGCCGAAGGGCGTGAGGCCGTTGTGGTGGGGAATACTGGGATCGTTCAGATCGCCGGAGGAGTCGGCCCAGTCGTTGGAGTTGGCCCAGGTGAGGGTCATGTAGCGGACGCCGAGCGCGTAGTAGGTGCGCAGGAGGCCGAGGGAGTTCTCGATGGCGTGGCCGCCCTCGATGCCCATGAGGACGGCGAACTTGTTGGCGGCTCGGGCGGCGAGAATGTCGGCGGGCGAGGTGCAGAGGGCGAGTTGGGTGGGGTGGTGGCGGACCTGTTCGAGCACGCCGTCGATGAGGGCGAGGGTGCGGTGGGCGAAGCGGCCTTGCCAGGCGACGGGTTCGGGCCAGATGGCGAAGAACTCGGCGGCGAGGTTGCCGCGGCGAGCGGATTCCAGGTTCAACATGCCGGCGGGTTGGTCTCCAACGGCGAGGGGGCCGGTGAAATCCCAGGATTCGTCGACGAAGCGCTGGGGGGTGTCGGCGTGAGTGTCGATGACCAGGGCGGAGGCGTGAACCCGGGCGGGGTCGGGTTGATTGGCCGTGGTCTTCGTCATATTTTTTCTCTTTCCTTCTCTCGCAGCATCCAGTTTAGCTGGTTCGAGGGACAAGTAAGCCATGTCGAGGCCGCAATGCGTGGGGCGAATTCTTTACAATCATTGGATATGTCAGAGTCAGCACGAAGTGTGAGTGAAGGGCAACAGCGGTATAGTCCGGCGGAGATTGAGCCGAAGTGGCAGGCGCGGTGGGATGCGGACGCGTCGCTGTATGCGGCCGAAGGCCATGATTCCGGCAAGCCCAAGTTCTACTGCCTGGAGATGCTGCCGTATCCGAGTGGGCAGTTGCACATGGGGCATGTGCGGAACTATGCGATCGGCGATGCGCTGGCGCGCTTCATGTGGATGCGCGGGTTCAACGTGCTGCACCCGATGGGGTGGGACGCATTCGGATTGCCTGCGGAGAATGCAGCGCTGAAGAACAATACGCCGCCGGCTGAGTGGACGCTGAAGAATATCGCCGCGATGCGCCGGCAGATGCGGCGGATGGGGCTGAGCTACGACTGGTCGACGGAAGTGACGACGTGCCTGCCCGACTACTACCGATGGAACCAGTGGTTCTTCCTGAAGATGTACGAGCGCGGCCTGGCGTACCGGAAGAAGAGCAAGGTGAATTGGTGTCCGGAGTGCCAGACGGTGCTGGCGAACGAGCAGGTGATCGATAGCAAGTGCTGGAGGCACGAAGACACAAATGTCGAACAGCGCGATTTGACGCAGTGGTTCCTGCGGATTACGAAGTATGCGGACGAGTTGCTGAGTGGGCTCGACACGCTTGAGGGTTGGCCGGATAAGGTTCGGACGATGCAGCGGAACTGGATCGGGCGGAGTGACGGGGCGCTGGTTGATTTTTCCGTGGCTGAGGGCTCTGCGGTGGACGGCGGCGCGGAGAAGATTACGGTGTTCACGACGCGCGTGGATACGATCTTTGGAGCGACGAGCGTGCAGCTTGCTCCGGAGCATCCGGTGGCAAAGAGTTTCGCGGCGTGTGACACGGTATTGACCGGGCAGATTGAAGAGATGCTTGCGCAACAGAAGGTGGCGCGCGAGGCGGGCGACCTTGGCGCGATTGAAAAACATGGCGTCGATACCGGACGGTTTGCTGTGAATCCGTTCAACGGCGAGCTTGTGCCGATATGGGTTGCAAATTATATTCTGGCGGACTACGGTACGGGCGCGATTATGAGCGTGCCGGCGCATGATGAGTGGGACTTCGAGTTTGCGGGGAAATATGGGCTTACGGTGCGACGGGTTATTGTGTCGAGTTCGGGTGCAATTGAATCGGAGCAATTGCCATATACGGTGGAAGACGATGCGGTGCTGGCCGACTCGGGGGAGTGGACAGGCGAATCGTGCGTCGAGGCGCAGCGGAAGATGGCGGAGTTTGCCAAGGCAAATGGATTTGGCACAGCAACGGTTACGTATCGACTGAAGGATTGGGGCGTGAGCCGGCAGCGGTACTGGGGCACGCCGATTCCGATGGTGTATTGCGAGAATGGCCACGCGGGCACAGAGCCGGGCGGGGTGGTTCCGCTGCCCGAGAGCGCGCTGCCTGTGGTGTTGCCGGCGCAGATTGAGATTACGCAACAGGGCGGTTCGCCGCTTGGACGAGTTACGGACTTTGTGAACACGACGTGCCCGGTGTGCGGCGGCCCGGCGCGGCGCGAGACGGACACGATGGACACGTTCGTCGATTCAAGTTGGTACTTCTACCGGTACACGGATGCGAAGAATGGGGCGGCGCCGTTCGATTCTGCGAAGGCCAACTACTGGTTTCCGATCGACCAATACATCGGCGGGGTGGAGCACGCGATACTGCATTTGATCTATTCGCGCTTCTGGACGAAGGTGATGCGGGACCTTGATTTGATCAAGAACGATGAACCTGCGGCGCGGCTGTTTACGCAGGGCATGGTGATCAAAGATGGCGCAAAGATGTCGAAGTCGAAGGGGAATGTGGTTTCACCCGACTTGATGATTGAGCGTTATGGGGCGGATGCGACACGGATGTATGCGCTCTTCGCTGCGCCGCCGGACAGGGACCTTGAATGGCAGGAAGACGGGGTTGCGGGGATCAGCCGCTTCCTCGGGCGCGTCTATCGGCTCACCTTGAAGTATGGCGCGACCTCAAGTGAAGGATCAGGGTCTGCTCCTGCGGCCGAGGCGACGCTGTTGCGAACCCTGCATCAGACAATCGCAAAGATAACCGAGGACTTTAGCGGGCGCTGGCACTTTAATACCTGCATTGCGGCAATCATGATTTTGGTAAACGAGATTGCGGCGGCCGAGCCGTTGATGGATGCAGGTAAGATTTCGGGCGCTGTCATTGCTGAGGTGTTTCGAAGCCTCACGCTAATGCTGACTCCATTCGCGCCGTTTCTTGCGGCTGAGTTATGGGAGCAGCTTGGCGGCGAAGGCGCGGTATTCCGCGTTGCGTGGCCTGTGGCGGATGCGGACCTTGCGCGCGAGGCCGAGATGGAGATCCCAGTGCAGAGCAACGGCAAGCTGGTGACAGTGATAAAGGTGCCTGCCGGAAGCGATGAGGCGACGATCAAGGCTGCAGCGCTAGCGGACGCGAAGGTTGTTGCGAAGATGGAAGGCAAGACGGTGGTGAAGGTGATCGTCGTGCCGGGCAAGCTTGTGAATATCGTGGTGAGGTAGTGGAAAATGGCGACAGAGAAAGTCCCCACGATAAGCGCGGTGAAACTGCGCTGATCACGGGACACCCGGGCCACGCTGTTCCGGTGCGTGGGACGCAGTCGTTTGTGCATACGCTGTCGGCATGTTGGAAGCGGCCTTCGTTGACTGCGCTTGAGGTAATGTGGCGCTGGGCGTTTGGTGGCCCGGTGGGTGCGCTGGTGGTCTACGAAGCGCTTCGCGTGCTGCGGGGGACGCCGATCGATGTTGTGGCGCTCAAGCGGATGTCGGTGCTCGATCCGATGACGGTCGCGACGACACTGGCAGAGACGGCTGCGTTGCTGGTGCCTCCGGTCTGGCGTGTCACGGAGTGGCTTGCGCCACTGCTGGTGGTGGTTTGGGTCGTCGTGTCGTCGCTGGGGCGGATGGTGGTACTGCGGCGTGTTGATGCGCAGTTGCGGGCGCGGCCGAGGACGGTGATGGTGCTGCAGGCGGTGCGGATGGCGGCGTTGGCGGGCAGCTTTGCGGCGTGGCTCGCGTGCCTGAGGAAGGCTGCTCAGTTTGCAGTGAATGGGCCGATTGCGATGGGGCAGGAGCCAAACCTGGTGCTTTACTGCGCCCTGATGATCGTTACGACGCTGGGAATGTTCACGCTGTGGGCGGTTGTGAGTTGGACGCTGTCGGTGGCTCCGCTGCTGGCGATGCTGCGCAATCTGGGGGTTAGCGCGAGTTTGGCGGCTGCGTTTCGGCTTGGACCGATGCGTTCAAAGCTGGTGGAGATCAACCTGGTGATGGGGATTGTGAAGATCGCGCTGATTGTGCTGGCGCTGGTGTTTTCAGCGTGCCCGCTGCCGTTTGAGAGCGTGGCGACGCCAGAGTTCATGACGTGGTGGTATGTCGGGGTGACGGTGCTCTATTTCGTGGCGTCGGATTTCTTCCACGTTGTGCGGCTGGTGTCGTATCTGGAACTGTGGAAGGTGTACGACGTCGAAGGATTGCTAAGTCATTCTGGCTGAATTGTTGCGGAGGCTCAGAGTCCAGAGGCGCTCACCGCTGCCAATACCCATTTCAACAGGAGTTGCGGAGCGCACCCGAGCAGCACGACGGCGCCGGCGAGCACGAGCAAAAGGATTTGGCTGAGAATCGGCGAATGGAACTCTCTGGATTCGGCAGCAAGCGGTGTAACGTAGACTCTCTTGAGCACTCGCAGGTAGTAGTAGAGCGATACGGCGCTCATCGCGATGGCGAGGACGACCAGCCATACGAGGTCTGCGGGCTTTGGCGTTGAAGCCAGCACGGTTACAAATAGGTAGAATTTGCCAAAGAATCCGGCGAGTGGCGGGATCCCCGCGAGAGACAAGATGAAGATGGCGAGGGAAAAGGAGAGCACGGGCGCTTGTCTGCTGAGCCCGTCGAAGTTGGAAAGCTGGTCGCTGCCCTTTTGCTGCTCGACAACTGCGATGACCGCGAACGCGCCAAGCGTCGCGAGCGCATAGGTAACGACGTAATAGAGGAGCGCTGCGAGGCTCTGTTGGGTGTGGGCTATGATCGCGAGCAGCATGTAGCCCGCGTGAGCGATCGCCGAGTAAGCGAGCAGTCGGCGCAGACTGCTCTGTCGAATGGCGACGAGATTTCCCAACAACATGGAGAGGGTGGCCATCAGGGCCAGCACGGGAATCCAGCCGCGGACTATATGCGGGAAGGAAGCGGTGCCGTCTGCGCCCCCAAAGCCCAGCGCCATTACCTGGAAGAAGATGAAGAAGCTGGCGACCTTGGAGCCGGATGCGATGAATGCGGCGCTGGGCGCGGGTGCGCCCTGGTAGACGTCGGGCGCCCAGAAATGGAACGGTGCGGCAGCGATCTTGAAGCCTAGGCCGATCGCGGTGGTCACGATGGCGATGGCCAGAAGCGGGTTGAGGGATGGGCCATGAATCGCGGCTGCGAGGTGCGTGAGGCTGGTGGAATTGGACAGGCCGTAGAGCAGGCTGAATCCAAAGAGCAGGAAGGCCGCTGACATTCCGCCGAAGAGGAAGTACTTCAGAGCGGCTTCCCAGGATTGTGCGCTGCGTTTACTGAAGGCCGCGAGGATGTAGAGCGACAGGCTCAATAGTTCGAGCGAGATGAAGATGACGAGCAGATCCTGTGATCCTACGAGAAACATCATTCCGGCGGTGGCGACCAGGATGAGCAGGACGAATTCGCCAACGTGTTCCGTGAACGTGGAATCGACGGTGATAAGCAGCGTGAAGATGGTCAGGACGAGAAGCGCGACCTGGACCAGATGCGTGACCGGATTCGCGATGAGCGTCCCATCAAGGATGTTGGCCTGCGCCGGCGCCAGGACAATTCGGAGGATCGCGCCTGCGCAGCCGAGGGATGCGAGTGTGGCGGCAACCGAGAATCGGAGATGCGTGGGGAATTTCCGCAAAGCCAGGAGATCGATGGCCATTACGATCAGCGCCGTGGCTACGACGATCACTTCCGGCATTGCGAGCTGCAGTAGTTGCGCGTAGTTGATTTCGGTCATTGCCAGCTCCCTTGGCGCAAGCCTGCGAACAGTGGAGAATTCAGGGCTGGGATGACGATATTCAGAAGCATCTGGGGATAGATTCCAACGAGTACACTAGCGCCGATCAGGATGATTGCACCGAGGCGCTCGGGAAATGAGATCGGCGGCAACGGCGGTTGGTGTGGGGCCGATTCGACGCGCGCCTCGGAGAAGAAGGCCTTTTGCATTGCGCGCCAGATGTAAACGACGCCGATGACGATTCCGATTCCCACGAAAAGTGCGAGGAGGGGATATGCACGCCATACGCCAATCAGGATCATTAGTTCAGCCACGAACCCGCTGAATCCTGGGAGCCCCATGCCGGCCATTCCGGCGATGACGAAGGTGACTGCGGCGAATGGAATGACTTTGTTGAGGTTCATCGGGCCGAGGAGTGCCAACTCGCGGGTGTGGGTGCGGGCGTACACCATGCGGCCGACTACGGCGAAGAGCAGGCCTGCCAGAATGCCGTGCGAGTACATCTGCAGTACGGCGCCAGAGAGACCAATCTGATTAAGGGTCATCAGGCCGAGCAGGATAAAGCCCATGTGGCTGACGCTCGAATAGCCGATGACGAACTTGAAGTCTTTCTGCACCAGTGCGACCAACGCGCCATAGATAATTCCGATGACCGCGAGCAGGGCGAAGACATCGCGCCATGAGCCGAGGCCGAAGACATGGAAGCCCCACGGACCGAGGCCAAGCGGGAAGAGAACCATGGCTACGCGAAGGCAGCCGTAGGCGCCGAGTTTCATGACTACGCCTGCGAGCAGCATGGACGCGGCGGTTGGCGCGGCGACGTGGCCGGTGGGGGCCCAGGTGTGAAGGGGCCACAGGCCTGCGAGAATTGCGAAGCCGACGAATACCAGGGGAAATGCCAACATCTGAAAGTGGAGCGAGAAGGGAAACTGGGCTAGATCGTGGAGGGATGTGGTCTTTGCGCCAGCCACGACATACGCTGCAATGAGGCCGACGAGCACCATCGCACTTCCGACGAAGGAGTAGAGCGCAAGCTTCATGGCGCCATACTCTCGGCGCGTCGAGCCCCAGATCGCGATCAGAAAATACTTGGGGATAATGACGATTTCGTAGAAGACGAAAAGCAGAAACAGGTCGTAGCTAAGGAATACGCCATAGACGGCGCCGATTAGGAGTAAGTAGAAGGCGAAGAATTCCTTGGTGCGTTCTTCAATATTCCAGGAGAAGAGAATGCCGGTGATTGCGATGATTCCGGTCAGCAGGACCAGGGTAAGACTGATGCCATCTGCCGCGAGGTGATATTCGATGCCGAGAGAAGGAATCCACGGCACGCGAGTGATGGTCTGCATCTCTCCGGTTCTGTGATGCACGAATGCCACCAGTGCAACTGCAAATCCGGCAACGGCCGTCAGCAGCGCGAGGATGCGCGCAAAGGCCACGCTGCCTTTGGGCAGCAGGAGCAGGCCGGCTGCCCCGAGAAATGAAATGTAGATCGTCCAAGCAAGCATAATCAAAACACCACGTTCAGCCGTTGATCAAAATCGTAGATGTTGCACCATCTGAACTACTGAATTGTTAATGACACCGAGCACGAGTTGGGGATAGAGGCCCAGTGCGAACATGAGGCCGATCGCGGGCGCGAGAGCTAGTCGCTCGCCCATAGTTAGATCGGGGAAGCTCGCCCATTTCTCGTTGAGCGGCCCGGAGAAAACTTTCTGCAGGATTCCGAGAACGAAGATTGCAGTTATAAGCAGCCCTATGACTGCGAGCGACGTTGCCCAGGGCACGAGCGGGAACGAACCTTTGAAGATCAGGAACTCTCCGATGAAGCCGTTGAGGCCCGGTAGACCAAGTGAAGAGAACAGGGCAATGCCCATGAGCCCGGTAAAGACGGGCGCGACTTTGCGCAGGCCTCCGAAATCGTTGAGGCCACGCAGGCCGCCGGTTCGTTTTTCCAGCATGGCGACGAACCAGAACATGGTCGCGGCAGTCAGGCCATGATTGAACATTTGCAGGAGGACGCCATTCATCGCGGCATACTTTTCGGCGGTAAGTGCCGCGTCCCCGCCGGTGAATTTCACCACGGCGAAGATGACCAGCAGGCAATAGCCGAGATGATTGACGGACGAGTAGGCGAAGATGCGCTTCAGGTCCTTCTGGGCAAGCGCGGCATAGGCGGAGAGGATGATGGTGGCGACCGCGAGCCACAGAAGAGGCGTCAGAACTACCTGCATCTGCGGTCCGAAGATGGGGAGCAGAATACGGAGAAAGCCGTAGACTCCCATCTTCGACATCGCGCCGGTGAGGAGGATGGTAGTTCCTGTTGGCGCTTCAGAGTAGGCAGAGGGCAGCCATGTGTGGAAGGGAACTAACGGAACTTTTACTGCGAAGCCGAGGAACGCGCCGGCAAAGACGATCAGGCCAAGATGCTCCGGTGTGAAGCGGTGCCAGGCAAGCTTGTCGACTACGGCAGGCATAAGGTGGCCGCTCTGCGCCAGGGCGGCAAGATCAATGAAGTCGAATTGCCTGGTCGCTAGAAAAATGGCTAGGAATGCGAGCAGCATGGCGACGCTGCCGACCATGGTGTAGACGAGGAATTGCGTGGCCGCCCTGGTGCGGTTCGGCCCACCCCATACCTTGATGAGAAAGAAGGCGGGAATCAGGCTTAGTTCCCAGAAGATGAACCAGTGAAAGAAATTCAACGCGGTGAAGGTTCCGAAGAGACACGCCTGGAGCAGGAGTACGAGCGAAAAATAGAGCGGCACTCGCTCCTGAATTTGCCAAGACGCGACCATCCCGATGGGCACGACGATGGATGAGAGCAACAACATCAGAAGCCCGAGTCCGTCGATTCCGACGTGATACTCCGCGCCCAAGGGAGCGACCCAGAGGTGGCGCTCCTGGAATTGGAGCGCGCCGGATGTGGAATCAAAGTGGAACCACAGGAAAAGGGTGAGCGCGAGCGCGGCGAAACTGAAGGCCAGCGCCGACCAGCGGACTAGATTCTTGTTTCGCCCGAGCGCGAAGAGAACAAGTGAGCCGGCAACTGGGAGGGCGGTCAGGATGCTAAGCATTGGGATGGGGAAGGCGCTCATGCTTTCGCTCCCCAGAGCAGGAATATGACGAGCGCGATGAGCGCACAGCCGATGATGCGCAGGTAGGTCTGAATTCGGCCGCCCTGAAGCAGGGACAGAATCTGGCCGCCGCGCGAGACGCTCTGACAACCGTCGTCAAAACCGTTATTCACAATATTGGTGTCGAAGAAGTCGTCGAGCCAAGCGACACCAAGCACGAAATAGGACACTGTTTGCACCGCACCGTTCCAGACCCATCGATCGAGCCAGTCGCATACCCTGGACCACCAGTTATTCAGGCGAATAAGAGTTGCGCCGTAGAGGGTATCCACGTAGTAAGCGTGGCCAAGGACGGTAAAGATGGATGGCTGGAGTTCGCCTAGCGCATCGGGGGATTCGGCCGTTTCGATCGGCTTGCGCCCGTAGAACCACCAGCCCAGGCCAAGGCCGAGGAAGACGAGGAGCGATGAGGAGAGCATGACCGGAAGAATGCCGGGAGTTGAGAATGCTGCGAAGCTGAACGTGGCCGGTTTGTCCTCAAGGAACGACTGGAACCATGGCCATGCGGGCGTACCGATGAAGCCGAGGAGTATGGCAAACGCAGCGAGAATGACCAGAGGGATCGTCATCACTGCGGGGCTCTCGTGGGGAATGCCTGAGGCGTGATGCGCATCCGCAGAGTGCGAATCTTTGCTCGCCATTGCCAGTCGCGAATTGCCGGCGAATACGTAGTAGACCTGGCGGGTCATATAGAAGGCGGTTAGCAGCGCGCCGAATGCGCCCATGTAGAACGGTGCCTGGGAGATGCTCCAGTTGTGGGCGGCGTGGAGAATTTCGTCTTTGCTCCAGAACCCGGAGAAGAAGAAGGGGAATCCGCAGAGTGCAAGCATGCCGACTGCGTAGGCCGCAAAGGTTATGGGCATGTATTTTCGCAGCCCGCCCATGCGCCGAATGTCCTGCTCATCGGAGCAGCCGTGGATGACGGAGCCAGCGCCGAGGAAGAGTAGCGCCTTGAAGAAGGCGTGAGTGATGAGGTGGAACATGCCGACGGCTACGCCACCGACGCCGAGGCCCATCATCATGTAGCCAAGTTGCGAGACGGTGGAGTAGGCGAGGATTCGCTTGATGTCGTATTGCGCCACGGCGATGGTCGCGCCGAAGACGGCGGTGAATGCGCCTACCCAGGTGACGACTTGCAGGGCGATGGTTGGAGTGAGGAGCGTGCCCGCGTGGGCGCCCATCAGGGGATAGATGCGCGCGATGAGAAAGACTCCGGCGGCAACCATGGTCGCCGCGTGGATGAGCGCGCTGACGGGCGTTGGGCCTTCCATTGCGTCGGGCAACCAGACGTGCAAGGGGACCTGACCGGACTTACCTGCCGCACCGCAAAAGATAAGAATCCCGATGGCTGCGGAGGCGGTCATCCCCAGGATGGTCGTCTGTGCTACCAGATGGGTGAGAGATGACTGCTCGAGGCATCCGGCGCCGCCATCGTAGAGGAGGAGCGTGCCTGTCTGTGCGTAGAGCCAGACCATGCCGATCAGAAATCCGAGATCGCCGATACGGGTGACGATGAAGGCCTTTTTCGCGGCGGCTGCAGCTTCGGGTTTGGCATACCAGAAGCCGATGAGTAGATAGGAGGTGAGGCCGACGATCTCCCAGCACATGAAGAGTAGGAGCAGGCTATTCGCGATGACGACGCCGAGCATGGCTCCTGCGAAGAGCGCCATGAAGCAGAAGAAGCGCGTGAAGTTCTCGTCGTGGGCCATGTATCCGACGCTGTAGATGAAGATGAGCAGGCCTACTAATGTCACCATCACCAGCATGACAGCGGTGAGCGGATCGAGCATCCAGCCGAGTTTGAGCCACTCATTGCCAAACTGGAACCAGCGGACGTTTTGGGTGAGTACAACTTCTCCGCCGCGATTTCCGAGCACGTGGGCAAACGCACAAAGGGAGAGGAGGAACGACAGTGCCATGGAGCCGATGGCGAGGGAAGCGGCAGCGATGCGGCTCCGCTGTTTCAGTAAAGCGTTGATTCCCGCCGCAAATGTCGGCAATACGGGTACCAGCCAAAGGTTTTGAACGATCCAGGTCATTGAGTCTCAGCGAAGCTTTAGAAGAACGGTTGAGGGATTGCGGTAATGTCGTGTGACTGCGATTTGTGATTCTGCATGGAGAACTAGTTACGAGCTTTTCTCAGCCTTTCAGGGAGTTCATTTGGTCTAAGTCAGTTGTCTTGGAATGACGGTAAGCGGCAAGGATGATAGCCAGTCCAACCGCGGCTTCCGCGGCTGCGACACTGATCGAGAAAATTGCGAACATGATTCCGGTCAGTTTCGCGGGGGCGGGCCCATAACGCCAGAATGCGATGAAGTTGAGGTTCGCGGAGTTGAGCATGAGTTCAATTCCGATGAGAACGAGGATTGCATTGCGCCGGGTCAAGGCACCTGCGAGCCCAATTGAAAAGAGAAGGGCCGACAAGAGGAGGTAGCTTTGCAGGGAACTCATTTAGTTTCCTCTCTGCGGTCCATCGCGATGACAACGGCGCCGATGAGGGCCGCGGTCAGCAGCAGGCCCATGATCTCGAGTGGAAGGACAAATTGATGCATCAGCGCGTCGCCAATTTGTTGCACGGAGACTTCAGGTTCTGGCGGCAATCCCTGTGTGGACGCCGCGCTAGAGCAGATTGCCCAGGCCAGGACAGCAAAGACGGCGGCGGCGACCACGCTGCCCAGTAGCCAGAACGAAGAGTAGGTGGGTGGCTTTGCGGGCAGTGGGGTGTGCGTCATCATAATGGCGAAGACGGCAAGGATTGCCACTGCGCCGACGTAGACCATAATCTGCGTGAGCCCGACGAATTGCGCATCGAGTTGGAGATAGATTGCGGCTACTCCGGCAAAGCCTACCGTTAGCGCCAACACGCAGTGGACTGCGTTGCGCAGGCCCATGGCTGCCGCCGTTCCGGCGACTGTAATAACGGCGAGGATAAGAAAAGTTACTGTCATTTCGATAACTCGATACTTGTTACAACTAGATTCGTATTACAAAAACCGAAGCTTGACCTACGCGTTGATAACTTCATTTGGCAAATTGATACGTGCGCACCTGGAATTTCTTATTTCTTTTTAGACCTTGACCCAGCAGGACACAGGGAACGGCCACGATGGCAGTGCACACCAGCCATCGCAAAACTCCCGCGGGCATGAAATGCCAGATTCCGGCGTCGAGCATATTGAGCAGGGCCATGGGGAGTATGAATTCCCATGCCAGACTCATCAGTTGATCCATGCGCAGGCGGGGGAGAGTTCCTCGGATCCAGATGAATCCCGCAATCAGCGCCAGAAGCTTTGCAAAGAACCAGACATAGGAAGGAATCCATGTGAGGAAAGAGAACGGCGCGGACCATCCGCCGAGGAATAGCGTGATTGCCATTCCGCTGGTGGCAAACATGCCGAGGTATTCTCCCAGGAAGAAAAGCGCGAATTTGAAGCCGGAGTATTCGATGTAGTAGCCGGCGATGATCTCCGACTCGCCTTCGGGTAGATCGAATGGCGAGCGGTTGGATTCGGCAGTCGCGGCGATCATGAAAAGCGCGAAACCGACCACTCCCCAGGGAGTGAAGACGAACCAGTGCGGCCAGATTCCGGTATAGCCGGCTTGCTTGTCGACTATTGCGACGGTAGAAAGCGACCCAGCCTGCATGATGGCAACGATGGAGGCCAGAACGAGCGGCACTTCATAACTGATCATTTGCGCGATGGCGCGCATCGCACCTAGCAAGGAGTACTTACTGCGGCTGGACCAGCCAGCCATGAACACCGCAAGTTCCACGACTGAGCCGACCGCAAAAAAGTAGAGCACGCCGGCGTTCATATTCACGAGTACCATGTTTCGGCCAATGGGGAGCACGGCATAGCCCAAGAAGGATGCCGCCGCCAGGAGCACGGGCGCGAGAAAGTGCACAGTGTGGTCCGCGGTGAGCGGGACAATATCTTCCTTGGTCAGCGACTTGATTGCGTCGGCGATGGGCTGAAAAAGGCCATAAGGGCCTGTTCGGTTTGGGCCGTAGCGGTTTTGAAGTCTTCCCAGGCCTTTGCGTTCGAGCCAGGTGGTGATGGCGAACAGAAGCGGAAACCCGATGAGGACCGGCACAACGGAGAGGATCGCGGAACAGATGGGCTGAGCGCTGGCTGGGACGAAGCCCAGCAGCCATTGCTTGGTGAGGACGAAGATCTGATCGAGCGCCTGGGTCATTGTGTTTCACCGCCGACAGGTTGCTCTTGCGCTGCGGGGGCGACCTTGGCCTCAGCAGCGGCTTTCGCCTCGGTGGCCGCCTTCGCCTTCGCTTCCGCCTTGGCTCGCTCTTCGGCGAAGTGCGCATCGACAGCCGCAGCTTCCGTGGGGTGAATTGCGTTGTAGTATTCGTTGGATTTCGCCAGTCGCTCTTTATCCAGCAGAAGGTCACCGAAACGGTCGTCCGTGCTCAGGTCGTAGTCCACGTCCATCTTGATGGCATCGAACGGGCAGACTTCGACGCAGATCTGACAGCTCATGCAGACGGAGATATCGATGTTGAAGACCGCCGGGTAGAATTGCGGTTTGCCCACGGCATCCGGCTTTTTGTCCGCGCTCTTCTTGATGAGGATGCACTTCGGCGGGCATTCCTTTTCGCATATCTGGCACGCGACACAGCGCATCCCCTTGTCCCAGTCCGGCCCGTCGTAGACGAGAAACGGGAAGCTGCGCGCCGCCTCGATCTGCGGCAGGCGCTCCTCCGGATACTGGACCGTGGTCAGCCGATCTTTGCCGACGTAGCTGCCGAAGAAGTTGCGGGCAGTCTCCACCAATCCTTTCAGGATGCCTTCACCAACCACTGCTGCTCCTCCGCGTGTGCGTTCTCATCGATCCACCTCGCCCAGCACGATGTCGACGCTTCCCAAAATTGCTACAACGTCCGCGACGTTCTGACCGATACAGAGGTCTTCAAGGACGGTCAGGTTGATGAGGCTGGGCGGACGGACGCGATAGCGATATGGATTCAGCGAACCGTTGCTGATGAGGTAGAAGCCAAGCTCGCCCTTGGGTGATTCGATTCTTCCGTAAGCTTCGCCGGGCTTCGGGCGGAATCCGCGAATCCTCATCTTGGGGTCGACGATGGGACCGGCGGGGATATCGCGCATCGCCTCGTTGAGAATCTTCAGCGACTCGCGCATCTCGAGGAAGCGGATCATGTATCGGTCGTAGACGTCGCCGTGCGCGCCCAGCGGCACGCGGAAGGCGAAGCGCTCGTAGATGCTGTACTTGTCCACCTTGCGGATGTCGTAGTTGACGCCGCTCGCTCGCGCCATCGGGCCGCTCATGCCGGCGTTTATGGCCAGCTCTTTTGATAGCACGCCAACGCCCTGGGTGCGCTCCATCAGAATCTCGTTGCTGACGAGGAGATTTTCGTATTCATCCAGGAATCGCGGGAATTCGCGGACTACGTTCTGGGCCTGCTCCAGCCAGCCGGCGGGCATGTCGACACGACAGCCGCCGAAGCGCATGTAGTTGCACATCATGCGCGCGCCGGTGAGCGACTCGAAGAGGTCGAGGATTTTTTCGCGCTCGCGGAAGGCGTACATCAGGGGGGTTCCGCTGGAGCCCATGTCCTGCATGAGGAAGCCGATGAGACAGGCGTGGTTCTGCAGGCGGGTGAGCTCGCCGACGATGACGCGCAGGTACTCGGCGCGCTCGGGAACCTGGATGCCGGCGAGTTTCTCGACCGCTAGCGCGTAGGCCCAGTTATTCGTGATGGGGCACATGTAGTCCAGCCGGTCGGTGTAGGGCATGGAGCCGAGATAGGTCTCGGATTCGGCGATCTTCTCGTGGTTGCGATGCAGGTATCCGAAGACCGGCTTGAGGCGGACGACGTGTTCTCCGTCGAGTACGACGTTCATGCGGAAGACGCCGTGGGTCGATGGATGCTGCGGGCCCATGGCAATCTCCAGCAACTGCTCTTCGCTGGTTTCGGAGAGTGGTTCCAACTCGGGCTGAGCTGCGGGACTGGCGTCGGTGATCATCGGCCACCCCCCTCGCTCAGGCGGTTTCCATCGGTTTCGCTCTGTTGGTTTCCAACCGCTTCGCTGGGGAGCTTTGCAGCGGCTTCGCTCAGGTGCTGGTTGGCGCGGCGCAGCACCTCATCGTGCGCGGTCGGCTCGTACTCGTAGTCGTCGGGACCGACGTAGTCTCGGCGCATGGGATGGTCTACGAACTCGTCCCACATGAGCAGGCGGCGGAGGTCGGGGTGTCCGTCGAAGACGACTCCGAAGAGGTCGAAGATCTCGCGCTCCTGCAGCTCGGCGCTGCGCCAGACGGGAGTGAGCGAGGGGAGATGGGCGTTGGCGTCGCGGTCCTGGGTGCTCATGCGCAGGACGATGGGGCCATGCTTCTTCTCGATGGAGAAGAGGTGATAGACGACTTCGAGAGAGCCGGGAGTTGTGGTTGTGCGCAGCTCTTCGACCTCCTGCTGTGTGCCGTCCACCAGCTTGCGGAGCTTCACCTTTTCCGTGGTCTGCTTGCCCGGCCAGTCGATGCCGGTGACATTGGAGCAGAGGTCGAAGCGCAGGCCGGGGGCATCGCGCAGGCAGACGGCGACGGCGACGGCGTGCGCGGCGTCGATGCGCAGCGAGTGCTGGCCCGACGGGCTGGGGTTGGCAACCAGCTCCAGACGGCAGCCGGGAACGGCGGCTTCGAGTTCGGATTTAATTGTTTCGAGATTCATCCGTGCCTGCCTGCGGCAAAACTGTCTGCGACGTGCCTGTTTGCGAGATCTGGACCAGAGGGGCCTTCCAGACATTCGGGTTATTCGCCGGTTCCAGATCGTGCGCGCCGAAGCGCGGCACGGGGAACTCGCTGGGTTCATCGGCGTTGAGATGACGCGGCCGGTCTGCGCCGGTCAATTGCTGCCGGTCGATCCTCTTCTGCAACTCCATGAAGGCATCGAGCAGGGCCTCGGGCCGCGGCGGGCAGCCTGGAATGTATATATCGACGGGGATGTAGCGGTCAATGCCCTTGAGGACGTTGTATCCCTGCTTGAAGGGGCCACCGGAGATGGCACATGCGCCCATGGAGATGACGTACTTCGGCTCCGGCATCTGGTTGTAGAGGCGGACGACCTGGGGCGCCATTTTTTTGGTCACGGTGCCGGCGACGATCATCAGGTCTGCCTGGCGCGGGGAGGGGCGGAAGACCTCGGCTCCGAAGCGGGCCATGTCGTAGCGCGCCATGGTGGTGGCGATCATCTCGATGGCGCAGCAGGCGAGGCCGAAGTTCAGCGGCCAGAGCGAACTGGTGCGGCCCCAGTTGTAGAGCTCCTGAAGGGATGTGGTGAAGATTCCCTGCCTGCTCAGCTCGTTCTTGAGTTTTTCATCCACGAAAGCTAACCCCAGGGGCTAAAGCCCCGTTCAATAGCCTGACTTGAGAAGGCCAAGCAGACCCAAGGCTAAAGCCTTGGGTTACCATTCTTGGCGTACCTGGAAGCAACTGCGTGATAATTCGGGACTCGACTTTCGTGGGGATTCGCTGAGAATGACGACTCGGAATGACAACTCTTGAGATGCTTGGCTCAGGACGACGGTTAATTGCCTCTGTGGCAAGGGTTAAGATGCGCTATTTCCAGACCAGGATGTTCTTTTGGTAGGCCCAGACGAGGCCTTCGACGAGCAGGAGCAGGAAGATCAGCATGGCGATGGATTCTGCCGCCGAAAAGCCTGTGAATGCCACCGCGAAGGGAAGCAGGAAGATCGCCTCTACATCGAAGACGAGAAAGATGATTCCGTAGAGGTAGTAGCCTGGCTTGAACTGGATCCAGGCGTCGCCGGCCGATTCGAGCCCGCACTCGTAGATGGCGTTCTTGCTGGGGCCGGGCTTGTGCGGGGAGTACTTACGAGCCCACAACCAAGCCAGCAGAAGCGGCGTGAGAGCGAACAGGACGGCTGCCAGCAACAGGACAATGACGGGCAGATAGGGGCTGTTCGTCATGGATTTCCGGCCTCAGACCCCACTCTACCAGACGCTACAAGGTTAGTGTTGTGATCGGGCTCACTTCTTTCCCTATTCGCAGGGCGCAAAATCAGGTTTGGGTTTGAACTTTGGAGGCAACAGAATGAGTGAACAGCAAACGGCGATTCTGGACGGAAACGAGTCCTGTGCGCGGGTGGCGTACCGGCTCTCGCAGGTGATCACGATCTACCCGATCACGCCGTCGTCCACCATGGCGGAGTGGGCCGATGAGTGGCAGGCAGCGGGACGCAAGAACATCTGGGGCACCGTGCCTCTGGTCGCCGAGCTGCAGAGCGAGGGCGGGGCCGCGGGCGCCATGCATGGCGCATTGCAGGCCGGCGCGTTCGCCACGACCTTCACCGCGTCGCAGGGACTGCTGCTGATGATCCCCAACATGTTCAAGATCGCCGGCGAGCTGACCAGCAACGTCATTCATGTGACCGCGCGCGCGTTGGCCACCCATGCGCTCTCGATCTTCGGCGACCACTCCGATGTGATGGCCTGCCGCTCCACGGGATACGCCATGCTGTCGTCCGGCTCCGTGCAGGAGGCTGCCGACCTGGCGCTAGTGGCGCACATCGCCACGCTGGAGTCGCGGGTGCCGTTCCTGCACTTCTTCGACGGCTTCCGCACCTCGCACGAGGTGAACAAGGCGATCACCATCTCCGACGAGACGATCCAGGCAATGCTCGACGAGAAGACCGTACTGGCGCATCGCCAGCGCGCTCTCAGCTCCGACAATCCCATCCTGCGCGGCACGGCGCAGAACCCCGACGTCTTCTTCCAGGCGCGCGAGACCGCCAATCCCTTCTACATTGCCTGCCCCACCATCGTGCAGAACGCGATGGACCGCTTCACTGCCCAGACCGGCCGCGCCTATCACCTGTTCGACTACGTGGGCGCAGCGGATGCCGAGCGCGTCATTGTGCTGATGGGTTCGTCCGCCGGCCCCACCGAAGAGGTGATCGAACATCTGAACGCGCAGGGCGAGAAGATCGGCCTGCTCAAGGTCCGCCTCTACCGTCCGTTTGCCACCGAGGCCTTCCTGGCCGCGCTGCCCAAGACGGTCAAGTCCATCGCCGTGCTGGACCGCTGCAAGGAGCCCACGGGGCTGGGCGAGCCGCTCTACCAGGACGTGGTTACCGCCTTCAGCGAGGCGTTCTCGACCGGGACCTCGCCCATTGCGCAGCAGCCACGCATCATCGGCGGGCGTTATGGGCTCTCGTCGAAGGAGTTCACCCCGGCCATGGTCAAGGGCGTCTTCGACGAGTTGAAGAAGGAGCACCTGAAGAACCGCTTCACCATCGGCATCAACGACGATGTGACCCACAGCAGCCTGGATTACGATCCGGAGTTCTCCACCGAGGACCCCAAGACCGTGCGCGCGCTGTTCTACGGACTGGGCGCGGATGGGACGGTTGGCGCCAACAAGAACTCGATCAAGATCATCGGCGCGGAGACGCCCAACTACGCGCAGGGCTACTTCGTGTACGACTCGCGCAAGTCCGGCTCGGTGACGACGTCGCATCTTCGCTTCGGGCCTAACCCGATCCGCTCGACGTACCTGATCAGCAAGGCGAACTTCGTGGCCTGTCACCAGTTCTCCTTCCTGGAGCGCATGGACATCCTGGCCCACGCCGCTCCCGGCGCGGTCTTCCTGCTGAACAGCCCCTATGGGCCGGATGAGATCTGGAACCATCTGCCGAAGACGACGCAGGAGACGATCCTGAAGAAGAAGTTGCAGTTCTACGTCATCGACGGCTACACGGTAGCGCGCGATACGGGGATGGGCAACCGGCTGAACACCATCATGCAGACCTGCTTCTTCGCCATCAGCGGGGTGCTTCCGTCCGAGGAGGCGATCGAGCAGATCAAGAAGTCCATCAAGAAGACCTACGGCAAGCGCGGCGACGCGGTGGTGCAGAAGAACTTCGCCGCCGTCGATGAGGCGGTGGCCAACCTGCACAAGGTGAAGCTGCCAGAGAAGGCCACGGCAACCTTCGACCTGCTGCCCATGCTTCCCAAGGAGGCCCCGGCCTTCGTGTACAACGTGCTGGGGACGATGGCGGCGGGCAAGGGAGACTCGCTGCCGGTGAGCGCGCTGCCGATCGACGGGACGTTCCCCACCGGGACCGCGAAGTGGGAGAAGCGCAACATCGCCCAGATGATTCCGGTGTGGGACAAGGACCTGTGCATCCAGTGCGGCAAGTGCGTGATTGTGTGCCCGCACGCCGTCATCCGCGCCAAGGTCTACGATTCTGCGCTGCTGGCGGGCGCACCGGAGACCTTCAAGAGCGCCAAGCCGAAGTGGAAGGGCATGGAGACGGAGGCCTACACGCTGCAGGTGGCGCCCGAGGACTGCACGGGCTGCAAGCTGTGCGTCGAGGTCTGCCCGGCCAAGAGCAAGAGCGAGGCCAAGCACAAGGCCATCAACATGGAGATGCAGGCCCCGTTGCGCGCACCCGAGGCAGCAAACTGGAGCTTCTTCGAGTCCATTCCTCAGGTGGACCGCAACCGTCTCTCGCACACCCAGGTCAAGGACATTCAGTTGCTGGAACCGCTGTTTGAGTTTTCCGGCGCCTGCTCGGGCTGCGGCGAGACGCCGTACATCAAGCTGCTGACCCAGCTCTTCGGCGACCGGCTGTATATCGCCAACGCCACCGGCTGCTCGTCGATCTACGGCGGCAACCTGCCCACCACTCCCTACACCAAGAACGACAAGGGACGCGGGCCGACCTGGTCGAACTCGCTGTTTGAAGACAACGCGGAGTTCGGCTTCGGGATGCGGCTCGCGCTGGACCAGCAGAAGGAGTACGCAGAGGACCTGCTGAAGCGGCTCGCGCCGTCGGTTGGCGACGAGCTGGTGAGCGCGCTGCTAACCGCAAGCCAGGCCAAGGAGAGCGAGATCAACGTGCAGCGCGAACGTGTGCTGGCGTTGCGAGGGAAGCTGGCCGGGGTTGACTCGCTGGAGGCGCGCGCGCTGCTTACCGTGGCAGATTCGCTGGTGCGCAAGAGCGTCTGGATCCTGGGCGGCGACGGCTGGGCCTATGACATCGGCTTCGGCGGTCTGGACCATGTGCTCGGCTCCGGCAAGAACGTCAAGGTGCTGGTGCTGGACACAGAGACCTACTCCAACACCGGCGGACAGATGTCCAAGTCGACCCCGCGCGGCGCAGTGGCCAAGTTTGCCGAGGGCGGAAAGCCCAACAGCAAGAAGGACATTGCAATGGAGGCCGTGGCTTATGGATCGGTCTACGTGGCGCGCGTCGCCATGGGAAGCAGCGACATGCAGACGGTGAAGGCGTTCCAGGAGGCGGAGGCCTACAACGGCCCGGCGCTCATCCTGGCCTACAGCCACTGCATCGCTCATGGCTACGACCTGACCTACGGCATGGAGCAGCAGAAGAGCGCGGTGCTCTCCGGCTACTGGCCGCTGATGCGCTACAATCCGGCACTGCGGAGCGAGGGCAAGAACCCCTTCCAACTCGATTCCCGCGCGCCCTCCATCCCGCTGAAGGACTACGCCTACCACGAGGCGCGTTACACGATGCTTGCGCGCAGCCGTCCTGAAGTGGCGAAGGTGCTGCTGCAGAAGGCGCAGGACGACGTTGAGCGCTGGTGGCGGGTCTACTCCGACCGCGCCGCCATGGCGGGCCGCGCTGAATCGCCCAACATTGCCCCGCCGGAGAAAGAAGGAGCCGTTGCACCGCTGGGCGCTGGAGGAGGAGACAAATGATCGACCTGACAACTGAATATCTGGGCCTGAAGCTGAAGAGCCCGCTGGTGGTATCTTCCTCGCCGCTGACCGACTCGCCGGAGAAGGTCCAGCGGCTGGAAGAGGCCGGCGCCGCAGCCGTGGTTCTGCCCTCCATCTTCGAGGAGCAGCTCACGCTGGAGAGCAACGCGCTGGATAGCGATCTTTCGCGCGGCACGGAGTCGTTTGCCGAGTCGCTCAGTTATTTCCCAGCCTATGAAAGCTACCGGCAGGGACACGACACCTACCTCAACCACATCCGCCGCGCCAAGAGCGTTGCCGGCATTCCCGTTCTCGCCAGCCTGAACGGTGCGACCGCAGGCGGTTGGGTTAAATTCGCCAAGGAGATCGAGCAGGCCGGCGCGGACGCGTTGGAGCTGAACACCTACTCGCTGCCCACCGACCCGCGCGTTACCAGCGACCAGCTTGAAGAGGGAATTATCGAACTGGTTCGTCAGGTGAAGGCGAGCACGAAGCTGCCTATCGCGGTGAAGCTCTCACCGCAGTACACCAGCATCCCGAACCTGGCTGCAAGGTTGGATAAGACCGGCGCCAATGCGCTGGTTCTCTTCAACCGGTTCTACCAGCCGGACTTCGACATTGAAAACCTCGACGTCACTCCCACGCTCACGCTCAGCCGTCCAGAGGAGCTGTTGCTGCGGCTGCACTGGACCGCGATCCTCTACGGCGATCTGAGCGCGGAGATTGCCGTCACCGGCGGTGTGCACAGCGCGGAAGACGTACTGAAGGCCATCATGGCCGGCGCACAGGTCGCCATGATGGCCTCGGAGCTGTTGGCCAACGGCATCCCGTGCCTCGCCACCATCCAGTCCGATCTGCTGCGCTGGATGGAGGAGCACGAGTACCAGTCCATCCGCCAGATGCGCGGCAGCCTCAGCCGCCGTTCCGTACCGGACACCTCGCCCTTCGAGCGCGGCAACTACATCAAGACCCTGAGCAGCTACACCCTGCGCAAGACGGCATAGCAATCTGAGTCCATCGGCCTCTTCGAGGTCGCAACACCAGCCCCCCGCCGCATTCGGGAATCGATGTGCGGCGGGGGGCTGACGCGTTATGGCAAACAGTCGAAGCGCGAAGCCCTGCACGGTTCTACGCAGGTCATTTTCAGCGCAAACCGGGGATGAGTTGGCTGTTCCTGGTGCATCCAATACACCAGAGCTGATTTTCAAGCGATACTGGTAGTAGCGAGTTGAGGCGTCTGAAAAATGGAATTTCACATCTCCCGCGCTGTTCGAGAAGCGACCCAGGTTGACGACCTTCTCTTCAGCACCACAGGAAACGTCGTCTTCGCCAATGTGGCGGCCAGCCGCAAGCTGGCCGAGGCGCTCAACCGGTCTCGCAAAGACGGGGCGCGCGGAGCGGATGCCGATCCGGCCGGCGCGATCAACGCCGGCGCGCTGTTTGCCATGGGGCTGATCGACGAACTGAGTCATGCGCTGGTGGCGCTCTATCGCAAGCAGATCGACCCGGCGGTACTCTCGGAGGCGATGCGCTGGTTTGCCGCGCAGGTTGATGTCGATAAGACGAAGACGGGCAAGATGGACGCGTTGCTGCTGGCTTTCACCGAGCAGTTTCCCAACGTCGCGGTATTTCGCGGAGAGATCTCGGCTGCCGATTGGCTGCGCGGGGTGACCGACGGCCGGCCCAACCGCGAGGCCGCGCTGGAAGAGCTTCTGATGTTGTGGATCGCCAACAGCAACCCCGCGTTCAAGCCCTTCCATGAACTCTTCGCAGACCAGGGCCTGAAGCAGCAGACGGTCTATGCGAATGTGACGGCGGCGTTTCCCGGCTACTTCAGCACGCGGCCAAAGATGGCACCGGAGATTGGCAGTCTCTACGATGCGTTGCGCGCTCCCATGCTGGCCTCGCCCGACTCGCTGATCGGGCAGCTCGACTTCATCCGCGAGCGCTGGGCGCCGTACCTGGGCGACGAGCTGAAGCGGATTCTGCTGGCCATCGACGTGCTGCGCGAGGAGGACCTCGCTATCTGGATGCGCTTCAATCCACCGGGACCGGACCAGTTCCGCCACGGCGCGCCGGAGTGGGGCTCGATGGGATTTGAGGGCGACGAGTACATCGGCTTCGACGAACTTCGCCGCCGCCGCTACGCGCACGACTACCAGGCCCCGCTCGACGAGTACGAAAACTTCAGCGCCGACCAGGCATGGATGCCGAACGTGGTGCTGATGGCCAAGAGCACCTATGTGTGGCTGGAGCAGCTCAGCAAAAAATATCAGCGCCACATCCACCGGCTCGACCAGATCCCGGATGAAGAGCTGCAACTACTGGCATCGCGCGGCATCACCGGACTGTGGCTGATCGGACTGTGGGAGCGCAGCATTGCATCGCGCACCATCAAGCGGCTGCGCGGCCACGGCGATGCGGTTGCCTCCGCCTACTCGCTGAAGAACTACGACATCGCAGAAGACCTGGGCGGCTGGGAGGCGTATAACTACCTGAAGCACCGCGCTGCACACTTCGGCCTGCGCCTGGCCAGCGATATGGTGCCGAATCACATGGGCATCGACTCGCCGTGGGTGATTGAGCATCCCGACTGGTTTCTGCATCGCTGGGAGAGCCCGTTCCCGGCATACAGCTTCAACGGGCCGGACCTGTCGACCGACAGCCGCGTCGAGATCAAGATCGACGACCGCTACTACGACCAGACGGACGCCGCCGTCGCCTTTCGCCTGCGACACCATGCGGATGGATCGACCCGCTACGTCTACCACGGCAACGATGGCACTTCGTTTGCGTGGAACGACACCGCGCAGCTCGACTACTCCAAGGCCGAGGTGCGTGAGCATGTGATCCAGACCATCCTGCACGTCGCGCGACTGTTTCCTATCATCCGCTTCGATGCCGCGATGGTGCTGGCTAAACGCCACGTCCAGCGGCTCTGGTTCCCACTTCCCGGCGCGGGCGGATCGATCCCATCGCGCGCGGAGAACTCGATGTCGCAGGAGGAGTTCGACGCTCTGATGCCCAATGAGTTCTGGCGCGAGGTAGTGGATCGCGTTGCGGCGGAGGTGCCGGGAACGCTGCTGCTGGCCGAGGCCTTCTGGCTGCTGGAGGGCTACTTCGTGCGTACGCTGGGAATGCATCGCGTCTACAACTCGGCGTTCATGAACATGATGCGCGACGAGCAGAACGCGAAGTACCGCTCCTATCTGAAGAAGACCATCGAGTTCGATCCGGACATTATGAAGCGCTATGTGAACTTCATGAGCAACCCGGACGAGCGCACGGCCATCGACCAGTTTGGCGACGGAGACAAGTACTTCGGCGTATGCACTCTGCTTGCGACGCTGCCCGGCCTGCCGATGTTCGGCCACGGCCAGATCGAGGGCTTTACCGAGCGCTACGGCATGGAGTTCAAGCAGGCGCGGCTGGACGAGTGGCCCAACGAAGGCCTGGTCGCGCGCCACCAGCGCGAGATCGCGCCGCTGCTGGCCAAGCGATACATCTTCGCCGGCAGCTCCGAGTTCACGCTCTACGACTTCTGGAACGGCCGCGGCAAGGTGGACGAGAACGTCTTTGCCTACTCCAACCGCTACGGCGACGAGCGTTCGCTGGTTCTCTACAACAACAAGTACGACAGCACACGCGGGACAATTCACATCTCCGCGGCGTTCATGGACAAGGCCAGCGGCGTGCTGCGCCAACGCAGTCTCGCCGACGGACTGGGTTTGCCCACCGGCGAATCGATGGTTCTGGCCTGCCGCGACAGCAACGGCCTGGAGTACCTGCGCCGCGCCAGCGACCTGCACAGGCACGGACTCACCTTCGATCTGCGCGGCTTCCAGTGCGTCGTCCTGCTGGAGTGGCGCGCGCTCGCGCCCAACGCCGAGTGGCCGTGGGACAGGCTCTGCGACTCGCTCAACGGCAAGGGCGTGCGCAACGTCCACGAAGAGATGGTCAGGCTACGCCTGCGCCCGCTGCACGACGCCCTGCGCGCCGCCATCAGCCCCGCCAACGTCCGCGCACTCGCCGAACTCGCCGACGAAATCACGCCGCCGACAACCGAACAGGGAACCGGCCCTAAGCGGTCCGCACGCGCGAAGAAAGGACCCAAACGCGAGAAGACCGAACTCGATCCGCGCCTGCGCGCCATCGCCGACAAGAGCCAGTTCTTCTTCGACCGTCTACTCGAACAGGTTCCCGAGGAGAATCGCGCGCCGATGGTTCGCGCCGATGCTACCGCTTCCACCGGCGCGCAAGCAGGCGACGAGGTCCAGGCTGCGAATGCGATTGGGCCTGCGTTTGCCGCCGATCTTCGCGCAATGTTGTGCGGCGCAGCGCAACTTCCGGCGCTCGCGAAGACCTTCTCCAGCGACTGGCCCGCGCAATCGCGGTCCGTGCTGCCCGGCAACGCTGCAGCTACCCGGCTGGAACGCACCTGGGCGCCGATTCTTGCGTGGATCGTCGTGCGCAGCCTGCCCGAGTACTGCATTCCGAACGGCGACCGAATCGAACTCTTCGACCGGCTTCTGTTTCGCGCCATGCTCGCCGACCTCTTCTCCTCCATGGGCATGGCGGGCGAATCCAGCTGGCAGGCCGCCGCCGAGGTGCGCGTGCTGCTCTCTCAGGCCGCCGCAGCGCCTGCGGCCATTCACTACGAAGCCCTCTGGGCCGAACCCGACGTCCGCTGGCTGGCCGGCGTCAACCAGGCCGGCGGCATCACCTTCTTCAACCGCGAGCAGTTTGAAGAGTTGCTGACCTGGCTGCAGCTTCCCGCTCTCATTGAGATTGCCCGCAGCACAACCACCCAGGCGAAATCAGCCGCGCCCACCGGCATCGCCGCAGTCGAAGCTTCCGTGGCCGCGGCACGCAAGGCCGCGAATAGCGCAGGCTACAACCTGAAAAAATATCTGGCCGCTTCCATCAGGACCATTCCGTAAGCCATGCCTGCCCAAATCATTCTCAACGCCGACGACTTCGGCCTCACCCACGGCATCAACCGCGCCATCGGCGAGCTGCACTCCGCAGGTGTGCTCACCTCGGCTACGCTGATGGCCAACGGCGCGGCCTTCGACGACGCGGTCGAGATCGCGCGTGCGCATCCCGCGCTCGGCGTCGGATGCCACATCGTGCTGACCGACGGCGCGCCCGTTTCGCCGCCCGGCTCGATTCGCAGCCTGATCGGAGCCGACGGAATAAACTTCCGCCCTTCGCTGGTCGATTTTGTGCAGGCACTTTTGCTGGGGCGGATCAACGAAGAAGAGGTCGCGCGCGAAGCCCTCGCCCAGATCGAGAAGTTGCAGGGCGCAGGAATCCATCCCACTCACATCGACACACACAAACACACGCATCTGTTTCCCAGTATTGCGCGCCCGCTGCTGCAAGTGGCCGAACATTGCGGAATTCGCGCCATCCGCAACCCATTCGAGCCGGAGTGGTCGCTCGCGCTCAACCACGGAGGCCGCGCGCGACGCCTCGCCGTCCGCCTCGTCGGCCTACTACGCCCGCGCTTCGAGGCCCACGCGCGGATACGCGACAGGCGTGTACTGACGACCGACGGAACGGTTGCAATCTCCGCCACCGGCCAACTCAACGCAGCGACTCTCGGCGAGATTCTGCGCGCGCTTCCGCTTAGTGGGATCTACGAGCTCTGCTGCCATCCCGGCTACAACGATGGCGAGCTCGACCGCGTCGCCACGCGCCTGCGCGCCCACCGCGAGGTCGAGCGCGAAGCTCTTCTCGCGGAACTGCCACGAGCTTTGGGCGCTGTCAATTCGCCTTCGCTGGACCATTACGGGAGTCTGGCGGAGTGAGAGGCCGCGCCATTGCCGCAATGGGTGTGAGATTCTAGAAAGCGCAAGGAGAATCCGTTGGCAACCATCGCTGAGATCGCAGAACTGGTTGGCGCGCCCGCGCCGCACGCGGCTTGCGAGATTTGTTGCGTCTCCAGTATTGAAGCCGCAACGCCGTCCTCGTTGGTCTTTGCCACGGATGCGGCGACGCTTGACGCTGCGATGAAGTCGCCTGCAGGCGCGATTCTCACGCGTGCAGCGCTGCTGCCATCTGGTGTCGATCCGCTCGACGCGCGCCTGCTGGCTGTGGCCGATCCGCGCTACGCCTTCGCGCTGGCTGCGCGCTTTCTGAAGTCCCGCGAACGAGCCTTGACTGAATCCGCGTCGCACAACTTTGCGCCGCGCATTCATCCCACGGCTGTGCTTGGCGCAGAGGTGCGAGTGGGGCAGGGAAGCAGCGTTGGGCCGTACACGGTTCTCGGCGATGGAGTCGTCGTTGGCGACGAGTGCGAGATCCTGGCCAACGTAACGATCTATTCGGGAACCACACTCGGCGACCGCGTTCTGGTTCAGGCCGGAGCGGTGCTGGGCGCGACAGGCTTTGGCTACGCGCGCAACTCCGCCACCGGCGAGTACATCGCCTTCCCGCAGCAGGGAACGCTTGCGATCGAGGACGACGTGGAGATCGGAGCCAACTCCACCATCGACCGCGGCGCGCTGGGGGAGACGCGCATCGGCGCGGGGACGAAGATCGACAACCTGGTGCATATCGCGCACAACTGCGTGGTGGGGCGCAACGTCGTCATCGCGTCGCAGACGGGAATCTCCGGCTCCTGCGTCATCGAGGACGGCGCGGTTCTGGGCGGGCAGGTTGGGTTGGGAGAGCACGCGCACATCGGCCCCGGCGTGATCCTTGGCGGAGGCGCGGGCGTGCTGAGCCACAAGAAGGTGCGCGGGCCCGGTGAGGTCTTCTGGGGACGCCCGGCGCGTCCGCTGAAGCAGTACCTGCGCGACCTGGCGCGACTCAGCCGCGGCTGAGTTGAACAATCAGAGTTGTGCCGATGCCGCGCTCAGAGCATTTTCGGAATACACGTAGACTTTTCGAGCATCATGCAAGGTGGATTTTCTTGAGGAAAATCCACTGGAATGCTGTGGCTTCGCTCTACACCAATTCCGAAAATGCTCAGTCGGCGCCGTCGCTCAGCGCGTCCATGTAGGCGACGTCGAGCGCCGTGCCCTGCACGGTGACGTACTCGTTGTCGATCTCGGAGCCGTCGACGGTGCTGAAGATGTGCACCTGTCCGCCGTACGCGGTGTAGACCTTGTTGAAGTTCTGCACCCAGCAGATTCCGGTGAGGCTGCCGTAGTAGTACTGGTCGTCGTTCTGGTTGGGATAGGGAACCACCGCGGTCGGCGAACCGGGCGTGACGTTGGGAAGTATCTGCGGAGAGAGCGTCGTGCCGCCCAGCACGACCATGGTCAGGCAGTTGTAGTTCTCGCCCAGCTTGGCGCGTTCTCCTGTGGCGCAGAACTGCGATCCGATCCACAACGTATTGTTGTCGGCAAACAGCATCTTGGAGTGGCTGCCATCGGAGATGGAGTACTGCCCCGTAATGGTGTTGGTCGCCTGGTTCATGGTGGAGAGGAAGCCCGCGAAGAGTCCGTCCGGCTGGAGTTGCTGGCCGGCCAGGTAGAGCGTTGTTCCGTCGGAGAGCGCATCGGTGACGCCGCCCGGAACGGGGACGTTGGCGATCTGGGGGTTGGGCTGCACGGGCGACGAGGGGATCACATTTTCGTTCAGCGGGCCCTGCTGGAGCAGCGTGACGCTGGCCGTCTTGCCGCCGCACTCCGCTCCGCAGTTCAGCACATACGCCGTGGTGCCGTCGAGCGAGAAGTAGACGTTCGATGGCTCGTCATACGTTCCCGGCACGGAGACCGCGCAGTAAACGGGGAGCAGGGCCGGCTCGCAGTCGGCGGAGCCGGTGGCGGCAATGGCCGCCTGCGTGGTTGGGTACTGGTTCTGGTTCAACTTGAAGACCCGGTAGAGCACATTGGAGTTGCGCACCATGGCAAGCGCAACCGTGTCCCCCGTATTCACCACGACCTTGAAGACATTCGGCAGGTTGAGCACGTAGCTCTTTCCCGTCAGATTGTCTATGATCTCCAGTACTCCGGCGAGCTCCTCGGCCCCGTAGTAATGCCCGAACCCCGCAGGCACCGCGACCGCACTCGATCCGGACTGGAAGGTGCCGACCGATCCGGAAGACGATTCGGTGGAGTAATTGATGTTGGTAAGGCTGCCATCGCTGTTGGAGTAGACGTACCCGCGCATCTCCGCGGGGAAGTTCATGATGGTGCCGGGATACCCGGAGGAATAGCCGCTGATCGAGTAGGTCGGAATGGTGTCTTCGACGTTGCTGCGAATGTCGCGCAAGGCGTCGACGATCTGCAGGTCGCCGGAGCTGCCGTTCGCGCTTATGCCGATCATCACTCGCTGGGCCAGCTTGCTGGGCGGCACGGGCCGGCCCGCATAGTTGTACTCGGGAAACTTGTAGTAGTAGTAGGCCGCGGAGTGGCAGGACGAGAGCGCGAGCGAGGAGACCGCAGCCAGCAGAACGCAGAGCAGCCGGGAGCCGAAGATGCCGCATCCGGAGGTCTTCCGCGCAGAGCAGGAGGATTGGATCAAGGGAGTTTCCGGCGACGGGCTGGGGAACGGCTGAGCGCCAACCCCGCGGACAAAGAGACTTCGATTCTTCAACGTGGACAACTCCAACCTTCGTCGTACTCGTGTTTCGCCTGAGCTTACCCAGTGAGTATACCAAAGGAAGAGGGCTCCGGACCTCGTCTCGCGGTGGCAGGGCGATCGCATGAAGCGTTAATTATTTACTACAGGGCACCCCCCCTGTTGGTTAAGCGTAAAGTATTCAAAAAATGCAGCTTAAGCTCGCGCTAAGCGCGCGAGACGTATAAATGGCGAAGATCTGGCACTCGGCACCGAATGCGCTGTACCGGGGAAAATAAATTTATCCATGATCATCATAAATAAGGAGTTAGTTCTGGATCAAATTTGCAGGATATTCATTCTATGCGGCTTAGATCTTTCGATATTTGGAATCAATGACTTGCGGTTTTATGCTGGTTAAATACGAAGGCCCGGCGAGTTGGCCGGGTCTGTTTGGATTAACTTACTAATTTAATTATACACGTTGGAGGGAAACTACTATGCCAACTTCTGAGATATTTTATCTGGATTGTTTCTATAGAGTTAGGTGATTTTTTGTGGTGCAAGGGGCTTGACACGCGAATTTGCTGGGGAATTTGCAGAAAGATTTTTCGATTCATGCGATTGCCCTGACTGCGGTGGTTTGGTGCTGGCTCCGAACGTGGCTTAGGATGAAGCAATACGTTTCAGGGAAACGACTTCGGGACGGGTCAAGGAAAAGGCTTCGAGGACATGCCATGGCAGGTGCGGGATTGAGTGCGTCAGAGACCGCCGCGACAGACGCGAAAGGAAGCGCGAAAAGCCGTGCGGCAGGAACCGCGATCGACCGGCTCTTCTGCGGCGGACGCGTACTCTGCGACGGCGCCATGGGCACCATGCTCTATGGCCGCGGCATCTTCATCAACCGCTGCTACGACGAGCTGAACCTCTCGCAGCCGGAGACCGTCGCCGGTGTCCATGCAGAGTACCTGCAGGCCGGGGCCCAGATCATCGAGACCAACACATTCGGCGCCAACGCCTGCCGGCTGGAGCGCTACGGTCTGCGCGACAAAGTGCGCGAGATCAACCTCGCCGGAGTGCGCATCGCCCGCCAGTGCGTTGCGCAGATCGCCCAGAAGCAGGCCACCGAGGCATATGTTGCCGGGGCCATCGGCCCGCTCGGCGTTGCGCTGGCGCCGCAGGGCGAGCTCAGCCTCGAGCAGGCGCGCGAAGCGTTCGCCGAACAGATTGCCGCGCTGGCCGAAGGTGGGCCCGGCGTGGGCGCGGACCTGCTCATCCTGGAGACCATGACGTCGCTGGCCGAGGCGGGCGAGGCCATTCGCGCCGCGCGCGAGGTTGCACCCGGCCTGCGCCTGGTCGTGATGATGACGGTCGATGAGGACGGCAACTGCCTGGATGGTGCCACCCCCGAGATCGCCGCCGAGCGGCTGACCAAATGGGGCGCGGACGTGATCGGATGCAACTGCTCGGACGGGCCCGCCACCGTGCTGACGGTCATCGAGCGGATGCGCCTGGCGACCCGCCTGCCGCTGGCCGCCATGCCTAACGCCGGACTGCCGCGCGCCGTCGATGGCCGCAACATCTACATGGCCTCGCCGGAGTACATGGCCAGCTTCGCGCGCAAGTTCATCCACGCGGGGGCAAGCCTCATCGGCGGTTGCTGCGGAACCACGCCCAACCACATCCGCGCCATGCGGTCTGCGATGCGCGCCCTGCTGGCGCAGGAGGCGTCGGCACGGCGCGACGCGGCAGGACTGGGCGCAACGGGAGTGGATGAGACGGGCCACGGGGCAACGGGTACAGGCCAGAGCTCGCTGCAGGCTGACTCCGAGGCCGCCGTGGAGGCCGCCGGGCCAAGCTACCGCCCCAAACCCATCGTCAGCCAGGTGGAGCCGCTGCCCCTGGCCGAGCGCTCCAAGGTTGGCGCGCTGATCGCCTCCGGCCAGTTCTGCACGCTGGTGGAGATCGTTCCGCCCAAGGGCATCGACTGCTCGAAGGAGATCGAGGGCGCGGCGCTGCTGCATCGGCTGGGCGTCAACGCCATCAACGTTCCCGACTCGCCGCGGGCCAGCGCGCGCATGAGCGCGCAGAGCCTCTGCATCCAGATCCAGCAGAAGGTTGGCATCGAGACCGTCCTGCACTACACCTGCCGCGACCGCAACCTTCTCTCCATCCAGTCGGACCTGATCGGCGCGTCGTCGATTGGCCTGAAGAACATCCTGTGCCTCACCGGCGATCCGCCGAAGATGGGGAACTATCCCGACGCGACGGCGGTCTTCGATGTCGATGCCATCGGGCTGACCGGCATCGTGCGCAATCTGAACTACGGCCTCGACCTCGGCACCAACCCCATCGGCGCGTCCACCGGCTTCACCCTGGCCTGCGCCGCCAACCCCGGCTTCAGTGACATCGACTTCGAGGTGCGCCGCTTCGCGCAGAAGGTGGAGGCGGGCGCGGAATATGCCATCACGCAGCCGGTCTTCGACCTGCGCTTGCTGGAGCAGTTCCTGCGCCGCATCGAGCCGTTCCGCATTCCCGTGATCGCAGGCATCTGGCCGCTCATCAGCCTGCGCAACGCCGAGTTTCTGAAGAACGACCTGAAGATCTCCATGCCTGATACGATCCTCACGCGCATGGCTGCCGCCGCCACGCCGGAGGCCGCGCGCGCCGAGGGAATCCGCATCGCGCAGGAGATGCTGGCTTCGGCGCGAACCATGGTTCAGGGCTGCCAGGTCAGCGCGCCCTTCGGAAAATATACCGCTGCCGCCCAGGTCCTCGGCCTGGCGTAGCAGAGTTTGAGAACAAGGTGAGGGAGCAAACCACGATGGCGAACTTTGAAGAGCAATTGACGCAGTTGGAGACGGTGGTGGAGCGGCTGGAGCGCGGCGACCTGTCGCTGGACGAGTCGGTGCGCCTCTTCGAGGACGGCATGAAGCTGTCGAGCGACTGCAAGAAGGAACTGGAGCAGGCCGAGGGCCGCATCCAGGTGCTGGTGGAGGGCAAGGCCGGCAAGATGCAGCCCACCGAACTGGAGCTGGAGCCGAACGGGAACGACGACCTCGATGCAGATGAGGCCGACGATCAGGAGTAGCGTTTGTGATCGCGAAACTGTCGCTCCCAACCGAGAACGATCTGAGGTGAGCTGCTTAGAGACTCTGGTGGCTATCGATCTCTGCTGGTGACGAAGCCGGGGACCCAGAGGAGGGCGCGCTTGGCTTCGGTGAGGGGCAGGTCGGCGATGGAGAGGCGGGCGGCCTCGGCGTAGGCGCAGGCGGTGTCCATGGCGTAGGCGATGGAGCCGTGGCGCTCCAGAATCTCCAGAATCTCCGGGTGCGAGACGGTGGTGAAGCTGCGTTCGGCGAGCACCGTGCGGATCGCCTCGCGGTCGGCCCCGGTGCCGCGCTCCAGCGCGTGGATGACGGCCAGCGTGGCCTTTCCCTCGCGCAGGTCGCTGGCGACGGGCTTGCCGAGGATGTCTTCGGCGGCAGTGAGGTCCAGCACGTCGTCGACGATCTGGAAGGCGAGGCCGAGGTTGCGTCCGTACTCTCCGAGCTGGGATTCGGTCTCGTCGCTGGTGCCGCTGATGGCGGCGCCCAACTGCATCGAGACGCTGAAGAGGCAGGCCGTCTTGCGATAGATGAGGTCGAAGTACTCCTCCTCGTTGATGAGGTGGCCGAGCTTCTGCATCTGGAGGAGCTCGCCCTCGACCATCTGCTGGGTCAGTGAGATCAGCAGCTCCAGCACGCGGAAATTGCGCTCTTCCAGGGCGGTGGAGAAGGACTGCATGTAGAGCCAGTCGCCGGCGAGGACGCACTTGGCGTTGCCCCAGGTGGTGTTGGAGGAGGGACGGCCGCGGCGCGTGTCGGCCTCGTCGATGATGTCGTCATGGACCAGGGTCGCGGTGTGCAGCATCTCGACCACCGCGCCGAGGCGGATGCGCGAGTGGCTGGTGCAGCCCAGCGCCTTGGACGAGAGCAGAAGAAGCAGCGGGCGAATGCGCTTTCCACCGCCCGCCATCAGGTACTGGGCGATGTCGGTGATGACATCGATGTCGGACGCGGACTGGCGGGTGAACTCCTGCTCGATGGCGGCGAGATCGTCGCGCAGCAGTTCGAAGACCTCTTTCGCCGTCGCAATGGAGAGAGCGCTCATGCCAAGTTAGAGTAGCAGGTCGGGGCCGGAGATTCTTCGATTCGCCGTCAATCTGAAAAAACTACTGCGTTCCAGCAGCGGGATGAGGCGCGGCAGGTCAGGCTAGTTGCGGTAGTTGGTGAACTGCAGAGCGACACCGAAGTCCGCGGCGCGCAGCTTGGCCATGACCTGCTGCAGCGTGTCGCGGTCCTTGCTGACCACGCGCACGGTGTCGCCCAGAATGCTGGCCTGCGCCTTCAGCTTCATCTCCTTGACCAGCGCGGCGATCTGACGGGCCTTCTCCGCCGGAATGCCCTGCACCATCTTGATATTCTGGCGGACGGAGGAGTTTGCCGCAGGCTCCAGCTTCTCGTACTCCAGGTTCTTGAGCGAGACGCCGCGCTTGACCAGCTTCTGGCGCAGGATCTCCTTGACCGCCTCCAGCTTGTACTCGTCCTGCGAGGCGAGCTGGATCGCATCCGCGTCCTCGATGGTGATCCTCGACTTTGTGTCCTTCAGGTCGAAGCGGGTGTTGATCTCCTTGGTTGCCTGATCGACCGCGTTCTTCACCTCGGCCAGGTCCACCTTGCTGACTACATCGAAGCTATTGTCGGATGCCATGTGGGACAGTATAGGACAGTTGCTGGTTGTTAGTTGTTGGTTGTTGGAAAGAGGCGGTTGAAGTTCGCCGTGGTGAGCGCGGCGATCTCTTCGAGCGAGATGCCGCGCAGCCCGGCCAGGCACTGGGCGGTGTGGACGACCAGCGCGGGTTCGTTCTGTTCTCCGCGGTGGGGGATGGGAGCGAGGAATGGCGCGTCCGTCTCCACCAGGATGCGGTTGGCGGGGGCAAACGCCGCAACCTCGCGCAGGCCGGCGGCCCTGGGGTAGGTCAGGTTGCCGGCGAACGAGAGATAGAAGCCGAGGTCGAGCGCGCGTTGCGCCTGCTCGATCGTGCCGGAAAAGCAGTGCAAAATTCCGGCTGGAATCGCGCCGCGATTCTTTGGGCTCCAGTGCGCGTCCAGCAGTTCCAGCAGATCCTGCCATGCGTTGGCGGAGCCGAATTTATCTTTGGCCTCGGGTGTTGCCAGCTCGGATGTGCGGCAGTGGATCAGGACCGGCTTGCGCGCGGCGGCGGCAACCTGCACTTGAGCGACGAACGCGTCGCGCTGGATGGGGGCCGTAGGGTTGTCGACGTGGTAGTAGTCCAGGCCGATCTCGCCGATGGCGATGACGCGGTTGTCCTCGACCAGCCGGGCCAGTTTGGCCAGCGCGGCGGCGTCCGCCCGGTGCGCCTCCTGGGGATGGATTCCCGCGCTGGCGTAGATCGCGGGCGTCTCCGGCTTGCCGCTGAACTGGGTGGCGATCTCCAGTGCGCGTTGCATCTGGTCGGGTCCGTCGCCGATGCCGATGGCGAGGATGGTGCGCACGCCGGCAGCCTCGGCGCGCGCCAGCACTTCGGCCAGGCCGTCGGGGTACATATCGAGGTGCGCGTGAGAGTCGGTCAGGTACATGGGATTCAAGGTTCAAGGTACGAGGTACAAGGTGAAGTTTAAGGGTACAAGGTTCCGCGTGCGAGCAACAGCATGGGGTGTCGTGCAATAGTCCCATGAGGTAGGATTGCACGCATGAAGAATATGAGCCGTCGCGAACTCTGTGTCTCCCTTCCGGTGCTGGCCGCCATGGGCGCGGATGCGCCGCAAGCCCTGGCATTGCAGAAGAACTCCGCTGCAGGTACGCCGTCGGCGGCCTCCGGGTCGCTTGCCGCCTCGCGCGCCTTTGGCTTCGACCAGATGCCGGTGCGCACCATGGCTAATGGCGGCGAGAGCCGGGACATTGTGCATGGCACGCTGGCCACGGGCGAGACCGTGAGCCTGCACCAGTCGATGCAGATGGCCGAGTCCGAGCCCAACCCGCTGCATGCGATCGAGCACTCGGAGTTCATCCTGGTGCGCGAGGGCGAGCTGGAGTTCCAGCATGTGGGCGCGAACGGCATCGTCAGCGAGCATGTGGGGCCGGGCGGCGTCTTTTACGTCGCTTACGGAACGAAGCACACGGTGAAGAACGCGGGCGGCATTCCGGCGAGCTACTTCGTGGTTGCCATCGGCGGCGACGCGCGGTAGGGCGGCCTGCGCGTGCTACGTCTGCTCTACGGCTACTGCGCGCCGCCGCCGCCGGCGCCGGCGCTCATGCTGAAGATGGGCAGATAGAGCGAGATGAGGATGGTGACGACGACGCATCCCATGACGATGAGGATGAGCGGCTCGATGAGGCTCATGGCGGCGGTGAGGTTGGTCTGCACATCCTCCTCGAAGAACTCGGCGACGGAGTTGAGCATCTGGGGCAGGGCCCCGGTGGACTCGCCGACCTCGATCATCTCGACGGCCAGCTCGGGGAAGACTTTGGTCTCGGCCAGGCTGACCGAGAGGCCCTTGCCCTCGCGCACCGTCTCGACGCTGCGGAAGACGGCGTTGCTGATCTGGCGGCTGTCGATGGAGCGGGCCGCGGTCTCCAGCGACGGGACGAGCGGCAGGCCGCCGGTGAGCAGCGTGGCGAGGGTGCGCGAGAAGAGACCGACCTGGTACTTCAACCAGACGGGGCCGATCAGCGGCAGGCCGATGCGCACGCGGTCCACCAGGTTCGCGCCCGCGTCGGTCTTGATCCAGCGGACGAAGAGAAAGATAGCCAGCGCCAGCGCGGCGAGGGCATAGATTCCGTAGCTCTGCGCGTTCTTTCCCAGCGCAAGGAGGAAGGTGGTGATGGCGGGCAGCTTGGTGCCCAACTGCTCGTACAGCTCGGCGAAGCGCGGGACGACGAAGGTGATGAGGAAGATGAAGAGAGCGATCACCATGACGACCAGCACAGAGGGATAGATGAGGCTGGCGAGGAGCTTCTTGCGGAAGGTGAGGGAGACGCGCTGGAAGTCGAGGTAGCGCTGCAGGACCTCTTCGAGATTGCCGGAGCGCTCGCCCGCCAGCAGCGTGGTGGTGTAGACGACGGGGAACCCGCCCTGCGCGACGAAGGCTTCGGAGATGGATTCGCCGTTCTTGACGCGGGTGGCGACGTCCTCCAGTTGCGCGCGGAAGTGAGGGAGCTTCTGGCGGCGGGCCAGCAGCTCGATGGAGCCGAGGATGGGAAGGCCGGCGCGGATCAAGGTGAGGAACTGCTGGTTGAAGACGAGAAAGGTCTCCAGCTTGACCTTCTTGGTCTTGCCTGCGCCGGCCAGCAGGCCGCGCGATTTGACCGAGTAGACGTAGTATCCCGCCTGGGTGAAGCGCGCGCGCAGTTCTTCTTCGGTGGCTGCAGAGTGCGTCTGCTCCTGCACACGGCCACGCTCATCCGCCAATCGGACTACAAACTCAGCCATAGAATCGCATCACCAACCGCCTGCGAAGAGCATTGCAGCGCTCGACCGCAAAGGCTCTGTCTATCTTAGACGTAACGCGGGCGGATTCCTCTCAGAACCTTCGGCTTATAACTTTGGCCTGGTTCTTCGGCCTGCTGCTGCGGCTTTGTTTTGCGGCCCGCGGTAGCATGAGCCGCCGGGGAGGCGCAGTGCGCGGTGCCGAGTGTGGTACGCCGCGGTAGCGGGCCATCAACAGCCTGCTAAACTCACATCACCAATCCCAACCGCGAGAAGGAACGGGTTGCAAGGGCAAGCGCGCGCTTGCCAGAGGCTGAGGAAGTCAGGGGCTCGGATGGCAAAGAAGGCGATCATTATTGGGGCTGGGCCGGCGGGGTTGACGGCCGGACTCGAGCTGCTCCGGCGCACGGAGATTGTGCCGGTGATTCTGGAGGCGAGCGAGGAGATTGGCGGCATCTCGCGGACGATCCGGTACAAGGGCAACCGGATGGACATCGGGGGCCACCGGTTTTTCTCCAAGAGCGACCGCGTGATGGAGTGGTGGGTGGAGCTGATGCCTCCCGAGCTGGCGGCGCAGGGCGAGCCAGGCTCGGAGGCGGCTGCGAACCCAGCGACGACCGCGCCGAGTGCGCCGAGCCAGCCGGCAGAGATCAGCTATCAGGGCAAGCGGCGCGTGGTGACGGTTCCCGCGCACCTGCACGAGGAGTCGCCGCTGCGCGGGATGGGGCCGCTGCACCACGCGGAGAGCGATGAAACCGAAGAGGAGGATTCCGCAGAAGATGCTGCCGAGACGGTCGTGGTTCCCGAGCCGGAGAACCCCGACCTGGTGATGCTGATCCGGCCACGACGCAGCCGCATCTACTATCTGCGGAAGTTCTTCGACTACCCAATCACGCTGACGGCCAATACGCTGAAGAACCTCGGCCTGGTGCGCATGGTGCGCGTGGGGACGAGCTACATGGTATCGCGCGTGCGCCAGATCAGGCCGGAGAAGAGTCTCGAAGACTTCCTCATCAACCGCTTCGGACGCGAGCTGTACCTGACGTTCTTCAAGAGCTACACGGAGAAGGTGTGGGGCACGCCGTGCCACGAGATCTCCGCCGAGTGGGGCGCGCAACGCATCAAGGGACTGAGCCTGACGACGGCGGTGAAGCATCTGGTGAAGAAGTTGTTTCGCGCGACGAGCGAGGGCGGCGACCTGGCGCAGAAGGGGACCGACACCTCGCTGATCGAGCGCTTCATGTACCCGAAGTTCGGGCCGGGACAACTGTGGGAGCACGTGGCGGAGCTGGTGCAGCAGAAGGGCGGCGCGATCCATAAGGGATGGAAGGTGGACAGGCTGAACTTCGCCGAAGGCGAGCCGCTGCGCGTCACATCCATCGAAGCCGTGCGCGCGGATGGCGAGCGCAGGACCTTTGCCGGAGACTATTTTTTCTCCACCATGCCGATGCGCGAGCTGCTGCGCGCGATGAAGACGGCGGTGCCGGCGAATGTGCTGGAGGTGAGCGACGGATTGCAGTACCGCGACTTCATTACGGTGGGACTGCTGGTGGACAGGCTGAAGGTGACTGAGCCCGATGGCGGCCTGCTGAAGGATACCTGGATATACATTCAGGAGCCGGATGTGCTGCTGGGGCGGTTGCAGATCTTCAACAACTGGAGCCCGTACCTGGTGAGCGATGCTGACCAAAAGGCGGGGAAGGTGTGGATTGGGCTGGAGTACTTCTGCTACGAGACGGACGATCTGTGGAAGATGGCTGACGAGGAGATGAAGAAGTTCGCCATCGCGGAGGTGGCGAAGATCGGCCTGCTCAACGCGGCGGACGTGAGCGACGCGCATGTGGTGCGTGTGCCCAAGACCTACCCGGCGTACTTCGGCACCTACGACCGCTTCGACGAGCTGAAGACGTTTACCGATGGCATCGAGAACCTCTTTCTGGTGGGACGCAACGGGATGCACAAGTACAACAACCAGGACCACAGCATGTTGACGGCGATGGCTGTGGTGGATGGGCTGGTTGCGGGCAAGGTGAACAAGCAGGCGCTGTGGGAGATCAACACCGAGCAGGAGTACCAGGAGGAGAAGGACAAGAAGCAGTTGTAAGTTGTGAGTGGTAAGTGAGGTTGCGGTGAAGACATTTCTGCTGCTTGTGTTGATGACGCTGCTGGCGCTGATCGTGGTGAACCGGGGGCGCATCTATGTGCGCGACCCTCTGGCTGCGGTCTATAAATCCGATCTGCGCCAAGACGGTCGCAAGGATGGGAGACAGAGCGGCGTGCAGGTGTTTGTTAACGCCACGGGCGACGTTCTTCTGTGGCGGGATGCGCAGCCGGGGTCGTACCGCATTCTGGTGCAGGCATGGAACAAGGCTCCGGGGACGCCGATGCGCCTGACATGCCTGCGCTGGATGGTGTGCCTGGCGGATGCAGACCACCCTTCGACGATTGCGATGGATTGGACTGGCAACAGCGGAAGGCACAAAGGGAAGTACGATCCGAGGGTGTCGATGAGCGGCCGCGAGGTCTCCTTTGTGAATGGAGATGGCGCGACGGTGCGCGTCGAGTTGCGATAGAGACGAACGCTCTGGCGACTGGAGCTAGAGGAGGTTGCTGGCGGGGCGGGTGGGGAGGGTGAAGTGGAAGGTTGAGCCTTTTCCGACTGCGCTGGTGGCCCAGATGAGTCCTCCATGCTGGGCGATGATGGAGCGGCAGATGGCGAGGCCGAGGCCGGTTCCGCCCATGGTTCGGGAGTCGGATGCGTCGACCTGGTGGAAGCGCTCGAAGATGCTGTCGAGCTTGTCTTCAGGGATTCCGCGGCCCTGGTCGCGGACCTGGATTTCGGCCTCGTTGGCATCGTTGCGGCGCGCTCTCAGGTGGATCTCCGTGCCTGGCGGGGAGAACTTGATGGCGTTGGCGACGAGGTTGGCGAGGGTCTGCAGGATGCGGTCGGGATCGGCCCAGACGTTGACTCCGTGGGAGTTGAAGGTGATGCGGAGCTGGGCCTTGGCGGCGTCTGTCTGCTGCAGGATGGCGACGCGGCGGAAGAGGTCGTCGGCCGAGCACATGGTGGAGTGCAGCTCGGCCTTACCGGAGCCGATGCGTTCCAGCTCGAGGATGTCGTTGACCAGGCGGACCAGGCGGTCGGTGTTGCCGGCGGCGATCTCGAGCATCTGCTTCAGCTTCTGCGGGCGGGTGTCGAGCGAGCCACCGGTGATGAGGCCGAGTGCGGCGCGCAGCGAGGTCAGCGGCGTGCGCAGCTCGTGCGAGACGGTGGAGATGAACTCGTCCTTCATGCGGTCGAGGGCTCGGCGCTCGGTGGTGTCGGTGAAGGCGACAACGACGCCGACGGCCTTGCCTGCGGGCCTGGCGCCGGTGGAGGAGGGATCGATCTCGGGCTGGACCGCGGGCTGAACTTTGGGCTCGGGTTCGAAGAGGATTCCGGATTCGATTTTGGGCTCGATCTTGGGTGGTGCCACGGGCTCGACTTCGATCTGGGGACGGGCGACGTACTCGACCGGGAAGCTGGTTCCGTCCTTGCGCCAGAAGACCTCATTGGAGATGCGGACGGTGTCGAGGTCGCGGATGGTGTTTTGAATGGGGCACTCTTCCTCCGGATAGGGGGTGCCGTCGACGCGGGTGTGATGGATGAGCGAGTGCATGTTGCGGCCAAGAAGCTCGTCGGGCTTGAAGCCGAGCATCTGTGCTGCGGCGGGGTTGACGACGGTGCAGTTGCCGTCGAGGTCGATGCCGTAGATGCCGTCGCCGACGGACTCGAGGACGGAGTTGGACTGGCGCATGAGGGAGCGGAGCTGGTCTTCGGCGCGGACCTGCTCGCTGATGTCGATGCCGAAACCGAGGATGTAGGGGTCGCGCCCGGGGGTTTGAATGAGCTTGTTGCGGAATGCGACAACGCGCGCGCTTCCGTCGGCGTGGCGCAGACGGAGCAGCCCCTGGACCTCGCCCTCGCGGACGATGCTGCCGAGGTATCTGTCGAACTGTGCCTGGCGGTCCTCGGGCATGAACTCGTCGAGACGGTGGCCGACCACGTCTTCGCGGGAATAGCCGACGCTCTGCGCGCCGTAGGTGTTGACGGAGAGCAGGATGCCCTGCAGGTCGTGGGTGCAGACCATACCGAGCGAGCCTTCGACGAGCTGGCGGTATCGCGCTTCGCTTTCGCGCAGGGTCTCTTCGGCGCCGCGCTGGACGGTGACGTCGATGCCGGTGGCGATGATGAAGTTGATATGTCCCTGGTCGTCGAAGAGCGGCGAGGCCGACCATGCGATGCGGCGCAGGCTTCCGTCCCGGTGCAGCCACTGGTTCTCGAATACGGCTGGAGAGCCGTTGGCGCGCAGGCGCTCGAAGTTCTGCACGGCGGCGGGGATGTCTGCGTGGGGGATGAGCTTGTCCCAGAGGTAACGTCCGACCAGGGTGGGGAAGTTGTATCCCGAAGCGGTCTCGCAGGCGCGATTGAAGCGGACGATGCGGCCTGCGGTGTCGAAGACGGCGACCAGGGCGTCGACCGTGTCCAGCACGGTGGAGACGAAGTTGCGCTCGACGGTGAGCGCGGACTCGATACGCTGGCGGGCGCGGGCGACGCGGTCCATCTGGCGCAGAGCGTTGCCCAGTTCGATGGAGGACATGGCCTGCCGCCCAAGCACGGAGAGGGTCTGCGTCTGCAGGGGGGTGAGCCTTCGCGCGGGGACGTCGAGGACAAAGAGGGAGCCAAGGCGAATTCCGGAGGGCGTGATGAGTGGAGCGTCGGCGTAGAAGCGGAAGGCGCGGCCGGCGAGCAGGATCCCGCCAGGGGCGAAGGCGGGGTGCTCGGTGGAGTCGGAGACCTCGTAGACGGTCTGGCTGCGCAGCGGAGGCGCGGAGGGTAGGCTGCCCAGGGGCAGCTCGGTCTCGCGGATGCCATAGCGGGAGTAGATACAGATTCGGTTGGCGGCGGCGAAGGAGACGCCGGCGACCGTGGCGTTGCACGCCTTTGCGGCCAGCTCGACGAGGTCGTCGATGGCGGGGTCGGAGACAGTTCCGAGGACCTCGTATCGATCGAGGGTCTCTAACCGCAGGGCTTCACTGCGCGTAACTTCGCGTATTTCCAAGGTTTCAACCATATATCATCCCGATGGTAAGGGAAGTGTGGGCATACGGCACTGGTACTTTTGGGGGAAGCAGGTGGTACTTCAGGGGCCTGAAGAGATGCGGATGCAGCGCGTTGCAGCGGAGTGGATTTAATGGCAACAGGGCGCATCCAAGGGGTTGGTATACTTAAGGGCTGTGGTTCCTGCGCAACCGAAGGTCGCACGGGAGTAATACGCATCAGACAGGATGAGCATGGAAGAGCTGTTGAGCGGGATTGAGTCTCCGGCGGATGTGAAGCGGCTGACCATCCGGCAACTGACTCAACTTGCCGAAGAGATCCGCGAGCGGCTGATCGTTGGCGTGGCCAAGACCGGGGGACATCTCGGCCCGAACCTGGGCGTGGTGGAGCTGACGCTGGCGCTGCACTACGTCTTCGACACGCCGCGCGACAGCTTCGTCTTCGATGTGAGCCACCAGGCGTACGTTCACAAGATGCTGACCGGGCGCAACCGCCGGTTTGAGACGATCCGCCAGCCGGGCGGACTGAACGGCTTCATGCTGCGGACTGAGAGCGAGCACGACAGCTATGGGGCGGGGCACGCGGGCACAGCGCTGAGCGCGGCGCTGGGCATGGCTGTGGCGCGCGATATGTCCGGCGGCAAGGAGCACATTGTTGCGCTGTGCGGAGACGCGGCGTTTACCAACGGCATCTCCTTCGAGGCGCTGAACAACATCGCCTCGCAGACCAAGCGGCTGATCGTGGTGCTGAACGACAATGCCTGGTCGATCGACAAAAATGTGGGCGCCATCGCCGAGTACCTTCACAAGATCGTGACCAACCCGATGGTGGCCGCAATGCACGACCGCGCGGCCACCATGCTGGAGCGCTTCGGCGGCAAGGCCGTCCGCCACATGGCGCGCAAGGCCGAAGAGGCGGCCAAGGGCCTGATCGGGCCGGGAATGCTCTTCGAGGAGTTCGGGCTGAGCTACTACGGGCCGGTGGATGGGCACAACCTGCCGCTGCTGATCGAGACATTCAAGTTTCTGAAGCAGCAGAACAAGCCGGTGATCCTGCACGCGATTACGCAGAAGGGGCGCGGCTTCCAGCCGGCGGAGGAGAAGCAGAAGAAGTTCCACGGGCTGGGGCCGTACGACCCGGAGACGGGCGAAACCAAGCCGGCAGGCAAGAAGACCTACTCGGAGGTCTTCGCCGAGACGCTCTCGAAACTGGCCGACGACAACGACAAGATCGTGGCGATTACGGCGGCGATGCCCAGTGGCACCGGGCTCGACCTGTTCCGGCCGAAGCATCCGACGCGCTACTTCGATGTGGGCATCGCGGAGAGCCACGCGGTGATCTTCGCGGCGGGCATGGCGACCAAGGGATACAAGCCGTTCTGCGCCATCTACTCGACGTTTTTGCAGCGCGCGTTCGATCCCATAGTGCATGATGTGTGCCTGCAAAATCTGCCGGTGGTCTTCTGCATGGACCGCGGGGGCCTCTCCAGCGACGACGGGCCGACGCATCATGGCCTCTTCGACATCAGCTACCTGCGCAGCCTGCCCAACATCGTCCACATGGTGCCGAAGGACGAGGACGAACTGGCCGACATGATGTATACGGCGATGCTGCACGACGGGCCGGTGGCCATCCGCTACCCGCGCGGCGCGGGGCCGGGCGCGCCGGTGAAGGCGCAGCCGGTGGCGCTGGAGATCGGCGTGGCCGAGGTGATCGAGGACGGCAACGACGTTGCCGGCCTGGATGTATCGATTTGGGGACTGGGCGCGATGCTTCCCGAGGCCTTGCGGCTGGCTACGATGCTGCGGCGTGTGGGATTTTCGGCGGCTGTGATCAATCCGCGATTTGCCAAGCCGATCGACCGCGCATGCGTGGCGGAGTACGGAAGGCGCTGCGGCCTGCTGGTGACGCTGGAGGACCATGTGCTGGCGGGAGGCTTCGGCTCGGCGGTGCTGGAGGCGCTGAGCGAGCTGGAACTCGACGTGCCGGTGGTGCGCGTGGGCTGGCCCGACCAGTTCATCGAACACGGCAAGGTCGAAGCTCTGCACGAGAAGTACGGGCTGACGGCAGAGTCCGCGCTGGAAAAATCCCGCCCCTACCTAGCCGCCCTGGAGTCCCGCCGCCTCGCCCTCCGCTAGTGTCCTGAGTCATTCGTTCGCAGCACTAAACCAGAGGCCAAAGGCACTAAACCAAGGGCCAAAGGCCTGGTGCTCCATCCATCGCAGCCTCATCGCGATGGGTGGGATGTAAAAAGCTCGTACTGCGGGCTGTTGCTTTTGCCCTTGTTCGGCAAGCGCCAACGGCGCGTTTTATACCAGCCTGAGGCGCAGCCCCAGGTAGCATTCCCAACAAACGACTGAGGGCTGTAAGCCCGACCTATCCTGCAACGAACTTCCGACTCAGGACACTAGCGAAGGGGGTGTTTCACGAAACCTCGATCCTCGCTGCTGAAGCAGCGCGGGGAGACGCAGTTCAAAACTGCTGCTGGAAAAAATCCAGAGGGCTTGATCGCGCGGCGTAACTGCGCGTATGCTGAATGCCTTCAAGTTTACAGCCTCGGATGTCAACGTTAAATTCGCAAGGAGAAATTCGCGTGCCCGTGAAACTCCCATCAGGAACTCAGATTCTTGTTGCCGTGCTGGTGTGTGCCGCATTTGCGACGCCCCCCAGCAAGGCGCAGCAGCAGCAGGCAGCGATGGACAGCGGAACAAGAAGCGAACTTTCCGATATGCTGCGCTGCGCCTACGAGGAGGTCAACAAGCATTACTACGATCCAAAATTGCAAGGGATCGATTGGGATGCGCGTTATAAGCAATACCAGGGAAGAATCGCAAATGCGCCCAATCTGGGCGAGGGATACAGGATCGTCGCGGCTTTTCTCAGCGGGCTAAAGGATTCGCACACCTATTTCTATCCTCCGGACCGCGCCCGCTACGATTCCGGTTACCGCTACGCGCTGGTGGGTAATGATGCCTTCATTACTCATGTTCGTCCCAAAACCGACGCCGACGCCGACGCCAAGCTGCACATCGGAGACAAAATTCTGGGCATGAATGGTTTTAAGGTCGACCGGGCAGATTATCACGACGTTGAGTACTACTTCAACATTCTTTCTCCGCAAATGTCGATGAAGTTTGACCTGCAATCGCCATCCGGCGAACGGCGCCAAGTCGTCGTGGCAGCCACCGCCATGCCTACCAAAAGAGTCGTCGATTTGCCCAAACGGCAGGACTACTACGACTGGATGCGGTGGGAACAGAATTGGAATGGCGGCACTCGTTCCCAGATCATTGTTCAGGGAGACGTCGCCATCTGGGAACTACAGCAATTTTTACCGGTTGGTGGCCAACTGGAAATCGACGAAATCGAAAAGGCCATCGGAATCGCACGCAAGCACAAGGCGCTCATTCTCGACCTGCGCGGCAACGGCGGCGGCGACGAAGAAATGCTGCGCTTGATGGTGGGTTCGTTGTTCGATCGCGAAATCAAGATCGGCGACCGGGTGGGCAGAACGGAAAAGGATTCCAAACCGCTGAAGGCTTTGCGCCACGGGCAACCGTTCGACGGCAAGTTGATCATACTGGTGGACTCTGAGTCGGCCTCCTGCTCGGAACTGCTGGCGCGTATCGTCCAGCTTGAGCACCGGGGAACGGTAATTGGAGACAACTCCATGGGCGCTGTCATGCCAGCGCGCTATTATCCAGAATCCATGGGCGCTGAAACCAAGATCTTTTTCGGAGTCCAGGTGACCTCGGCCAACCTAGTCATGAGCGACGGCAAGAGTCTGGAAAAGATCGGAGTGACGCCGGACGAACTGCTGCTGCCGACCGCGGCCGACCTGGCGGCGGGGCGCGATCCGGTGCTGGCGCACGCCGTCGAACTGGTCGGCGGCAACCTGGACGCGGAGGCGGCAGGTAAGCTGTTCCCCTACGAGTGGTCGCCCCTTATTATAGTTTTGAAAATAGTGGGTGTCCCATCCGCCGCTCATTACTAGTGGGGTGAGTCTAAAATTCGTTGAAGAAATCGTGGTACTAGGTGTTCAGTCCCGGCATTTGATGGGTTGGATTGAGAGTAAATCTGTACGGATCGTTTTGCCAGCATTTGCAGATGAATTCGTAGGCGGTGAGTCCGGCGAGGGATTTGAGTCGTTTGGCGAAGTTGTACGCGGCGACGAAGTCGTCGAGGTGAGCTTTTAGTTGATTGTGGCTGTCGTAGTGGTAGCGTTTGACGGTAGCTTCTTTGATGGTTCGGTTCATTCGTTCGACCTGTCCATTGGTCCAGGGATGGTTGAGTTTGGTGAGGCGATGGTCGATGCCATGGCGATAGCAGGTGCGGTCGAAGGGATGGCCACGCCATCTGGCCGTGAGCCCTCCACGGTTCTTTGGCAGATCGGCGAACTGGATGCCGTTGTCGGTCAGCACGGTGTGGATGCGATACGGAACGGCGGAGACCAAGGCTTCCAGAAAAGTGGCAGCGGCTCGCATGTCGGCGCGTTCGACCAGCTCCACGAAGGCGAACTTGGCAGTGCGGTCGATGGCCACGAAGAGATAGAGCTTGCCTTCGGCAGTACGCACTTCGGCCAGATCAATGTGAAAGTAGCCGATTGGATAGTGCTCGAATTTCTTCCTCCTGGGCTTGTCTCCTTCCACCTCGGGCAAACGGCTGATGCCGTGCCGTTCAAGACATCGATGAAGGGAAGAACGGGTCAACTTCGGGATCGTGACCTGCAACGCATACAGGCAATCGTCGAGCGGCAACAATGTGTGCTTGCGAAAGGCGACGATGATGGCCTCCTGCTCCACGGTCAAAACCGTAGACCGTGGCGTCTTCGGTCCGGTCGGAAGGTCGGTCACCGAGCAACGCTTGCGCCACTTGGCCACCGTCTTGGGGTTGATGCCGTGACGCCGAGACAGCGCCCTCAGGCTCTCTTGACTAT
>PKWU01000031.1 GCA_003132145.1 Granulicella sp.
CATCAAATGCCGGGACTGAACAGGCGCGTCTTTGGCGGAACGCTTATCTGGGATACGCCCATCGAAGGACTAAGCGCAGGCTCCAGCGTCGACTCGGAACATCCAACCGGCAGCATCGTCGGGGGACCTTACACTGGGACATTCTCGACCCATCCACTTTACCCGTATTATTTTTTCGGCAAATATGAACATGGCCGTGCAATGTTTGCCGGCGAGTACAACCGGATAGCGGTGAATGCTCAGGTGCAGTTCCCGGGCGGGCCGCCAGAGGTCATCCGGAGCGACCATCGCGCCTTCTATGCAATGGCCAGCTACAGGATTGCCGAGAAGCTGACCGGAGGCCTTTACTACAGCAGCTCGATCGACAGGCAGGCCGCCTTCACCAGCTCCCGCTTTCAGAAGGATTGGGCGCTCTCTGGCCGCTACGACTTCAATCCCTTCCTCTACGTCAAGTTCGAACAACACTTTGTGGACGGCACAGAGATCGGCTTCAGCACCTCCAACAATTCCAATCTGAAGCCCAATACGCGGATGACGCTGCTGAAGATAGGGGTGAGCTTCTGATGAAAGCGAATGGAGAAACACTCCTGAAAATGCGAATTGTATCTCTTCTCTTCGGCTTGCTCATCCCGGCACTCTGTACTGGCGCTCATGCGCAGGTTGTGGTCATTGCGAACCCGAACGTGGCTGTGACGTATGTCTCCAAAGAGGAACTGCGCGACGTCTTTACCGGTGCCTCGTCCAGTCTGAAGGGCGGAGTGCAGGTCACTCCGGTACTGCTGAAGCAGGGCGCCGTGAACGACGAGTTTCTCAGGCTCTATATCGGCAAGTCCGACACCGGTTTCCGGGCCGGCTGGCGAAGTATTCTCTTCTCTGGCCAGGGTGTGATGCCGAAGACGCTGGATTCGGAGGCCGCGGTGGTGGAGTATGTGTCGCACACGGCGGGAGCGATCGGGTACATCGGAAGATCGGCCCCGCATGAAGGCGTCAAGATTCTGGGAGTGAGGTGAGTATTATGCCCCGCACTCTACAGATGAAGCACAGCATTCGAGTACGCATCCTGGCCATTCTTGGACTGATGGGGTTGAGCTATCTGCTGCTTCTGGCGATGATGCAGTTCACGGCCGACGCCACCCGTCGGCATATGGACCGGATGTCCTCCACGCTATTTCCCGCCACATTGCAATTGCAGAAGTCCCAGGTCTCCTTCGATCAATTGGAAAAGCGGTACAAGGAAGCGGTCCTGCTGGAAGAACCCGCTGCTCTGGCCAGTGCCGACAAGGACGCCGACGCGATCGTGGAATCGCTCAGCAGCCTAAGAACTTCGGTTGCGGAGTCGCCGGACCTGGCAGCCCGCGCAGACGATCTCTCGGCGCAATTCTCCAGTATCCAATCCCGCTCGCACGAGACCTACGCCGCTCTGCTTGCCAGCAAGGACAATGTAACCGACGACCTGCAAGCGAGGGTGACAGCGCTGGCGGCGGACAACCAGCGCATGACCGCGACCATGCAGGATCTAAACAAATATATTGACGACCAGGGCCGTGCAGAGTTCATCGCAACCGACGTATGGTCGAACCGCTCACGCGTTGCCGGTGTGGCGATGCTGGTCTTGGGGCTGACTGGATTCTACGTCACCTGGTGGATGCTGCAATACAAGGTCATCCTGCCGCTCGACCGTCTCGCCCGCCGCATGAGGGACATCGCCGAGGGCGACGGCGATCTGACCGCGCGCGTGGAGGTGCATGGGCACGACGAACTGGATGAGGTGGGACGCTGGTTCAACGTGTTCATCGAGCGGATCGAGCAGATTGTGCTGCGCGTGACCGAGAACGCACGCGCCCTGAATGATGCCGCCAGCGTTGGATCTATGAGCAGTCTCTGGTCCTGGTGGAGATTGAAACCATCCTGGGCCAGGCCGGCAAGCTTCTCGACCTGTACCAGGATCGCGTTACGACAGAGAATCTCCCTCCATCCCTCAGAACTCCGTACGAACTGATGGCCTGGACACGTCCAGTGAGGGCGAACGACGACGTGACCGGACTGGAGCAATACGCCCATTGGTTCGCCCGCTGGCTGGTCGTGTGTCTGCCAGGAAACAAAGATCTGCAGGACGCAGTATGTTGTGCGATCTTGATCCGGGCTCAATCGCGAGCCCAAAGGCCCGTATACTGATGGCAACATGTCTGAGACCCGTGACAAGCGCCGGCGGACCGACCTGGATCTGTTCATCCTGGCGCTGATCGATAGCGGCGTATCGACGCCCTATGAGTTTCAGATGGCGGCTGGCCTCTCCCAGGGCGCCACGATCCNNCCACGATCCCCGCGCTCCAGCGATTGCTGGAAGCGCGGCTCGTGCGCCAGGGGAAGCCCGGCGTACGCGGTCGGACCAGCTACAAAGTGAGCGCGGCGGGCAAGAGGCTCCTGAGAGACGGCTGGCTGCCTTTGATCGCGGCCGGTCCCAGCGGCGACATTGATTCCGACCTTCGCGTGGCGCTCTTGGCGATATGGGGAAGCGGTGATCGGCGGCTGGCTGCCGGGTTCCTCTGTCAGTCCGCGGACAAGAAGATGGAGTCGATTGCCTCGGCCGAGCTGACTGGCGGTCCGGGCGCGGTCGCCCCTTTGGCCCGTTGGTACACCGATCTGCGATCTGCAACCTCAAAGGCGGTGCTCACAGCCGAATCCGAGGCCCTCCGCGCCATGGCAGAGGCCCTGCCTCGGAGCCTCACCGGGAAATCCGGGCACAATACTCGTGCAACCAAGAAGCAGAAGGGATCGTAAAGGGGAAGGAAACCTGCGAGATCGGCAAAGCACTGACTGTCCTGCAAACGTTGGGAATCAAATTATCGCTGACACTTCCGTCACCTCACGCGAGCGGCGAGTAAACCATGGCCAAGACTCTCGATGTCTATCTTGATAAGAATCTTGTCGGTCATCTCATTCAGGATGATGGCGGACAGATGCACTTTGACTACGGCGGGTGGCCCAGGTCTGAAATCAACCACTGAAGCGGGTGCCCCACGTCTCGATTCTGAGACGTGGGTTTACGCAGAGGCAACGAGTCTCGATTCTGGCGATACACTGGGGTAGAATCCTTCCATGGCGAATCCAGTCTGCGCTATGCACACGACGAGCTACGATGGGGCGGGCAACGTGACGGTAGACAATCAAAACCAGTACCTCTACGATGGCGAGGGCCGGCTTTGCGCGGTGCAGGCTCTTTATGCAGGCACGCCGACTGGGCCCGTCACCGGCTACCTCTACGACGCCGATGGAGCGCGGGTGGCCAAGGGAACGCTGACCGGCTCCGGCGCAGCCACATGGAATACGGCCTGCTCCGGAATCAGCGGTCAGGGTGGATGGATCTTCGCCACCACCACCGACTACGTCCTTGGCCCGTCTGGCGAACAGGTCACCGAGATGGCCGTGAGCGGGAGTACGAGCTCCTGGAAGCACACCAACGCCTGGGCGGGCGGCAAGATCCTGGCCACCTACGACAGCGCCACCACCAACACCGTCTTCTATGTGAGCGACTGGCTGGGCACGAAGCGCATGGAAATAGGGGCCAATGGCTGCGCGTCCACCTATACCAGCCTGCCTTTTGGCGATGGGCTTACCCCTGTGATCCCTGGTTGCGCGGATGTCACCGAACATCATTACACCGGCAAAGAACG
>PKWU01000077.1 GCA_003132145.1 Granulicella sp.
AGACAGGTCACACCTCGGTGGAGATGGTTCATCGCTATGCGCGCGCCGATCAAGAGGACAAGCAGACCGCGATGAGTAAGCTGGGCCTCTGACTGGGGCTTCGGAACCGTGAACTGGAGGCAGTACTGATGGAAGCATGGGAACTGAAGGCTGGGCTCGAAGTGATTTTAGGCAGCGCCAATCGTGAGCTCACGTTGAGCGATCTGGCGCGCGGCCTTGGCGTCGACGAGCGCGCTGCGGAGGACGCATCTCGGAGATCAATGAGATTCGGGGAATCAAGAGTATGGTCTTGGGTCCGCCTGTTTATTACCCACGACAATGTCTCGGATTGTCGTTGACTAATTCCATGTTAGCCTGAATTCGCGCATCCAGCTCAATTGTGCAGCAGCCTGTGGCACTATTGTCCGCGCCCGAGCGAAAACCGCCATGCCAGGTCCACCTATATCCCGATCGGCGTCCCTACGGGCCTCCCAGAACGGCTTTCGGAGCGCAAAACGTGGATCGAGTCGTATGCCGCCTCCGCCGTCGAAGGTTTCGGTCCCCGCGACCCGGGCTCTGCCGAGTTTTGGCCGCAGCCAGAGATTTTGCAACGGCTCATTGCAAAGTTGCCCTGGGGCCATACTACGCGGGTTCTGGCCAGGGTCAAGGGCCGGCATCTCGAACCCGTCCGGAGCCAGAGTGTCCTGGTTGGCAGGATCGCCGCCCGTAAAGAGGCAGCCGGTGGAGAGAGCTCACGAGCACGACCGCGCTAGCCGCGATCGCTCAGGCGGCGACCGAGCCGGTCGATCTTCGCCTCGCCCAGATGAGGCAGATGGTGCTCGACTCGGTGGTCGCCGAGAACTCGAAGCGCAACTATGCCAGGGCGCTCGACGATCTCTTCCTCTTCGCTGCCAGCCGACCTCTCACCCGCGCTCTGCTGATGGAGTGGCGGGCGGCGATGAACAAGCTCTCGCTCTCTACGGTCAATGTGCGGCTCTCGGCGATGCGCAAGCTGGTCACGGAAGCCCGTCGCAACGGCATGCTGGGCGCCGAAGAGTCCGCGAATTTGACCGAGGTTCAGAATATCCCGGAGAAGGGAACTCGGCTCGGCAACTGGCTGATCCGGGAGCAGGCAAAAGAACTGCTTGCCGTCCCCGACCGGCGCACCCTCAAGGGCAAACGCGACTACGCCATCCAGGCGCTTCTGGTCGGCTGCGCCCTGCGCCGGCAGGAGCTCGCCGAGCTGGACGTCGAGAAAATCCAGATGCGCGAGCGCCGCTGGGTGATAGCCGACCTCCGCGGCAAAGGCGGCCGGATACGCACCGTGGCAATCCCCATGCGGGTCAAGAACGCGATCGACGCCTGGATGACGGAGGCCGGCATCGATGAGGGAAGATTGCTGCGCTCGATCTCGAAGAGCGGCAAGCTCAACCGCGACAGCTTGAGCGACTGGGCGGTCTGGTTGATCGTGGAACAGTCCTCGAAACAAATTGGGATCGAGCACTTCGGCGCCCACGACCTGCGCCGCACCTGCCCCAAACTCTGCCGCAAGAGCGGCGGGAATATCGAGCAGATCAAGTTCCTACTCGGGCACTCCTCGATTTAGACGACGGGCGATATCTGGGTTCGGAGCAGGAGATCACCGTCGCCGTGAACGATAACCTTGGACTGTAGTTGAGTCCGTCGGCTGCTGATCGGATTTTGGCCGCAGCTCAATGTTGACCAACAGGTAAGATAAGACCGGATGGTGCGATGACGAAGGATTTGATCCAAGGGTTTGAAGCAGACGAAGGCGCCTCCCGGCTGCTTCACAGTCTTCGTGATCTGATTCAAAGCGCTCGGCAAAGGGCATTGCGAGCCGTCGATATAGTTCAGGTTCAGACCTGCTGGGAGATCGGCCGGCATATCGTCGAGTTCGAACAGGGAGGAGCGGCACGGGCGGAATATGGAGTCCGGCTGCTGCAGATCCTGGCTTCGTCGCTTACAGTGGAGTTCGGGCGCGGGTTCGATGCCTCGAACCTCAGATATATGCGCCTGTTTTATCAGGCCTTTCCAATTCATGACGCACTGCGTCACGAATTGAGCCAGTCGTATCGGTCCAGATATTGTCTGGCCCATGTTGCAGCGGAAACCATAACTGAAGCATTTACGCAAAATAATTATGAAAGCAAAAGATTTGGCACAGTCCCGATGAATTGTGCCACAGCTGCGGCACAATTGTTCGAGAAGTAGCCTTGAGCACTTATGAATAAACTCTCGCCAGCCCCAAACCCGCCCGAGGCTCTGGTATCCGACCTGCGCCGGATGATCGCCGATGCCCGGCGTCAGGCGGTGATTGCGGTAAACGTCGGCCTGACGGTCCTCTACTGGAGGTTGGGCGACCGCATCCGGCGTGAGGTGCTTGGTTCCGAGCGTGCCGGGTACGGGGAGCAGATTGTTGCGACGCTGTCGCACCAGTTGGCTGCGGAGTTCGGCCGAGGCTTCGAACGGACGAACTTGACCCGGATGATGAAGTTCGCCGAGATGTTCCCAGATGAGGAAATTGTTGCGACACTGTCGCACCAATTAAGCTGGTCGCACTTCCGCGAGCTACTTCCACTCGACAAACCGCTTCAACGGGAGTTCTATGCCGAGATGTGCCGTGTCGAGGGCTGGAGCGTCCGCACCTTGAGGGGCAGGATCGATTCCATGCTCTACGAGCGGACGGCGCTGTCCAGAAAGCCAGATGAGCTGGCCAGGCAGGAACTCGCCACCTTGCACGCGAAAGGGGAGGTCGGCCCGGCCCTTGTTCTCAAAGATCCTTATATCCTCGATTTCCTCGATCTTAAGGATCAGTACATCGAGCGCGACTTCGAAGACGCGATTTTGCGGGAGCTGGAAATGTTCCTGCTCGAACTCGGCGCCGGTTTCTCCTTTATCGCTCGGCAGAAGCGCATCCAGCTGGACGGCGAAGATTTTTACATTGACCTCCTCTTTTACAACAGAAAGCTTAAGCGGCTGGTCGCAGTGGAGCTGAAGCAGGGAAGCTTTCGAGCAGAGTACAAGGGGCAAATGGAACTTTATCTCCGCTGGCTGGCCAAATATGAGAGCGAGGACGCTGAAGGCCCGCCTCTCGGCATCATTCTGTGCGCTGGAGCCAGCTCCAGGCAGATCGAGCTGCTGGAACTGGATGCAGCCGGGATACATGTTGCAGAGTACCTAACCGTACTGCCGCCCCGTGAAGCGCTCGAACGCAAGCTAGCAGATGCCATCGGGGCGGCTCGGCTCCGATTCGAGTCCAAGCCTGAGGCGAGTGCATCTTGAGCACCGGCTTGGTCCCCGTACTGATGGAGGCGAAGCCGCGGCCACCACAGGACCGCTTTGATGAGCTGCGGAGGGCCGTGCTCAATGGGGAGCGGTAACGTCGCTGTGCGTTCTCCATATCCAAGTTCCTGCTAGGGCAGTCGTCGATCCAGACTACGGAGCGGTATCTTGGGCCTCAGCAGGAACTTGCGGTAGCGGTCAATGATTGTCTGGGCATCTAGTCCAGTCTCTCAGGAGAGAGCCGAACGATGAAGCGACGAATCTGTTCCTACGACCTGACCGCCGTCCCCGAGAACGGCCCTTGACTTCGGGCAGACGGAGTGTGCAGCCCGCCGTCAAGCGGCACAGCCGTGCTTCTTGAAACCCAAGGCAGACAGAAATCGAGGGGCGTGATGAGACGAATTTTAGCAACGATACTACTTTGTGCATTGGCAACGCTTGCTGGCCGAAGCCAGGGGATAGCTTTCGAACGGGCGGCCCATTTGCAGCGTGGCGTCAACTTGAGCATGTGGTACGCACAGGCCCGGGACTATTCTGCCGATCGCCTGACTACGTATACGACGGCGGATGACTTCAAGCTTGTAAGGTCGCTGGGTTTTGACCACGTGCGGCTGAGCATCAACCCCGAGCCTCTGATCGAGGACGGTCACCCGGATGTGCTTGAGCCGGCGGCAATTGCGCGGCTGGACAAAACGGTTGCGGAGATTACGGCGACCGGCCTGGTGGTTATTCTGGATATTCATCCGGAGATGCCGTATGTAATGGCGCTGGGGCAGGGAAACGCTTCGGTTACAAACTTCTGCAAGTTTTGGCAGGCCTTCGCCACGCACTATGCCAGCACCGATCCGCGACAAGTGTACTTCGAGGTGCTCAACGAGCCACACATTGAAGACAGCTATCGCTGGGCCGGTATCCAGAGCAAGGCAGTGGAGGGGATCCGCGCTGTTGCTCCACATCACACGATCATCGCCACTGGAAATCGCTGGGGCGGCGTGGCTGGTCTGCTGGAGTTGGAGCCGATACGCGACGACAACGTCATCTACAGCTTTCATGATTACGACCCGATGGCGTTTACCCACCAGGGAGCTACGTGGTCAACACCATTCCTGAAGCAGTTGCATGGTGTGCCCTACCCATCGACACCCGAGAACATCGCTCCGCTGCTGACGCTTGAGACCGATGACAGTGGCAAGCAGCAACTCGCACAGTACGGGACCGAACGCTGGGATGCGAAGCATGTGGATCTTGAGATCACGACCGCCGCCACATGGGGCATGCAGCACAAGGTTCCCGTGTGGTGTGGCGAGTTTGGCGTCTTTCGAACCTATGCCGAACCAGCGGCGCGGGCACGATGGCTGCACGATATGCGCGTGGCCTTGGAGGCTCACAACATTGGGTGGTCCATGTGGGACTACCAGGGCGGATTTGCTCTGGTTACAAAAGCGAATGGGAAGACGTTGGTAGACCCGCCGATTGCCGCGGCGCTGGGTTTGAAGGCTACTAGGCAGTGACGGAACTCAAGCGCGGACACTAATGGAGAGCGCCAAAAAGGCCCAACCCCAACAACGCTGACTCATAGGGATTTTGCATGGCGTCCATGTTTCTTGCTCCGACTCTCACCCCGCACGGCCATCTCGTCCTGGTTGAGGACAGCGCCGCCGCCGCAACGGATTCGGAAGTTGGCCAACGTCTGCGGGACGCCTTCGCGCGAGGACCGGGGCACGGTCTGCTACAGCTTGGGGCTGGAGAGGCAGGCACGGCGATCCCCGCGGTCTTCTCCTACTGGCGAGAGTTCAGTGGGCACTATGTGACGCGCCTCTGCTCTGAGCCTCATCTGGCGGACGCGTCGGCGAAGGGACCAATTACGCCGCCGGCCGATGCGGAGCTGGATTCGCTGGTGCTGAACGCACCCCCGATGACCGGAGCGGAGTATCTTACGCCGGCGGTGCTTGGTTCCCTTTGGCGGGAACTGGATACCGCCTTTCGCCGCGAGTTGTCCGAGTTCGGAGGCGAGGTCCAAGACTTCCTTAGGCACCGAAATCCCGCGTGGAACCTGGTCGGCCGTGTGTACTTCAATCTTGCCGAGAACCGCAACGATCAGGACGCTCCCTTCGCCTTTCTTGCCACCTATACGACGCGGCTGTCGGCGCAGGCGAAAGCTCAGCACCTTCCGCTGGGGCAGGCTCTGCGGGAGTATGCAGGCACCGCTCAAAAGGGCCGTCTGCTGTCACTGCTGCTTCCGGTGCAGCGCGCCGGCGGCGATTGCCCGTGGTTGAAGAGCATGATCGACGCGGGCGAGATCTTCCATCCGCTGCGCTGGACGGCGGGGGAGGCGATGCAGATGTTGCGCGATGTACCGCGGCTGGAGAGCGCCGGCGTGGTGGTGCGCATGCCGGCCACATGGAGAGGGAATCGGCCGGCTCGGCCGCGGGTGATGGCGAGGATCGGCGGCAACGCTCCAGCGAAGGTGGGCCAGGATGCTCTGCTCGACTTCCGGATGGAGGTGGTGCTCGATGGCGAGGCGTTGACCGAGGGCGAGATAGAACAGTTGCTGGCCGGATCGAACGGCCTTGCGCTGGTTCGCGGACGCTGGGTCGAAGTGGACCGCGAACGACTGCAGCAGACGATCGAGCACTTCGGCGAGGTGGAGCGCAGGGCAGAACGAGATGGACTCAGCTTTCGGGATGCGATGCGGATGCTCGCCGGGGCCAACGTCGCCGGGACTGACGAAGATGCCGGCCAGCTCGAAGCAGACTGGTCTCAGGTGGTTGCCGGGCCGTGGCTGGCGGAGACGCTGAAGGGGCTGCGCAGCCAGGAGGGTTTGGAGAGGATGGAGGCCGGACCGGCGCTCCACGGGACGCTCCGTCCTTATCAACAGATTGGCGTGCGCTGGTTGCATCTTCTGACCGGGCTGGGGCTGGGTGCCTGCCTGGCGGACGACATGGGGATGGGCAAGACGATTCAAGTGCTCTCCCTGCTGCTGGTGTTGAAGCGACAGGGGAAGGGAAGACCAAGCCTGCTTGTGGCGCCAGCTTCGTTGCTGGCCAACTGGGCATCCGAGGTGGAGCAATTCGCCCCAAGCCTCGAACTGTTGATTGCCCATCCATCATTGATGCCAGCTTCCGAACTGAAAGGGCTGACTCATGAGAGCTTGCAGGATCTGGATCTGGTGGTGACCAGCTACGGCTCCTTGCTCCGAATTCCGTGGCTCATGGAGAGCGCATGGAACCTGGTTGTTCTCGACGAAGCACAGGCAATCAAGAATCCGGCCGCCAAACAGACCAGGGCGGTCAAGAGACTCAATGCACGATCTCGGCTCGCCCTTACCGGCACGCCAGTCGAGAACCGCCTGGGCGATCTGTGGTCCATCTTCGACTTCATCAATCCCGGGTTGCTGGGCTCGGCGAAACAGTTCACGCAGTTTTCCAAACGCCTGGCGGATCGTACTCACAACCCCTACGGGCCACTTCGGGAGCTGGTGCGACCCTACATTCTGCGCCGGCTGAAAACGGATAAGACGGTCATCTCCGACCTACCGGAAAAGACCGAGGTCAAGGCGTTCTGCCAGCTGAGCCGAAAACAGGCGGTGCTCTATCAGGATGCCGTAGACGAGCTTGCCTCGCGACTCAGCGACGCCTACGGCATAGCGCGCAAGGGAATGGTACTGTCGTTCCTGATGCGGTTTAAGCAGATATGCAATCACCCTTCGCAGTGGCTGGGAGATGGTGCCTGGGCCGAAGAGGAGAGCGGCAAATGGGCCCGGTTGCGTGAGATCGCCGAGGTGATCGCGGCGCGCCAGGAAAAGATGCTGGTCTTCACCCAGTTTCACGAGGTGACGGCTCCCCTGGCCAGCTTTCTCGCCACGATCTTCGGGCGTCCCGGGTTGGTTCTCCACGGGGAGACGGAGGTGAAGAAGCGCCAGCAACTTGTCGGTCGGTTCCAGGAGGACGAGAGTGTGGGCTTCTTCGTGCTCTCCCTGAAGGCCGGGGGCTCAGGTCTCAACCTCACGGCCGCTTCGCATGTGGTCCATTTCGACCGTTGGTGGAATCCTGCCGTCGAGAATCAGGCCACGGACCGAGCATTTCGCATTGGACAGAAGAAGAACGTGCTGGTACACAAGTTTGTATGCCGGGGAACGGTGGAGGAGAAGATCGATCAGTTGATCGAATCCAAGCAGAGCCTCTCGGAGGGGCTGCTTGAAGGTGGCGCCGACCGAGTGCTTACGGAGTTGAAGGATGAGGAGTTGCTCAAGTTGGTCCGTCTCGATCTCCAGATTGCGATGAAGGAGGCTTAGTCGATGTACGGTGGCTGGGGCTGGAAGCCGTATGTGTCTGCGGCCGAGCGGCGCCGCAAGGCGCTGAAGAAGATGGAGAGCCTTCGAAAGAGAGGGCATTCCGTCTCTCCCGTGGTCATCGAGGGACGCACGATAGCGAAGACCTTCTGGGGCAAAGCCTGGTGCAACAATCTGGAACAATACAGCGACTTTGCCAATCGCCTGCCGCGCGGACGAACCTATGTGCGCAATGGATCGGTAATCGATCTGCAGATTGCGGCGGGTGCGATCGTGGCCAAGGTGAGCGGATCGGAGATCTACACCGTTGTCCTGAAGATCGTCCCGGTTGACAAAGTGCGCTGGCGATCGATCTGCACCGATTGTTCGGGCTCGATTGATTCTCTCGTCGAGCTTCTCCAAGGACGACTCTCGAAGGGCGTCATGGAGCGGATATGCCGGCAGGAGACGGGATTGTTTCCTTCACCGAAAGAAATCAACCTTTCCTGCAGCTGTCCGGACTGGGCCGATATGTGCAAGCACGCTGCGGCGGTTCTCTATGGCGTCGGCGTCCGGCTCGATCGGCAGCCGGAACTGCTCTTCCGGCTGCATGGCGTGGACGAAAAGGAACTGATCACAAATGCGACTGGGAAGCCTCCTCTCTCCAAACAGAAGCCTGCTCAAGGCAAGGTTCTCGGCAGCGGGGAAGACCTCTCCGCACTGTTTGGATTGGAACTGGCTCAGAGCGCACCTGCAAAATCGGAATCCAAATCGAAGCCTCGTGGGACCGCAGCTAAGACGACAAAGAAGTCGCCGGCAAAGAAGGGCGCCAAGAAGGGATGAAGCGACGAATCTGCTCCTACGACATGGCTGCCGTTCCTGAAGACGGCTACATCGTGACTGACGAAAGGGGAGAAATCTACCTGTGCAATGCACGCTGCCTCTGCATCTGGGCCGTAACGCTAGCGACCAAGCCGGGACTGAGCGAAGAGCTCAAAGCCCGGAGGCTGGTTCTGAAGGTGCCCGCCGGGGAAGAGTTGGTGTTCGAGTCAATTGCCGGACTGGCACGATGGGCCAGCTCCCATGCGCTCGGGACGGCCGAGTAGCCGTTCCTATGTGCGAATAGCTCCTCGCTGCCAGCCAACCTCTCGCCCGCGCTCTGCTGGAGGCGTGGCGGGCGGCGTCCAGACTACAATGACGTCTCCGATCAATTCCAGCAACTTCCGGGCCCGGTAGTGTCGTCTCAGTTTCCTACTACGCCGGACTCACAGCGATGCTTACCGACGGGGCGCTTTTACGAACTGTTTCTTGCTCACGAGAACCCGGTAGACTGAAGCCACCGATGATCGGCAAGCTGATAAAGCGA
>PKWU01000074.1 GCA_003132145.1 Granulicella sp.
ATCGGTGGATAATGCGACCGCAACTCGGTACTTAGGGCTCGCGCATAAATAAGCCGCACAAGCGCGGTATTATTGAGGCAGCAGAACCGAGTTGCGGTCGCATTATCCACCGATTTGGCGGCATTGCTAAATTTGGGCTGCGCAGCTTCGGTGTTGAGCTTACTGATGTCAATTGTCTTAAAAAATGGTGTCTCACGGAAGTGCGTGAGGTAGAAGGCAAGGCAGGCTACACGCTCAACATCCGTCTTTGGCTGCTTTTGAAGCAGAAACTCCTTCGGAGAAACTGAACTCGTTTGGGAAATCGCTTGATAGCCGGCTACTGTCTGGCCTACTCGTGGCACAACAAGGCCGCGTAGAGACACATCTGTGAGACCGCCCAACTTAAGAAAGGAGGCAGCGGCTTTGATGATCCGTGCTTGGGCCTCGGAATCTCCAATCTCGTGCAATACCTCCATTACTGCAGTTAATGCGTGCAGCTCCTCCATCGGGGTAGGGCCACTTTCCACGTCTCGATAATCCGAGTCAATTACAGAGTCATCTTCTCCAAGTACCTTTATAACCATGCCAATCGCCTCAAGAGAAGTGTAGTCGAATTTGTTCCCAGAATGTACAACAAATTGGAGATGGGGCTTCAAACCCTGCCCTCGACCTCGCTGCCCGCTGAGTCAAGAATCGGAAGGGCCGGGTGCCCCATCTTCGCGACGGTCTCATCGTCGCTAATGTGGGGACCGAACCCCGCCCCGCCCAAAACCTACCGCCCCTCCAAATCCTTCAGCATCCGTTCCCGCAGCATCCGGTTGGCGCGCGTCTGATACCCCTGCCCATCCTTCTTCAGCCACGCAAAGCCATCCGCATCCAGCCGCAGGCTCACCGCCTGCTTCACCAGTCCCCGCCCGTTCTTACAACTCACAACTTACAACTCACAACTGCAATTCCTGTCAAGACCCTCAGCACCCCAAAAATCCCTCAACCTACTCAATCCAAACCACTAAATAGTTAAAAATAGTTGGCATAGTAGTTATGTCCAACCAGCTACAATAGAAGTAGAGATCGAAACAGGAGGCACACGCGTCCGCTCATTCGCAGCCCAACCCGCCGCGAATAAGTCACGCAGAATCAAATTGATAGCATCTAACCCGTTTGAATCGAAGATCTTGGCGGCAGAAATCTCATATCTATTGATTCTAAATATTTTATCGATCAAAAAAATAATTTTCTTTGCAGCGCATATAGGTACTAAAGAGTAAACATCCGCGCCCAGGGGACATCCCCACTCCCCCAATCCTCATCCACCTATATGGAAGAACCCGCAAAGAGGAGACCCGGAATGTCCGAACATCACGACGCACCCAAGGCACACGAGTTCCACACCCAGCACGAGGACCACGCCGCCAAGGGCCCCCACAACCCCAGGGAGATTAACCCCAAGATGGCCTCCGACATCGCCTACTGGGCCAAAGAGTTCAACGTCTCCGGCGACGCGCTCCACGAAGCCATCCGCGCCCACGGCACCCACACCGACAAACTCCGCGCCGCCCTCGCCCACCGCCCCGCCTGACCGAAGCGAGCTATCCCTTATGCTCCCCGGCCGCCTGATCGCGGATGTCTGTGTACTCTTTAGTAAACGGCGTCTTCCCGAAGATCGTCCAGAAGTAATTGATCGTATATCGCAGCGCGATGCGCAGCGTCCCTTCCTTCTTCAGCCGCCGCGCCGATGAGAACATCTTCAGGTCGAACGTGAACTTCACCTCGCCAACCTGGTTCATTCGCCGCGCGATGTCCGTGTCTTCGCCGTAGAACGCGATCGCCGTGTTGAAGCCGCCGATCTTCTCCAGCGCCGTCCGTCGCAGCACGAAGTTGCCGCCCTGCACCATCGATCCCGCGCGCAGCACCCAGCGGTTCACCGCGTACACCAGATACGCAATCGCATAGAACACGCGCACGCTGACGCGCTGGCTCGGCGACATGTCGTAGTAGATGAACGGCCCGCTCAGCGCCACCAGTTTAGGCTCGGCGGCAAACTCCTTCAGCACCGTTGCGACCCAGCCCTCAGTCAGCCGCGAGTCCGAATCCACGTTGGCGATCAGCTCGCCCGTGCTGGCCGCGAATCCAGCCTGCCTCGCAAACGTCAGCCCTTTGCGCGGCTCGTCCACCACGCGCACGCCTTTGAAGCCCATCGCAACCTCGCGCGTGCGGTCCGTACTTGCGTTGTTGACCATGATGATCTCAACCGCATCGCCCAGCTCGCCGGTCTGCGCCATTATCGACTCCAGACACGCCGGGAGATAAGCCTCTTCGTTGTACGCCGGAACCACAAAGCTCAGCCGCATACTTCCACGCTAGCCTCCGAATGTTACAGTACGCTGACAATCCAGCCCGCGAACCCGCGCAGATACCTCCTGCTGACCGAAGGAGAGGAGGAGATCCGGCTCGCCCGACTTAAGTCACAGCTCCGGGGATCGTCATCCGGTAATCTACATCTATCAGTGGAGGACAGAGATGAGCGAGCGTGCGGGAAAGATCGGGATCGTGGGCGCGGGCAGCGTGGGAGCGACCATCGCCTACGCGTGCATGGTGCGCGGCGTGGGCAAGCACATCAGCCTGTACGACGTGGCCAAGTCGAAGGTGGAGGCGGAGGTGCTGGACCTCAACCACGGGTTGATGTTTGTGCCCATGGCGAAGGTGGACGGGTCGGATGACCTGAATGTGCTGGAGCACTCCGACGTGATCGTGGTGACGGCGGGCGCGAAGCAGAAGCCTGGACAGACACGCATCGACCTGGCCGCGACCAACGCTGCGATCTGCCGCACGCTGATCCCCGAGCTGTTGCGCGTCGCGCCTCACGCAACGCTGCTGATGGTGACCAACCCGGTGGACGTGCTGACCTACGTCGCGCTGAAGCTCAGCGGGCTGGAGAGCCGGCGCGTTCTGGGCAGCGGCACGGTGCTGGACAGCTCGCGCTTCCGCTTCCTGATCGCGCAGCGTTGCGCGGTTGCGGTGCAGAACGTCCACGCCTACATCGCCGGCGAGCACGGCGACAGCGAGATACCGCTGTGGTCGAGCGCGAGCATCGGCAACGTGCCCGTGCAGGGCTGGCAGATGCCGGGGCACGGCGTGCTGGGCATGAAGGAGGAGCGGGAGATCTTCGAGAGCGTGCGCACCTCGGCCGAGCGGATCATCCAGGGCAAGGGCGCGACGAACTACGCCATCGGACTGGCCGTGGCTGCGATTCTGGAAGCGATCCTGTGGAACGAGGGGCGCGTGCTGCCGGTCAGTTCGCTGCTGACGGAGTATCGCGGTATTAGCGACGTGTGCCTCTCGGTGCCGTCGATTGTGGGCCGCCACGGAGTGGAAGGCCTGCTGGCCGTGCCGATGAACGCGGCGGAAGAGGCCGGTCTGCGCGCCAGCGCCGACGCCATTCAGAACGTGGTGCGCGCGCTGGGATTTTGAGGCTGGCTAGAGCGGTTTCACCGCAGGTCTTTACAGTAGCGAAGACCGTTTGCGTGGTTTTTCCTCAAGAAAAACCACTTTAATAATTCTCGCGCGATAACAGTTGCGGTGAAACCGCTCTACTGCGCGGGCGGGGGATCGTCCGGCATCACCGCGCCGGCCTTCACCCACTGCTCGATGGTGGCAATCTCCTCGTCGCTCAGCTTCGGCGCCTTGGCGGGCATCGGCATGGGATCGCTGGCCGGCCCCTCGTGCCGGATCAGCCTCACCAGCAGGCTGTTCGCCGCGTCGCCCGGCACGATCGCCACGCCGTCGCGTCCGCCCTTCATCGTGGACGCCTTGGTCGCCAGGCTCAGCCCGCCCTTGTGGTTCATGTCGAAGTGGCACTTGCCGCAGTTCGTCTGCAGCAGCGGCCTCACCTTCTCCGTGTAGAACGCGGGCTTGCTGGCCGCTCCCTGCGCCGCCACCGTTCGCAACCCCGAGCCAGCCAGCAGTACCGCACCAACCAGCGCCGCCACCATCACGCCAACTCCTGCCAGAACTCTCCGCATCCATCCTCCTCGAATTTCGTTCGCGCCTTTGAAAACCCTGGCCCCAGGACAATCCTGTCCAACACTCTCTATTAACCGATCAGTACACGGAACCTGCATGGTCACTTACTGCAAGTCTACGTTCCAAGTAGGGTAGAAGTTGCTCTGGTGCCTCCGCACCTCCAAAAATTAGTGATGCGCACAAAAGCCCACGTGGCTGCCCTGATCGCGCTGGTCTGCCTGCAACTCTGCGCTGTGCCGTTGCTGGCCAGGCCGACGCGCTCGCTCGCCCGCCCCGCTGCCGGCCGGCTGATCGTAGCCCAGCCAACGCAACGTCTCTCCCACGAACGGAATGCGCGCAGGTCCGCAGGCGCGCGTTCCGACGCGTACGGGCGGTCGCACGCCGCCGCCAGGGAGCTGCGCACAGTCTCCAATCTTTCGCGCCACGCCAGCCCAACCGCGCCGCACAGCATCGCCACAACCCGCCACCCGTCCGCGCTCCCTCCCGCCCCGAATCCTGAAGCAGACCGCGTCCACGCCTGGATGCGCAGCCGCGAAGAACAGTTGGCCGCGCACGCCGCCATCGCCGCCGCGGACCGTGGCATTCGCGCGCCCCGCACGGGCCGTGCGGAAGCTCACGCCGCTCGCACCACCCGGCACGCCGAGCCCGACACTCTCGCTGAGAACACCGCCGAGACCGCCGGCCTCGCCAGCCTCGCCAGCGCAAGCACACCCGATCGATCTCGCCTGCGCTCCATCGAAGAGGAAGCAGCCACGCCTGTCCTGTTGCTCGCGCTGCGCGTCTCCTCGCTCTACGACAGCCGCGGCCGCCTCATGGTCCCGCCGCCGCTCTATGGCTCGCACGAAAACCTGCTGCATCAAAACCAGATGGCAGACCTCGACGGCCTCAACCGCGTGCGCGACGACGCCGATCTGCTCGACCTGCGCCGCCAGAAGAAGCTGGTCGCCCTGCCCGAGAACGAAGCCCTGCGCGTCGACGTGCGCCTGCCGGAGGACCGCCGCTTCTCGCGTCCCTGGACCGCTGCCTTCCTCAGCGTATTGGCAAGCGACCACTACGCCGCCTTCCACCAGCCCCTGCAGGTCGATTCCGCCGTCCGCACCGTCCAGTTCCAGCAGCGCCTCACGCACAGCAACGGCAACGCCGCGCCCTCCACCGGAGACACCGCCTCGCCGCACCTCACCGGCCAGGCCGTCGACATCGCCAAGCACGGACTCTCCATCACCGAGATCGCATGGATGCGCGCCTACCTCCAGCCGCTCATCGACCAGGGAAAGATCGACGTCGAGGAGGAGTTCCAGCAGGCCTGCTTCCACATCAGCGTCTACCGCAGTTACGACCCCGTCACATCCTCCCGCATCACCCTCGCCGCCGCCCGCTAACTCCCGCCCGAATCCCTTCCCTAAGCCGCAGTTGGGTCAGTTAATCCAATCGCGAATGGTCCCATAAACAGGACTTTGAGGGAGCCTTCGGGATTATTTCCGGTTTGTCCGTCACTCGCCCCCAACCGGCCGGGGCCGCGCTCAAAGTCCAAGTGCAACACATCCAGAACAACCTTTGGGAACGCCGGAACATCGTTCTGCCCGCAGTTGCGCGCACCGGATCGACATCCCTCGTACCAGACAGGACTTACACTGGATCTTAGGCACCCTCCGCGAATGACTCCCCAATCCAACTCCTCCACGCCGCGCGCCCCACTGAATCTTCTCGGGCTGGCGTGCGCCATCGGCGTCTCCACCATCTACTTCAACCAGCCGCTGCTGGTGGAGATGGGCAAGACCTACGGCGCGCCCGCCGGCCGCGTGATGTACGTCGCCGGCGCGACGCAGGTCGGCTACGCGCTTGGACTCCTGCTCTTTGTTCCGCTGGGCGATCTGCTGGAGCGCCGCGCGCTGATGATGCGGATGTACGCCGCCGTGGTTGTGGCGCTTCTTCTAGTCTCCCTTGCGCCCACGCTGGCCTGGCTGATCGCGGGCAGCGTCGTGCTGGGAGTGGTGGCCTCGGTAACCCACATCGTGGTCCCCATCGCGCCGGACATGGTCCCGGAAAAGGCGCGCGGACGTGCCATCGGAACGGTGATGATGGGCCTTCTGCTTGGCATTCTGCTGGCTAGGACCTTCGCCGGATGGGTCAGCCACATCCCTGCGCTCTTCGTCTACGCCCCGCGCCTCTTTCCCAAGGGGGCCTTCTGGGTCACCGACGGTTGGCGCTATGTCTTTATCATCGCCGCGCTGGCGAACGCTGCATTTCTTCTTCTGCTCGGCCGCGTAATGCCTCGCCTGCCGCCCAAGCAGGAGATGCGCTACTCCGACGCGATGCGCTCCCTGTGGACGCTCTTCCGCACCCAGCCGCTGTTGCGCGAGTCGAGTCTGATCGGCGCACTCGTCTTTGCATCCTTCAGTTGCTTCTGGACCACGCTGGCCTATCTCCTCAGCAGCCACTACGGCCTCGGCCCGGGGATCGCGGGCAGCTTCGGGCTGGTCGGCGCGGCGGGCGCGTTGGCCGCCCCAATCGCCGGCAGGCAGGCGGACAAGCTCGGCACGCGATGGGTGCTCAACGTCGCAATCAGTCTTCTCGCCTTCTCCTACGTGCTTCTGTGGGCTGGCGAAAGGTCCAGCCTCCCGTTTGCGCTGCACATCGCCATACTGGTGGTCGGCGTCATTGTGTTGGACATCGGAGCGCAGATGGCGCAGATCTCCAACCAGACGCGCATCTTCGGCCTTGTGCCCTCGGCGCGCAGCCGGCTGAACACCGTCTACATGACCATCTACTTCTCCGGCGCGGCGGCCGGCTCGGCGCTTGCGACCGTTGCCTGGGCCCACTGGCGCTGGAACGGCGTCTGCGGTCTGGCGCTGGCGCTGATCTCGCTCGCCGGCCTCTGCCATGCCCTCGGCACGCGCACCCCCGTGCCATTCAACCCCGACTCGCGCAGCGACCACCCCCTCAACACAGTGCTCGAAGCCTAGCGCGAATCAAAAAAATCGCCGCACGAGCACTTACCGCTTCAGCAAATCCACCGGCGCATTCACATCCTCGATGCGAAAATAGCTTGCTAGCCCCGGATGCCGCTTGGCCACTGCGCGATACATCTCCCAAGCCACGCGCCGATAGCTGAAGTGTCCCGCAACACCGCTCCGCAGCTCGGCGATGTAGAGCGCCTCGGCAAAGTCCATCTTGAACACCGCCCTCACGCGTGTCCCCAGCGGCAACAGATAAGCAGCAGCCTCCGGCCCAGCCGCATCGCGCAGCGCGCGGTAGGCGGAGTGCGCGGCGTCCATCGCGACGGCGTAGCCCTGGTCGAGTCCCGCCTCGGTGAGCGTGGGCTGGCCCGGACACACCGGCGTCTCGTAGCCGTGCGCGTCTGTATATGGCTGGATGAGCTGCACGCAGCGGCGATGGCGGTGCATGTCGCGGAAGCCGCCGATGTCCATCAGAATGTCGAACTGGAAGCTCTGCCCGGCGGAGAATGCGCGCGGCAACTCGTCGTGCGGGCCGCGATGCTTCACGCCCAGCGCGACAATCTCCGCGATCTTTCTTGAATCCAGCCCAGCAACCGAGCGCTGTAGCTGCCGCCAGGAGTAGTGGCACTCCGCGTAGAGCAGCGAGGTCGCAAGCTCGACCTCAAGTGACCCCGAATCTTCCACCAGATCGACAACCGGCGCACCCTCGATCGCCTGCCCAGCCATCAGCTCAGCGGCGGCCTGACGCATCTCGGCGCGCGTGGCGATGGCGTACTCATTTGGCGTTGCGTACTTCACCAGCGTGGGCGACGTCTTCACCGGGCGCAGCAGCACGTCGCAGAGCCTGCTTCCGCAAGTTTTATCGACCGAGCCAACCTCCTCGCACAGAACGCGCGCCTCGTCGTGAGTGACGTTCCAGGCGGGCGAGGCGGCGGCAGCTTTGAGCCTCTCGCCCAGGCCGCGCACCTCGGCGAACTCGCTGGCCAGCAGCCGTGAGATCTGGTTCTCCAGCGTGCGCGCGCTCACAATCTGCCCCAGCGACGTATTGGTCGCCAGCGGCAGCAGGTAGCGCGCCACATCGAAGGCGCGCGCCTTCAGCGTGCGCACATAGGCCTCGTCCTTCATCTCCGCGGGCTGTGCAATCGCGCCCTTCAGCGCCTCCAGCATTCCCGCGCCGACACGGTCATAAGCCGCAAACAGCGCCTCGATCGAGGCCGTGTAGCCAGCCGTCCGCTCGCCGGACTGGCCGCTGAATTGGGGCGTGAACCAGCCCGATTTGCGAAAGTTCTGGTAGCGCGTGCTGCGCTCCTGTCCGTCCCAGCGCTGCTCGTCCAGCAGCGCGATAGCCGCGAGCAGCGACAGCCGTTCGATGGCAAACGGAATGTGCGCCAGGTCGGCGATGGAGCGGTGCCCGTACTGGAAGTAAAACGTGTTCAAAAACTCTTCAGCGCGCTGCGAGCTGATCTCGGAGAGCGACTCCTTCATGCTCAGCGACGAGCGAGAGTACTTCGCCATCGCGTACGCCAGGACTTCGGGGTCCGCGCCCTGAATGGCGTAGACGTCAGTCTGCTTCGCGTCGGCAGTGGTTGAGGCGGTGGTTTCAGCGGAGTGCTTCGGGTCTGTAGCGGCTTGCAGTTTGTCAGGCATCTCCCTGCAAGGATATGTCATTCTGCAACTGATGTGCCTCGATCTCTGTGGATGAATCGCTGTTGGTTCGTATAATGGTGAATTCTGAGGCAATGGAGACAAATGAGTACACTGGCAGGTCGGGTTGCGTTGGTAACGGGAGCGTCGCAGGGCATCGGGCGCGCGTGTGCGTTGGCTTTGGCGGAGGCGGGCGCAACCGTCGCGCTTTGCGCGCGCAACGAGGCAAAGCTGGCCGAGGTCGCAGCCGAGATCAATGGCGCCGCTGGGCGGGCTGCCGAGGCCGCGGGCGAGATGGACGATGCAGCAGCACTGTGCGGCGGGGCTGCCAGCGCCGGTGTGACGGAGCCGGTTGCCGGGTCGGCGTATGTGTTTGCGCTCGACCTCAGCAGCGAGGAGTCCATTCAGGCCTGCGCCAAGGCCGTCATCGCCCAGCTCGGCAAGGTAGAAATCCTGGTCAATAACGCAGGCATCACGCGCGACACCCTCACCCTGCGCATGAAGCGCAAGGACTGGGACGACGTGCTCGCCACCAACCTCACCGGCGCCTTCCTGATGACCCAGGCCGTCATGGGCTCCATGCTGAAGGCGCGCTGGGGACGCATCATCAACATCACCTCGGTGGTGGGCGAGACGGGCCTGGCCGGGCAGGCCAACTACGCCGCCTCGAAGGCCGGCCTCATCGGCCTCACCCGGTCGCTGGCGCGCGAGCTGGCCAGCCGCACCATCACCGTGAACGCCGTCGCGCCGGGCTTTATCGAGACCGCAATGACCGCCGTGCTCACCGACGAACAGCGCACTGCAATGACCTCGCAGATCCCGCTGGCGCGCGCCGGAACGGACCGCGACATCGCCGCGGCCGTCGCCTTTCTCGCGTCGGAAGACGCCAGCTACATCACCGGCCATACGCTGGACGTAAACGGCGGAATGTACATGGGATAGTTGCAGGTTGTCAGTTGCAGGTTGCGAGTTGTCGGTGGGATCGTCTTTGTTTTCAATTGAAAACATGCAACCTGCAACTGACAACTTACTCCAGTGCTATTAACTTAACCGATAGTGTCTTCGCTGGTTCACAACCGGCCTGGGGTTCAAGTAGAGCTTCAAGAGAAGTGCTCTATCTGACTCCCGGTGAACCTTGGCGGGTACGCGAATCGCGGCATCGCACAAAATAGCCATTGACCAGACCGTGCCGAGTGTTTACTTTGTGGCTAATGGCAGATATGCAAACACTTCCCACACCAATGAACAGCCTTCCTCCCGTAGCCACTATCGCGATGAGCATTGGGGCGACGATCCGCACCTATCGACTGCAAAAAGGGATGTCGCAGGGAGACATCGAGAAGCGCACCGGGCTCCTGCGTTGCTATCTGTCGCGGGTCGAGAACGGCCACACCGTTCCCTCGCTGGAGACGCTGCAGAAGATCGCCTTTGCGCTCGATCTGCAACTGGCGCAGTTCTTCTCCGATCAGACCGTTGGCCAGGACATGTCCGCGCTGCACCTTGGCGAGGACGAGATCCGCTTCCTCACCCAGATCCAGCGCTACTCGGCGCGTCTCTCGGAGAACGACCGCAAGCTGCTGCTGGCCATGGTGCGCAAGTTCGCCCAGACCACGCTGGTATAGGGAATCGGACTAAGAATTACTGCTTAAATTTTTCCCACCAAGTTAATGGCCGAACGAAGAGGATTACTTGTCCGGGCTTCGGCGAGGCCGTGCTCTTGCCACATGTGTTTGGCGAAACATAGCCATGTTCAAGTATTTGCTTAGTCGATAAGTGTTGCAACATCAGCCACGAGTAATTTGATCCTCCTGATCCACACAATGCATAAGGAACATTAATTCGAAAAGATTCGTTGTACTCCACTACAGGATTGGCCACAACGATAGTCCCGCTATCTTTCGAGGGGTTTGGAATGTTTACTTTGCCGGGATCGAGTGTGAGTTGTAACCGAGCAACGCCATTCCCATCAGTAGGTATGCCGATTGCTTCTTTGCGTTCTGTCCCCACCCATACATTCACATAGGAGGCTGCCCCCGCCATAGGGCGTCCGTTCCGCCCATCTACCAACCTGATCGCGAGCTCTTGTGCGGAGAGAGGCACCACATACAAGATCAGGAAAAGCAGCACTAAAAATTTGCCAATGCCGAAAGAGAGAGACGATTGATTCTGATAGATTGCCATTTTTGTCTCGCCGTACTTAATTAGCGTAGAGGTAAGGGATAAGGGAGTTGGGACAAGATGGATCGTCGTTGTTCCAGCTTACCCCTTATCCCTGACCCGTTACCACTGCTTCACAGCAGGTTGGCGATCCAGTAGCCGACCAGTGCGAGGACAAAGCACGCAACGGCGAACGTGACCTTCTGCCGGCCCAGATAGCGTTCGCGGCCGGCGGTCATGCGCGGTACCAGCGGGACGCCCAGCGCCAAGCCGCTCAGGAAGCCCCCAATATGCGCCGAGTTGTCGATGCGGATGCCGACGTTGACGACGATCGTGCTGAGCCCAATGACCAGATTGATGAGCGCGAACTTGACCACCATGCTGCGCAGTCTTCGCAGCTCCTCCCACGGGAACGGCAGGCGGCGGTTGCTCAGCAGCACAATCAGGATGCCCGCGATGCCGAAGACCGCGCCAGACGCCCCCGCGCCCACCTGCATCAGATAGCCCGCATCGTGCGTCCTCAGGGTGAAGACGACGTTCCAGGCCATGCTCAGCAGGTTTCCCGCGATCCCCGTAATCATGTACACGGCGACCATTCCGTAGGGGCCGATCAGCGGCTCGCCCAGGATGCCCAGGTTCCACAGGCACCACATGTTGGTGAGCAGATGAATCAGCCCGACATGCACAAAGGTCGCGGTCAGCAGGCGGTACCACTGGCCGTGCAGCACCAGCCATGTGACGTTTGCGCCGTAGTGAAGCAGGTCGCCCTCGGTGGGGTCTTTCGGGCTTACGCCGTGGAGGCACATCCACAGGTAGACCGCAATATTGATGGCCAGCAGAAGGTAGGTTCCGGGCGCGGAGCGTGGGTCCCAGACGCCGTACTCGCGCCGCCGCCGCGCCTGCTCGGGCGAGTACGCCTCGGCGGGGGTGGGCTCCTCAACCGGCACGGTGGAGTCGGCGGGAGGTACGATCTCGCCTTCGAAATGCGATTGCGTGGAAGACATGGCGTTCCTTCTACGCTAACGCATTTCCGCCGTCCGCGTGATGAAACGAACACAAGATCGGCCACCGATCTGCACGGATCGTCTCAAATTGAAGCGGATTGGCGCAGATCGGAAAGACGATCGCAGCTCAGGCGGCGTTCTTCATGATGCGTTCGCGGATCTGTGGCGGAATGCGCTGGATTGCGTCCGCCACCAGCCCTGGAATCGGCGTAGCAATAGCGACCAGAACCCACAGCGTCAGCGAGATAACCAGCCCGGCTATGGCGGTTGCCTCCAGCGAGATGGTGATCGGCGTGTGGTACAGGTGGCCGTGCAGGCTGCTGCCCAGGTGGGCGATGGCCTCGATGCGGTGCAGCACAGCCGCGGCCAGCAGGAAGGCCAGGATGGAAAGCGAGCTGACCGAGATCAGCAGCACATCGATAGTGCGCGCCAGGTGTTGGCGGCGGCGGCATTGGGCGCACTCCGACAGGTGATGATCGTAGTCCGTGCGCATCGCGGGCGAGAGGCCGGAGATGTCGTATCGCCAGCCGGCCAGAATGTCCCCGATGACCGGGTCTGTGCAGCGCGGTTCGGTCATGCGGCGCGATCGAAAAGTTCGAGAGGAAAAAGTTACCATAGTGGTATAGACACCATTTTACTTGATCTGATAGCGCAAAGCAGGAAAAAGATCAGATTGGGCCGGTTTCTGTTGCCAATGCTCAATCGTGCGCGGTGGCCTCCCGGCTGTTCTCTTCCGGCGGTCAAAATATTGAATCAAAATAGGTTATAAACAGATTGGAGCGATCGGCGCGGCTTGCTGGGCCAGCAGAACGCGGTTGCCCAGCAGCCTCCCCCGCTCCCGGATCGCCTCTTCGGCAGAGAGCAGGGCAAGCTCGGGAGCGTTGTTGGTCTCCGACAGGTGGCCGAGGACGATGTATGTAGCATTTCCGTCGTAATCGCGGCTGAGGAACTCGGCCGTGGCGTGGTTCGAAAGATGCCCAACGCGCGAGAGCACGCGCTGCTTCACCGCCCACGGGTAGGGGCCGTCCTTCAGCATCTCCAGGTCGTGGTTGGATTCCAGCAGCAGCACGTCGATCCGCTCCAGCGCCCGCTTGACGTTGGGCGGCACATAGCCCAGGTCGGTGGCAATGGCCATGCGGATAGACTCCGAGGCCGACTCGAAGACGAACCCGCACGGGTCGGCTGCGTCGTGCGGAGTGGTGAACGGCATAATCGTCAGGTCCCCGATGGAGAAGTTCGTCCCCGGCTGGAAGTACTCCACCGCGGGCAGAAAGGTTGGGTCGCGCCGGATTGAGGCTCCCGGCGCGTCTTCTTCTTCAGCCTCCGCGGATGCGGCTGCAATCTGGATCGTACCGCTCTCCTCGCAGAGTTCAGGATCGGCAGACTCTATACTCTCCACCGCATCTTGCGCGGCGCGCGCTTCCTTCTCCTTCTGCACGTGTTCCAGCCACTTGGCGTAGGTCATGGTGGTTCGCGGGGTCATCTGCCGCACCCAGGCGCGGTGGGTCGGCTCGGTGAAGTAGACCGGAATGCGCAACCTGCGCGCCAGCACTGAGAGGCCCGCAACGTGGTCCGTATGCTCATGCGTGATCAGTATGGCGTCCAGCGCGGAGGCGTCTTCGTCGACCAGCGCCATGCGCTTCAGCAGCTCGCGGCAACTGAGCCCCGCGTCCACCAGCACGCGTGTCTCGGCGCTGGCGATCACCGTCGCGTTGCCCTTCGATCCCGATGCGAGAACCGTCATGCGCATACGTCTCAAGATACGCCGCTCCGGTGTGGATTAGCGGCCCGCGCTGGTATGAGATGTGACTTTATGGATGCGGGTCGCTGCATTCAGATTCACCGTCATCCTGACCCTGAGTGAAACGAAGGGGAAGGATCCCTGTAGTTGTTTTGTCTCAGTCGTCGAGATGTTCTATCAGCCCTGAAATGCAAAACGCGAATCTCCGGAGATCAATGCCGTGGCCGCAGCACGTAGATGCGGTAGCCGGCGGGCGTCTCTTCGCGGCTCCACCAGCGCGTGGTTCGCGTTGGTCGCCACTCGGTCTCGAGCGTGTAGTCGTCGGCCAGAAAGCTCTCGAAGGCGGGCCAGCGGTCGAGCTTGCGGTAGTTCTCCGGTTCACCCAGGTGCAGGTGGCTGGTGACGACGATGACTTGCGGAGGGTTCGCCAGAATTGCGGCGGAAAAGTTCGCGCGCGTCTGGCGAATAATGGGCACGTCGTCCGGGCCGAAGAGCAGGAAGTCGGAGAAAACGCCGGTCGCCTGCGTCAACCGCATGCGGTAGAGGACGGTGCCGCAGCCGGAGATCGAGTCGATGCACTGGATGCGGCCGGAGAGCCGCTGCCCGCCCAGCGCGTCGAGGTTCTGCTCCAGCGAGCTGATGAAGTCGGTCTGCCACCAGCGATAGCGATGGATCAGCACGGCGGACTGTGGCGCAAGAAAGAACCCGCCAAAGCAGAGAGCGCAGACGGCAAGCCAGCGCGCGGCCCGTGTGCGCCAGAGGCCGGAGAGCTTCGGCCTGAGTTCTGTGGGCCTGGGTTCAGGCTCTACTGGCCCGGGCTCTGTCTCCAGAGACTGCGCGGCGCGGGTGAAGTCCACGGCCATCAGCGGCAACAGGAAGACCAGCAGCGGGTAACGATAGTAAGGCAGAGCGCGCGCCTGCACCACGCAGTTGATGAGGCCGAAGAGAACACCCGCCAGCAGGGCGGTCCGTTCCCAGTTACGCGGCGATTCGCCTTCCGCGCTGAGCAGCGGGTGGAAAAACGATCCGGCCAGCGCCAAAAACGCGATCCAGATCAGAACCAGTGGAAGCAGAGGCGAGATGCTGTGCAGCAGAATAAAGTGGAGCGGGCGATGTCCCAGGCTGGCGTAGTAGGGGATGATGCCGTGGAAGCCCGCGAGGAATGCGGCGAGCGCCCGCTCTCGCAGCAGAAAGACGAGGCAGACCGCGGGTGCAACCAGACACGCGAGGCTTGCGGGAGCGAGCAGGCGAGCGAAGACTCTGCGGATCGGCCGCTGCGCGATGCGAGATCTTCGCAGCACCCATGCAGCAAGCAGTAACTGTGCAAGACTCAGGAGGATCGCGGTGGGCTTGATGGTCAACGCTACGCCGGAGAAGAGTCCGAATGCCGCCGCTGCCCACGGCCAGTCTCTGCGCATTGCGACAAAGAGGAAGGCCGTCGCGACAATCAGGCAGACGGCCATCGTCAGGTCGCGCTGCCCGCCCTCGGCCAGGCCGTCTCGCCCGTGAACCAGAATGAAGAGGCACGCGGCGAAGAGGCCGGCAAGCCAGCCCCCCTCCAATCCCGTTCCGTCCGGTCCCACCCATGACGAGGAGTCAGTTATGGATGGGTCACCCGCGCGGCGGGTAATCGCGAAGAAAGACGCGGTCGCCGCGCCCATCAGCGCGAAGTCGAAGAGCCGCCACGCCAGGTCGCCCATGCCGAACAGGTGCATCGCGGCCAGCTCGATCAGGTACGAGCCGGGCATGTTCATGTCACCGAGGTCGCGGTATGGGGCCCAGCCGCGCTCAATCAGCCACCCAATGTAGTGGATCAGCGATGCGTCGCCCACCAGTGGCCAGCGCCAGCTCCACGCAAAGTAGAGCAGCGCCGAGACGCTGAGGCTGGCGGCCAGCGCGACGCGAAAGAGGCGGGCAGTCCCGTTGCGCAATGGTCTCTCCTTTCGTGTATGAGTCTAACGGACGCAGGTCCGTATCGATGTGGGACTGGAGTTCGCCATTGGAAGAGGCGAGTGTCACCGAGAGAGCTACGCGCACGCCACCAGCAGGACGGTGATGTTGTCCCGCCCGCCGTTTGCGTTGGCGGCCTCTACGAGCTCCTGGCAGGCGGTGTCGAGCGCGGATTGCATGGCCGGACCGGGCGCGGCGGAGTTGCGGCGGCTGGCTGCGAGCGTAGAAGGTCTGACCGCGCTGGCCAGAATCTGCGCGATCGCGTTGTCCTCCAGCTCGTGGCTCAGGCCGTCGGAGGCGAGCAGGTACAGGTCGCCGGGTTGTGTGGCGTGCGAAGCGATCTCCGGCTCCACCGTGGACTGCGACCCGATAGCGCGGGTGATGATATTGCGCATCGGCGAAGCGGTGGCCTGCACTCGGCTGAGCAGCCCGGCGCACACCTGCTCCTCCACCAGCGAGTGGTCCTGGGTGAGCAGGTGTAGCGCGCCCGAACGCAGGAGATAGCAGCGGCTATCGCCGACGTGCGCCAGCCAGAGCGTGGAGCTGACTCGCGCATCCTTTGACCGCTGCGTGTCTTCCTCCCACAGCAGCGCGACCAGCGTGGTGCCCATCCCGTGCAGGCTGGGCGACTTGCGCGAGTGCCGGAATACAGCCTGGTTGGCGGCGCGGATGGCCTCGGCGAGCCGCGCGCGGGATGAGACAGACTTGGGCGCGGCGGACTTGGGCACGGCTGGATCGAGCGCGGCTGGGTCGGGTGGGGGAGACACGCGATGAGCGAGGCAGTCCAGAAAAACCTCCGTCGCCAGATGGCTGGCAACCTCGCCGCCGGCCGCGCCTCCCATGCCGTCGCACACGACGAAGACCCCATGCTCGGGCAACGCGGCGCAGGCGTCCTGATTGGCGTGGCGCACCCGCCCGCAATGGGAGAGCATGGCGAAGGCGCGCGTGGGCGCAAGGGTGGAGGCCCCCGCAGCGGTTGGGACTTGCGGCTTCGAGCAGTTCAGAGTCGCAGCATCTGCCATCTCGGCACCCGGCACGCCCGATCTTCGGGATCTTGAAACGATACTCCTTGCTGCACTGCTGTCGAAAGGCCGCGGGGTCGTTGGTGGAGTCTGCGGTTTGCAAAGTGCCGTTCGGGATACTCTGGAGTGGCAGCCAAGGGAGGCGGATTGAACCGCATCGTGCAGGGCGACAACCTGGAAGTGTTGCGAATGATGCCGACCGGGTCGGTGGCGCTCATCTACATCGATCCGCCCTTCAACACCGGACGACGGCAGGCGCGTCTACGCATGAAGACGGTGCGCGACGAGGCGGGCGACCGCGTGGGCTTTGGCGGGCATCGTTACCGCACCGAGCTGGTGAACGCAGCAGGCAGTGAAGCAGCTGCCGGAGGGAAGACCGCAGGCTACGCCGACCAGTTCGACGACTTCCTCGGCTTTCTGCGTCCACGCCTGCTGCAGGCGCACCGAGTGCTCACCCCCACCGGAAGCCTCTTCTTCCACATCGACTACCGCGAGGCGCACTACTGCAAGATCATGCTCGACGAGATCTTTGGTCGCGAGTGTTTCCAGAATGAGATTGTCTGGGCATATGACTACGGCGCGCGCGCAACCAAACGATGGCCGGCCAAGCATGACAACATCCTCTGGTACACGCGCGATCCTGAGCGTTACACCTTCAACCTCGACGCGTGCGACCGCATCCCCTACATGGCTCCGGGCTTGGTAGGCGCCCAGAAGGCTGCGCGCGGCAAGACGCCAACCGACGTCTGGTGGCACACCATCGTCTCGCCCACTGGAAAGGAGAAGACTGGCTACGCCACGCAGAAGCCGCTGGGAATCCTGGAGCGGATCGTGCGCGTTCACTCCAACCCCGGCGACCTGGTGCTGGACTTCTTCGCCGGCAGCGGCACTGCGGGCGAGGCGGCCGCAAAGAACAACCGCGCCTTCTGCATGGTGGACCAGAACCCGGAAGCCATCGCCGTGATGCAGCGGCGGTTAGCGAAGTACGGCCCCAGGATTGAGAGCGGGTCGAGCGGTTTGTTCTCCGCAGGTGGGAACGGGTAGGCGAGTGGGTGCGCGCGGCCCGCGTCTATACCGTCTTTCGCATAGCAGGTTGACGTTCCTTTTGAGCGGCGGGCTTTCCGGCTGGTGTGCGGTCCAGCGCCATGATGGCGTTGGCCAGCGCGGTGGAGGTGTTCTGGAAGGGTTCGGCGGCGTTGAGCAGGCGCTCGGCCTGTTCGTAGTCCCCAGCGTTGATCAGGTTGGCGATGGCCAGCATCTGGCCATGAAACGCCGTGTGCAGTTCGAGCGCGGCGTGATACTCCGGCGTGCCGCGCAGGTGCAGCGTATGTTCACTGACCAGCCATTTGCGGATGGAACACTCCTCGGGATGCTGGAGGGAGCGGATGGCGCGCGCACTCAGCGGCTCGCGCATTCGCGCCGCCAGCATCAGTGAGATCTTCCACCGCACATGGCTGGCGATGGCGTCGGGAGCGTTCTCGATCGTCTTTGCGATATAAGTCTCGGCGGACATCTTACGACCTCCCATCTGTTATCGGAAGATGAGAGAAAAATGTGAGCCGGCGTGGAATCCTGAACGCTCGAGCGTACCGTGCGACTGGGGATGGATGAGGCACGCGGTCCGTCTGCCAGCGCGGGGGCGCAATGCGGAGTGCGGAGCGGCAGAAAATCCCAAACGAAGATTAGAATTCCCTAATCGGGAAAAGTCGGTTAGTCTTCGGCTACTCGGTAGGTTACGCGCTGCGTGTTCCCGAAATGGCACACGCTGAGGGCCACGGGCTTTTGTTCAGGAACAGGTTTGGGTGGTGTTGCGCGGAAATACCTCTTGCTGTCGTCTTCTTTTCGTCCGGGAATCATTGCCCGGAAATCAGAGCTTAAAGGGGGATGAAATGAGGTCTGGGCGCAGCAAGCTGAGTTGGTTGGGCTGCTGCGTGGTGGAACTGGCCTTCGGGCTGGGTGGCTGCGTGTGGGCGCAGAGTGGAACGGATGGCGCGATCGGCGGGCAGGTGTTGAGTGCTGCGGGCTCGCCGGTGGCCGGAGTTCTGGTGGTGGCACGCGATCTGCAAACGGGGCTTGCGATGCGGGCGCGCACGGGGTCGAAGGGCGAGTTCCTGGTCGTGCGGTTGCCGGTAGGCGAGTACGAGCTGTCGGTGGAGGAAGCTGGGGTGGAGTTGACGCTTCCGGAGTCGGTGGAGGTGGGGCTGGGTGAGGTGACGGAAGTCGTGGCGCGGATGCGACCGCCTGTCTCTAGCCAGCCAAACTCGCCGAGTGGGGCCAGTAGCGGCGGAACGGATTTGGCCGAGGCGGATCTGGCCGCCTTGCCCGTGAATGGCGGCCAGTGGCGCTCGCTGGCGCTGACCGTTGCCGGGGCAAATGGCGCGGCGAGTGGGGATGAGAACTCCGCTGATGTGAGCTTTCGCGGGGTCGCAGCGACCCAGAACAGCACGCGCACTGATGGAGCGAGCGGCGACCAGAGCTTCAGCGGAGCGGCGGCGGGCGCGGGCGTGGAGGAGGAGGTTGCAGCGGGTTCGGACGCGGTCTACGACCGTGCGTCGGGCGTGGGAAGCGGCGCGGGATCGGTGGCGGACGGCGGACAGCGCGCGGGCTCGTCCTATGTCTTCTCGCAGGCGGCGGTACGCGAGTTCCGCGTTCAGGGGCAGGGCGATGCAACAGCCTATGGCTCGGCGCTCTATGGGCACGGGGTGGGCGGCGTGGTGACGACGGTCTCGCGTTCGGGTGGGACACGGCTGCATGGAATGGGCTTCTTTACGCTGCGTGATAGCGCCTGGGCGGCGGCCAATCCGTTCTCCATTGCGTCGAACTATGCGGACGGCGTAGTGACCAGCGCGGTGGTGAAGCCGCAGGACCAGCGGCAGCAGTTTGGCGGAAGCATCGGTGGGCCCATTCCCGGATTTACCTCCAGCACCAACGACGGCAGTTGGTCGCGCAGGAACGCAAACCAGGGCCAACGGCTCTTTTATTTTTATGCGTTCGATGCGCAGCATAGAAATTTTCCCGCAATCTCCGCGCCCGGCTACGCGGGCTTCTATTCGTTGACGGCGTCGCAGACGGCCTTGCTGGCCAACCGCGGAGTGACGCCGGCCCAGACCAATGCAGCGCTGAACTATCTCGACAGCCTGACAGGAACCGTCGCCCGCCGCGCGGACCGGACGGTCAACTTCGGGCGCGTCGACTGGCAGCACGGAAGCGGCAGCCGTGTGGTCCTTGAGTACAACCGGGCGCGTTGGAGTTCGCCGGCGGGGGCGCGGTCGGAGGCGGTGGTGGACCGCGGCGTGGCCAGCCTGGGATCGAGCTACGGCAAGGTGGACGCGGGCGTTGCGCGCTGGATCCAGTTCGTGAACAGCCGCCTGAGCAACGAACTGCGCGTGCAGTATGGGCGCCAGTTGCAGTATGAGTCGCCGCAGACGCCACTCGCGCAGGAGCCGAATGTTGGCCCGGGAGGAATGCCGCCCGAGGTCTCCATCGGCCCTCAAGGTCTGGTCTTCGGAACGCCGTCGGCGCTGGGCCAAAAGGCCTATCCCGACGAGCGCCGCCTGGAGCTCGCGGACCTCGCCGGCTGGGTGCGCGGGCATCACTTCCTGCAGTTTGGCGGCGACTTCAGCGCGCTCCGCGACTATACCGATTCGCTGACCAACGCCGATGGCACCTTCAGCTACGACAGCAGCACAACTACGGTAACGGGTGGGCAGGTCACGCAGGTAGTATTAGGCGGGCTGGCGAACTGGATTACCGACTACACCTTCAACGTGAACGCGTACCCCAACGGGGGCTGTCCGAACGGCCCGAACCCGCCCCTCCAGGACCCGCTGCATTACTTCTGCTTCAGCTCCTACTCGCAGAGCTTCGGGCAGACAAGTCTGACCTTTCATACCCAGGACTGGGCGGGCTTCTTTCAGGACGATTGGCGTGCAACCCAGAGGCTGACCATCCACGCAGGGCTGCGCTTCGAGTACCAGTTTCTGCCGCTTCCGCAGCAGCCAAACGCTGGGCTGGACGCGGTCTTCGGCGCGGTGGGGGCCACCAGCGTCTTTCCCGAGGACCGCAACAACTTCGGCCCGCGTTTGGGCGTTGCCTGGCAGCCCTTCGGGGTGGGGCGTGGTGTGGTTCGCATCGGCTACGGCGTCTACTTCGGCAAGCTGCCCGGCGCAACCATCCGCGCGGCGCTGCTGGATACGGCGCTGCCCAACTCCACGACGCGTGTGCGCATTCTGCCCACCACCGAGACGGCCTGTCCGCAGTCTGCCACCGGAGTCGGCTTCGGCTACGCCTGCTCGTTCCTCACGCCGCCGACGGGAGTGGTTGCCGCAACCACCTCGGCGGTCGTCTTCGACCGGAGATTTCGCCTGCCCGAAGTCCAGCAGGGTACGTTTTCCATCGAGCACGGGCTGGGTGCGGGAGTGCTGGGCCGCGTGGGCTATGTGTTGAACCTCGACCGACAACTGCCCAACTCGGTGGACATCAACATCGCTCCCGCGACCGGCGTGCAGGAGTTCCAGCTACAGGGCGGGACCGGCGCAATCGGCGTGCAGGATGGCGAGACCTTTGCCATCCCGGTCTACACGGCGCGCGTCACTCCCAGCTTCGGCCCGGTGACGGACCTGGTCTCCAACGCCAATGCCAGCTATCACGGCGTGACCCTGGAGGCGCGGCGCGGAATGGGCTCGGGGCGTGGCGCAGGCGGTGAGAGCTTCTATGGCGAGCGAGCGCGTGGGTTGGACTTCCGCGTGGCATGGACCTGGTCCAAGGCCATCGACTTTGGCCAAAGCGCGGGCGCGGTGCCGCGCGCCAACGGCCAATTCGACCCCTTCACGGTGCGCTACGACAAGGGGCTCTCGGCGTTGAACTTTCCCCATCGCGTGGTGGCCACAATCGTCTGGTCACCCCATCTCAGCGCCCAGTTGAGCAATGCCGGCTCCGGCGTGCCGGCGACGGCCGAGCGCGCAGCGTGGAGACTTCTCGATGGCTGGTCGGCGGCCTGGATCTTCTCCGAAGCGAGTGGGCGCGGCTATAGCTACGACATCTACGGCGGAATGCGTCTGCCCGGCGGCCACCAGAGCATCAACGGCTCGGGCGGTTCGGTTGTGCTGCCCACCGTGGGGCGCAACACGCTGCGCCTGCCCGACTCCGCCAACCTCGACATGCGTTTAAGCCGCAGCTTCCGCCTGGGCCGGACGATGGCAGGCGAGGGGATGCGCCTGCGCGCCACGGTCGAGGCCTTCAACGTCACCAATCGGCTGAACTATTCGGGCATTACGCAGCGCGCGTTCCTGGTGAGCACGCCGGTGCCGCTGAGCGGAACCACCGGGCCAGAGGTAACTCCGCTGGTCTTCCAGGATGCGGCAACCGTGGCCACCGAGGGCCTGAACGTGCAGCCCTTCGGCGCGTACACCGCCGCCTCAACCAGCCAGGCCCGCGAGCGCCAGCTCCAGCTAGGCCTTCGTCTGGAGTTCTAGACCCGAGGTGCTTCAAGAAGATGCGATTGAACACATAAAATGGAGGGATGGCGTTTACCGAGCAGTTCGATGTGGTGGTAGTCGGCGCCGGGCACGCCGGGTGCGAGGCGGCCATGGCCTCCGCGCGCATGGGGCTGCGCACGGCCCTCTTCACCCTGAACCTCGACCTCATCGCGCAGATGAGCTGCAACCCCGCCATCGGCGGCATCGCCAAGGGACACCTCGTCCGCGAGGTCGACGCGCTGGGCGGAATCATGGGCGAGGTCGCCGACGCCTGCGGCATTCAGTTCCGCCTGCTCAACACCTCGCGCGGCCCAGCCGTCTGGTCCCCGCGCGCGCAGTGCGACAAGGCCCTCTACCGCGTGAAGATGCGCGAGGTCCTGGAGGGCCAGCCGAATCTCTTCATCAAGCAGGCTGAGGTGGTGGACCTCGAAGTGCAGCAAGTCAGCGATGCGCGGCGAGTGACCGGCGTGCGCCTGCGCGATGGCCGCGTGGTCCACGCCGGAGCCGTGGTCGTCACCACCGGCACCTTTCTCAATGGCATCATCCACTGCGGCGAACAGCAATACGCGTCAGGGCGCAGTGGCGAACCGGCCAGCGTCTTGCTGGGCGAAGCGCTCAAGCGGCTGGGCCTGCGCGAGTGCCGCCTGAAGACCGGAACCCCGCCGCGCCTCGACGGCCGCACCATCGACTGGTCGAAGTTCGTCGAGCAACCAGGCGACGCCGACCCAACCCCATTCAGCTTCCGCGCAGCAAGTCGGCAAGTCGGCGAGTCGGCGAGTCAGCCAGGTGCGGCGTGGGTTCCCGCGCTGCCCCAGGTCAGCTGCTACATCGCCACCACCACGCCGGAGACACTGCGCCTCATCCGCGAGAACGTGCATCGCTCGCCCATGTATACCGGGCAGATCTCCGCCATCGGCCCGCGTTACTGCCCGTCCATCGAGACCAAGATTGTGCGCTTCCCGGACAAAACGCATCACCAGTTCTTCCTGGAGCCGGAGGGCCTCAACACCCACGAGGTCTACATCAACGGCATGAGCACCAGCCTGCCCATGGAGGTGCAGGCCGCCATGGTGCACTCCATCCCCGGCCTCGAAGCCGCCGAGATGCTGCGCCCCGGCTACGCCATCGAGTACGACGCCATCGACCCCACCGAGTTGGACCGCACCCTCGCGGTCAAGAAGTTCGCGGGCCTCTATCTCGCCGGTCAGATCAACGGCACCAGTGGCTACGAGGAGGCAGCCTGCCAGGGACTGATGGCCGGAATCAATGCAGCCCTCGCGGTTCGGGCGGCGCTTCATCCCACCCATCGCGATAAGGCCGCGATGGATGGGGCACCCGTATTTACCGGCTTCACCCTCGACCGCACCGAGGCCTACACCGGAATCCTCATCGACGACCTCATCTCCAAGGGCACCGACGAACCCTACCGCATGTTCACCTCGCGCGCGGAGTTTCGCCTGCACCTGCGCATCGACAATGCCGACCGTCGCCTCACTCCGCATGGCCGCCGCCTTGGCCTCATCGACGACGCGGCATGGGCGGCGTACGAGGCGAAGCAGTCTCGCGCTGCGGCCTTCGAGCAACTACTGACGAAGACGCGCGTGGATGTTGACGCGCTGCCACCGGCGCTCGCGGAAACCCTCCGCGGCGACCTGAACGATCTGCGCGCGCAAACCTACGCGCAGATGCTGAAGCGCCCCGAGGTTACGGTCGAGTCTCTCTGGCCAGTGCTCGCCAGCGCGATGGACGGCAAGCCCGAGCTTGCGCCTTGGGTCGCAAGCTCGCGGACGGCGAATGTTTCTCGTCTGTCATTCCGTACCCTGAGCTTGTCGAAGGGGGAGGAATCTGCTTCTGCTTTTCACGACGCGGCGAATTCGCGCCATCTCCCCGCCTGGGTGCGCAACGAGATGAAGACCGTCGAGACGGAGATCAAGTACGCGGGCTATCTCCAGCAGCAGCGCAAGTCGATGGAGCGCCTCAAGCGCGACGAGCAGCGCGCGATTCCCGCGTGGTTCGACTACGCGGCCTGCAGCGGCCTCTCGCGCGAGATGGTGGAGACGCTGGGCCGTGTCCGCCCGCGCACGCTCGGCCAGGCCAGCCGCATCCAGGGTGTCACCCCCGCCGCCGTCACCCTGGTCAACTGCTTCCTCGAGATCCAGTCCCGCCGCCGCACGGCGTAGGCATAGGTTGAGTTATTGGCTAGTTTTCCTAGCTATCAACAGAGCCGCGTGGAACGCACAGGGCCTCATCGACTAGCTTCGATTGTGGCCATGGCTGCGATCTCCCAACTACCTGAAATGTCCGGTTTGCCCTCGTCGGTTCACACCGAGGTCGCGATCCTCGGCGCGATGCTGCTGGACAGCGTCGCCATCAGCGACGCAACGGAGAAGCTCAAGGCCGAGGACTTTTCCCTCGACTCGCACCAGCGCATCTTCCGCGCCATCGTCGATCTGATGGCCAAGGGCCAGGGCATCGATTACCTCACGGTCCAGGAGGAACTGGCCCGGCGGCGCGAGCTGGATTCCATCGGCGGCCCGGCCTATCTCGCCTATCTCACCGAGGGCATTCCGCGCAACTTCTCCATCGAGAGCTATGTCCAGATCGTCAAGGACAAGAGCCTGCTGCGGCAGTTGATGGGCATCTTCCACGATGGCGGCATCCGCGCTGCGGACCAGAGCGAAGACGCCATCACCGTGCTGGGCGACGTGGAGGCGCAGTTGGCCGATGTCGCCGACTCCGCCATCCAGCGCGGCCTTGCCGGCATCGGCGAGATCGTCGCCGGCAGCTTCGTCTCCATCGACAAGCTCTACGAGCAGGGCCGCGAGGTCACCGGCCTGGCCACGCGCTACACCGAGTTCGACAAGATGACCAGCGGCCTGCAGGACTCCGAACTCATCATCATCGCGGCGCGGCCTTCCATGGGCAAGACGGCCTGGGCCATCAACATCGCGCAGAACGCCGCCGTGCAGGACAACAAAGTCGTCGCCGTCTTCTCCCTCGAAATGAGTAAGGAGAGCCTGCTGCGCCGCATGTTGGCCAGCGAGGCCCTGGTCGGTTCGCGCAAGCTCCAGACCGGCTCCATGCTGCGCGACGACCGCGGCAAGCTGATGAAGGCGCTGGAGCGGCTCATGGACTCCAAGCTCTTCATCGACGACACGCCCGGCATCACCCTGCCGGAGATGCGAGCCAAGGCGCGCCGCCTCAAGCAGCAACAGGGCGGCCTGGACCTGATCGTTATCGACTACCTCCAGTTGATGACCGGGACCAGCTCCTCCGGCAAGCGTGGCTTCGAGAACCGCACCCAGGAGGTCAGCTCCATCTCGCGCGGCCTCAAGGCCCTGGCCAAGGAGATGCGCATCCCCGTGCTCGCGCTCAGCCAGCTCTCCCGCGGCAGCGAGCAGCGCGCCGGAGACAAGAAGCCCCTGCTCAGCGATCTGCGCGAGTCCGGCTCCATCGAGCAGGACGCCGACGTCGTCGCCTTCATCCACCGCGAGGAGTACTACGACCGCGACAACGAGGACGTCAAGGGCCAGGCCGAGATCATCGTCGCCAAGCAGCGAAACGGCCCCACCGGTAGCATCAAGCTGGCCTTCCGCGCCGACTACACCCGCTTCGAGAACCTCGCGACGGATGAATTTGCGGAGGACACATCGCATCCAGAGCTTGGTTCTGGGGGCCGAAGAGAGCTGCATTCATAGCTCGTACGGACATTGTGAGGGCGTGAGACGGCAATGACGATGACAAGCTGGATTGAGATCTCCGAAGAGCGGCTGGCGGCAAACTACCGCGCCATCGCCGAGGCGGTCGGCGCAGAGACAGCAGTCCTGGGAGTGGTCAAGGCGAACGCCTACGGCCACGGGATCGAGCTCTGCTCCACAACTCTGGCCCGCGCCGGAGCGCCCTGGCTTGGCGTCACCTCTGCTGCCGAGGGCGCGCGGGTGCGGCGTGCGCTCGCCGAGGCAGGCATCGCGCCTGCGAACCAGCCCGCAATCCTCATAATGTGTGGCTTCACGCAGCACGACGTGGAGGCAATCGCCGAACACGCGCTGACTCCGGTCGTATGGACCCCGGAGCAGGTCGGCTGGCTGGAAGGCTCCGGCCTCGCCGTCCACGTCGAGATCGACACCGGAATGGCGCGCCAGGGAGTTCACCCCGGCGAAGAACTGGACGATCTGCTCGACGAGCTGACCGCCGCAGGCCTCGCGCTGGATGGCATCTTCACCCACTTCTGCGCGGCCGAGGTCGCCCACTCCGAACTGACCCAGACCCAGCAGAGCCGCTTCGAGGCCGCAATCGCGCAAGTGCGCAAGCAGGACCTCGCGCCCAAGTGGGTCCACGCGGGCAGCAGCTCGTCAGTGGACAATCCCGCGCAGTCTTCGCCTTGGCTGGTCGATCTTGCCAACTCCGTCGACGCCCGCGCAATGGTCCGCTGCGGCATTGCGCTCTACGGCTATTGCTCGCCGATAACAGGCGCGGACGCGGTCTCCGTACCCTCGATGCTGCGCCCCGCGCTTCGTCCCGTCATGACCTGGAAGACGCGCGTGATGGACCTGCGCGATCTGGCCGCCGGCGAAACCGTGGGCTACAACGCGACCTTCACCGCTCCCGCGCCGATGCGCCTCGCCATGCTGCCCGTGGGCTATGCCGACGGCCTCCGCCGCGAACTCTCCGGCTCCAACGCTCGCCCCGGCGGATGGGTCATCATTCCCGCGCGCGACGGAGCAGATCAACAAGCAGAGCCTCAGCAAACAAACTCAGAGACACATCCGGCGCACGCAGAGTCGCAGGCGGCAAGACGCGCTCCAATCGTCGGCCGCATCTCGATGAACCTGACCATGGTCGATGTCACCGCCATCCCCGGCGTCCGCATCGGCGACGAAGTCGTCCTCCTCGGCGACGGCATCACCGCCGACGACCACGCCCGCCTCGCCGCAACCATCCCCTACGAGATCCTCTGCGCCGTGCGCGCCGGTTGAGTGTGTGCGATTTGCTTCGACGTGGGGCTGGCCGCTAACATCGGGTCTGGAATGAGAGGGGTATTTCATGAGTGAAGGAATCAATACGGCGCGCCGCACAGAAGACATTGCGCTCGATCTGTTGAAGTTTGTGGCCTCGCAGGCGCATGTGGGCACCAAGGCCGCCGGCGGCACGGGCTTCGGCGTCACCGCCTCGTCCAAGCCCGAGGACCAGGTGACCGAGCTGCTCGAGCTCTACGCGCGCTGCCGCCAGGTTGTTGAAGCTCCGGTGAAATAAGTGGCCGGAGCGAGTGCATTGCCAACTCGAGATGCCAGTCCCCTGCGCGTTGCCGTGGTGGGCGCCGGTGCCTTCGGGCGCAATCATCTGCGCGTCTACCGTGAGCTGGAGCAGGCGGGCGCGCCCGTCAAGCTCGCCGCTGTCGTCGATCCCAATGAAGCTGCGCGGTCCGCTGCAACAGGGAAGTACGCCATCCCCGGATTCGCCTCGATCGACGAGTGTCTCGCGGCTTGCAAACCGGATGCGGCTTCACTCTGCGTGCCTACGGTGCATCACGCAGAGTGTGCGCGCACTCTGCTGGCCGCCGGCGTCGATCTGCTGATCGAAAAGCCCATCGCCGCGAACCTCGCCGAGGCCGACGAGATCGTCCGCGTGGCGCGCGAGCTCGACCGCACGGTGCAGGTTGGCCACTTGGAGCGATTCAATCCAGCGGTGCGCGCGGTGCGCGGCCTGCTCAACCGCCCCATGTTCTTCGAGGTGCATCGCCTCAGCGTCTTCACCCCGCGCTCGCTGGACGTGGATGTGGTGCTGGACCTGATGATCCACGATCTGGACCTTGTGCTCAGCCTTGTCGACTCACCCGTGCGCGAGCTGCGCGCCGTCGGTCTGCCAGTGCTCTCACGCAAGGTGGACATCGCCAATGTGCGCCTGGAGTTCGAGAACGGCTGCGTGGCCAACCTTACCGCCAGTCGCGTCAGCACCGAGCGCGTCCGCAAGATGCGCTTCTTTCAGCCCCACCAGTACCTCTCGCTGGACTTTGCCCGCCAGGACCTGCTGTTGATCGACGTAACCGCTGCGGCAGGGCTTGATCCGGTGCAACTGGCCGCGCTGGCCAGCGCTGCTGCGGCAAACGGACAGCCTGCGCCGGGGCTCTCCCTAAGCAAGGTCCCGGTCGATCCGGGCGAGCCGCTGCGGCTGGAGATCGAGTCGTTTGTGGATTCGGCGCGCAGGCACGCGCAGCCGGTGGTGACGGTGGAGGATGGCCGCGCCGCGTTGGCGCTGGCGCTCGAGATCAACGCGGCGATTGCGGCCCATGCGCAACGCACGGGGCTGTAGCCGCGCTGGCCGGGTCGTCCATGTTCTGCACGCTATAGCTCTCCGGAATCGGGCCCAGATTGAACTGGTCGTCGGGAAGCGGTTGGTTGAAGGTGGCCTTGGTGATGGTGATGGTAAGGCCCAGTTCATCCAGTGGCCGCTGAATCACGATCTTGGTGGGGAAGACGACGTCGCCGAACTTCTGGTAGTTGCTGTAGAAGGCCTGCGTCGCCACCTTGCCGTCGGCATCGTAGATGTCCTGCCGGAATGGCAGCAGATCCACGCGGCTGATTTGAATGACGCGCAGGGCATGGGCGACCTGGCCCTCGGGCTGGGAGAAGAACTCCATGTTATAGCCCGGCTCCTCGATGAAGTCCTTCTTCTTCTTCGGGTTCTCGATCACACGGCTGTCCTGGGTCATCGAGACCACCTGGCCGGAGTCCATCCCGTGAATCAACAGGGAATCCAGGATGACAGCCGGGCGCAGGCTATACAGTCCCTTCTGCGAGCTATTGGTCACCACATCGGACCCGACAATGGCGCAGTCCTTGGGCGGAATCAGCATCTTGAACGTCTTGCCGTCCGAGACCATGTCCAGCGCCTGGCTACCCATAACGGGGACCTTCAGAATCACGTTGATCTGCTCGGGCTTGCCGATAATGATCCATCCATTGAAGCTGATGGACTCCTTAACCACGCCCTGCAGGCTGCCTCCCGTGCTGGTGGACATCCGCATATAGAGGGTCATGTTCTGGATGGCAGCGTTGCGGTCGTCCACTTGCCTCAGCAACTGGTCTAAAGTCGAGTTGTATACGACATCCGGAAGCCGCGTCTTCAGGACGGCACGCGTATGCACCAGACACCCGGTAAGCGCCGGAGTCATAGCGAGCAGTCCTACAGCCACGGCTTGTCGGATCGTTATACGCACAAACTACAAGTATATCTGGCGCCGCGTCCCGATGCCGCCGAAACGGCAAAACAGTATGCAATATGAATTAGATGCGTCCTAGGGAATCTCTGAATAAGTCCCCGTTTTGAAAGGGCGGGACTTTAGTCCCGCCGCAAGCAGCCTATTTCCAATGCGGCTTTAGCCGCCGGGGGAATCTCGAACATTTGTGCAGACCTTCCCAAGTTAAAAGCAGGATTCGGCCCCATTTTCTGGCGCGTCCGAGCCAGCTCTCAGCGGGTGGCCCGATGCTTGGCGCGGGAGTGGGCGGACTGGTGCAGCGCGCGAGCGCGAGCGGCCTGGTGCAGAGCGCGAGCGGACTGGTGCTGGGCGTGAGCATGCACGGGCTCATGCTGGACGCTGGCGGGGGTGGCCTGGTGCAGCGCGCGGCGGTAGGCTTCCACCTGCTGGGTGTGCTCCTTCAGCGTGGCGGAGAAGCGGCTGTGGCCCTCGGCGTCGGCCACAAAGTAGAGATAATCGGTGCGCGCCGGGGCCAGAGCAGCCTTCAACGCGGCCACGCCGGGGTTCGAGATCGGCCCCGGAGGCAGCCCGGCGTGGCGATAGGTGTTGTACAGCGACGCAGATTCGAGGTCCGAGGCGTAGATCGCGCCGCGATACCGCCCCTCCAGCAGCGCCGCGTAGATCACGCTGGGGTCAGTCGCCAGCGGTATGCCCTGAGCCAGCCGGTTGCTGAAGACCCCCGCGACCAGCGGACGCTCGGTATCCTGACTGACCTCTTTTTCCACCAGCGAAGCAAGCGTGACCGTGCGCGCGATCTCGTTCCCGGGGCCACCGGGCGTCAGGCCGAGCTGGGCCGCAACCTGGCGGAAGCGGCGCACCATCGCTCCCACCATCTGCTCGGGCGTGGCGTGGCGGCCGAAGCGGTAGGTGTCCGGGAAAAGGTAACCCTCCAGCGAGGTAGCCCGGGGGTCCAGGTCGGCGACCAGCCCGATCTGGCTTCGTTCCGCAGCCAGAAACGCCTCGCGCGAACCTAGTCCGGCGGCTTCCACCGCCTGTGCGATCTCGAAGATGTTGTATCCCTCGGGAATCGTCACCGGAATCGTGTACACATCGCCGCGTATCATGCGCGCGTAGACTTGGCTGGCCGTCGCGGGCTGGTTGAAGCGGTACTCCCCGGCGATCAGCTTGCCGCCCTTGACCACGCGCAGCAGGTCGAAGGCGTAGCGGCTGCGCAGCACTCCCGCCTCTTCCAGTTGCGCGGCGATGGCCTTGGTCCCCGTGCCCGGTGCGATGTCGACGTAGGTTGCAGCCTCGTCGGACGTGCCCGCGGCCGGGCCGATGGGCGCGTAGAACGCCCAGGCCGCCAAAGCAGCCACCACCAGCGCGAGGAGCAACAGGAATGTGAGGTACTTCAAGCCGGGCCTTTCCTCCATGGATTGCGTGGGCAATCGTTCTGCTTCATCCGTCTTGAAGCATTTTACGGTGCCGCGGGGTGTGTCGCTGATCTACGCGCATGCGCCGTCGCCCTCCATGCTGCGCCTCGTCCTCGCCAACTAAACGGATCTCCGGGCTCATGCATGGTAGTTTGCTGCGAAAGATCGTTGCGAACACGGATCGATGGTCTCGTCGATCATTGCGCCCGCGGTCATGGTGGGTAACATTTTGTAATAAAGTGTCACTTCCGCTATGACCATTTGTTACATTTTTGCTGCGCTGTTCCTGGGCGTGAGGCATAAGCTCAAGAGAGCGAGAGATAAGAGTGGAAGAGATTCTCATCTCTGCGCTGTGTAAATGATTGTGAGGGGACCATCCAATGAAGAAACTGCTCTGTGCCTGCGCCGCTCTGATAATGGCGTTCACTACTGTATCCGCGTTTGCCGCTACAGATGTTACCGGAACCTGGACGGCAGAAATGAAAGACGCCGATGGCGGCAATGGCTTCCAGATTTCATTCGCGTTCAAGCAGGTTGGCACTACGCTCACCGGCACGCTCCAAGGTTCGCAGGGCGAGCCAATGGCCATTAGCGAAGGCAAGGTGGATGGCGACAAGATTTCCTTCAAAATCTCCTTCAATGGCATGACCATCACGCACGAGGGAACCATCAACGCCGCCGGCAACGAGATCAAGCTGACCTCCAAGTCGGATCAGGGTGACTTCCCTGGTGGCGAGATGACCCTCACGCGATCCAAAGCAACAGCAACACCGCCTCCAGCCAACTAGGACAGCGGCCAATTCCACTCCCAGCGGTCGGTCACAAGGCCAAGCCAGCCTGCCGCTTCGGTGATTTGTGCTTCATCGCCGCTCCGCAAACACCTCCGCTCAACGCATCTCTGTGCGAATCAGAGCTACGATCCTGTCCCACACCGCGGGATCGTTCTCGATCTCGATGTGCGGCTTCATGAACGCCCGCGCAAACCACGGGTAGCCGGCGCAGGAGACCGGATGCCCCCGGTAGCTCGATTCGTAGTTGCCCAGGATCGTCGTCTGCTTGGGATCCATCGCCGCAATCGAGCTGCGGCCATGCAGCAGGCCCTCACTCTGGTAGAAGTTCACCGCCTCGCGCACATTCGGCGGAATGCTGCCGTCGTTCTCGTTCAACTTCTCCACGCTGTCCACCTGGATGGTCAGCAGCACCGGAATCCCCAGTTGGTCCAGCCGACGGGCCAGCGTTACCGTCTCCGAAGCTCCCCAGCTATGGCCATAGATGACAATCCGCGCGGCATCTTTCTCGTTCTCGCTCGGCCGCCCCTTGCCGCTCGCGTCCAGAAGCTGAAGTACAGTGCGTAGCGCGTCCTTCCAGTCGCTGTTGGCAAACACCGCGGCATGAAGGCCGAGCGGAAAACGCTGCTGAAGCTCCCTGGCCACCAGCGCCTCGCGATGCACCATATTGCCCGCGCTGATGTTGCCGCCCATGAACCCGATCACAATCAGTTGGCCCGGCAACGCGGGCAACTTCTGCACCGTGGCAGCCCGGCCCACTTCGCCCTCGCCCGGCAACACGATACGGCCCGCGACCGCCAACGCCTCCGGCAGGACCGCGCGTGGCACCGGCGGCGAGACCGGCAAGACCGTCGGCGAAACAAGTCTCTCCTGCGGCGCGCCAACCGGCTGCGCCACCATCTGCGACGACAGCCCCAACGCCAGAAGCACGGCGGCGCATCTTGTTCGGGTGGCGCGCAACTCACATCTCGTTTGCAACGGATTCTCCATGCGGAATCTCAGCAACGCTCGCTGCGATCGGCTCTTCGGCGGGCGCACGCGCCCTCGTCGCCTTACGGCTGACCTGTGCCACTTCTTCGAGGCTACGCTTTATTGCGCAGACGAGCCTGAAATGCACCGCTCCGCCGCCGCTGACCCATGACCGAGGACTCACTCCGCCATTCGGCTGTTGTGCCTCCCCATTCCCCCCCTGAGAGACGCCTTGGCCGCGCAGCTAGGCCACCATCTTCTCCCGCCGCGGAGACGCCTGTATCGTCCGCACCAGGTCCACCACCGTCACCAGAGGAGAATCCAGCAGGCCCGGCAGATAGATCCGCCCCGTCTCCGCCAGCAACGCGCGGATCGTCTCCCGCAACTCCTCGCTGTCCAGGCCGAGATCGCAATCCAGATCGTCGAACGGATCGATCGGAAAGGCCGCCTTCTGGCGTTTCTGCAGGTGCCGGTAGGTGGCGCGGGCAAGCTCAGGGTCGAATCCGTACCCAGCCAGATACTCCACAAACGTCTCCTCGGTGCACCCAAAGCGGTCACGCACCAGCGATGATCGCCGTCTTTGCGCCGATATATAGAGGGCCGTGAAGCCAATCAGTATGCCCAAGCCTATGAATAACAACGGCAAGGAAAGATCGGCAAGCCAATGCTGCACGGAAAGTGGAGTAGACATCACGAACGACCCGGGGGAAAAATCTTTCAGGGATTGCAACTCGACGCATTCATGGCCGATGGTCGAATGAAGATAGCTATGCGCTCAGATGGCGCAATCTCCAGACTTAAAACTTACTATACTGAGATCGGCTCGTTTCACAGAATTTGCACAAAATCCGAATAAAATCCCGATTCGGGACTGCTTCGGACAAGGCCCCATCCATCCCTTCCAGGAGGTTTGCGATCGCTTCCCTAACCCCATCGCCGCTCTATCGAAGCGCTTCCGTGGCGCGGTGAAGCCAAAGAAGAACTTGCATCGTATATTTATTAAGCGTGGTGTCCTGCGGAAGGTGGCACACCATCCTATCGGCGTGCCGGGGTTCGAGAAACCATCCGGAAACATGGTGCATGTCGGCGGCTAGAGCGGTTTCAGCGTAGGTCTTTACAATGGCAGGGAGTGCTTGCGTGGTTTTTCCTCAAGAAAAACCACTTCACAGGTCTACGCGGGATAACAGTTACGCTGAAACCGCTCTAATCTTCCGCGAAAGGCAGCGTTTCATCTTTGACGGTCTGCCAGATTGATGTCATCAGTATTCTGTTGTTCTGAGGCCTGGGTTGAGAGAGAAACAACGTCAGTTCGAGGTCATCGAAAGCCGCCAGATGGACCACCTCGGCGTCTTTCACGAGGTCGCGCGCGCCCTCACCCAGACCCTCGAACTCGAAGAGATCCTGCTCATCATCATGCAGAAGATGGCCCAGTTCTTCGGCCCCGAGCGCTGGTCCATGCTCATGGTCGACGAGGAGGCCCAGCAGCTCAACTACGTCATCGCCGTCGGCGAGAACTCCGAAAGCCTCAAGGGCCTGCATGTGCCCATGGGCGAGGGCGTCGCCGGATGGGTCGCCTCCACCGGCAATCCCCTGGTCGTGCCCGACGTCTCCCTCGACATCCAGTGGCACGCCTTCTCGCGCGCCCATCCCGAACTTAAAATCCGCTCCATCGCATGCATCCCCATCCGTTCCGGAGAGAAGACCCTCGGCGTCATCCAGCTCCTCAACACCAAGCTCGACCTGGAGAGCGAGTACTCCATCTCCTTCCTGCGCATCCTCTGCGACTACGCCGCCATCGCCATCCAGAACGCCCGCTCGGTCAAGCTCATCCACGAACTCACCATCACCGACGACTGCACCGGCCTCTTCAACGCCCGCCATCTCTACGCCCTGCTGGACGAGCAGATCGAGCTCGCCGCAACCATCCCCGAGACCCGCTTCAGCCTGCTCTTCGTCGACCTCGACCACTTCAAAGAGGTCAACGACACCCACGGCCATCTCATCGGCAGCCGCCTGCTGGCCGAGGTCGGCGGCCTCATGCGCCGCACCCTCGGCCCCGCAAACTCCTGCTTCCGCTACGGCGGCGACGAGTTCGTCGCCCTGCTCCCAGGCCTCGAAAAGCAGGCCGCCATCGACGCCACAGTGAAGCTCTGGGAGCAGCTCCGCAAGGCCCGCTTCCTCACCGGCCAGGGCCTCTTCCTCGCCCTCGCCGGCAGCTTCGGCCTGGCCACCTTCCCCGAGGACGGAGCCAGCGTTCCAGCCATCATCCGCGCCGCCGACACCATGATGTACGAGGCCAAAACCACCCGCGACAACATCAGTGTCGCCGGCCTCGGCCTGCTCACCGGAGCCAAACCCGCCATCCCCTCCGGCAAGACATCAACCATGCTCGCCGGAGACCTCGAAGCCCGCAGCCGCTAGCCCGTTGTCAACCAACAACCAACAATTACTCCGCCTCCCGCCGCTCCAGCGTCACCGGCCGCTTCGGCTCCGGCTTGATCGCATCCCTGTTCTCCGGCGCCACCGGATGCACCCCGAAGTCCCACACTCCCAGGTTGATCTCGTTGTCAGAAACCACCTCCATCAGCGCGTACTCCCCGAAGTCCAGAGGCCGCTTCGGTGTCAGCTTCATCCAGTGACCGCCCGGCAGAACCTCGCTCGCCATCTCGATCGCGTCCTCCTGTTGCTTCACCCCACCGCCCAGCACTCCAATGTTGAAGCTGGCCAGCACCCGCGCATCCGTGCGCACATCCGCCCGCACCATCACATACCCGCTCGCCGCCGAGCCGCCGCTGGAGTCTGTCTTCGCGCCCGCCCCCGCCCCGTGCGTGTCCACCGTCAGCGGAGTCCCGCCGCGCATCACCCCCGAGTCGTCGCCCAGCCGCACATAGATCGCCGGCGTCGCCACATGCAACTGCACCGCCGACTCCACGCCCTTCAACTGCTCAATCTGGTGCGAGGCCGAGCGCGGATTGATTGCCAGCTTCAGAATGTTGTGCCCCGTCGTCCGGTTCAGCTCGCCCTCCGACTGCACCAGAGGCACCAGCTCCGGTGCGCCGTGAAAGGTGTCCAGCGCCAGCACGCTGTCCAGCTCCGGAAGCCGCAGGTCTGGCGCAACCTCCGGCGTCCACGCCGCGCGGTCGGCCTCCTCCTTCAATAATTCCGGATCGATTGCCGGCGCGGGAGCCACCGCCAAACCCTGTCCCGCATCGCTCTCCGCCGCCGGATGTTGCCGCTCCCACCGGCGCGTCGCGTCCCAGTCAACCAGCTCCGTCGGAATCTCCTCGGTCGCATCGCGCTCCGCGCTGAAGTAGCGAACAATGTTGCCCTTCACCTGGTAGCTCATCACCACCTGATAGCTGCCATCCTTCAGAATCAGCCGCGTCCGATGCGGTGCAGCGGCCGCTGTCTGCTCCGCCCCTGCCGTTTGAGAAGAACCCGCCTGCTGCGCGCCCGAACCCGCCTGCGGAGACTGTGCCAGCCCCACCCCCGCCACTCCTGCCGCCAGCGCCAGCGACCAGCCCCAAACCGCAAATCGACTCATCATCGCCATTCCATCCCAACTTCAAAGTTTAGACGCACACATGCAGCCTGCGTCAGCCTCTGCCGTTGCCCCCTCTCTTGTTTGTCATTCCGCAGCCCCCTTGTTTGTCATTCCGTAGCCACCTTGTTTGTCATTCCGCAGCGCAGCGGAGGAATCTGCTTCTGTCTTCGGTCTTGCCTTTGTCTGTTTTCGGCCATCGGCAATTAGCATAGTGATAGATGTTCCCCGCGCTCTCACAAAAAAGCCGCATCGCCGTCGCCTTCGTCTGCGTGTACCTCTGCTGGGGCTCGACTTACGGCGCCATTCACATCGCCGGCCAGCACCTCGCGCCGCCGCTGGTGGGCGCCATCCGCTCGCTCTTCTCGTTCGTCCTAATCGGCGTCATCTGCCTGGCGCGCGGCACCAGCCTGCGCGTCCCACTGCGCACCGCATGGCAGCTCGCCCTGGTCGGCGTTCTCATCATGACCGCCAACAACGTCCTGCTCATCTGGGCCGAGACCAAGGTCGCCTCCGGATACGCCTCCCTGGTCGTCGCCACCATCCCCATCTTCATCGCCCTCTTCGAGACCGTCCTGCCCCACGGCGAGCGGCTCAACCTGCGCGGCTGGCTCGGCACCCTGCTGGGAGCCCTCGGAATGCTGGTCCTGCTCTGGCCCACGCTGCATCGCTCCGCCAACGCTGGCACAGGCCAGCGCAGCCTCTTCGGCTTTGTCCTCCTGATCGGCGCCGCGCTCTCCTTCGCCATCGGCTCCATCCTTGCCCGCCGCTTCCGCTTCCGCATCGACACCTTCGTCGCCACCACATGGCAGATCGGCTCCGCCGGAGTCGTCAACCTCATCCTCGCCACCGCCGGAGGCTGCTTCCGCACCGCCCGCTGGACCACCAGCGGACTCCTCGCCATCGCCTTCCTCGCCGTCTTCGGAACGGTGGTCGGCCTCACCGCCTACACCTACCTGGTGCAGCACGTCCCCGTAACCAAGGTCTCCACCTACGCCTTCGTCAACCCAGTCATCGCCGTCCTCATCGGCGCGGCCCTCTTCCATGAGCGCCTCGCACCCGCCGAGCTCGCCGGAACCGTCCTCATCATCGCCGCCGTCGCCACCGTCATCCTCTCCCGCACCAAGACCGCCCCATCCCCTCCGACCCCATGCAGGAACTCCCCATCGAAGAATGACGGGTGCCTTTCATCGTTTCAGCTTGCTATGCGAGCCTCGGAACCACCTGTCCCTGAGGAACACAAGAATTGCCAGCTCAATGATCACCGGACCAAACCAGATGACCTTCCAATGTTGTACGCGAACGAGAATAATGGTCCACGCGGCACAGTGGACGAAAAGACAGGCCACCGTAAATACCCAGAAAGTCTTCGTTTTCCAAAGCGCGCGAGAATCTGAGACGAAGTACCCAAAAGGGATGGCTGTAAAAATCGCAAGGCCGATCCATTTCGCGAAGGCATCCCAACTCAAGCCCATGGCAAACATGCCGAATATTGCCGCTATGATCAGAGAGCTTACTGCTATATACAAAAGGATTTCTTTGAAACTTCGTTGTCTAAGCGATCGCCATTTGTCCATCGGATCGTAAGTATCCATTTCGGGCCCCTGCACGTCTTTACTTCCTCTTCCACCGCGCCCCGTCCTTCGAGTCCTCAATCACGACACCCTTCGCCAGCAGTTCTGCCCGGATCGCGTCCGCCCGCGCAAAGTTCCGCGCCTTCTTCGCCTCGGTCCGCTCCTCCACCAACGCCTCAATCTCCGCGTCGCTCAACGCCAGCTTCAATACCAGCTCCGGCGCAGCATCCTTGGTCCGCCCCTCCGCCTCCGCCCACTTCAGCGCCGCCCGCGTCAGCTCCTCGTCCCGGTCCTCCAGCACCGCGAAGACCTCGTCAAACAGCATCAGCACGCGCAGCACCTCCGCCGCATTCTCCCCACCCAGCGTCCCCGCGTCCGCAGCCGAGTTCGCCGCCCGCACCATCTCACTGATCGCCGCCGCCGCCTCGGCCGTATTCAGATCGTTGGCCAGCGCCGCCGTAAACTCGCTCGCCGACTTTGCCGTCGCAGCCGTCACCGTCGCGTCCACCACTCCCGCCGCAAACCCGCCGCGCAGCATCCGCTGATGGAAGGTCCGCAGCCGCTCAATCGCATTCGTCGCCGCCCCCAGCGCCTCAAACGTGAAGTTCATCTGATGCCGATAGGGCACCGACAGCAGCAGATACCGGATCGCCGACGCCCTGTGTCCCTTCAGCAGCAGGTCGCGCAGGGTATAAAAGTTCCCCAGCGACTTCGACATCTTCTTCCCCTCCACCAGCAGGAAGCGCACATGCATCCAGTGCCGCGCAAATGTCCGCCCCGACGCCGCCTCCGACTGCGCAATCTCGTTCTCGTGGTGGGGAAACATCAGGTCTTCGCCGCCCGCGTGCAGGTCGAAGCTCTCGCCCAATATCGCCGTCGCCATCGCCGAGCACTCGATATGCCACCCCGGCCGTCCCGCGCCCAGCACCGTCTGCCAGCTCGGCTCGCCCTCCTTCGCCGCCTTCCACAACGCAAAGTCGCGCGCCGCGTCCTTCTCGTACTCGTCCGCGTCCACCCGCGCGCCGTCCTCCATCCCCTCCAGGTCTTTCTTCGACAGCTTCCCGTACTCCGCAAACCGCGCAATCCGGAAGTACCAGCTCCCATCCTCCGTCTGGTACGCAATGTCTTTTGCCGCCAGCTGCTCGATCAGCGTCACCATCTCCGCAATGTGCTCGGTGGCGCGCGGCACATGCTCCGGCCGTTCGATCCCCAGCGCCTCCATATCTTCAAAAAACGCCTTTTCGAAGCGCGCCGTGTACTCGGCAATCGGCTTTCCCGCGGCCTTAGCATTGCGGATGATCTTGTCGTCCACGTCCGTCACGTTCATCACATGCTCGACGGCCACGCCCTGCTGGCGCAGAAACCGCCGCAGCACGTCCACATGCAGAAACGTCCTGAAGTTCCCAATGTGCCCGTAGTCGTAGATCGTCGGCCCGCAGGCATACATCCGCAGCGCCGGCGCGCCCACCGGCTCCAGCCGCTCCACCTTCCCGCTCAATGTATTGAACAGTTCCAACGCCGCCACTTGCGCTCACTCGTCCCGCCGCAGCCGGGCGTAAGCCACGGTGCAGTCTGCTCTTTCTCTTATTTGTTCCCATAAGATTCTACAGTCTCGCTGAGCCTATCTGGACACATAAGCACTGAACGGAGAACGGACAACACACTTCTCACCCCAGCTTCAACTGCGGCGTAGCCACCAATCCCTCCGCCGCAAACTCCCCCGCGCAAAACTTCCCCCATGCCGCCGCCGCAATCATCGCCGCGTTGTCGGTCGACATCGTCAGCGACGGAAACTCCACCCGCAGTCCGCGCCGCGCCGCCTCTTCCTCAAACCGCCGCCTTAGCTCGCTGTTCGCCGACACGCCGCCCGATACCACAATCCCCCGCGCCCCCAGCGCCTCCGCCGCCGCAAACGTCTGCCGCATCAAATTCCCCACCACCGCGTATTGAAAGCTCGCAATCAGATCCAACGTCTGCCGGTCGAACACCTCCGGCAGCTCCCGCAACGCGTCCGCCGGTCGCATCGCCGGATTCGCCTTCAGCGCCTCCGCCAACGCCCGCCGCCGAGCCTCCACGCGCTCTCCCATCCCATGCGCCTGGATGTACCGCAGCACCGCCGTCTTGATCCCACTGAACGAAAAATCAAAGTGCTGCACTTCCCGGTCATTGGAAGCAACAACGCTCGGGTGCCCCATCCTTTCAGCGTCTTCTGCTGAAAGGGTGGGAGGTACACCGCTCAGAGCGACCGGCGCACTGTCGTTGTTTGTTCCAACCCTCCGCGCCTTGATCTGCCCAAACCGAAACTCCACCGCCCGCGGGTTCCCGCTCCTGGCCAGCGCGTCCATCCACGGCCCGCCGGGATACCCCAGCCCAAGCAGCTTGGCCACCTTGTCGAACGCCTCGCCCGCCGCATCGTCTACCGTCCGCCCCACATTCCTGTACCGCCAAGTACCGGGTGCCCCAGGCGGGGTCCCCGGCGAGCGATCTTTGCTCGCTGGGGCGGCACGTCTCGCTTCTGAGACCTGGGTACACAGATAAAGATGCGTATGCCCGCCACTCACCACCAGCGCCAGCATCGGCATCTCCATCGCCTTCTCTCTCTGCCGAACCTCCATCAGCACCGCATGAATATGACCATCCAGATGGTTCACCGCAATCAGCGGCTTGCCCACCCCCAGCGCCAGCGCCTTCGCGTAAGTAATCCCCACCAGCAGCGCGCCAGCCAGCCCCGGCCCCTCGGTCACCGCAATCGCATCCAAATCCGCAAACCCCAGCCCCGCCTCCGCCATTGCCGCCCGCACCACCGGAACAATGTTCCGCAAGTGTTCCCGCGAAGCCAGCTCCGGCACCACCCCTCCGTAGTTCGCGTGCAGCGCAATCTGCGACGCCACCACATTCGCCAGCACCTCGCCGCCCGCGCGCACCACCGCCGCCGCCGTCTCGTCGCACGAACTCTCAATCCCTAAAATAAGTCCGCTGCCACTCCGCATCTCTCTCGCGCTCACCACCTGCATCTCTCTATCATAGGGAAATGCAGGCCGACCAACACTCCAACTCGCCGCATCGCGCCGCGCTCGCCATCGCCCGCCGCCTGCGCGACGCCGGTCATCAGGCTTTCTTCGCCGGCGGCTGCGTCCGCGATCTCCTGCTCGGCCTCGCGCCCAAGGACTTCGATGTCGCCACCTCCGCCACCCCCGGCGAGATCGTCGCCCTCTTCCCCAAGACCTTCACCGTCGGCGCGCACTTCGGCGTCGTCCTCGTCTGCCAGACGATAGACGACGCCGAGATCGCCACCGAGGTCGCCACCTTCCGCAACGACGGCGCCTACTCCGATGGCCGCCGCCCCGATGCCGTCCGCTTCTCCACCTCGCCGCGCGAAGACGTCCTCCGCCGCGACTTCACCATCAACGGAATGCTCCTCGACCCCATCGCATTCGACTCCGCAGGCGACGCCGCGCGCGCCACGCTCGACTTCGTCCACGGCCGTCAGGACCTTGCCGCCCGCATCATTCGCGCCATCGGCGACCCCTCCCTGCGCTTCGCCGAGGACAAGCTGCGAATGCTGCGCGCCGTCCGCTTCGCCGCCCGCCTCGACTTCCAGATCGACGCCGCCACCTCCGCCGCCATCCGCCGCCACGCCGCCGAAATCCATCAGGTCAGCGCCGAGCGCATCCGCGACGAGCTAACCCGCATCCTCACCGAGGGCGGCGCGCGCCGCGGCTTCGAGCTGCTCTTCAATCTCGGCCTCCTCGCCCAGGTCCTCCCCGAAGTCGTCCGCCTGCGCGGCGTAGCCCAGCCGCCCGAGTTCCACCCCGAGGGCGACGTCTGGATCCACACCATGCTCATGCTGGAAAAATTCGGGCCAGAATCAGATTCGTCTTTGTTTTCACGCGAAGCGTCGAGAACGGCACGAAGTGCTCGGGTGCCCCATCCTTTCGCGGCCTCATCGCGAAAGGGTGGGACGCAAGCCCTCGAACAGCCTTCGTCTCCCGCCAAACCTATCTCGCCAACCCTCGCATGGGCCGCGCTGCTGCACGACATCGGCAAGCCCGCCACCTACCAGCCACCCAAACCAGCCGTCCCCGGCAGCGATGAAAAGCCCGACCGCATCCGCTTCAATGGCCACGTCGAGGTCGGCGTCCGCATCAGTGAGACCATCCTCGCCCGCCTCCGCTTCTCAGGCGACGACACCGCTCAAATCCTCTCCCTGGTCGCCAACCACATGCGCTTCGGCGACATCTTGCAGATGAAGCAATCCACCCTCAAGCGCTTCCTCCGCCTGCCCCATTTCGACGAGCATCTCGCGCTGCACCGCCTCGACGCCCTCTCATCCCACGGAGACCTCACCTGCTACAACTTCGCCCGCGCCCACTTCCAGGCCGAGCCCGCACCCGACCTCCGCCCCGCCCCGCTCCTCACCGGGCGCGATCTCATCGCCGCCGGCTACCGTCCCTCCCCGCAGTTCAAACCCATGCTTGCGCTCGCTGAGGACGCCCAGCTCGAAGGCTCCATCACCACACCCGAGCAGGCCCTCGCCCTGGTCCAGGCAAGCTATCCGCTCCCATCCACCTCACCCAACCCCACCCCGCGCGCATAAAGCCATTTTATCGTTACTGTAAGCCTCTGAGTTCAGGAGGTGAAGCCGTTGCTTCTAGATGTGGTGCATCAAGAGATTGTTGTCATCGAGGCGAGCTCTGCTGATGGGCGGTTTTTGTTTTAGGCTGGCGTGTGGTCTATGCCAGTTGTATTGGTGGTTGAAGGATAGCAGGGCTTTGGTTCGTTCCTGCGAGTTCTGGTAAGTTCGCGCGTAGGCCCATTCTCGGATGGCGGTTTGGATGAAGCGTTCTGCCTTGCCGTTTGTGCGCGGCGTGTAGGGCCGCGTGCGGCGCGGTTGGATGCCGAGCTGCTGGCAGGCTTGGCGGAAGTTTTGCGCCGTGTAGCAACGCCCGTTGTCGGTGAGCACGCGGCGGATTCCGATGCCCAGCCGCGCGTACCAGGCGATGGCCGAGTAGAGGAAGTGGGTCGAACTGGACTCGGTCTGGTCCGGGTACATTGCGGTGAAGGCGATGCGCGAGTGGTCGTCGATGGCGATGTGGAGGAACTCGGCGCCGATGCCCTTGACTCCGTCGCGGCGGTCGCCGGTGACGCGGTGCGAGGGTCGCTGGATGCGCACCAGGCGCTTGATGTCGAAGTGCAGCAGGTCGCCCGGCTCGGCGTGTTCGTAGCGGATGACCGGCGGGCGCGGCTCCAGATCGCGGATCCGGCTGAGCCGCAGTCGGCGCAGGATGCGGCTGACCGTGGCCGCGCCAAGATGTAATTCGAGCGCGATCCGTACCCCGGTCCAGCGCAGTCGGCGCAGCGATTCCACGCGGGCGACCAACTCGTCCGGCGTCTGGCGCGGTGAGCGGCGCGGGCGGCAGGAGCGATCCACGAGCCCAGCCACGCCCTCGTCGCGATAGCGCCGAACCCACTTGGCCGCCGTCTGCCGGCTGAGCCTGCACTCGGCCGCGGCCTCGCGCAGGCTCAGCCGGCCCTCTAAAACATCCTTCGCAAGCTGCTCTCGACCAACAATCGTCAGTCGAGCATGATAGTGATAGTCCATTCGGTCTCCTGAGAGGTTGCTTGTTCGCAACTTCAGCTTCCCAGTTCTCGACCGAATGGACAACAACCTATTGAAACTTCACATCTAGGTACGCCAAGGCTGGTAGCCCAAGCCTTTAGCCTTGGGTCTCCTTGGCCCTCTCAAGCTACACAAAAGAAAAGGGGCTGGTAGCCCGAGGCTTTAGCCTCGGGTCTCCCCTGGGGTATGCCTTCGTTGAAGCGAGCATCGGACGATCACTGAATCTGTTCTAGAAGTTCGCCCCTCCCGCGCAACTCACCGCTCGAAGACCACATTATGCCGCCGCAGCCACCAGCACGCCCCGCTTCCGGCCTGGGGAAAGATGGACCGGCTGCAACTCGCATCTGCCGTTCCGCCCCAGTCGTACTCTTCCTTATTGTCCTTCAGCGGCATCACCACAATACTGCTCACCACCACCGTGCCCATCCCGCCGCCCCGCGCCACTCGCACCCGCCACACCGCCCAGTCCCCCACATAGAGAACCGCCAGCGCCACCATCAGCCCTGCCACCGTCATGCCCAGAACCCGCTTCACGCGCCCTTTAGCTCTCGTTCTGCACGCAACCAATCCTGCCGGTCCGCACCATTCTTCCCGCCGCGCTCCACAAAGTAGCGATGCGCCAGCCGCGCGATCTCTTCGTGCGTTGGTGTCTTCGCTATCATCGGTTTAGCAACCGTCGCCTTCTTCGCCGCGATCATCCCGGCCGAAGCCACGTTTGTCCGAGGCTTCGCTGGGGTCTTTGCCTTCTTCATTTTCTCTGCCATGCTGGTTCTCCTTTTTGTCAACTCACGCCCAAATTGCGGGCCATCTTCTCCATAATACAGGATTCTGTCCAGGTAAGGCGCGTAGTGCGTGCAATGGGGCACCTCGCCGCGCACCGCTGCGGAGGCATCTGTGGCCCCCGCGTTCTCTATCCGCAGGACCGCGCCGATCCGCAGGGCCGCGCTGCTCATGGCTGCAATTTTGGTTCTACGATTGTGGCCGGTTCCCCATATACTTGCGGACAAAGATGGCCGCCTCGGGCACCTTGACCGTGGATTCCGCAATCTCCTGCCTTCGGCCTGTCTCACCTTCATTCGTCTCCCACTCCCGCGCTGGCCGGTCGTCCTGCGCGAAGGCGACGGGCTTCTCATTCTCGTAGCCCGAGAGGCTTTGCAGCAGTTGCGCATTCACCTCGTCCGCTATCACCATCAGGGTCCCCGGCAACTGCCCCACGCCGATCAGGTCCAGATTGTCCTGCACCGCCTGGAACAGCGCCACCTGCAGCGCCCGCGCCTCTTCCACCAGCACTGGTGCAGCGAAGCCCTGCCGTCGCCGCCGCGCGCCATGCTGCAGCGCCGCCATGGAGAACAGAGTCATCGATCCCAGCCGCTGCGGATAGCGCAGCCGGTACACAATCTCGTCGATCGCGTCGGGCAGGTAATCGCACCGCTCTTCCTCCGTGATGGACACGTCCGTCAGCCCGCCTGTCTCCTTCATGGCCTGCAGCCACGCCTGGGTCACCGATGCGCTCTCGCGTTCCAGCACGGTCGCCGCAGCCTCGATGGTCAGGCTGCGCGGCGACGGCTTCTCCTGCACCAGATGCTGCCGGATCGCCTGAACGATGGTCCCGGCATTCACCGGTTTCAGGACGATCTCGTCCACCTGTCGCAGAATTGCAGCGGTGGCCTTCGTCATGTCGGGGTTGGCGCTTATCAGCAGGGTCGCTGCCTTTGGATTGGCGTGCCGCATCGCCCCGGCCACGATCAACCCATCCCCGTCGCCCGGCATGTGCAGGTCGCTCAGCAGCACGTCGAAGCTCTCGCTTGCGATGTGCCGCAACGCCTCCATCACGCTCGACGCGGTCGTGACTATATATCCGTGCGCCTCGAGGACGGCCCCCAGTCCGGTCCGGACCGTTGTGTCGTCATCAACGAGAAGCAGTTTCACGGGTGCCAAGGAAAAACCCCTTGTGCTGGTTGCACACAGACCGTAAGCCCCAAAAAGCAGGCTGTAAAACAGGAGAAGTAATGCAATTAATACAATTCAACAAGTTTATATTGTAGATTACATCGCCCGAGTGGGTGCAAAACCACAAAGAAGTAAGCTCCCCCTAAAACTCTGGTAACCAGTCTCCCATTCTGGCGCGCGGGGCCATTCTGGCCGGGTCCGTGCTAGACTCGAACTTCTCCGCCATTCGCACCTTGCGCGTCCGCGTGTCTGGCGCGGACAGCAGTCTTTGGGAGGGCACTCCATGCATCCGGATCTCGCCAGGCTCGTCGTCCTGCAGACGCACGACATCGAGGCAAAGCGGCTGCGCGACCAGATCGCCGCGCTTCCCCGCCAGCTCGCCACGCTCGAACTCAAGTCCGCCGCCACCGTCGGCCAGCGCGCCGTCGTCCTCGACCTCATCGCCAAGGAAGACGCCCTGCGCCGCCGCCAGGAGTCCGAGATCGCAGATCGGAAACAGAAGCTCGCCCGCACCCAGAAGAAGATCGACGCTGCCACCAACACCGTCCAGGTCACCGCGCTGGAGCACGAGGCCGCATTCGCCCGCGCCGAGATCAACCGCCTGGAAGACGCCGAGCTGGAGAGCATGGAGCGCGGCGAAGCCCTCGATGCCCAGCTCGCCCTCGCCGACCAGGCCGTCGCCGACGCCGCCGCAACCCTGGAGCGCGAGCGCGCCCGCATCCATGAACTCCTCGCCCGCGACCGCGCCGCCCTCGCCGAAGTCGACGCCCTGCGCGCCGCCCTGCGCACCCAGATCGCCCAGAGCGACACCGGCGAAGACTCCCTCTCCACCTACGACCGCATCAGCCACTCCAAGGGAACAGCCGTCGCCCAGGCCCTCAACCAGAGGTGCTCCGCCTGCCAGATGATGCTCCGCCCGCAGCGATGGAACGACCTGCGCGACAACAGCGCCGACTCCCCCTCCAGCCAGACGCTGATGACCTGCGAGAACTGCGGCCACCTGCTCTACTACGATCCCGCCCGCGACAGCCCCCAGCGCCCCACCGTCCAGGTCGAATCCATCGCCGCCCAGATCGTCCGCTCCCTCTGAGATGAGCAAGCGCCAACGGCGCGCCCCATACCAGCCTGGGGCGTAGCCCCAGGAACGAGGCCCAGACAAGTGCCTGAGGGCTGAAGGCCCGATCTATATCTTGTCGATGCTTGCATAATAGAAGCAGATGAAGAAGTCACTCACCCCACCCCGCATTGCCGTTGATATGGATGAAGTCATCGCCGACACCGTCGCCGAGCACCTCACCCGCTACAACCGCGACTACAACGGCAACATCACCAAGGCCGACCTGCGCGGCAAGTGGATCTGGGATGTCGTCGCCATCGACCGCCATCCCCGCCTCGAAGAGTATCTCCGCTCGGATGATTTTTTCGACGTCCTCGACGTCATCCCCGACGCGCAGCGCGTTCTCCGCCGCCTCCAGCAGCAATTCGAAATCTTCATCGCCTCCGCCGCCATGGAGGTCCCCACCTCCTTCAACGCCAAGTACCGCTGGCTGGAGCGCCACTTCCCCACCATCCCCTCCACCAACATCGTCTTCTGCGGAGACAAGTCCATCCTCCGCGCCGACTACCTCATCGACGACAACCCCCGCCAGCTCCGCCGCTTCTCCGGCACCGGAATCCTCTACGACGCACCCCACAACGCCGCCGTCACCGGCTTCCGCCGCGTCCACAACTGGCTCGAAATCGAGTCCCTCTTCCTTGAAGTGGATAGTTAAATCTCGACAGCTTGTAGCCATATACTGAGGCTGAGGCCCAACATGCTCTGCAGCACTTCTGATCGGCGATTCAGCCGCCAGCTTGTCGTGGCGGCTCTCGCTCTCAGCCTCACAGTAGCCGGTCACGCCCAATCGGCAATGCCCTCGACAAGTAAACCAACACATCTGCCATACGCTTTCAGCAACTTCGTCTGGTGGAGTGACGACGATCTGCGCGCGCAACTCAAGAAGCGAATCCCTGGCCTTGGCGACGAAATCACACCCACAAACGCTACAGAATCCCGACTGCGCGATGCACTTAAGACCCTCCTGCGAGAAAAAGGAATCGTTGCAGATGTAATGAGCGAGGATCCCTCTCCGTTCGAACTCACGGTCGAGCGTGTACCGGAAGCGCCAGGGCCGGCCATCGTTTTCAGTATTCTGAACCCGCAGATACTCGTGGATCATGTGATCGTCTCTGGCGCTCCTGATGCCGAGATAGACGCACTCAACCAGTCGCTCAAACGCACGCAAGGTAGAAAATACTCAACTAGGTACGATTGGAACACGCGTAGGGAGGTCGAAGAGCAACTGCGGCAGGATGGTTATCTGGAAGCTCACGCCGAAGTTGGTCACGACAAACCTCGCCACGAAGGCGAACACTATTTTGTCAATCTTATTGTCGCCACAACTCCCGGTTCGCAATACCATATCGCAGCCATAACCGCGGATGGGGGTCCGCTGTTGAATGGCCGCGATCTTTCATCATTGATCAAGACCAAGCCTGGCGATGTCGCGATTCCCAACCCCTGGGCAGAGGTGCCGGGAGAATTGCGGAGCCTGTACGAGCACAGTGGCTACGCTGGTGTCGCCATCGAAGACCCTCCCATCCTCGATCGCGAACATGCCCTCGTCTCGTATCACCTCACCGTCACCCCGGGGCCGCTCTATCATCTGCGCAGTCTGACCATCCACAACCTCGATGCCGGTCAGGAGAGTAAGGCGCGCAGGATGCTCGGCCTACAGCCCGGAGATACATTTGACGAATTGGCCATCTCAGCCCTCAGCAACAAGCTGCGCGTGGACTCGTCTCTGAGCGGCTACAGTTTTACCTACAACCCTGCCAAGGATAAGTCTGCCGGTACTGTCGACCTGACCCTTGACTTCTTCAATAATTCCGATCAACCAAGCGTTACAACCCACTAAGTAATTAGGGTGCCAAACAGCTCGTTTTTGAGATGTGGGTTTGCGAACACAGCATCAACAGGGCCGAAGGTCCGTCCCATACCAGCCTGGGATGCGGCCCTAGGTCAGCATCCGGCCAGACACCCTAGGGCTGAAGGCCCGACCCATCCGCAGCCCCTAAAAATCTTTCCCCGTTTTTCCCCGCAAATCCGCATGTCAAGCCCCTCACCCCCTCCAAAATCACCTAACTTCAATAATCGCAATCTCTTAGCCCACAAAAATAGTTGGCATCTTTACCCCCTCCAACCCGATATAATTAAAGCAGGAGGCAAAAGGACCCGCGCATTCTCAGCCCCAATCGCTGCAATGCAAGTCCAGTAGAATCTTATGGATAGGCTATATCCCGTTTGGATCGAAGACCTTGGCGGTAGAAATTTGATAACTCATTGATTTTAGATATTTTAAGATCAAATATTTTTTTCTTTTTCTCGTCAAGTGTCGCCCCGCTCGCGCGATACACTCGAATCGGGTCAGGAACGGCTGCTCGCACCCGGTCTTCCCCATCGCAGCCAGCCACAGGAGAGCGCAGACGAGCGTGAAGACCGGTCCGCCAGCCATCGCAGCATGACCCTCCCGCGCATCCACATCGGGCGGCCGCAGCGTCTTGCCGCGCTTCTCCTGCTGGCCTTCCTCGCCCAGTGCCTCTGGGTCGTCGGCCACCAGCAGCTCTCCACCGCCGACTACCGCTTCGCCCGCTGCGGACGCGAGATGTGGGAGCGTCCCTCGCCCCTCGCCGGATACTTCACCACCTGCGGCAACCTCAACGGCGACGGCACATTCGCCTACCGCGTGGCTGGCCTTCCCCTCACCCTCGAGCGCCTCTCCCTGCTCGGGGTCGATCACTTCCGCGCCCCCGCCAACCGCCTCTACCCCGGCGGCTCGCTCAGCGGCTCCACATGGGAGTCGCGCCATCAACTGGTATTCGTCGTCTATCACATCCATCTGCCGTTTGTCTTCTTCGCGCTGTTGCTGGGCGGAGGCCTGTGGTGGGTCACGCGCCGTCTCTTCGGCAACGAGGGCGGTTTTTTCGCGCTCGGCCTCTACTGCTTCTGCCCCGCGGTCGTCCGCATGGCGGTCGCGCCGAACAACGACGTCCTCGCCATGTGGGGACTCTACGGACTCATCTACACCGCCATCGGCGTCGCCCACGCCATGCAGGGGCCGCGCCGCAGGTGGCGTCCGCGCATCGCGCTGCTCACCATCGCGCTCGGCTTCACCGCGGCGGCGCATTTGCTCGCCGCCATCGCGGGCTTCGTCGCCGCGCTGGTCTTCATGCTCTACCTCGCCCAGAAACGGCGCGGCTATGTGATGCAGATACTTCTCGTCACCGTCATCGGCGCGCTTGCAATCCTCTTCGCGTTCTACGGATTCCGCCCAGCCGCGTTCAGCTACGTCTTCACCGGCGGAGCGGCGCGCTTCTGGTTCTCGCTCGCGGGCGTTCGCAGCTTCGTTCTCAACCGCGGCTTCGCCGGCAGCATGGCGAACCTTCCCATCCTCACCGCGTTCGCCGTTGCCGCTCTGCTCTACTGCTGTGTGCGCCGCAGCCGCTACTTCGGCAACACCACACCGCTTCTGATCGTATTTGCGCTCGCGCCGCTCATCACCACGCAAACCGTCAGCGCGCCATTGCTGTGGGCGCTGCCATTTCTCTTCACCTTCATCGGCGGGGTCTTCGCCGACGCGCTGGAGACGCATTACCGCAAGCTCTTCCTCCTGCTCACCGGCGCGGTCCTCGCCGCACAAGCAATGGCCTGCCTCGCCGCCCTCCCGCTCATCGCGCGGTGATGCGGCTGTGTCTCACTGTTCGCCGAACCACGTCAACACGGCCTGCTGTTCGGCGTACGGCTTCATCTGGTACTCAACCGGCGGAACGCCGCCAGCCAGATAGCGCACAAAGTAGTCCCATCGCCGCCGCGTCACATACGGAGTCGCCGAGCCGTAGTCGTGCGGCGCGTTGGGAACCATCAGCAGGTCGAAGTCCTTGTTCGCCTTGATCAGCGCATCCACCACCAGCAGCGTGTTGTTCGGCGGAACGTTGTCGTCCATCGTCCCATGGATCAACAGAAGCCGCCCCTTCAGGTTCTTGGCGAAGTTCTCATTCGCCTGGCTGTCGTAGTTGGTCGTCCCGTCCGCGTTGGTCGTCAGCAGCCCGATCCACTTCTCCGCCCAGTCGTCCTCGTACTCGCGGTTGTCGTGGTTGCCGCTCTCGCTGACGCCCACCTTGAAGAACTCCGGCGCGTGGAACATCGCCGCCGCAGTCGCCGCGCCGCCGCCCGAGTGCCCGTAGATCCCCACGCGCTCCACGTCGATCCAAGCGTAGCGCGCAGCGAGTTGCTTGATCCCGGCCACCTGGTCGGGAATCGTGTTGTCCGCCATGTTGCCGTAGAGCGCGTCGTGGAAGCTCTTCGACCGCCCCGCCGTTCCCATGCCGTCGATGCACACCACCACAAATCCCAGCTCCGCCAGCGACTGCATGTCCTTGTGCGCAACGCTAAAACTCCGGCTGCCGCACGACCCCGTCTGCGGCCCGGGATAGACGCGGTCGATCACTGGATACTTCTTCGCCGCATCGAACTTCGTCGGCCTGAATAAAAATCCATACAAGTCCGTCTTGCCGTCGCGTGCCTTCACCGTGATCGGCGTCAGCGGCTTCCAACCCGTCGCACGCAGCTTCGAGATGTCCTCCCGCGCCACATTCATCACCACGTTTCCCTCGTCGTCGCGGACCACCGTCGTCTGCGGGCTCGTCGGCGTCGAAGCCACATCCACAAACTCACGCCCGTCCGGCGAGAACGTCACCGCGTGATCAGCGTCCTCCGGCGTCAGCAGCTTCATCCCCGTTCCGTCGAAGTTCACGCGATAGAGCGTCGCGTAGTACGGATCGCGTCCCGCCTCTTTCCCCACCGCGAGGAAATAGACCGCCCGCACCTTCTCATCGACGTGCAGTACCCCGGTCACATTGCCCTCGCCGCGCGTGATCTGGTTCTTCAGCCCGCCCGTCGTCAGGTCGTACAGATAGATCTGCCCCCAGCCGTCGCGCTCGCTGAACCACAGCGCTTCATTCGATCCCCACAAAACCCTCCAGTTCACCGTGCCTTTCCCGCTATCCAGGTTGTCTGCGCTCTCAAAGTACGTCGCAACCCGCTCGCTCAGCACCTCGCGCACCTCTCCCGTGGCAGCATCGGCCACGCGCATCCACTCCTGCCTGTGGTCCCGCGAGGTCGAGACGAACGCCACATGCGTCCCGTCCTCGCTCCACTGCACGTCGTCCCAGCCGTGTCCTCCGGCGCAGCTCACGTCGTCGCACAGGCTCGACCGATGCTCGTCCGGCGGCATCTTCAGCCGCACCACCTTGCGCGCGTCCACGTCGACAATCACCCGCTCGATCGCCGCCACGTCCTTGTCTCCGGCCAGCGGATAGCGCCACGTCTCCACCACCGGATGTCCCACCGCAGTCGAGACCAGAGTCATCTCCCCAACCTTGCGCTGGTCCATCTGAAACGTCGCGATCTTCTTCGAGTCCGGAGACCACACAAGGATCGGCCTGTCGCTGTGCGTCCATCCCGCGTTGTCCGTCGCGTAGCCGAACTCCGCCGCGCCGTCCGTGGTCAACTGCGTCTCCCGCCCGCTCCTCACATCCCGCACCCACAGGTTGTTCGCGCAAATGAACGCCGCCGTCTTGCCATCAGGAGAGATGTCGTAGCTCACGCCCGCGCCGCCCCCGAACAAATCGCCGTCAGCCTTGCATTCACCCTTGCCAATCAGCTCGCAGCGCACCAGCCTGCGCCCCATCGTCAGCAATACGGCGCGTCCTTCATCTTCCAGCGTGAAATCGTCGATCGGCAGATGGTCCGCATCCAGCGCGGTGCTCATAGTAAGTGTCAGCTTGCCAGACTTGATCGCCGCATTCAGCCCCGCCGCAACCTTGCCCTGGTCGAACGCCGCACCCTTCGTCCCCTTCGCCGGATCCACCAGCATGAACGTCACGCCGTCCGGCCCCGCATCGCGGGTCCAGAACCGCCCATCGCCCAGCCACACAGGACGCTCCACCGAGTGGGTGACCAGCGGCTGCACGTTGTAGTCCATGAAGCGTTCGGCCTGCGCGTAGTCGGCCGCCGTATACACCCGGCCCACCTGCGCCGCGCACCCTGCGCCCCAGCAGCACAGCGCCACCATCGCCGCCCCTGCTGCACGGCTCACGCTACGCAACATCTTGTCGCCTCCAACCGCCGCGAACCCATCCCTGCTTCGGAGTTCACCGCGTTCTTTTGACGCGACTCTAATGGTGGACAGGCTTCCTCACCGGAGCCTCTGCCGCAACCTTCGCCTCCAGCTCGTCGATCGTCTGGTACAGCAGCGAGATGTCCGTCACGTGGACCCATTCGTGTTGCGTGCATACGATGATCGCCGGCGTGTACTGCACTCCCAGCCTCTCGCCCAGCGTCCGGTCCGCCTCCACTTCCTTCTTGAACTGGCCCGTAGGATCGGGCACGAACGGCAGTTGCAGCCCATGCGTCTGGAAGAACCTCCGCGTGAAGTTCAGCATGTCGTCCTTGCTTGCGATGCCGGTCTGCGCCGCGAACACCGCGCCGCGGTACTCGTCCCCCGTCTTCGGCGACACCTTGTCCTGCAGGTACCGCGCCCACACCGCCGCGTCGAAGCTCCAGACGTGCTGCTGCAGCGGAAAGTCCTTGCGCACAATCGGTATGTTGTAATGCGCCGCCGCCGCATGAACGATGGGGAACGCGTGCGCGCACGCCGGGCACTCCAGGTCCTCCAGCTCGTAGATTGCAATCTTCGCCCCCGCCGGAGGCTTCAGCATCGAAGTGTCCTTGAATGTCTCGCCCGTTCCCGGCGGCGCGGCCCGTTGTGCCATCAGTGGCGCCATCAGCGGCGCGGCGGCGAAGGGCAGAGTCATCGCAACAACAGCGGCGACACCCATAGAACGAAGGCGGCTCATCTCAGTCATGCGCAAATATCCTCACCTTCAATCCTATCGCAATCGCGCACCGCGCACCCTGCACGCCGCACGCCGCGCAAGCTCGTACAATAATTAGGACGCAGCATCTCGCGGAAGCCCCGCGGCACGGAGACTTGCAATGAGCATCGCAGAAAAGATCGGCGCGGACATCATCCTCGCCATGAAGGCCCACCAGGAGCATCGCCTCACCACCCTGCGCATGGTCAAGTCCGCCCTGCGCTCCAAGGAGATCGACAAGCGCCAGCCGCTCACCGACGCCGAACAGACCGCAGTCCTCACCACGCTCCTCAAGCAGCGCCGCGAGTCGGTCGAGAGCTTCACCAAGGGCAATCGCCCCGAACTTGCCGCCAAGGAGCAGGCCGAGATCGCCATGATCGAGGCCTACATGCCACAGGCCGCCGGCGAGGAGCAGCTCCGCGCCATCGTCGTCGTTGCCGTCGCACAGCTCGCCGCAAGCTCCGGCCTCAAGCCCTCCCCGCGCGAGATGGGCGCCGTCATGAAGCTCGCGCAGCAGCAAATCCTCGCCACCGGCCTGCGCGCCGACGGCCGGCTCCTCTCCGAACTCGTCAAGGCCGAGCTGGCAAAGTAGATAGTTCACACCGCAACCAACCACGCATCAATTCGGATGGATAGACAATCGCAGTTATTGTTTTGTCCGTGAAAATCCGTGGTTGCTCTGTCCCCTCGCAACTCCGCTGCCGCGCGGCTCCATTACAATAGACCCATGATCCTCAAGACGCGTCTCTTCACCCCCGGCCCAACGCCCCTGCTTCCTGCCGCCCAGTTCGCCATGGCCGCGGCCGATATTCACCACCGCACGCCAGAGTTCCGCGCCATCTTCAGCCGCGTCCTCGCGCAACTGAAGGACTTCGTCGGCACCACCAACGACGTCATCGTCCTCTCCAGTTCGGGGACCGGCGCGATGGAGGCCTCCGTCTCCAACCTCACCTCGCCCGGCGACCGCGTACTCGTCCTCAGCGCCGGCAAGTTCGGCGAGCGCTGGGCCGGCCTCGCCAAGGCCTTCGGCTGCGAGGTCGATCTCGTCTCCGCGCCCTACGGCGAAACCTTCTCGCTCGACGCCGTCAAGGCCGCGCTGCGGCTCGAAACCCGCGTCGTCTTCATGCAGGCCACCGAAACCTCTACCGGCGCGCGCCACTGCCTCGGAAGAGTCGCCCGCCTGCTCAAGGAGACAAAATCCGAGGCCCTGCTCGTCGTCGACGCCATCACCGGCCTCGGCACCACCCACATCGACATGGACAAACTCGGCATCGACGTCCTCATCGGCGGATCGCAGAAGGCCGTAATGATCCCTCCCGGTCTCGCCTATCTAGCGATAAGCCAGCGCGCATGGGACCGCATGGAGTCCAGCTACAACCCGCGCTACTACTTCGACCTGCGCAAGGAGCGCAAGAACTCCAAAAATGGCGAGAGCGCATACACACCCGCCGTCGCGCTCATCGCCGCACTCGGCGCGGCGCTCGACTACATCGCCAAGCAGGCCGCCACACCGGAGAACCCCGCCGGTGACCTCGTCGCCGGACGCAAGAAGCTCATCGAGAACGCCGAAACCATCGCCGCCATGACCCGCGCCGCCGTCGCCGCGCTCGGCATGAAGCTCTTCTCGCCCACCTGCCCCGCCGCCGCCGCCACCGCCGTCATCGCTCCCGATGGCGTAGACTCCAGCGTCGTCGTCAAGGAACTCAAGTCGCGCTTCGGCTCCATCATCGCCAACGGCCAGGGAGAGATGAAGGGCAAAATCTTCCGCATCGCCCACCTCGGCTACTTCGACTACCTCGACACCATCGCGCTCATCGGCGCCCTCGAGCAGGTCATCGCAAAGTCCTTCCCATCGCCCGCCTTCGCCTTCGGCAACGGCCTCATCGCCGCGCAGAAGGTCTACGCCGAGCGCTCCCCCACCGCAGCCGCCGACGCCTGCTGCTGCGCCAAGAAGTAAGCGAAGTTACGCCGGGTGCCTGTAGATGGT
>PKWU01000067.1:0-51465 GCA_003132145.1 Granulicella sp.
CGCCGCCGAGGCCATGCAGCAGTCCCTCCTGCGCGAGCTGCGCATCGCCACTTCGCTTCTGCCCAGCGGCATGGTCGAGCTCACCGTCTCCGACACCGGCCCGGGCCTCACCGACGAGATGCGCGAGCGGCTTTTTTTGCCCTACTTCTCCACCAAGCAGCGCGGCACCGGCCTCGGCCTCGCCATTGCCGCCAAGATCGTGCAGGAGCAGCAGGGAACCATCCGCGCCGAAAAGAACCACCCCGCCGGAGCAAAGTTCATCATCGAACTCCGCCCCGCCACCAATCTCGACACCGAACCAGCTCCTGACGCCTCAACCACAACCACCGTAACCACGAGTTCCTAAACCGCAACGCACCTCGAACCTCGAACCTTGACCCTCGGACCTAGCCCATGAACCACGTTCTCATCGTCGACGACGAAGCAGAAATCCGCGACTCGCTGGATAGCATCCTCAGCGAAGAGGGCTACCTCGTTACCACCGCCGCCACCGCGACGGAAGCCCTCACCCTGCTCGCCGACGCCCTCTACGACGTCGTCCTGCTGGACATCTGGCTGCCCGACCGCGACGGTCTCGACGCGCTCGCCGACATCCGCCAGATGGATTCGGCGCACCTGCCCGAGGTCATCATCATCAGCGGCCACGGCACCATCGAAGCCGCCGTGCGCGCCACCAAGCTCGGCGCATACGACTTCCTGGAGAAGCCGCTCTCGCTCGACCGCACCCTCATCGTGCTGAAGAACGCCATCAGCGCGCGCCAGATGCGCGTGGACAACCAGGAGTTCGTCCGCCAGCTCGCCTTCCGCTCCTGCGTCACCGGCAACAGCGTCCCCATGAAGGCCCTGCGCCAGCAGATCAAGCTGATGGCCCCCACCAACGGCCGCGTCCTCATCTACGGCGAATCGGGCACGGGCAAGGAACTCATCGGCCGCGCCATGCACGCCGAGAGTCTTCGCAAAGACAGGGTCTTCGTCGAGCTGAACTGCGCCGCCATCCCCGAGGACCACATCGAGACGGAGCTATTCGGCTATCGTCGCGGGGCCATGCCCGGCGCTCCAGCCGGCACGCCCGCGGAAAAGCGCGGGACGTTCGAGCGAGCCGACGGCGGCACGCTCTTCCTCGACGAGGTCGGCGACATGAGCCTCAAGACGCAGGCACGCGTGCTGCGCGCGCTGGACGAACAGAGCTTTCTGCCCGTCGGCGCAACCCACCCCATCCACGTCGATGTGCGCGTCATCGCCGCCACCAACAAGGACCTGGAAGAGGAGATCGCGCGCGGCAACTTCCGCGAAGACCTCTTCTACCGGCTCAACGTCATTCCGTTTTTCGTCCCGCCGCTGCGCGAGCGCAAGGAAGACATTCCGCTGCTGGTCAAGGAGTTTCTACAGGAGTTCGGCCAGCAATATGGGCGGCCGCACGTCGAGATGCACCCCGACGCGCTCGACGCCCTGCGCCAGTACCACTGGCCGGGCAACGTGCGCGAGCTGCGCAACCTCATTGAGCGCGTGCTCATCCTCAATCCCAAGTCGCAGCGCATCGAGCGCAAACACATCCCGCCGCTGGTCTCGCGCGAGGCCGCCCGCGAGAGTGGCCGCGACAGCGCAAAGTCCGCATCCCGCAATGAAGAGTTCTCCACCCTGCTCGAAGCCCGCGAGGCCTACGAGCGCGACTACATCCTCAAGAAACTGGACGAATGCGGCGGCAACGTCACCCGCGCCGCCGAAGCCCTCGGCCTGGAACGCAGCCACCTCTACCGCAAGATGAAGGCCCTCGGCGTCAACGTCAAAGAGTAAAGGAACTCGTTATACCTTGGAACTATAACGCTGCCAGAAAGCCGGTCTTCGGTATTATTGAAGACTTGTACTCCACCTCAGGGAGATGCTGCATGAGCATTCAACAACGAAAAAAGATGTTGATCGTTGCGGCGCTGCTATGTATTGGACTGGTCTGCATTTATCTATCAATAACTGAATCGAAGCCTAGCCATCAGAATGGCACGACTGAGCAAGCTCCCGCTGCCATAACAAGTGACAGGATATCTATACCTATCAATGCAGACGAGCAGAGTTCAACTCAAGTATCAGAAACGCCGAAAAAAGAGGCTGCTCCTTTGCTGGTAAGCATAGACCAACTGGTTGCCGACTATCAAGAAAATGAGTTAAATGCAGACTCTAAGTATGAGGGGAAAAGCCTTGAGGTTTATGGCATGGTGGTCAAAGTTAGAAAAGGTGCCGATGGTAAGCCGATATTGCAACTGCGAAACTATTTTGACGTTGATGGCGTTATTGCAATATTGGATTATGGGGAGGAAGACAAGGCTGCGGCACTACGCCTCGGCGATATTCCCCACCTGATCTGCTTAGGTGGAGGGAAGGTCATGGGACGTATCGTAGTAGGAAATTGCACAATAAAATCTCAGCCTAGCAGGGCAGCGTCTACCCGATTCGGTTGGTCTACCGATGGATTGCGACAAGACATTGCAGATGCGCTTGGTACACCCGATCTCGCACCAAACTCATCTGGTATAGAGTCATCTGTCCAGTTGAATGCAGCGGGGCAGAGACAAGTCATTACCGTTTCAAAAGATTGTGGGAGTTCCGGTTGCAGTTGGGACGTCTTGGACGAGGATTCTCGGCGGGAACTCATTGCGGAGACCGGGTCACTTCACGAAACGCGTCGAATCACGAATGGGTACTACGATGTTCTCGTGGAAGGCAAAGAGACTTTAACTCTTTATCAATTCAAGGGGGCTAAATATCTACCCACTGAATGCTATCGCAGAAGTGATGGCCAATTCGGTTCACTCGCAGCACAGGTTAATTGTGTGCAGTAATGTTTGCCGGGTGCCCCATGCATGACGGCTTCATCGTCATGAGTGGGATTCACCTGCTTGCATCTCGTTCCATTTGACTAATTCAAACACGTGTTTCATACTTATGTTTGAATATGAACAAGGATCGCTCATCCCCCGGGTTAAAAGCAGCAAAGCGCACCCGCCGACCAGCGGATGCCGACCCTACGCGCGAGAAGCTGCTGGACGTTGCGGGGCGGATCTTTGCGGATCGCGGCTATCAGGCCGCCACCATTCGCGAGATCTGCATCGCCGCGTCGGCCAATGTTGCCGCCGTCAACTATCACTTCGGCGACAAGCTGGGACTCTACACCGAGGTGGTGCGGCAATCGTTGCATACGGCCAAGCACGAGGCCGTGCAGAGCGCTCTGGACCGGTTGGCGCCTCCTGAAGAGATTCTGCGGGATGTGATTCGAGCCCGCATGCGCAATATCTGCCGAGGGGGCCGTCCCAACTGGCACCTCCGAATCCTGGCCCACGAGCTGGCGCAACCAACGCCCGCGCTGCGACAACTCATCGACAAGATTGGTCGCCCGCTCGCCAATCGTCTGCTGGATCTCATCGGAAGAATGATCGGTCTGCCTGCTGACGATGAGAAGACGCGCCTCTGTGTGGTCAGCGCCATGGGGCAGATGGTCGTTTACGACTTTGCCGATCCGCTGCTGAAGAGCGTATGGCCGGAACTGAAGATGACGCCGGAACAGGTGGACCGAATCGCGGATCACATCGCGGACTTTTCACTCTCCTACATTCAGAATTTTCGCTCGATGACTCCCGCGCGAAGCATCAAAAGTACCAAACGAGCAGTAAAACCGAGGGCAAGTAAATGACCGAACCCACACCTCTGGGCCTGTCGCAGCAGGCCGAGCCAAAGACCCAGCCGGACGCCGCGCCAGGCGCTGCCGATAGCGCAACGCAGGACGCACTCGAAGCGGCCAGCAGCAAACGCCGCCGAACCATACGAATCGCCGTTGGCGCAGTGCTGCTGATTGTTGTGGGCCTTATCATTTGGCGCGTCTTCTTCGCCACGCCCGCGCTGCCCGCCAGCATTGTCGCGGTCAGCGGACGCATCGAGGGCGACGACTCCGCCGTGGCGGCGAAGACCACTGGGCGCATTCTGGAGTTGCGCGTGCGCGAGGGAGACAGCGTCAACGCAGGCGATGTGATCGCCACTCTGGACGACGCGCAGATCCGCGCGCGCGAGGACCAGGCGCAGGCCGCGCTCTCGGCTGCCGAGGCGAAAGGCGAGGCCTCGCGCCAGCAGATCGCAGTTCTACAGCAGCAGTTGGACCAGAGCAAGTTGCAGGTGGGCCAGTCGAAGTTCGACACCGAAGGCCACGTCCATCAGGCCGAGGCCGATCTGGCCGCCGCGCAGGCCGACCTGGTGCAGCAGCAGGCCGCCTATCAGATCGCCGCGTTCGACAAGGAGGCGTACACGCGCCTCGCCAAGTCCGGCGCGGTTTCGGAGCGCCAGGGGCTACAGGCTGCGGCCACAGCCGATCAGCAGGCCGCCGTGGTTGCCGCGACGAAGCGCCGTGTCGATGCCGCACAGGCTGAACTGACCACCGCGCAGGGAATGCTCGCCAACCCCGGCATTCACGAGTCGCAGGTCGCGCTTGTGAAACGCCAGATCGCCGAGCAGCAAGCAGAGATCGCGAGCGCATCCGCACAAACGCAACAGGCCCGTGCCCAGCTCGCCGAGGCGGAAGACAATCGCAACGATCTCACCATTCGCGCGCCGTTCACCGGAACCGTGGTGACGCGCGCAGCCGAGCCCGGCGAGGTCATCCCCGCCGGCACCGCCATCATCACGCTGCTGGATTTGACCAAGGTCTATCTGCGCGGCTTCGTCCCGGAGGGCGAGATCGGCAAGGTAAAAGTCGGCCAGTCCGCGCGCATCTATCTCGACTCCAACCCGCAACAGCCGGTCGACGCCTATGTCTCGCGCATCGATCCCCAGGCCACCTTCACGCCGGAGAACACATACTTCCGCGACGACCGCATCAAGCAGGTGGTCGGCATCAAGCTGCAACTGAAGGCCGGCTTCGGGTTTGCCAAGCCCGGAATGCCCGTCGATGGCGAAGTCCTCGTCGAGGGCAGCACCTGGCCGAAGGTCAGCCATAAGTGATCGCCGCGACTCCAGACCGCGTAGTCCAACGCGATGCCGCGCAGAGCAGCTCCGTGCCGCCAGCCATTGAGGCTCGCAACCTGACGAAGCATTATGGCCCGCTCGAAGCCGTGCGCGGAATCGACTTTGAAGTCCGTCCGCGCGAGATCTTCGGCCTCATCGGTCCGGATGGCGCGGGCAAAACCACGACCTTTCAGATCCTCGCCGGCGTGATGGAGGCGACCTCCGGCGTTGCCAACATCTTCGGCCGCCCGGCGCGCGAGATGCGCTCGCAGACCGGCTACCTGACGCAGAGCTTCAGCCTCTATCCCGACCTCACGGTCGCCGAGAACATCCGCTACAGCGGCGATCTGCGCCGCATTGACCCGCAGGCGATCCTCGACCGCGGCCAGCAATACCTGCGCATGTTCGACATGGACCGCTTCTCCGGCCGCCTCGCCGGAAAGTTGAGCGGTGGCATGAGGCAGAAGCTCTCGCTGATCTGCGCGCTGGTCCCGCAGCCCCACATCCTGCTGCTCGACGAGCCAACCACCGGCGTCGATCCCGTCTCGCGCCGCGAGTTCTGGGACGTGCTCGCTCACCTGTCGTCGGAGGGCCTCACCATTCTCGTTGCCACTCCGTACCTCGATGAGGCGGAGCGATGCCATCGCATCGGTTTCATGCATCAGGGACAAATCCTTCGCATCGGCACGGCGGATGAACTCTGCGACAGCCTCGACGCAAAACGCATCGAGCTGCGCACGCCGGACCTGCGCAAGACGGAGAGGATTCTGTCCGCGCAATCTGGTCCTGGTAAAGACATCATGGACGTGCAGCGCTTCGGCGATCGGCTCGACCTGCTTGTCCGCGATCCGGAAAAGGAGCAGAAGCGAGTCACCGAAGAGTTGTCGCGCGCCGGACTCTCCATCGACGAGATGCACGTCGATCAACCCACGCTGGAGAATACCTTCGTCGCGCAATTGCGAGCGTTAGGCCAAAGCGCAGACACAGCCGAGTTCCCCGCGCGTCACGATCACAGCGATCTACGCGGTCAAATCGCAATTGGCGCAACCAATCTGGTCAAGGAGTTTGGCGAGTTCACTGCGGTAAAAGACGTTAGCCTGCAGATTCGCAACGGCGAGGTCTACGGCCTGCTTGGGGCCAACGGCGCGGGCAAGACGACAACCATCCGAATACTCTGCGGCCTGCTCGACCCAACCAGCGGCACCATCGAACTGGCCGGCGCGCAGCAGGACCTGCGCTCGGAGGCAGTGCGCAAGCGCATTGGTTACATGTCGCAGAAGTTCTCCTTGTACGACGACCTGTCGATCCGCCAGAACCTCGACTTCTTCGCCGGCGTCTACGGAGTTCCCGACGCGGAGCGCGAAGAGAAGATCCGCTGGGTGCTGTCTTTTTCCGGACTCGAGGGCAAGCAGGACCAGATCACCGGCAGCCTGCCCGGCGGCTGGAAGCAGCGCGTGGCATTCGGCGCCGCCATCATGCACGAGCCCGACATTCTCTTCCTCGACGAGCCCACCTCCGGAGTCGATCCGCTTGCCCGCCGCGCCTTCTGGACGATGATCAACCGGCTCGCCGACGGCGGCGCCGCCATCCTTGTCACCACGCACTATCTCGAAGAGGCCGAGCAGTGCAACCGCCTGGGCATGATGGTCGCAGGCCATCTTGTCGCCGAAGGCACGCCCAGCGGCATCAAGGGCCAACAGTCCGGACATTTAATCCAGTTCATCGTCGACCAACCGCAACGCGCCGTCGACCTGCTCAAGCGTAACGGCGAAAGCTGGCGCGTCTCGCTCTTCGGCAAGCGTCTTCACCTCATCAGCGAAGCCGCGCCGGACGTTGCCATCCGGCAGACCACGCAACAGCTCGAAGCCAGCGGCCTGCACGTCATCAGCGCGCGCGAAGACCGCTTCTCGCTGGAAGACGTCTTCATCTCCATCGTGGAAAAGGCGCGCCTGGAAGGCAAGGTGGCCATTGAGAAATAACCAGGATCAGCGAAAGCAACAGGAGCAGCAATGAGACGAATTATCGCGCAGGTGCGAAAAGAACTGACGCAGATCGTTCGCGACTGGCGCACACTCGCCCTCGCCCTGCTGCTTCCCGTGGTCATGCTTCTGCTGATGAGCACGGCACTCTCGCTCACGGTCAGCGATCTCCCCATCGTGGTGCAGGACTTCGACGGCTCCTCGGCCTCGAATAATTTCATCGACGCCTTCCGCGCCTCCATCTCCTTCCACGTCATCGCGTGGCCTGTGGACAAGTCCGCCGAAGAGGCGCTCGCCTCCAACGCCGCGCGCGCCGTGCTCATCATCCCTCCCCACTTTGGCCGCGACCTGGCGCGCGGAGTCCAGGCGCCCGTGCAGTTCATGCTGGACGCGTCCGACGCGAACACCGCCAAGCTGGTCGCCGGCGACGGTAGCCTGATCGCCGCCGCGTACAACCGGCAGCTCGCCGGCGGCAGCGCGACCGCGCCCGTGCAGGCCGCCTTCCGCCTGTGGTTCAACCCCGGCCTCTCGTCGAAGAAGTTCTACGGCCCCGGAGTCTTCGTCCTCGCCATCTCCATGTTCCCGCCGCTGCTGGCCGCGCTGGCCATGGCGAAGGAGAGTGAGCAGAAGACCATCCTTCAGGTCTACGTCTCCAGCATCTCCGCGCACGAGTTTTTGCTGGGCAAGATTCTTGCGTTCATGGCCGTCGCGCTCGGCGAAGCACTGGTCATGTCCTCGCTTCTGTTCACTTACTTTGGCCTCAGCTTTGCCGGAGATCCCACGCCTGTCATCCTTGCCACCATCCTCTACACCTTCTGCGTGGCTTCGTTCGGCACCATGGTCGGCGCGGTCATTCCCAGCCAGACCGCGGCCCTGCAGGCGGTCGCGCTGGGCGGATTTTTGCTGGTTTTTCTGCTCTCCGGCCTCATGTTTCCCATCCAGAACATTCCCATCGCCCTGCGTTGGATCTCCAACTTTGTCTGGGGCCGCTACTACATCGAGATCGTCCGCGACGCCCTGCTGCAGGGCGGCGGCTGGCCCGCCGTCTGGTACAAGGTCCTCATCATCGGAATCATCGGGACCATCTTCTACTCGCTCGCGTGGCGCGGCATGCGGCGCATGCAGGTGAAGGCATAGCCATGAGAGACCTCCTCAATCGCCTCTTCAGCTACCGCATGCGTGCCCTGGTCAAGAAGGAGTTCGACCAGATTCGCCGCGACCGCCGGTTGCAACTCTCTCTGATCCTGCCGCCGGTGCTGCAGCTCACGCTCTTCGGCTTCGCGCTCAGCGCCAATGTCTCCGACGTGCGTCTCGCCGTGGTGGACGACAGCCACACGCCGGAGAGCCGCGAACTGATCTCCACGCTGACCGAGAGCAAGAGCTTTCGCCTCGCCGGCTACTACCCCTCGGTCGATCAGCTCGGCGATGCGGTCAGCCGCGGAGACGCCGACGCCGGAGTGGTTGTCCCTTACGACTACGCGCGCGACCTCGCACGCCAGCGTCCCACCACCGTGCAGTTTCTGTTGAACGCAACCAACGCCAACACCGCAACCATTAGCCGCGCCTACGCGGAGGGCGTCCTTCAGAGCTACAACAACGGGTTGCTGCAGCAGGGAGTTCACCTTCAGGTTCAGCCTGTCGCAGCCGAGAGCCTCGCCCGCCACGGCCAGGTCGAACTTCAGCCCGCGTTTCTCTTCAACCCCGGCCTGGTCGATTCGTGGTTCATCGTCACCGGTGTGCTCGGCCTGCTTCTCATTCTCAACAGCTCCATCGTCTCGTCCGCGGCCATGGTGCGCGAGCGCGAGGCGGGCACCATCGAACAGCTCCTCATGTCGCCCGCCAGCACCACCGAGATCATCATCGCCAAGATCGCGCCGCTCTTCTTTCTTCTCACCCTGATGATGTTCGCGGCCCTCGCCGTCGTCCGGCTGGTCTTCGGAGTTCCATTCCGTGGCAACCTTCTGCTTCTGCTCGGCGCGGGCTGCTTGTGCATCCTCTCCGGCATCAGCATCGGAACCGTCATCGCCACCTTCAGCCGCTCGGCGCAACAGGCGCAACTTACCAGCTTTTTCGTCAACCCGCCGCTCTCCGCCCTCTCCGGTGCGCTCAATCCCGTCGAGGCCATGCCGAAGTGGCTGCAACCTCTCACCGTGCTGAACCCGGTACACCACTTCGCAACCATCGTCCGCGGAAGCACGCTGAAGGGTAGCGGCTTCATGGACCTCTGGCCAAACTTCCTGGGCCTGCTCCTCTTCACCGTCGTGCTGGTCGCGCTCAGCATCACGCGATTCCGCAAGCAACTCAGCTAGCTATAAGGACACCTCGCCATGAATCACTCGCAGACTAAAGTCGCCTCGATTCTCTCCATTGCCGCGCTCGCGCTCGCCGCGTGCCTCGCAACCATCGCCCTGCCAACGCAAGCCTCGGCGCAGAGCGCAGCCCAGCCGCAGCACACGCTGGCCACGCCACTGCCTCTCTCCGGCCGCGCCGGCAACAGCGGCTCCGTCACCGCCATCGAGGCGCCCATCGCCGGGACCACCAACAGCGTCACCACCATCAATCCATCGGTGCAGATTCAGGGCCCTTACACCGGCAGTTCTTCGAGCACGGCCAAGCTCCCCTTCAACGGCAAGCTCTCTCTGCGCGACGCCGTCGAGCGTGGCCTCAACTTTAACCTCGGCGCGACCAACCTCAACCGCGCCGTGCGCCAGGCCCAGGGACAGAGCGAGATCGCACGCAGCGCGCTGCTTCCCAACGTCAGCGGCTATCTCGCCGAATCGCTGCAACAGGCCAACCTCGCCGCCGAGGGTCTGCGCATCCACATTCCCATCCCCGGCTTCACCTTCCCCACCACCGTCGGCCCGTACAACAACATCGACCTGCGCGGCAACGTCACGCAGTCGGTTGTCGATCTCACCGCATGGAACAACTTCCGCGCGTCCAGCGAAGAGGTCCACGCCGAGCAGTTCTCCGCCCGCGATGCACGAGACGCCGTCGTCCTTGCGGTTTGTGGCGAGTATCTCCAGATCATCGCAACCAGGGAGCGCGTCGCCTCCGCCCACGCCCAGCTCGACACCGCAACCGCTCTCTTCCAGCAGACGCAGCAGAAGCGCGCCGTCGGCCTTTCACCGCAGATCGACGTCGACCGCAGCGAAGTCGAGCAGCTCACCCAGCAGCAGCGCGTCATCTCGCTCGAAACCGAACTGGCCAAGCAGAAGATCGCGCTCGCACGCAGCATCGGTCTTCCGCCCAATGACGCCTACGACCTCACCGACGAGGTGCCCTTCGCCGCCGCGCCCTCGCTCACCCTCGATGACGCCATCCATCAGGCCCTCGATCGCCGCGCCGACATCAAAGCCGCCGAGGCGCAGGTCCGTGCCGCCCAGCGCGCGCTCTCCGCCGCACACGACGAGCGCCTGCCATCGCTCTCCATCAACGGAAACTACGGCGCCATCGGCACCAACCCCGCGCAGGCCAGCGCAACGTTTTCCGCCGCCGCCACGCTCAGCATTCCCATCTGGCAGGGAGGCCGCACCGAGGGCGACATCAAATCCGCCCAGGCCACGCTCGCCCAGCGCCAGTCCGAACTGGACGACCTCAAGGGCCAGGTGGAGAGCGATGTGCGCAACGCTTTTCTCGATCTAGAGGCCGCAACCAGCCAGGTCAAGCTGGCCCAGCGAAACCTTCAGGTCAACAAGGAGACGCTCGACCTCACGCGCCAGCGCTTCGACGCAGGAGTCACAGACAACGTCGAAGTCGTCCAGGCGCAGGAGTCGCTCTCCTCCGCCGATCTTGATGTGATCAACAGCGTCTTCGCCCACAACGTCGCCAAGCTCAGCGTGGCCCGCGCCGTTGCCAGCGCCGCCGACAGCTTGCAGCAGTTCCTGACTCTCCAATAGCGCCTGCACTTGGAAATCTCGTACAGTGCTTGTTTTGAATAGACCTTCCCTGGCTGGCATTGCGCTCAGCGCAGACTATTTTTCTTGCTCCTGTGCCGGAGCACTCTTCGGCTCGGCGGGCTTGCGCCACGTCGGCGGCTCCGTCGAGCTCTTCGCCTTGGGCCGCGTGTCTTCCGGGCTCGATATTCCAACCAGCCGAAGCAACGTTCCCAGCGCACGCATGAGAGGATTCATAGTCGATGGCTCCTGAAACAAAGCTACGCTATCCTTAATGGATGAGCTTCTTCGCGCTGCGCAACAAAAAATCCACCCGCCGTACAATCTCCCTTCTCGCAGCCATTCTCTTTACCGCAGCGGCCTCTTTCACCGCACCTCACGCCCGCGCGCAGGTGAAGGCTCCCAAGCCCCCGCCCGACCTCATCGTCTTCACCAACGGCGACCAGTTGACCGGCACTCTCGAGCGCGGCATCGGCAGCTCCATCGTCTTCAAGAGCGACGTGGCCGGCGAGATCACCGTCTCACTGGACAAGGTCAGGTTGCTGCGTTCCAGCGGCAGCTTCGCTGTCCTCGGCAAGAACGCTCCGGTTAGCCGCAAGGCGGTCACGCCGGGGACCATCCAATACAGCGACAAGAAGTTGACCGTCACAACTCCCCAGGGCGCAGTCGAAACCTTGCCGGAGAACCATATCGCCTACATCATCGACCAGCCGACCTACCACCACGAGCTGGAGAAGAAGCCGGGTCTGCTCTACGGATGGAACGGCAACGTCCATGGCGGCGCCACCGTCGTGCGCTCCACCGACAACGGAACCACTTACACCGCCGGAGTCTCGCTGGTGCGCGCCATTCCCGCCGTGCCCTTCCTGCCCGCGCGCAACCGCACCAGCTTCGATCTGCAGGAGACCTACGGAAAGCTCACCTCGCCGGTCATTCCCCAGACCACGCCGCCCTCGCCGCCCTCGGTCGCGCTCACCAGCATCTTCCACAGCCAAGCCGAGCGCGACGAGTACTTCTCCCCGCAGTTCTTCGCCCTCGCCCAGACCAGCTTCGATCACAACTACGCGCAGGGCCTCGACCTGCAACAGGTCTACGGCGGTGGCATCGGATGGACCACCCTCAAGAACGGCCGTCAGCAGATGGACGTCAAGGCCGACCTGCACTACGAGGAGCAGGACTTCCAGACTGCCTCCAGCAATCAGGAACTCATCGGCTCCACGCTCGCCGAGGCCTACCACCGAACCATGCCGCGCAAGCTGGTCTTCACCGAATCGGCCAGCATCCAGCCCGCCTGGAACAACTCCAGTGCCTACTCCGCAAACGCTCTGCTGGGGCTCGTGATGCCCGTCTTCAAGCGCCTCGGCCTCACCGTCACCTCCACCGACAACTTCCTCAACGACCCCTCCGCCGGCTACAAGAAAAACAGCTTCCAGTTCGTCACCGCCGCATCCTATTCGTTGAAGTAAACGGGACTCGACTACGGCGTAGTCAGAATCTTCATCACTGGGTCGGGCAACTGCTGGTCCGCGTTCTTCAGCAGCAGCGTCACCTGCCACATCTGCGTGTCCGTCAGCACATGGTTGAACGCGGGCATTCCGGTCAGCCGAATCCCATTGGCCACCTTCCAGTAGGTCTCGCCCGGCTCGTCGTCGCTCACGCCCACCACATTGCCCTTGGCGTGCTTCTTCCATAGTTGCGGTGCCGTGGGATACATATACTTCGCGAAATCCACATCGTGCCCCGGCGTGCCATGGCATCCGGCGCACTGTGCGCGATATACATGCGCGCCGCCCTCGAAGGCGTCCTCGTCGGTGCCGAACGGCGCGGGCTGCATATGGCTTGCGATGCGCGCCTTCAGCGGCGCGCTCACAATCGCCTTCTCGAACGGGAACGGCTTGTCGGCGGTCGCCACCGGCACCGGGCCCCATCGCAGATACGCCGCCGCGCCGCCCGCCACCACTGCCAGGCCCAGCAGAAACCCCAGAAAAACCTTGCCTCCTCCTCCGCCCGAAGCTCTGCTCTTCGCCATGGAATCCTCGCCTTCTCGTCCTCGCCGCGCCATAGAGCCGCGTTGGATGTTCTAATAGGGAAGTGGCTGCCGGCGGACAACTCCGTCGCGCCGACCTCGCCTCCAACGAGCTCAAAAAATGGAGGCGACCGCAGGAGCTCTCGTTGATCTTTCGTTCGCCGTCCCGTTTCTCTCGTAGCATACAGGCTTTGGCAGCAGTTTTGATGGTCGTCGCACTCTCGGCATCCTCCGCTCTCGCGCAGAACGCGCGCCGCACCGGTCGCGAGACCAACGCCAACCGCAAGGCCCGCATCGCCCGCCAGATCGCCGACACCTACACCCATCGCTGGGAGGTCGCCGGCGGCGGCGGCTGGCTCCGCTTCCGCTCCGGAGAGATCAACCAGAAGAACAGCGAGATTGCTTTCTGGATGAACACCACCTACTACTTCAACCGCAACCTCGGCCTCACCGGCGAGCTGCGCGGCGACTACGGCAACGCCAAGATTCAGAACTACAACCAATTCGCGTCCCTCGTCGGTCGCCCGCAGATCTCCGAGTATCCCTTCCTCGCCGGCCCCACCTATCGCTTCCGCCTGCGCCAGAAGACCGCCCTCAGCGCCTTCGTCCTCGGCGGCACAGCCATCGGCAAGTTCGACGGCGACCTCCATGACCATACCGCGGCCGATCTCGGCCTCTGGCCCTCCACCAGCGCGCGCCCGGCCTTCTCCCTCGGCGGCAGCCTCGACCTCAACCTCTACCCCAACCTCGCCTTCCGCATCACGCCAAGCTACACCGCCACCACCTTCGGCGGAACGGTGGAGAACAACGCCGGCTTCGAGATGGGCGTCGTCTACCGCTTCGGCCGCCAGAAGTAGCTCGGACGGAAGGACACGGGTTCACCCGTGCCGCATGTTGCTTCAATCCCTTGTGTAGTCATTCTCACGCAGCCACCCGCAAGCCGTCATTCTGGCGAAGCCAGAATCTCTGTATTTGCCTTTCGGGACCGCGATACATCTACCGTGAAAACGCCATAGAATGATGCGGAGGCCTCTATGACCATCATCCGCCAGGACGACGTAATCCGCTCCGTAGCCGACGCGCTGCAATACATCAGCTTCTATCACCCGGTCGACTACATCGCCAACCTCGCCCGCGCGTACGAGCACGAGCAGTCGCACGCCGCCAAGGACGCCATCGCGCAGATCCTCATCAACTCCCGCATGTGCGCCGAGGGCCATCGTCCCATCTGCCAGGACACCGGCATCGTCACCGCCTTCGTCAAGGTCGGTATGGAGGTCCAGTGGGCGCCCTCCGCCACCCACGGCATGATGTCCCTCCAGCAGATGATCGACCAGGGCACGCGCGAGGCGTGGCTCAACCCCGACAATCTCCTCCGCCCCAGCATCCTCGCCGACCCGGCATTCACCCGCAAGAACACCGGCGACAACACCCCCGCCATGGTCGTCGTCGAGCTGGTCGAAGGCAGCAGCCTCGACATCACCGTCGCCAGCAAGGGCGGTGGCAGCGAAGCGAAGGCCAAGTTCGCCATGCTCAACCCCACCGACTCCCTCGCCGACTGGGTCGTCCGCACCGTCCCCACCATGGGCGCCGGCTGGTGCCCGCCGGGAATGCTCGGCATCGGCATCGGAGGCACCGCCGAAAAATCCATGGTCCTCGCCAAAGAGTCGCTCATGGCCCCCATCGACATGCACGAACTCATCCAGCGCGGCCCACAAACCAATATCGAGAAACTCCGCATCGAGCTATATAACCGCATCAACCAGCTCGGCATCGGCGCGCAGGGCCTGGGCGGACTCACCACCGTCCTCGACGTCAAGATCCTGGACTGCCCCACCCACGCGGCGAATCTGCCGGTTGCGATGATTCCCAACTGCGCCGCCACGCGCCATCTGCACATCCGGCTCGATGGCTCGGGGCCGGTCGCTGTCGCCCCGCCCTCGCTCGACGCCTGGCCAAAGCTCACCTACGCTCCGCAGAACGCCCGCCGCGTCAATCTCGCCACCGTCACCCGCGAAGACATCCAGACCTGGAAGCCCGGCGAAGTCATCCTGCTCACCGGCTCGCTGCTCACCGGCCGCGACGCCGCGCACAAGCGCCTCACCGACATGCTCAACCGCGGCGAAACCCTCCCCGTCGACCTGCGCGGCCGCTTCCTCTACTACGTCGGCCCGGTCCAGGCCGTCGGCGACGAGGCAGTCGGGCCCGCCGGCCCCACCACCGCCACGCGCATGGACAAGTTCACCCGCCAGGTCCTCGCCTCTACGGGTCTCCTGGGAATGATCGGCAAGGCCGAGCGCGGGCCAGAAGCCATCGCCGCCATCCGCGAATTCCACTCCGTCTACCTCATCGCCGTCGGCGGCGCGGCCTACCTCATCTCCAAGGCCATCCACTCCGCCCGCGTCCTCGCCTTCGCCGACCTCGGCATGGAAGCGATTTATGAATTTGAGGTGACAGACATGCCCGTCACCGTCGCCGTCGACTCGCTCGGCACCAGCGTCCACACCACCGGCCCCGCCGAGTGGCAATCCCGCATCGCCCAGCACCTACCCAACACCGCCATCCTGCAATGATTGTCGGGACAGGCTCAGAGGTCAGTGGTTTTAACGTCAATTTTTGTCGGTATTTAGCTTCGGGCTATGATCCGTCCAGCCGGATAATCGTCTTCTTTTTCCTTGTAAAGGATTATCCGCCCAGCTAAAGCAGTTGCCTGCCATCCCTTCGGCAACTCAGAAACCACTGCGGTCAATAGCTTCCGCGTTGAAATCGGGACTTTGGAAAGCGTCAACTTCTTGCCCTCAAAGTCTGGGTGTGCTCCTGAATTCTTGACTCGCAGGGTGTATGGCAATGCCTTACGAAGGGCCTGTAGTGCGTTTGCTACGGATGTCGGACCGGAAAGCCCAAGGGAAATATTCTCGTCTAAATTGATCGGATACAAAACATCGAAGCTATTTGCTTTGGCTCTGGTTTTGTCCCTATTCCTGCCGGGGTCGTTTGATCCAAAACCGCTGTTGTTCCAGCTAACCGAGGAGTGCCCCTTGTAGTGTTTGATTAGCTGAGTTTCCAGATCCATCGCGGTAAAAACAAATACCCGTACCGCCTTGAATGAAACATCTGAGATTTTCAAATTACTACGGTGTTGAATCGTCCAAGCATGTCGGGCCAGTCGTTTTGCCAAACCCGATTCCGAATCCGTCTTGCCAATGTATACAATCTCCCCACCCAGTATTAGCTGGTATACACCCTGTGCCTCTGGAATCCGAGTGACATTATCAAGGCTGAGAGTTGCACCTTCCATGCTGTCAAATGCGACCACCATACTTGCCAGAAGTGCGTCAGGAAGATCGAATTCAAACTCCAGAAACCCAGGAATCACTGAACATACCCCGCACGGGAAGGAGTTTTCAGTTGTGACAAGACGCTGCTACCAACCACTTCGGCCAAGTCAACTGGTACTGCATTTCCCAACTGCCTCATCGTCTCAGACCAAGAACAAGTAAAAACAAACTCATCGGGGAAGGTCTGTAGCCGAGCAGCCTCCCGCATAGTGAAATATCGAACGGAACCGTTCGCATGAGCAATCATATTCTCGCCCCCAGGAACACCATGAACTCCCGCCTTAAGCGCCTTGGCCGGTTCATCGAGTCGACTACCCGTGTGCCCCGGATAGATGCGAGCTCCGGGCTGATAGAGATGTCCAGTAATCGCCGCATTTGAGTGTTTCGTCATTTCTGGAGTGGCAAGGTCGGTGATTGCGTCTCTGACGGTCTTCCACGGAAGTTCATTAGGAGCAAACATATCTTCGCTGGCTATTCCGGCATCACGAGTAGCGTAAAATCTCTGTGATTTAGAGATGCGATGACGATCCCAGTACGAACCGTGAGAACTTTGATCCCAGAGTAGCGACTCCCGTGAGTGGGTGGCCGTCGGGAAATTCCATTCGATCCCCAAATCACCGCGAAACCCAACAAAAAAAACCCGTTCGCGCTTTTGTGGAACCCCAAAATCAGCAGCATTTAGCACTCGCGTAACCACTCGATAATGCAGCCCGATCGTCGACGCCGACGTATGAATCCTCTCCAGCCTGGCGAAGTGTTCAGGCCAAGACTCGTCAGCGGTCAGTTCAATCTCCGGGTGCTGAAGCTGGAGTCTAATGTATTCAAAGTAATTGCGGAAACGATCTCTGGTCAGGCCCTTCACGTTCTCAAAGATGAAAGCAGAAGGACGGATTTGGCGAACCGCGCGAACGGCTTGGGGGAACATATCACGACTGTCTTCGTGCGCCCTGTGTTTGCCGCCTAGAGAAAATGGCTGACACGGTGGGCCACCAGATACCAGATCAAGCTTGTCCTCAAAAGCGTGGAAGTTGACATCACACACATCACTCCCGACCAACTTCCAACTGCGCATAGACTTCGCCCCGCGCTTGGAGTTCTCGCGAATCGTATTGCAGCAGTCAACATCCCTTTCGATCACACCGACCGGATGAAATCCAGCAGCATGAAGCCCCAACCCCAGACCCCCAGCACCGGCAAACAGTTCAAGCGATCTCATACTCTAAAAAATACCTCAAACGTCGCCTGAGTGCGTCAAAATTCTTCATTTCGCACTCCCAAACCTCAAGAATTGACCAACCCGCTTTGCGGAGGGACCTCTTGATCGTCTGATCTCTCAAACGGTTGCCCTCCAGTTTGGATTGCCAGAACTCTACGCGACTCTTTGGCAGTCTCGCCAACGTACATGTCTTTTTCCGATGTCGATGCCAGAAACAACCATGGACGAGAATCACCTTTCGCAATCTGGGAAAAACCAGATCAGGCTTACCCGGTAAGGTTTTCACGTGCAAGCGGTATCGAAACCCCATCGAATGCACTATTCGACGCACAACCAGCTCCGGGCCAGTATCGGTTCCCCGGATGAGGGCCATCCTTTCGCTCCGACCCTGTCTTGTCAACGTGTCAACCATGTCGATTATGATGCTACCGCTTCACGCATGCCGGGTGCCCCAACTCTCGATTCTGAGATGGGAGCATCGCGCGAAGGCGCGACCGGGGTCCCCGGCGAGCGGACTTGGCGTGCTGGGGTGGGCGACCGCTCCCGCTCCTCCACTCTTCGAGACGCTCTACGCCGCGCCAACCACCATCACCCGCCCCGCGCCCCGGTTCGCCGCGCGCGGACGAATCTCGATCACCACATCGTGTTGCAGCGCCGTGGCGAAGTGCATCAGCCGCTCCACCGAGAACCCCTCCAGCTTGTACCCCTTCAGCGCCGAGACCTTCGGCTGATTCACGCCCAGCAGCCGCGCCGCCTCTGCCTGGGTCATCTTCCGCTTCGCCAGAATCTTGTTGATGACGGCACACAGCCGTACCTTCGCCCCCAACTCCTCTGCGTTAGGCAGCCCGAGGTCGGCAAACACGTTCCCGCTGCTCACAGTCGCCACCACTTCACTATTTCGCTTTGCCATATCGCTCCTTATGGTCTTCAATCGCATCCTTGAGCCGCCGCGTAATCAGTTCCCGGTCTGCCTGTGAGGTCGCAATGCCCCGTGTCGATTTCTTCTGAAACGCGTGAAGCACATACACCGCCTCCTCAAACCGGACCATGTACACAGCCCGAAATGTGTCGCCGCGATGGTCCTCAACCACCTCAAACACCCCGGAACCGTCGCCCTTCCATGGCTTGCTATCTGGATGTTTTCCGCCATGCTGCGCGGCGCTCAGCGCGTATCCGACATGTTCCTGTACCTCTGCGGGAAACCTCTCCAGGTCTTTCAGCGACGACCGTATCCAGATCAGCGGCTTCTCATCGTCTGCCAGAAACTCTCTTGTCATAGTATATCCCAGTTCAGGGATATACTATACTCCCTGAGCTTACACAAGTAATTATTGAGGCTGGCTCTACGCCGCGACCCCACGTGGCACTTTGCCCCAGCGGTGTTCCAGAAAATCCGGCAGATAAAGCCCATCGTCCAACTGCGGCCACCAGATGTCCACGCCATGCGGCCCAATCTGTAGGTTCGTCGCCTGTTCCACCGTGGCATTCTTCAGCTCGCCCAGCTCCTCGCGCGGGATCAGCAACCGCCGTCCATCGCTCAGCTTCAGCATCAGGAACTCCAGCCCCGGCTCACCGCGGTACGCCGCCTCCAGAATCGTTACCTCAGGCGGGGCGTTGCGCGCCTCTTCCAGCGCCGCCTCGATCTCCTCGTCAGTGGTCGTCAAAACCCAATCAGCCATTGATGATCCTCCAAAGCTCCATCAGCTCCGCAGCGTGTTTGGTCGCCGTGTTCAGGATATGGTTCACGTCCGACTGCTTGCCGTTCGGAGGACGAATCGCCTTCGGCCTGTGCGCCAATCGTACCGTTCCGTTCACCAGCTCCACAAGCACTTCGACACCCGCATATCGCCCATGCACATGCGGCGGCAGGTGGTCGTGCGAGTACGCGAGAAACCACACGCCGTCAAACGTCTTCGTGCCCACACCCTTACTTTAGCCCCGCCACCCTGCCCAGCAAAGGAAAATCGTCGGGTGGGTGCCCCAACCCTCGATTCTGAGATGGGTGCATCGCGCTAGAATGTCACAGACAACAAACGTATGGCATTCCCCCGCCTCAACTTCGAGTTCGATCCGGCCAAAGCCGCCAGCAATCTTACCAAGCATGGCGTCTCCTTCGATGAAGCCGTAACTGTCTTCGACGATCCGCTCAGCTCCACCCTGCCAGACGACCAGCACTCCGAAGACGAGCATCGATTCATCACCGTCGGCCTATCTTCAAAGCAACGTCTCCTCTTCGTCGTTTACACTGAGACAGACTCTCGAATCCGGCTCATCGGAGCCAGACTCACCACTGCAACCGAGAGAGAACAATATGAGCAAAGCTAACCAACTCGATCCGCTCGCGCCACGCCCCAACCTCGATTTCAGCAAAGGCGTACGCGGTAAATACGCCAACCGCCTGAAGCAGGGGACAAACCTCGCGATCATCGACCTGGACCTGCTCGACACCTTCCCCGACTCTGAGTCCGTCAACGAAGCTCTTCGCACGTTGAAGAAGATCGCCGCCCGCTCCGTCCGCTCCGCCCCACGACACCGCAAGACTGCCGCTGCACAATAGGCCGATCACTGCATTCATCGTGTATTTGCGATGCATGGGCATCATGTCTGCGCAACCACTCCCGCTCCATCCCCGCGCGCCGCATCGCAACTGGTATCCTCAACCTGCGATGGCAACTGAATCCCGCACCTCCAAAACTCCCGCCGCCAAGCCTCCCATCTATCTCCTCGATTCGATGGCCTTCATCTTCCGCGCCTATCACGCCATGCAGCGCCAGCGCCCCATGACCACGCGCACCGGCATCCCCACCGCGGCCACCTACGTCTTCGTCAACATGATCAACAAGCTGCGCAAGGACTTCGCCCCGCAACTCCTGGCCGCCGTATACGACCTCCACGGTCCCGTCTTCCGCGACGAGCGCGCCCGCGAGATGAAGCCCCTGCGCCGGTGGAACGCGAAGACGCAGCAGTTCGACGAGGTGGACTACGCCGGCTACAAGGCCAACCGCGCCGAGACGCCGCCTGACCTCATCCAGCAGCTCCCCTACATCCGCCGCGCGCTCGAAGCCTTCCGCATTCCCATCCTCAGCTACGAGGGCTTCGAGGCCGACGACGTCATCGGCACGCTCGCCGCGAAGCTCTCCGCGCTCGGCCATCGCGTCTTCGTCGTCAGCTCCGACAAGGACATGATGCAGCTCGTCACGCCCGAGGTCAGCATCCTCAATCCAACCAAGGACAACCTCGTCCTCGATCCCGCCGGCGTCGAGAGCGTCCTCGGCGTCCCACCCGAGCGCGTCATCGACGTGATGGCTCTGCGCGGCGACGCAGTGGACAACATCCCCGGCGCGCCCGGCATCGGCGACAAAGGCTCCGTCGAGCTGATCCAGCAGTTCGGCAGCGTGGAGGCCGCGCTCGACGCCGCAGTCTCCACTCCCGACTCGATCAAACGCAAGACGTACCGCGAATCGTTACAAAATAATCGCGAGAATATTTTGCTCTCGAAGGAGCTGGTGACAATTCACACCGCCGTCCCCATTGAGTTTTCCCTCGATGCGATGCGCACCCAGCCCGTCGACAACGCCGCCTGCCGCGAGCTCTTCAGCGAACTCGAATTCACCATCATGCTCCAGGCCCTCGCCCCCGCCGCCGACAACACTGCTATCGAGTACAACCTCAGTCCCACCGCCGCCCAGTTCGCCGCGCTCCTGGCGAGCGCGCGGGAACAGGCAACGAAGGGCAGGGAACAGACATCAGAGAACAGCGAACAGAAGCCCGCGCCGCGCGGCTTGGCGATTGCGATTTTTGAAGATGCCCGAGCAATTTCGGAAGAACTTTCCGCCGATTCCGATCCAGAGTCCAGCGAAGCCGAGCCCGAACCGCCCCCCGCCGAGACGATGTACATGTTCGCCGCACCGCCGTCCGCGCCGTCTCCCACCCCCGCGCCCGCGCCCGCAGACGCAGCAATCCGCCTCGGCCTAGCCATCGACGGCGCCTCCGCCATCGAGACCACCCTCGACGCACCCAACCTCCGCGCCGCGCTCGAAGACGCAACCCTCCCCAAGCTCGTCCACGATCTCAAGTCTGTCCTCCGCGCGCTCGCCCCGCACAACATCATCCTGCGCGGCGACATCACCGACGTCATGTTGCAGAGCTACCTCATCAATCCCACGCACGCCTCGCACACGCTCGTCGACATCGCCGCCCGTTCAACAAATCGCGCATTAATTCATCAGCCCACCAAGTCCAATCCCACCGACCCCAATCGCCTTCCCGAAGCCGCCGCCGCCATCGTCCGTCTCGCCCGCGTCTTCGCCGATCAGATGGCCGAAAGCGACGCCGCCTTCTCTGCATCGTCATCCTCCACCACTAATTTGTCATCCCCTAGCACAGCGGATTCGTCATCCCACAGCAACCCTTTATTGTCATCCCGCAGCGCAGCGGAGGGATCTGCTTCACCAACCACCGCACACCCGCTCCTCCACCTCTACCGCACCATGGATCTCCCACTCGTCCCCGTCCTCCTGCGCATGGAGCAGGCCGGCGTCCGCATCGACACGGCTGTCCTCTCCGCCATGTCCACCCGCCTCGCCGTCGAGATGGACACGCTCGCCGAGCGCATCTTCACCTCCTCCGGCCATCGCTTCAATCTCAACTCGCCCAAGCAGCTCGGCGACGTGCTCTTCAACCGGATGCTTCTCCCCAAGCCCTCCAAGCACGGCAAGGGCAAGGTCATCTCCACCGCGCAGGATGTGCTGGAAGAGTTGGCCGAGCATCACCCCGTCCCCGCGCTCGTCCTCGAGCATCGCCAACTCGCTAAGCTCCGGTCTACCTATCTGGATTCACTCCCCAACCTCGTCGACTCCGAAGGCCGCGTCCACACCACCTTCAACCAGGTTGGCACGGCCACCGGCCGCCTCTCGTCCACCAATCCCAATCTGCAAAACATCCCCGTCCGCACCGCGCTCGGCCGGGAGATTCGCGCCGCCTTCATCCCCGCCCCCGGCAACCTGCTCCTCTCCGCCGACTACTCGCAGATCGAGCTACGCCTCATGGCCCACTTCTCGCAGGACCCGCTGCTGCTCAACGCCTACCGCACCGGGCAGGACATCCACACCCTCACCGCGTCGGAGGTCTTCGGCATCCCCGTCGCCCAGCTCGACAAGGAGACGCGCGCCCGCGCCAAGGCCGTCAACTTCGGCATCGTCTACGGCATCTCGCCCTTCGGCCTGGCCGCACAGCTCGGCATCGACCAGAAGATCGCCAGGCAATATATAGAGACCTACTTTGCCCGTTACGCCGGCGTCCGCGCGTTTATAGACCGCACGCTCGAAGCCGTCCGCCGCGACCAGTCCGTCCGCACCTACTTCGGTCGCGTCCGCCCCATCCCAGACATCTCTTCGCGCAACCCCAATCAGCGAGGCTTCGCCGAGCGCACCGCCATCAACACGCCCCTGCAGGGCACCGCCGCCGACCTCATCAAGCTGGCCATGATCCGCATCGACGCCGAGATCGCCGCGCGCAAGCTCCGCTCCCGCATGACCCTCCAGATCCACGACGAACTCCTCTTCGACGTCCTCCCCGCCGAGGCCGATGAACTCCACGCCCTGGTCAAGCAAGAGATGGAACACGTCGCCACCTTCACCGTCCCCATCCTCGCCGAACTCGGCCTCGGCCCCAACTGGCGCGACATCAAGTAGTTGACAGAGCAGATGGCAGGGTTTGGCGTCAGTAGTGGATCATTTTGAACCCTAGGCCATCCCAACAACCAACAGGTAAAACCCTCGACGTGATGTGGTACATAGTGAGAGTATTGTGGGCATGGACATTCTCCTATTTGTTCTGTTTGCCGGATTGCAGCTGGTTTTGGCAGGGCTGGGAGTGTATGTGTCCTTAAAACCCCAACCACCTGAGTATCATCGGCGCCTCATCGTGGTGTTTATACTTCTGGCATTACTAACAATAATCGTTGGTGTGTTTCAGCAAGAACGTGCTGGTCACGAGCAGTCTAAACTTGAAGCCCAACTGACAGCAATTAATACTGGGAATAAACAGATTTCATCAAAGATCGACAGTTTTATCCCCAAGAATGAACCCACTCGGGTTATCACCTCTGGCAGTCCGATTCCCACAGTAGTTGAAGTCACTAAACCCAAAGGTTCCATATCCAAACATGCGTCGACAACGCCCCCAGCAAATAATAATGAAGACCAGCAAGTTATAGATCAGCTTAAGGGGATCATCGCATCACAAAAACCATGGGGAATGACTCAAGACCAGCTAGTTACTCTTAGCAAGGCAATGAGCGCCTACGCGTCCCAGGAAGATCGAGGGGATTTGATTACAGCGATGATGAATGACCCTGATAGCCAGCGCTTTGGCAATCAATTGGTTGGAGCATTCAAGGCATCAGGATGGCAATTGACTGGGTCTGGTATTAATTTGGCGATATTTAGTGGAACACCCAAAGGAATCATTGTTGTGGTCAACTCTCAGCAGGCAAACCCTCCTGGACTACAAGAATTTGTGGGTATACTCAAGTCGGCAGGGATACAAGTAACTGGAGAGGTCGATACCAAAGAGCCGTCCAATAAGTTCCGAATCATAGTCGGAGCTAGGCCGGATTAGAGCCGGGTGCCCCATTTATCGCGTCTTTGTCTCATGCGATCGGGGTCCCCGGCGAGCTTGTTCGCTGGGGTGAGGATGAGTGGGCAGGCGCCCCGCGCGAACCGCTCTCCCACCCCCCAGCCCTAAAATCTCGCCCGCAGCTCGAAGCTCTGCCAGCCTCAGCGCGCGGCTTGGCGGGTCTGGATGCCGACGCGGGGATCGAACTCGGGCGCGGCGGAGGTTGCGGGACGACGGCGGGCGCGGACGCGGGTCGCCGCCGACTGGACCTGGTCGTTGATGGCGAGGAAGGCGTGCAGCGCCCGGTTCACCGACGCCGAGTCCGGGAAGAACGGCATCAGCGCCGGGTCGAGGACGACCACGTTGGTTCCCTGCTTCAGCAGGTTGGCGTACTTGCCGCGTGTGATGGTGGGCTTGGCTGCGCTCTCAGGCTTCTTCATAGAGGTCTCGTTCGGCCGGGGTCGCGGGCCGCGCGCTGATGATACGGATCAGTCCGTCTTCCTCATTATGAACCACAAAGAGGAGACGGAGCGAGGTGGAAAGTCCAAGGTTGACGAATCGATCATCGCCCGGCTGCGAGTGGTCCACGTCATGCCAGCTCGCCGCGTTCGGGTCATAGAAGCTGGTAACGGCCTCGTCAAAGGAAACGCCGTGCTGATTCAGGTTGATGGCGGCTTTGTCTGGGTCGAACTCGAATCTGAGGAAGGGAATTGACATGCCGGTGTTCTACACCTGGTTGCATGAATCTCGGTTGCAGCCTGAGCGATCCCGCAACAGCATTGAAGGAAGATGCAACAGGAGCATGGTATCAGACGGCCCTAAAATCTCGCACGCAGCTCGAAGCTCTGCGCCACCGGCTCCACGATCTTCACCCGCCCATGCCCCGGATTGATCGCCTGCCGCGTGCGCAGCACTCCTGCCTGCTCCAGCTTCTGCACATCGCGCCGCACCGACTTCGTATCGCGCTTCAGCGCCGCCGCCAGCTCGCTCACCGAGTAGACCTTCCCCTGTGCCGCCTTGAACAGCCGCATCCTCTCGGCCGTCAGGCACTCCAGCATCTCCAGCGGAGACTCGAAGTTGATTGTCATCTCCGGCTCCAGCAACTCTTTCCGCGACAGTCGTTCCGCCCGCTCACGGCCCCGCTCTGCCCATCCCTCGAATCCATCCGCCCGTATCGTCAACTTCATGGCAACTCCTTCCGCAACTCCCGCACCTCGCGAATAAATCGTTCGCGAAGCACCGCAAAATCTTCGTACTCAAACGGTTCCACCGCGCCCTTGAAGTGGCGATGGTGGTAGCCGTGGCCGTTGTCGTATCCCATCACGCGTCCATTGTCCTCGCGCATCATGAAGTGATTGATGAACGCAAGATTGTAGCGGCTCACCTCGCCCGCTGCATCCTGCCAGACCTCTTCGCGAATCACACCTGGACCGGACGCGCAGCGTACCCGCGATACCTCATCGACGACCTTCCACAACGTGCGCTTCGTAGCCATCGAGTTCAGAGTATAGCACAGCTAGGGGGGATAACGCCCTATCTGCCTTATATCTCCGGCGGTGATCCAAGGTCTGACATCCGCCGCGAAAGCGGGTAATCTGGTTCAGCCGACTCCTTCGCGCTGAAAATCATGCCCAATCCGAATCCGAAGATCGCCATCCTCCTCATCGACTGTCCCGACCGCAAGGGAATTGTCGCCGCCATCATCAACTTCCTGGTCGAGCGCTACGACATCAACATCCTTCACGCCGACCAGCATCAGGACGTCGAGCTTGGCCTCTTCTTCATGCGCGTCGAGTTCGCCACCGACGCCGAAGGCTTCACCCAGTCCGCATTCCGCCTAGCCTTTGCGCCCATCGCGCGCGAGTTCCAGATGAACTGGCGCATCGAGTTCGCCGAGGCGCAGCAGAACGTCGCCCTCTTCGTCTCGCAGTATCACCATTGCCTCGTCGATCTGCTGCATCGCCACAAGGCTGGCGAGTTCCGCTGCAACCTCGCCATGATCGTCAGCAACCACGAGGCCGCTCGCTCGCTGGCGGAGTTCCACGGCGTCCCCTTCCACTTCATGCCCGTCACGCGCGACAACAAGCAGCAGGTGGAAGCCGCGCAGCTTGCCCTGCTCGCCAAGCACAAGATCGACCTCATCGTCCTGGCGCGCTACATGCAGATCCTCTCGCCCAAGTTTGTGGACGCATATCCGCTGCGCATCATCAACGTTCACCACTCGTTCCTGCCCGCATTCACCGGAGCAAAGCCGTACCACGCAGCCTTCGCGCGCGGCGTCAAGCTGATCGGCGCAACCAGCCACTACGTCACCGAGGAGCTCGACGAAGGCCCCATCATCGAGCAGGACGTTGCCCGCATCTCGCAGAACGACCAGCTTCCAAGCCTCATCCAGAAGGGCCGCGACCTGGAGCGCATGGTTCTCTCGCGCGCCGTGCAGTGGCACCTCGAACACCGCATCCTCTCCTACGCCAACAAGACCGTCATCTTCGCCTGAGTCTATCCGCCTGGAGTTATATGTCCTTCGCCGTTCGCCCACACTTCGACTGGCGACTCCGCACGCGCACTCTCGCGCTTGGCCCGCGCACGCTGCTCATGGGCATCCTGAATGCGACGCCCGACTCCTTCTCCGACGGCGGCCAGTTCCTCGATCCGCGCGCAGCTCTCGACCACGCGCTTCAGATGCTCGACGACGGCGTAGACCTCCTCGATCTTGGCGGCGAATCCACGCGCCCCAACGCAACGCCCGTCACACCGCACGAGGAGCAGTCCCGCGTTCTGCCCATCCTGCGCGCCGTCCTCGCCGCGCGCCCCAACGCCATCCTCTCCATTGACACCCACCACGCCGAGACCGCGCGTCTCGCCATCGAATCCAGCGCCGAGATCGTCAACGACGTGAGCGGACTCCTCTGGGACGAAGCGATGGCCGCAACCTGCGCCGCGCTCAACTGTGGTGCGATCCTGATGCACACGCGAGGCCGCCCGCACGAGTGGCACACGCTGCCGGCACTCGCGCCCGACGAAGTCACACCGCTCGTCCTCCGCGAACTCCGCGCCCGCGCCGACGCCGCGCTTGCAGCCGGCATCCACCGCGAGGCCATCGTCCTCGACCCAGGCTTCGGCTTCGGCAAGGCCTTCGACGAGAACGTCCCGCTGCTCGCCCACCTCGACGCGCTGCACGCTCTCGGCTACCCGCTGCTGATCGGTCTCTCGCGCAAAGGTTTTCTGCGCCGCGCCTCGCAGCAGGCAGATCAGCCGCAATCACAACCGACGCACGCATTGCAGGACGCGACCACCGCAGCCAACACCACAGCAATCCTCGCCGGAGCGCACATTCTCCGTGTCCACGACGTCCGCCCCGCCCGCCAAGCCGCCGACCTCGCCGACCGCATCCTCGCCACCGGCTAACGCCTCCAAGCCTCATTCGACTTCGGGAGCAGAACTCTCTGACGCAGCCAAGTCAAGTTCATTGTTGTCACTCTCAAGCAGCCGGTTTGAAGCTCTGAGTTCCCGCGAAGAAAATAGTCTTGGTTCGAGTTCTATCGGCTCTGGAAGCTCAGCCTCTGCTCCTTTGCCTGCTCCAAGTTGCTTGAGCGTGCGGGATTTGGCAACAATGTAACGGTCCAGCCCAGGGATGGCGTCATTGTAGGCCTTCACCGTGGATTGGAGCCGGCTCCCGATATTGGCCATGCTTGTCGCAAATCGCACCACCTCTCCATAGAGTTCGGTGCCAACCTTTCTAATTGCCTCTGCACTCTTATTGGCCCTTTCCTGATTCAGCACGTAGCAGATGGCCTTGAGCAGCGGAATGAGGCTTATGGGGTTGGAAATAAACACCCGCTTCTCATACGCTTCGCGAATCAGTTCTGCCTCGTCTTGGATAGCGGCATGGTACATGCCGTCGTGCGGGATGAAGAGAATAACGCAATCAAGTCCCTCATAGCGTTTCCAATATTCCTTGGACGAAAGGTCTTTGATGTGAGCTCTCAGAGATTTGGAATGGATGTCGGCGAGAACGGCTTTTTCTGCTTCGTTCTCAGCCTTTGCGAGTGCGATATAAGACTCCATGAGATTTTTGCTGTCAATGATCAGCTTCCGCCCGCTCGGCATGTTAATGATTGCGTCGGTTCGTTTTCGGCCATCTTCCGCGTCTGTGGTGTGCTGGAGAGTGAAGTCGATTTCGGGTCTTAGATCAGCTTTTTCAAGGGCGTTTTCAAGCGTCATATCGCCCCAGCTTCCTCGAACGACCGGCTTGCGAAGGGCATTTGTAAGTGACTCGCTGGCCCCGGCTAATCGTTTGATTTGGTCGTCCAGCAAGGCTTCCGCCGTTGTTCTTGCAAGATTGCTGTCTTCGACCTGTTTGTCGAGCCGCTTGATGGTCTCCTCGACAGGCTGGAGCATCGTTTTGATCTGCTCGTGGTGCAGCTTCACGTCGTCCGTCGTCTTTTCTCCATGCCTCTTGATGAGGCTGTCTGCGGTCTCGACCAATTGTTCAGAAGCTGCCTTTAGAGCGTCCGCCGATAACGCCTTGAATTCCGTTGTTAGAACGCCTCTTGCTTGTTCGATGAATGTCTTCAGTTCCGCAATCTGCTCGTCTTTTGCCTTGACGATTGCACTCTGTGTCTCCCGTTCTTTAGCCACCATCTCGTCCGCGCGTATGTTCGCGGCTTCTGCATCCTTAAGCGCTTCGGTCTTCTCGCGATCAAGATCGGCAACGTGATCATTCAAAGACTTGACCTCGTTGTCTCGACCAGCAAGAACCTGCTTGATTTCGTCAACGCGCGACGCTTCGTTCTGAAACTTTCCTTTCTCTTCCAGAGCGGTCTTCAACTCAGCGGCAGTCTCGGCATATCGGTCGTCGGCCTCCTTTGCCTTCGCCTTTGCCTCATTCTCGCGTTGGCGCGCCTCGTCGATTGCCTTGAGCAACTCCTGTGCACGGGCGCCAACGCCCTGCGCGCGACCGTTTGTGATCAGCCACACCACTACCGCGCCAGCGACACATCCAACTGCGAACCAGACCACCAACATTATCTGCATCCCACAAATTTACGCCAGTTGTTCGCTAAACCCCAAGATAAAGTGCCATCGGCGGCAAATGCGGCCGGTCGAAGCGCGGTTCCTGGGCCGAACCTTGCACCAATATCGCCCACTTTGCTTTACACTCGGCTAGGCGCTCGGTATCCTTGAGACTTGTGCATGCAGCACGAAGCGTCCTTGCAAACCACAGCCCGGCCCGTGTCCGGATATCAACCGTCGCACCGGATTTTGTAATGCCGCACCGGTTTTTGAAATGAATGTCACACAGGAGAACGAAATGGCAGCAGTTGATGAAAAGGTAAAACAGATTATCGTCGAGCAGCTTCAGGTGGATGAGGCCGAAGTGACCCCAGGCGCCAGCTTTCAGGAGGACCTCGGCGCGGACTCGCTCGACGTCGTAGAACTGGTCATGCAGTTCGAAGAGGCCTTCGACATTCAGATCCCGGACGAGGACGCCGAGAAGATCAAGACCGTCAAGGACGCCGTCGACTACATCGAAAAGAACCAGAAGGCGGCCAAGTAACAATGGAAGCCACGCACCCGATGGAGCAGCAGCCCTGGCGGCGAAGGGTCGTCGTCACTGGAATCGGCCTCGTCTGCGGGGTCGGCAAGACCGCGCCTGAAGTCTGGGAGGGTCTGCTCGCAGGCCGCAGCGGAATGGCGGAGATCAAGGCTTTCGACCTCACCGGTCATCCCGTGCGCATCGCCGCCGAGGTCAAGGACTTCGACCCGCTCGTCTTCATCGAGAAGAAAGAGGCGCGCAAGATGGGCCGTTTCATCCATTTTGCGATTGCCGCCGCGCAGGAGGCGATGGACCACTCCGGCCTGAAGATCGACGAGTCGAACCGCGACCGCGTCGGCGTCCACATCGGCTCGGGAATCGGCGGCTTCGACGTCATCGAGCGCGAACACACGGCCATGCTGGCCGGAGGTCCGCGCAAGATCTCGCCCTTCTTCATCCCCGGCGCCATCGTCAACCTCGCCGCCGGACACGTCTCCATCCGCTTCGGCGCGCGCGGTCCCAACGAGGCCACAGCCACCGCATGCGCCTCCAGCGCCCACTCCATCGGCGACGCCTTCCGCATCATCGAGCGCGGCGACGCCGACGCCATGATCGCCGGCGGCACCGAGGCAGCCATCACCCCCATGAGCGTCGGAGGTTTCGCCGCCATGAAGGCGCTGTCCACCCGCAACGACGACCCCACCCACGCCTGCCGCCCGTTCGACAAGGACCGCGACGGCTTCGTCTGCGGCGAGGGCGCCGGCATCCTGATCATGGAAGAGCTGGAGTTTGCCAAGGCTCGTGGCGCAAAAATCCTCGCCGAGGTCATCGGCTACGGCATGTCCGCCGACGCCTACCACATGACCGGAATGGCCCCCGAAGGCGAAGGCTGCTTCCGGGCCATGAATGCGGCTCTCAAGGTCGCCGGCATCTCGCCGGACAAGATCGACTACGTCAACGCCCACGCCACCTCGACCCCGCTCGGCGATGCGCTCGAATCCAAGGCCATCGAGAACGTCTTCGGAGAGCGCGCCCTCAACCACACCCTGCTCGTCAGTTCCACCAAGTCCATGACCGGCCACCTGCTCGGCGGCGCCGGTGGACTCGAGGCCGGCATCACCATCCTGGCCATGCTGGAGCAGATCGCCCCGCCGACCACCAACATCGTCGAGCTCGATCCCAACTGCCGCCTCAACTACGTCCCCAACGCCCCAAAGCCCGCGAAGATCGACTACGCCCTATCGAACTCATTCGGCTTCGGCGGCACCAACGGCTCGCTCGTCTTCAAACGCTGGAAGGAATAGCGCAGCAAACAAAACTTGGCATCCCGGAGACGGAGCGTGAAACATCATGCTCCGTCTTTTCGGCTCCAACTGTCGTACTCCAGCGTCAGCCGTTCCACCACAAACGCCGACCCATCCCCATCCAGTCCTGAAATCTCATACGCACTCGGCCAGCAGTTCGTCACGCTGATGGTGATCACCGGATTCATGTTCCCGTCCAGCAAAGCGATCGTGACGTCCCGCAGCACATCCGTGTAGGTCCCGCCCACCACCTTCACCTGGTTCGCCCAATCCGAAAACTCGGTGTCCCCGGGCTGTATGCGCCGCTCCAGCACAATCGGCGCATACCGCGTAATCCCCGGAGCCTTCTGTCCCGAGTTCAGCCGGTCTCCGCCATCGCGGAACTCCAGCACGTCGTTGCTCCGCATCAGCGGCCCAACACTCATCATCCTTTGGTTGGTCCCGCCCCAGTTCACAATAAAGTTGAAGTCTTCATACGCCACAGGTACCGACATCGCACGCACCTCACTCTCCCGGATCGCCCGAACCACAGGCTTTTCGCACTAACGTATCACCCGATTCATTCGCCCGGCTGCGCCATTCGCCACGGCGACGCATTACTCCATCCCTGCAACTGTTTCGCCGCCCACGCGGTGGTCTTATCCGTGTGGCACGAGGTGCACGGATTCGGCACCCCCGACTGATCGGTCAGCGTCGGCGTAATGAACCGGAACGTGTGGCTGGCGACAAAGTTGTCTTTGATCGTCTGCTCAATCTGCGGCATATGACACGCGACGCACTGGCTGCCCTTGCTACCCTCCGCGTGGTGCGTGTGCTCCGCAACCGTGCCTTTCAGCCCAGCCGCATTCTGCATCGACGCCGCATGACATCGCAGGCACAGCGCGTTGCCCACGGCCTTCAGGTTGCTTCCATTCGCATTGCTGTGCACGTTGTGGCAATCGAAACACCGCAGCTCGCGGCGGTACATGGTGCTTTGAATGAAGTCGTTGCCCTGCATGCGATTCTTGTGCGCGGTCATGTCTGGATACTGGAAGAAGTTCGCAGTGCCCGGCTTCAACTCTTCGAGCCGCCAGAAGTCCGAGAGCCGGTCCCCCGCGGTATAGCCCACCGGCCAGTCATAATGCGGGCCTTGCTGGGTAGCCAGTCCGGTCTCATTCACCGGCCTCCCCTGGCTGTGGCACTGAATGCACGTATCGTTGCCGCGTACAGAATCCAGCTTTGCCGGGTTCACGATGTTGTCTCGCGTCGCCTTGGCCACATGATCGCTGCCCGGCCCATGACACTTCTCGCAGCCGACGTTCCACTCCGTCACCTGCTTGGTCGCGACGTTGTAGTTCACGCTGTGGCAGCCGTCGCACAGAGGCCCGGTAGGCCGGTCGAAGTTGGTCGGCCCATACAACGGAACCCACCAGTCGGTCCCGGCCTCGGCGTGGTACGGCAGCCAGCGCTTCTTCGCAACGTCCCATTGGGCCGGCTCTGCGTAATAGTCGTCGCCGATCTTCGTGAAGAAGCGCTGCTTCCATCGGCTGCCATAGACGAACGCCACATCCTTCAGTTGAAACGTGACCAGCGGATCCGCGTGGCTAAAGTCCGCCAGGACCGCCTCTGGATGCTCCTTCGGATCGCGCACAACGTTCGCCATCCGCGTCTGCTTCCAACCGGCATACTCTGCAGCGTGACACCGCTGGCAGCTCTCAGAACCAACATAGTGAGGCTTCTGCCCTGTCTGCGCCCGGCTCGTCGCTCCGATTGCAAGCAGGCCCACCACCAACCGCAGCTCTAACCGCATCGCTCTTCCCCTACACAAGAATCTAGCTGAACTTAGCCGCCGCGGCCACGCTCGCCAGGACAATCAGCAGCCACCATCCGACGACCACGGCCGCCGCCTGGCCCACCTTCACCTTCGCAACAATCGCGCCGCCGATCACCAACAGCACCAACACCCATATTCCCACGACGTCAAAGAATCCAAGCAGCGCTCGCACCCACGCCGATGCGTCGGGGAAATAGTAGCCGACACTTGTCCCCACCGGTTCCTTCAGGTTGAAGCTCTCTGGAGACCCGCCGAAGTACAGCATCACCGCAGTGATCAGGCCCGACAGCAGCCTGGGCAGCGAGCAGTACATCCACAGGCAAAAGATCTGCCCAAATGTTGTGGACGCCCCCAGTCCAAAGTTGAAGCTCGCCCAAAGCACCAGCGCCGCCAACGCCGTGATGATCAGCATAATCACCGGAGACGCGTACGCCGAATACTGATAGCTAAGCACCATCATGTGCATCCGCTGCGCCTGCTCTGCTGGCGTCAGGCTTCCCATCTGGTCCTGCAGGGCCGGGCTCATGTGGATCTGGGTCTCGACCACCTGCTCCCACCCAACCTTCTGTTGGATCGCAGCCGTCACTCCCACAGTCACCAGCGTCATCAGCACAAATGGCAGCCACCACGACGTGCTGCGCAGAATATCCCTGAACGTCGCCATCGGCGATACAAATACATCCACCACACGCTCGATCTCGCTCAGGCCAGGTGCCCCATCTCCAACCATCACATCCTCGTTCATAGCGTTCCTCTCGCTTGCAACTGCCGCAAACGGATTGTAGCCCCTGGTCCTCGCCAACCCCAGCACCAACAGAAAAGCCTCCCGCATTTCGCCGGGAGGCCTTTCCTCTTTCCTGAATCAAACAGCGACTACATCGTAACGCCGCCGCCCAACTTCTTCTCCTTGTTCAGTTCGTTGGTCTTGCGCGCTCCCATGGCCTTCTGGATCCACTCGTCCACCAGTGTCATGTCAGCCTTCCGCGCCGCTTCATTGGGGCATTCCAGGTCGGCCTTCCGCCGATAGGTGAGTTGGAGGTACTGCATCGCGTCATCGTATGTAGGGTTCAGATCGACAGCCTTGCTGAGACTCTGAAGTCCTTCGTTCACCAGCGACGTGTTGGCCGCCTGGAGCTTCGCGCATGCACCCTTGGTCATCTTCTTATTGCCCTCGCCGTCGTCGGTCAACCCGTCCGCCGCAAGGATCGTGACTGCATTGTTGTACGCCAGCTTCCAGTCCACAAATCCGACGATGTAATACGCCTCCGGATCTTTCGGCGCGATCTTGATCACTTGCAACTCGTCCGCCTTGGCCTGATCTAACTTATTGATATTGCGATCAATCGAAGCGATCTGCTTCAGCGCCGTCAGGTCATTCGGATTATTCGCGAGCACCGCGTTGAACCCATCCAGCGCCTTCTGCGCCATGGCCAGGTTCGCCGGCTCCATCAGGCCCGGCACCACCTGCGACGCGTAGGTCGTCGCCAGGTACAGCTTGGCGTTCGGATTCTTCGGGTCGAGCTGCACTGCATTCTGAAAGTAGCTCGTCGCTTGTTCGTACTGGGCATTCTTGAACGCCGCAATCCCTTTATTCAACTGGTCGCGCGACTTCAAAAAATTGCACCCGGTCGCTGTCACGAGCAGTACCGATAGTGCGACCAATAGCGGAATTCGTGCATTGAATTTCATGGCGCGGTGTTTCTCCTTCGATGAGGCGCGTTGTTCAGTTTCCAAAACGCGTAGTTGGGGTTTGTTCTTATCCAGTCAATTGTAATGTGCCAGTGCCAACCCTGACCAGCACCAGCACACGAAATCACGCGAAACCTCGCGGCTCTCGCGCATTTGAGGCAAATCCGGCCCAGCATTGACCCCTTGGAGCGCCAGGCGTGCGGCCCGCTCCCAAAGGATTCGCGCTGAGTTCAATTCTTGCATAGACGAACCCATCAGCCGCCAGGTCTCCGCGGACCGTTTATCGCCCACCGGGCGGACTGTCGCTCCTCGATCCTGCAGCGCTCCGTCCCTCATACAATCCGTCCATCGCGGATATGCACCGTCCGGCTCGCATACGATGCGGCCTCAGGGTCGTGCGTAATCATCAAAATCGTCTGCCCCGTGCGCTCGTTCAGGTCTTTGATCACTCCCAGCACCGCGGCCGAGTTCTGGCTGTCCAGATTACCCGTCGGCTCATCCGCCAGCAGGATGGCCGGCTTGTTCACAATCCCGCGCGCAATCGCCACGCGTTGCTGCTGCCCGCCCGAGAGCGCCCGCGGCTTGTGCTTCAATCGGTCGCCGATCCCCAACAGTTTCAGCACTTCCTCAAACCCCGGAGTAAACGTAGTCGAACGCCCGCCAATATACTCCACAATTTTGATGTTGTCCTCTGCTGACAAAGTCGGCAACAGGTTGTACTTCTGGAAGACGAATCCCACCGTCCCCTTGCGTAGCTCCGTCCGCTGCTGATTCGTCATCCCGCCCAGGTCTTTCCCGTCGATCCTCACGGTCCCCGCGGTCGGCGGCGTCAGTCCGCCTAGGATATGGAACAGCGTCGACTTGCCCGAGCCCGACGCACCCACAATCGCCACAAACTCGCCACGCCCGACATCCAGGTCCACGCCGCGCAATGCATGCACGTCGACCTCGCCCACGCGGTAGACCTTGGTCAGTCCACGCACCTGAATGATCGGCTCGCCGTCCATGGGCGCGATCTCCATCGAAGCCGTCCCCACTGCACCCTCACTCATACGAAAGCGCCTCGGTTACATCTTGTTTCACAGCCTTGATTCCCGGCACGATCGCGCCCAGCAGCGCGCCAATAATCGCAATAGCGCCCGCAATCGGCCACCAGTAGTACACCGTCTCCTGCACCAGGCTCGCCGGCACCGAGTGTTTCATCAGCCACTGCGTTCCGTACGTCAGCACAATCCCCAGCAGCGTCCCAAACACCGCCAGCATCACGGTCTCACGCAGCAGAAGGCTCAGCACCAATCCGGAAGAGCCGCCCACCGCCTTGATGATCCCGATCTCTCTGGTCCGCTCCAGCACCGCCGTGTACATCGCCATGAACACCACGATGAATCCCACGATCACGGCGATCCCAATCACTACGTCGATAAAGTCCTTGAGCCCCACCACGTTGTTCACGTTGTACATCGACGTCAGTTCTTCCATCGTAAGAATCGGATACCCCGGCAGCTTGGTCTTCAGGTCTGCCACCACCTGCTGCGCCAGCTTCGGATCGTCCAGCTTCCCGTAGATCACGGTCACGTGCCCGGGAGTCACCATAATCGTCTGCAGCGCGGACAGTTTCACGACAATGCGCGCCAGCTTGCCACCCTCGTAGACGCCCGAGATGTGCCAGTCATGATCGATCAGGTTCACCGTGCTGCCCACATGCAGATGCTTCTGCTGCGCGTAGTACCTGTCCACGGACATATCGTTGTCGTTGACCGGATCGCCGCCCTCAATGTAGGTGAAGCCGCCGTTCATCTTATTGAACGCGGCAAAGTCGAGACCCGTAATCGAGTCCGGAAAGGTCAGGCTGTGGATCACCGTTCCGGTCGCCAGCACAACGTGCGGCTCCTGCTGCTTGAGCCAGCTCACCATCTTGTCGGTGATCGGCGCCGAACTCAGCGAGGACATCACGGTCGAGTTTGGCGGCCGTATTACGACATCCGCGCCCACGCCGCGCGCCCGCTCCGCATTCGAGTCCAGCGTCCCATGGCTCACGCCCACCAGCGTCAGGATCATGGTCACTTCAACCGCGATTGCCAGCACACTCAGCAGAGTCCGCACCGGCCGATGGGTAAGATTGGCGAGAATCAGCTTATTCAACACAAGCCCTAAGTCTAACCCAACCCCGCCCAAAATGTGGCCGCGCCCACACCCCGGCTCATGCCATGGCAAGCATCTGTCCGGCTTCGCGCAGGAGATCGATGGGAGTGATGGGCTTGGTGATCAACCGCACCGGGTACCGATGCTTCGCCGACTGCTCGGTCACGCGCGCGAGATTGGAATGGTAACCCGTCAGAACAAGCACGCGGCAATCCGGAAACTCCCGGCTGAAGTCGGCCATTAGCTCCAGGCCACTTCGTACCGGCATGTTGATGTCGCACAGCAGCAGATCCGGAGTGAAGTCGCGCGCGCATTGCAGCGCTTCGTCAGCGGTGTAGACCACTTTCGTGTCGAAGCCATGCTTGCTGAAGATCAGCCCTAGAGTGTCGGCTATCAAGGATTCGTCGTCGACGATGAGGACACGGTGCATAGGAACCCCTTTCGGGAAAATGTTCGGAAGATGCATTCTTTTATCGACATGGGAAGGCGGCTCCAGACAGGAGTGGGGCAGTCATACAGGTGTTGCTGCAACTATTAGACATAAAAATGCGCCCCGCGTTGCGCGTCCGGCATCTCTTTTTATGCAAATTCTCGCAAGCCCTGCGCTTTCAGCAGCCTAAGCACCACTATTTCGACGGAGACCGGGGTTCTGGATTTGGCCGGCGACTCGTTTGCCGAATCGCAGCCCGCTAGAATAAGCCATGCGCGTTGCCGCCTTGATCGCCGGCCTGCTGTTCTGCCTGGGTGTCGTCCTCGACGCATTCCAGACCATCATCCTGCCGCGCCGGCCCACCGGCCGATTCCGCATCACCCGCCTCTTCTACGTCGTCACCTGGTTGCCCTGGGCGGCCCTCGCGCGACATACCCGCAACCCCAAAGTCCGCGAACAGCTCTACAGCATGTATGGCCCGGGATCGCTGCTGCTTCTGCTGGTCGTCTGGGCGCTGCTGCTGATGGCAGGCTTCGGGCTTCTCTTCTTCGGCCTGCACACGCCGTTCGCGGACACCATGGCCGACGCAACCGCCCTCGCCCGCCTGCGCACCGACCTCTACGTCAGCGGAACCACCCTGTTCACCCTCGGCATCGGCGACGTCCTGCCCCGCAGCCTCGCCGCGCGCGCTCTCATCGTCGTCGAATCCGGCACCGGACTGGGCTTTGTCGCCCTCGTCATCGGATACGTCCCCGTACTCTACGGCTCGTTTTCCCGCCGCGAGGTCAGCGTCGCCCTGCTCGACGCCCGCGCCGGATCGCCGCCCACCTCCACCGAACTCCTTCGCCGCCACGCCTTTCCCGGCGGACAGGAGGCCCTCGTCGTCCTGCTCATCGAGTGGGAACGTTGGTCCGCCGAGATCCTCGAGTCGCACATCTCCTACCCGATTCTCTGCTACTACCGCTCGCAGCACGACAACCAGAGTTGGCTCTCAGCCCTCACCGCCGTGCTCGACAGTTGCGCCCTGCTCATCTCAGTCGCTCCTGGAGTCGCATCCCGCCAGGCCCAGTTGACCTTCGCCATGGCCCGCCACGCACTCGTCGACCTCGGCCACGTCTTTCACCTCGAAAAGCGCGAGGCCCAGTGGCGTGCCCGTGGAGGCCCCGATCGCCTGCCTCCCGCGGACTTCGATCGTGTCTGCGACCTGATGTTGGAAGCTGACCTGCACCTCTGCGGCGACCCCGAGGCCCCCGCTCGGCTGCACGCCCTCCGCGCGCTCTACGAGCCCCACGCCCAGGCCCTCGCCTACTACCTCGGCATGTCGCTTCCCACGTGGATGCCCGAACCCCGCGCCAAGGACCAGTGGAAGATTGTCGAGGCCGTCCGCTCGCAGGCCGCCTCCGTCTTCCACAAGAAAGATATGGCCATCAGCGACCAGGACGAAGCCATCCGCCTGCACTCGGAAGAGCACCGCTAGCGCGAGAATCTTCTTACTGCGGCGGAGCCATCGGCTGGGCTGGCGCTGGGTTCAGCTTCTCGGACGCGATTGCACCCGCCGGGCCCTTCGCGTCATCCTGCTTCAGCGTCGCGTAGATGGTCCTGGCGTCCGCCGACTTGCCCTCATCCGTGTAAAGCTCGGCAAGCTGCAACTGCGCGAGACCGGACGGGATGGTCGCAGTTCCGGGCTTCTTCGCCAGCCCTTTGTACAGATCGATCGCCTGGGGGTCGCGCCCGGTGTCGTGATACATCTGCGCCAGCGCGAACTTCGCCAGTGCAGCCAGGTTGCTGTCCCATCCGCCGGCGACCTTCTTCAGCGTGTCTTCCGCCAGTTGGGTCTGACCCGCCTCAATCTCGGTCAAACCGGCAAAGTAGCGCGCATTGCCGCCGCTGGGCGTCATGCCGTACTTGTCGGCCACCGCGACGAACAGCGCGTTGGCAGCCTTTGCCCGCTCCGCAGCCGAGGTATACGTCTTGACCCCGGACGGCACCGGCTGGCCAGCCTGCGACAGAGGCGTCTGGTAGGCCTGCATCGCGGCGCCGAACGCCGCCGAAGCAGCATCCGACCGGTTGTTGTAGATCACTCCGCTGAGCACCACCACCACAATCGCCGCGAGAAGAATGGCGGCGGTCGTGATCACCGATCTGCGGTTCTCGCTCGCCCATTCCAGGCCGTGCGTGGTAGTAGTGACAAACTTGTCTTTCTTGAGGGCTGCCTTGGTCTGCTGATCCACTGTGTCTCGTCTTCCTTTATGCTCGCCATGGGCGAGGAGTTTCTGCTCTGCGCTATGCAAGCGCGCAACCTTACGAGTCTATCAGTCGGGCCGAAAACATTTTCCGGCTACGTGCTGCAGGTACGCGACACGGGGGAGTTCCTCGCCACGGCTGTGCCGGTTGCGTCTCATTCGGGGCACCCCCACCCCCCCAGACTTATTCCGGCAAAGTCTAAGAAATAAATCACTTAGGTCTGAACCAGGTCCGGTATCCGGTCTGCACCTTTCCCTTCGGAAGGCCCGGCAAACTGCCCGCGCGCCTCTTTTGCTCCTGCTTCTATTATATCGTCCGTGTCAAGCATTTCGGCGGTAATGCTAGACTGCGCGGATGATGCGGCGCATGGTTCTCGCGATGGCAGGGTTGGCGGCAGTGTGCAGTTTCGGCGCTGCGCAGACGACGGCCCCCAAGACTGAACCGGCAGATCAGACTCAGACTTTGGATCAGCAGATTGCCGCGCTGGTGGCTCAGCCGGCCGTCTCCCGCGACCACTGGGGCGTGATGGTGACCGCCCTCGACGGCAAACCCATCTGCAGCCTCAACGAAGCCCAACTCTTCCAGCCCGCCAGCAACGCCAAGCTCTACACCACCGCGGCCGCGATGGCCCTGCTGGGTCCGGACACAACATTTGAAACCGAAGCTGTCGTGCGTGGCACTTCCAAAGCAACGGATGCGTCGGGGATACTGGACGGAAATTTAGTTCTCATCGGCAGCGGAGACGCGAATCTTTCGGGCCGCGCTCTCCCGTACGTCTCGCCGGCGGCGAAACCGAAAGGAGATGTGGCGACGCCTCCATCCAATCCATTGCAGCATCTGGAGGAGATGGCCGACCAAGTGGCGGCAAAGGGCGTTAAGACGATAACCGGCGATATCGTCGGGGATAACACCTTCTTCCCGCATGAACCCTATCCGAGCGACTGGTCGATCGACGATGCGGTGTGGGGATATGGTGCGCCAGTAAGCGCGCTCAGCATTGCCGACAATGAACTGCGCCTATCGATGTCGCCGGGGACGGGCTTGGGCGCCTTTGGATCGGTCACGCTGGAGCAGGCGGTGCCTTACTACAAGCTGGAAGGTGGAGTTCTGACAGACACTAAGGCCAAAGCTACCGGGATGCAGGTGGAACGCTTGCCGGGATCACGGGTAGTTCGCATCTTCGGATCCATGGCGCAAGGGTCGGAAACGGATGTCGAAGAGATCGCGATTGAAGACCCGGCGGAGTATGCCGCTCTCGCATTCAAGGCGATGCTGGAAGCTCGGGGTATCCGTGTGAGTGGCGTCGCCAGGGCAGTCCACACCGAAATGGGGAACACCAACTACCTCCCAAGTGGAACTCAATTGACATGGGAGGAAGTGCTGGGCGTCGGGGTTCGCAATACCTGCCCGCAAGGGAGCTACCCTGTCTCGGTAACGCTGGCCGTGCATCGTGGCCCAACCGTTCGGGAAGACATCACTGTGACCAACAAAGTGAGCCAGAATCTGCACGCGGAACTTCTGTTGCATCACCTGGGGAAACTGGCCTATTGCAAACTCGGGTCCACGCGAGCAGGGCTTACCGTTGAGCGGGCCTTCCTGCTGCACGCCGGCATCGACAAAGACGACTTCATCTTCTTCGACGGCTCCGGCCTGAGTAATCACGACCTCGTCACGCCGCGCGCCACCGCGAAGCTGTTGCAGTACGCTACAACCCAACCGTGGTTCGCGGATTGGAAAGCCTCTCTGCCAATAGGCGGCGAGGACGGAAGTCTGGAGGAACGCTTCGCCAAGCCCCCGCTCAAAGACCATCTCTTTGCCAAGACCGGCACCCTCGGCGAAGCCCGCGCCCTCAGCGGCTATCTCGATGCGGCAAGCGGCCGCACCGTAATCTTCTCCATCATGGTCGGCAACCATCTCCCCGGCACCAACGCCGACCGCGATGCAATGGACAAAATCGTCGCAGCAATCGCCGCGGCGGAGTAGATAAAGGCAAAGGCTTAACACCGATCAATGCAGATAAAAGCACCGATCAGGGCGGTTGAAAAATGGCAGTTTCGTGGCGGCTTGCAAGGATGGGGTTTGGGCTGGTGATTGGTGCAGCGGCGCTCAGTGCCGCGGCCCAGCAGCCGTTGCCGTTTCTCCACGCGCATGACGTGATCCTGTTCCAGGGCGACTCCATCACCGACGGCGGCCGCCAGCGCACCGGCAGCGACTACAACCACATCATGGGCCAGGATTACGCCTACGTCCTCGCCGCGCAGATCGGCGCCGAGTCCCCCGAGCGCGAACTCGTCTTCATCAATCGCGGCATCAGCGGCAACAGCGTTCCCGACCTCGAAGCGCGCTGGCCGGACGACACCATCGCGCTGCACCCGCAACTTCTCAGCATCCTCATCGGCGTGAACGACCTGCTGAGCCCTGGTGAACGCGCCGTAACGCTCGAACAATTCGAAGCCGGCTACGACAAACTTCTCGCCGAAACCATCGCCGCGCTGCCCACCACAAAAATCGTCCTCGGCGAACCGTTCCTGCTCCCCGTGGGCAAGCAGAAAGCCGACTACGCAACCAACATGGCGGAGATGAAGCGGCGCCAGGCCGCAGTCGACCGGCTGGGCGCGAAGTACCACCTGCCTGTCGTGCACTACCAACAGGCGCTCGACGCAGCCTTGACGAAGGCCCCCGCCGAGCATTGGAGTTGGGACGGCGTGCATCCCACCTACGCCGGCCATGGCCTGATGGCCCAGGAGTGGCTGAAGGCCGTCGACGCCTTCTGGGGCAAAAGCTAGCAAGAATTCGCTTGCGCGAATTCCCTCGCCCGCCTAACTTGTAAGTCATACCTTCTACAACAGAGAAAACATGTTTCGCCCGGGCCTGATGGTGCAATTTCCAGGAGGATCAAAGTGGCGACAGACGCAATGCGGCGGCAAGGAGTCATTCACCGGACACGGCCGGACAACCCAGCGTGGGACCGGGTTTTCTTCTCAACCATGATCGTGGCGCTGTGGGCCGCGGTCCTGTACGGATTCGCGAGGACCTACTTCCTCGCGGGCATGATTAGCGCACCGCTGCCGAACCGCACCATCCATGTTCATGGCGCGGCCTTCACTCTCTGGATGGTGTTGCTGGTGGTGCAGTCAGCGCTGATCTCGGCCAAAAAAGTTGCGTGGCACAGGCGGTTGGGAATGGCTGGGATGGGCCTGGCGGTGGCGATGGTGGTGCTGGGTGTGCTGGCGGCGACGGATGCGCTGCGGCGCGGGGCGGCTCCGCTGGGTCTGGACCCAAAGACGTTCTTTGTGGTGCCGATCACCGCGATCGCGATGTTCGCGGTGCTGGTGTTCTTTGCCTACAGGGCGCGGCGGAGGCCAGCGACGCATAAGCGGCTGATCCTGATTGCGACGATTGCAATTGCCGCGGCGGCCTTCGGGCGCTGGCCGATTGCGATCCTACAGGCGAAGCCACCCTTGCTGAACCTGGTGACGCTCGCGTTCCTGCTGCCGATCGTGCTGTATGACGTGGTATCGCTGCGCAGGGTGCAGAAGAGCACGATTTGGGCTTCGCTGTTTGTGATGGCGGTGCAACTGGTCCGGGTGCCAATTGGATTTACGCCGGCGTGGCACTCGTTTGCAACATGGATGGCGGGCAAGGGATAAGGCCGCGCCGGTTCGAACTTCGGATGCGACCTGCGCCGGATGCGACAATAAGACCATGAGACAGATTGCAAAGGGACTCCTCTGCCTGGGCGTCGCCATGGTCATCGCGGCTGCGGTGGGGTGCACAAAACTGCCGCCGCCCACTCCGCTGTCGGAGCTGAATCCGCAGCAGATGCGCGGCCACGACGTCTACCAGATACGCTGCGCCCAGTGCCACAACGACCGCACCAACGAGCCGCTGAACGGCCAGTCGCTGCGCGGCATCTTCAAGAAGCAGTATCTCGAGAGCGGCGCCCCGGCCAACGACGATCGCTTGATGGACGCAATCATCCTGGGACGGCCCATGATGCCGGCAATGGGACGCGCCATCACTCCCCAGGAGCGCGAAGATCTGCTGGCCTATCTGCATACTTTGTAACGAAACCGGTGACTTGTGAGTGACGGCGATGCCTGAAAACGGAGACCCCTTCAGCAACAAGGGCCAGATGCTGCCGGGAATCGCCGGCGTCTGCATGTTCATGATGTTCATGACCATGGTGAACGTGTATGTCGCATTGATGGGCGCGTTCGGCTGGGGCCGGGCAAAGTACGCGATCTTGACGCTTTGCACGCTGCTGGCAATCGGAGTCTTCGGGCTGCTGCGCCTGCGCAAGTGGGGCTGGGCGCTGGTGACGGCAGGCTGTCTGCTGTTCGCCACCGGAGATTTCTTCTACTTCTCGAAGACCCACACAGCATTCTTCCTGGTGCGTGGACTGTTCGTCATGGTGTTCTTTCTCTACCTCGTGCGCCAGGAGACGCGAGAGCATCTTCGCTAGCGCCGCCGAGTTGCCAGGCCGCAGGCGATACAATTTAACTTGATGACGCCGCCAATCGCTGAAGGACTCAACTCGGAGCTTGTGCAGATCGACCTTTCGCCGCGCCGTCCCGTGCGCAAGCCCGAGTGGCTGAAGGCGCGCGCCCCCGGTGGCGAGACCTTCCACAACCTCAAGAAGCTGGCCCGCGACCTCAACCTGCATACCGTCTGCGAGAGCGCCCAGTGCCCCAACCTCGGCGAGTGCTGGAACCAGAAGTCGGCCACCTTCATGATGCTCGGCAACCTCTGCACTCGCCGCTGCGGCTTCTGCGCGGTGCCCAAGGGCAAGCCCGAGCCGATCGACTTCGACGAGCCGCGGCGCGTGGCCCACGCCGTTGCCCAGCTCGGCCTCGCGCACGCCGTCATTACCAGCGTCAATCGCGACGACGACAACCTCGGCGCCGCACGCGCGTTCGTCGAAGTGATCCGCGAAATTCGCGCACAGGCTCCGGGCTGCCGCGTCGAAGTCCTCACGCCGGACTTCCAGGGCGTCGAGGAATCGCTGCGCATGGTCGTAGCCGCGCGACCCGAAATCCTGAACCACAACATCGAGACCGTGCCCCGCCTCTATCGGATTGCCAAGTCGGGCGGAAGATACGAACGCTCGCTCGAATTCCTCCGCAAGGCCAAGGCCATCGCGACCGAAGCAGGAGAGACGCAGATCACCAAGACCGGCATCATCGTCGGTATGGGCGAGGAGATTCACGAGTTGCTCACCGTCTTCCGAGACCTCGCCGACCGGCACGTGGACATCCTCACCATCGGCCAGTATCTGCGCCCCTCACGCGACCACCTCGTCATGCAGCGCTTCTACACGCCCGATGAATTCACGTTCCTCAAGCACGAAGCCCTCGCCATGGGCTTCCGCCACGTCGAGAGCGGCCCGCTCGTCCGTTCCAGCTACCACGCCCAGCAGCAAGCCGAGTCGACTGGGCTCGCGTAGCGTACAGCACGGCCCATGCGATGACACCGGCCAGCGCGTTTCGTGACATCCTCTTGACAACCGCTTGGCGAAGGTTCATTTACACTCTTCGCACGCGAGGTGTCGGCATGATCGGCAATCGGTTGGAGGATAGATTGAGGATGGCGAGGATCGCGCGGTCGTCGATAACATACGCACTTGCACTGGTGCTGCTGCTTGCCGTTGGCGGAACCGCTCCTGCGCAGAAGGATGACACTCTCCACACCGCGTCGCGCACGGAACTCGACGTCGTCAAAGTGGTGTTGGCGCAGGAGAAGGCCTGGAACGCCGGCGACCTCGATGGTTTCGTGAAGGGATACAAGGACTCGCCCGACACCCTCTTCATCGGCAACCAGATATCGAAGGGCTACGCGCACATCGTGGAAGACTACAAGCACCTGTACTTCACACGCGCGTCCATGGGAACAGTCACGTTTTCCGAACTGGAGGCGCATCCGTTGGACGACACGTTCGCCATCTGCCTCGGCAAGTACCACCTGGACCGCTCCAAGAAGGAAGGCGGGCCGGCCGACGGCGTCTTCTCCCTCGTGCTCGAAAAAACCGACCAGGGCTGGAAGATCATCCTCGACCACCGGACCTAGCTCTCAGACCGTCAGAATTTCCTTCTCCTTGGCCTTGAACAGTTCGTCCACCCGCTTGATCTCCACATCCGTCAGTTGCTGAATCTCATCATTCGCCCGCTTCTCGTCATCCGCCGAGATCAGCTTGTCCTTCGCGGCCTTCTTCACCTGGTCATTGCCGTCGCGGCGAATGTTGCGGATCGCAGTCTTGTGGTCTTCCGCCACTCCCGCAAGGTGCTTCACCGCCTCTTTGCGCCGCTCTTCCGTCATCGGGGGCACAGGCACGCGGATCACCTTGCCGTCGTGCATCGGGTTGAAGCCCAGGTTGCTGGTGCGGATCGCCTTCTCGATCGGGGCAACCATCGTCATCTCCCACGGCGAGACCAGGATCAGTTGCGCCTCCGGGGTCGAAATCTGGGCAACCTGCGAGATGGGCGTGTCCGTCCCGTAATAGTCCACCTTCACCTGGTCGAGCATGTGTACGCTCGCGCGGCCGGTGCGGGTCGAAAGCAGGTTCGCCCGAAAATCCTCAACCGTCCTCTCCATACGCGCCTTCAACTGCGTATGCACATCCTTCAACGCCACAATACTCGCCATCGTCGATGCCATGGTCTATCCGTCCTCCCAAATCGCAATTCGAAGTCCGTCGTGAATCGTGCGGCTCCGACCTCGCTATTCTACAGAGGTTTAGCGGTTGAGACGGTCCCGAATACCTCCGGCACTCCTGAACAGCCTGCGGAAAGACCCGCCTCTGCGGAAAAACCCGCCTCTGCGAAAAAACCGCCTCTGCGAAAAAACCGCCTCTACGAAAAAATCCGTCTATGCGGAAAATCCGGTTTCTGAGATAGGCCGGGACTTCAGTCCCGGCACAACGGTTGCAGCATCAGCATGGGCTTTAGCCCCTGGGACATGCTTTCGGCCTGAAAACCAACTTTTCCGCAACCTCTGAATGCCCGATCCATCCGCCCACGTCCTCTTTTGGGCCTGCGTGCGAAAAGTTACCATAGTTCGATTGACAGGCCCCGGACCCGGCAGCATAGGCTTAACCCGTGAACGTCGAACTGAGTTACGAGCAGCGCGCGCGGGTCGAACTTATTTCAATCCACACCGGGAAATCGCCCGCCCAGGTTCTCGTCGACGCAGCGCAGTTTCTGTTCAATTGCGACGCGGACTACTTCCCGCCGTGGCGACCGGCTCCAACCCAAAAGTTCCTCCCCGAAGAGGAACTCGAGGCGAGGTTCGCGCAAATCCTCCCCCGCTGAAACGAAGCCGATCCCAACCTGGGGCTGCCGTGCGCCTGCTTCAGCGCCGACCCCATCAGAGATGCTCCCCTGCATCTACCGATTCGTGCCCGTGCCGGCGCCGCATGCAATCCCCAGACCAGCACCGTAAAATGAATCAAGACGTCTAACCGGACAGTCGACCCATCCGAACGCTTGCTCTTCGCAATCGAGAGACGAAAGGCCCGGCTTGAAGTTTTTCGCATTCCTGCTGCTCATTGCGCTCATCTGCGCCGCCCTCGCGGCCTACATGATCTATGCCCCCATCGGCCCGGCCGCAGGCACCTCCGACGACCAGGCCACCTACGTCGACATCGCCCCCGGCACCGGAACCCAGGCCATCGCCACCCAACTCGAACAAGCTGGAGTCGTACGCAGCCGCTACGCCTTCGACCTCCTCCGCGCCGTCAAGGGCGGCAAGCTCATCGCCGGCGAGTACCGCTTCAACCACCCCGCGCCCGCCACCGAAGTCTATGCGCGAATGGTCCTCGGCGATATCTACACCCGTCCGCTCACCATCCCCGAGGGCTACAACATCTTCGAGATCGCCCAGGCCGTAGAGGCGGCCGGCTTCGGCTCCGGCGACGCATTCCTGGCTGCCGAGCGCAGCCAGACCGCCCTCATCGCCGATCTCTCGCCCAACGCCCCCTCGCTCGAAGGCTACCTCTTCCCCGACACCTACCGCTTCGCCCGCCATATCGCGCCCGACCAAATCCTAGCCGCCATGGTCAAGCGCTACCGCCAGGTCACCGCCCAGCTCGGCCTCGCCGCCGATCCCGCCACGAGCATTCCCCGCACCGTCATCCTCGCCTCGCTGGTTGAAAAGGAGGTCAGCCATGAATCGGAGCGCCCACTCGTCGCCGGCGTCTTCCAAAACCGCCTCGCCCAGAACATGCCGCTGGCCACTGACCCCAGCGTCATCTACGCCGCCCTGCTCGAAGACCGCTATCGCGGAGCCATCTACGCCTCCGACCTCCAGGCCGATTCGCCCTATAACACCTATCGCCACACCGGCTTGCCTCCGGGCCCCATCTGCAACCCCGGAGTCGCCTCGCTCAAAGCCGCAATCGCCCCCGCGAGCACCGACTATCTCTACTTCGTCGCCGACGCCCAGGGCCACAGCCGCTTCTCCGCCACGCTCAAAGAGCACGCCCAGCAGGTACAAACCTACCGCCGCGCCGTGGGTCAACCAACCCCCCAGCCGCCCGCCCGCACTCCCCCCCGCACTCCTCATCGCACGCATCGAAAATAGGTTCGAAGCCTCCGCCCCTCCCATCGCATCTAATTCATATCGCAGAGCGTATTGTCGCCCCCGGCCCCTGCATCAGCCCGCAGCCAGATATACTTGAAGTTTGTGCTCATGAGGATAAGAAAAGCCTTCGCCGTAGGACTGCTCGCACTCACTCCGGCTCTCACCGGATGTCTGGTGCATACCCACAGCGTCCTGAAGGCGCGGCCCCCGGAGATCGTCTACGGCGCCTCTCTCGACCAGCTTCTCAAGCAGGTCGACGATCGCTACTCCGCTTTCAATAGCATGACCGGCTTCGTCCAGGTGGTCGCCTGCACCGGCGGCTCCCGCAAGGGCGAAGTGACCTGCTACCCCGCGTTCACCGGCTTCATCATCATCAGCAAGCCGGAAGACATTGTCGTGCGCCTGCAAGTGCCGCTGCTGGGCGGCGAGGCGCTGAATATGGTCTCCGACGGCAAGAACTTCAAGATGATCATCCGCTACGAGAGCTGCGCCATCGTCGGCTCCGACGTGGTGACCAACACCTCCCAGAAGGGCCTCTACGCCCTCCGCCCCGGCGTCATTCTCGACTCCCTGATGATCCAGCCGCGCGAGGACGACCAACTCGTCGCCTTGACCCAGGACAGCCGCACCATCCCCGACCCCAAGAAATCGAAAGGCCTCATCGAGGAGCCGGACTACGAACTTCAGTTCCTCTCCCAGCCGGAGGGCAAGGTCGCCAGGTCCCTGCGCGTCATTCACATCGGCCGCGCCAGCCTGCTGCCCTACCGCCAGGACATCTACAACTCCGACGGCAAGGTCGAAACCCAGGCCGACTACAGCGCCTACCAGAAGTTCGGTGACGTCAACTTCCCCTCGAAGATCGTCATCCAGCGCCCGCTCGACGAGCTCAGCCTCACCATCACTCTGAACAAGAAGACCAGCTTCAACAAGACGCTGCCCGCCGACCAGTTCAATCTGCCGCCAGTCCCCGCCAACTACGCCATCCAGAACATGGACGACCCGGTCAGCGCTGCGACAAACCCGTGCGGAGCGCATGCGCCGCAATCGAAGCATTGATCTCCAGCGCCAGCGCCAGCGCGTCCCGGCCATCCTCCACCGTCACCACCGGCTCCGTCCGCTCCCGCACCGCCTCCACAAACGCCTCAATCTCCAGCCGCAGCGGCTCCCCCGCCTCCACCGGAACCTTGCTCAGCGACATCCCCGCCGAAGGATGACCGTCCCCGCCAGCGCCTGCCAGCGCCGCCAGCTTCGCTAGCTGCGCCAGATCAAGCCCCGCCGCCGCGGTCACGTCAATCATCAACAAATCCTGCCGCGCGAAGTCCAGCGATAAATATTGGTGCGGCTGAAAAAAACGCATCTTCCTCACCCGCTCCGTACTCACCCGGCTGGCCGTAAAGTTCGCAACGCATCCATTCTCAAACTCCAGCCGCACATTCGCGATGTCCACCTTCCGCGACAGCACCGGCAGCCCCACCGCGCGCACCTCGCGCACCGGCTGCCCTACCAGCTTCATCACAATGTCCAGATCGTGGATCATCAGATCCAGCACCACATCCACATCCAGCGATCGCGGCGTAAACACGCTCAGCCGATGCACCTCAAAAAACATCGGCCGGTTCAGCAGCGCGCGCACCGCCCGTACCGCCGGATTGAACCGCTCAAGGTGCCCCACCTGCACCACTCGGCCCAGCTCGCGCGCCAGCCCGACAATCTCGTCCGCCTCGGCCAGGCTACCCGCCAGCGGCTTCTCGATCAGCAGGTCGATCCCGCACGCCATCAGCTCGCGCGCGCACGCCGCATGATGCACCGTCGGCACGCACACCGACGCCGCATCCACGCGTTTCAACTCCGCCCGCGCCACCGCCATGCAATCTGCAATCGTCGCGAAGCCCCGCACCCCATACTGCTTCTCAGCAGCCGCCCGCGCAGCCTCGTTCGGATCGATCACCGCCACCAGCTCAACCGGAAACCCCGCCTGCTCCAACTCGCGATAAACCCGCAGATGGTTCCGCCCGAACGCCCCCGCGCCCACCACCGCCACCCGCAAGGGTCCCGAACCCGCCCCGAAAGCCGTCATCTCGACCCAGCCTCACCGGTGCAAAGCGTGCGCAAGATTCCGATCTTGCTTAAAAATGCGAGTGCACCCGCGCCGTATGTCTTGCTTAAGGGCACGGGTTCACCCGTGCCGTAAACGCTGCTTTCGCAATACGGCTTTAGCCGCTGAGGTACGCTTTCCTTCGCTGACTCCACTTACTTCACCGGAGCCTCAACCGCCTTACGGCACCGCCCATACAACTCCAGCAGTTCCGTCACCTGGTCCTCCGGCTTGGACGACGCCGTCACGCCGAATCCAGTCCCACCCACAGCCTTCGTGCCCACATGCGCCTGCGCCGCCACAAACTTCAGCAGATCCAGCGCAATGTCTTCCGTGCGGCGAGCCGCATTGTTCCCTTCACTCATTTGAAAAGCCCCTCTCATGCCAGACCCGATGTTAACGGCCAGCCCCACCCCGAAGCAAATCGACCTTCACCCCGCATGCACGCCGCACAGAATCTCATACGAAATCGTCCCCGCAATCCGCGCATGGTCATCCGCCGTAACCCCATCCCCCAGCAGCACCACCTCATCCCCAACCCGCACACCGTCGATCCCCGTAACATCCACCATCGTCAGATTCATCGAAACCCGCCCGACAATCCCTGCGCGTCCGCCCCGAACCATCGCCCACCCGCCCGGCTTCGCATTCGTCGAAGAAAGCTCTCGCCGCAGCCCGTCCGCATATCCCACCGGCAGCAGCGCCAGCCGCATCGGCCCCGGAGCCGTGAACGTCGCGTTGTACCCTACCGTCTCGCCCGCCGCCACCTCGCGCACATCCAACACGCGCGTCTTCCACGTCATCACCGGTCGCAGCGCCGCCCGCACCCTCGATCCCGCACCAGCACCCGCACCCTCTATCGCCAGACAATACCCATACAGCGAGATCCCGCACCGCACCATCGCCCGCGCACCCACACTCTTCGCCAGCCCCACCAGCCATTCCGAGCCGCCACCCCGCGCCGGATTATCCACCGACGAAGAACTCCCCGCATGCACCCACTTCGGCCGCAGCCCCTTCGCCCGCACCTGCGCAACTGCCGCCTCAAACCGCCGCTCCTGCTCGCGCGTCTTCTCCGAACCCGCAACCTCTGCCGCGCAGAAATGCGTCATCACCCCATCCAGAACCAGCTCGGCCGCACCAATCAGATCCAACACCGCATCCAACTCCGCGCCCGGACGAACCCCCTGCCGCCCCATTCCGGTGTCCACCTCCAGGTGCACCAAGGACCCCGGCCACCCCCATAAACAGCACAGCTGCGCCTCCGTCCAGACAACTGGCGTCAGTCGACTCTCCACGGTCGACAGCCAATCCGCCCGACCGCCCAACCCCAGCATCACCAGAATCTCCGCGTCAGCGAATCCAGCCGCATCCAGCGCCCGTCTTACCCGCGCACCTTCACTCGCATCCGCCACGCCGAACCACCGCGCCCCCACCCGTGCCAGCGCCACCGCACATCGCTCAGCGCCATGCCCGTACGCGTTCGCCTTCACCACTGCCAGCACGTCCGTCTCGGCGCCAGCCGCCTCCGCCACCGCGCGGAAGTTCCCCGCCAGCCGCTCCTCCGACACCTCAA
>PKWU01000067.1:51537-62234 GCA_003132145.1 Granulicella sp.
AGCAGCACCGGCAGAAACGGCTTCAGCGCCGTATACGTCACCCGATACAGCGTCGTTTTCGACGTGATCCCATGCAGCGGCACAATCGCCCCCGGCCGAAACATATACGCAGCCTTGAACCCCATCCCCAGCAGCGCATTCTCAGTCTCGCCCTTCACCCGAGCCCACATCGAGCGGCTCCCAGCGTCCGTCCCCGCCCCAGAAACATAAATGAAAGTCATCCCCCTCCCAGCCAACTCGCTGACTTGCTGACTCGCTGACTCGCTGCCCTGTGCCCACAATACCGCCCGCGCCGCCGTCATCGTCAGGTCAAACGTCACCCGCCGATACTCCGCTTCCTTCATCCTGAACGAAGAAACTCCCAGGCAGAAGAAGCAAGCATCGTATCCCGCAAACTTCCTCTCAATCCTCGAAAAATCGTAAAAGTTATCTGTAACAATTTCGCGTACTTTCTCGCTCCGCCGCCCCAGGCTTGGCCCGGAAGCCCGCCGCACCACCGACAGCACCGCCGCAACCTGAGGGTCGAGCACGCACTCCCGCAGCACCCCCTGCCCCACCATCCCCGTCGCGCCAAAGATGATTACGCGCAATGTCTAGTACCCGCCCGCATCGGTCGACGGATTCGCGAACAGCGTGAAGTCCGACAAATACAGCAGATGGACGCTACCCGTCGGCCCATTCCTCTGTTTGGCAACGATGATCTCCGCCTTGCCTTTCAAATCCTCATTCTCGCGGTCGTAGTACTCCTCGCGATGGATGAACGCCACCACATCCGCGTCCTGCTCAATCGATCCCGACTCGCGCAGATCGCTCAGCAGCGGCTTCTTGTCGCCCGTCCTCTGCTCGCTTCCGCGCGAGAGTTGGCTCAGCGCCACCACCGGCACCTTCATCTCCTTCGCCAGCGCCTTCAGCCCGCGCGAGATCGACGACACTTCCTGCGTCCGGTTCTCGAACCCCTTCTTCCCCGACGTGTTCGTCCCCGTCATCAACTGCAGGTAGTCAATCACGATCAGATCCAGCCGGCCCTCCTGCTGTTTCAGCCGCCGCGCCTTGGCCCGCATCTCCGCCAGCGTGATCCCCGCCGTATCGTCGATAAACATCTTCGACTCCATCAGCCGCTCCAGCGCGCTCAACAGCTTGCCCTTGTCCTCCTTCGGCAGAAACCCCGTCTGGATCTTGCGCGAGTTCACCTTGGCCTCGCTCGCCAGCAAGCGCCGCAACAAACTCTCCTTCGACATTTCCAGCGAGAACACCGCCACCACTTTCCCGTCGACGATCGCCGCATTCTGCGCGATGTTGATCGCCCACGCCGTCTTGCCCATCGAAGGCCGCGCCGCAATCACGATCAGTTCCGACTCCTGCAATCCACTCGTCATCCGGTCGAACTCGATGAAGTGCGTCTCGAGGCCCGTAATCTCGCGCCCCTGCTCATACAGCTTGTCGATCGACCCAAAGCTCCCCGCAACAATCTCGCCAATCCCCGCCAGCCCGCGCTGGATCGCCGAATCGGCCACATCTGCCAGCAGAGCCTCCACATCGCCCAGCACCGTAATCGCATCTTCACTCTGGTCCGCCGCCCGAATCCCGCCGTCGTGAAAGATCCCCATCAACTGCCGCAGCAGGCTCTTGTCCTTCACAATCCGGACATAGCTCTCAATGTTGAAATTCCGCGGAATCCCCTCCGTCAAGTACGCCAGATACGCCGGCCCACCAATCGAATCCAACTCACGCCTGCGTGCCAGCTCCTCGCCCACCGTCAGCGAGTCGATCCCATGTCCCTTCGCCATCAGGTCGACCATCGCCCGGTACAACCGCTGGTGCGAGTCCAGAGAAAAATCCTCGGCCTTCAGCTTCGCCGTAGCGTCACTGATCGCAACCCCATCCAACAGCATCGCCCCCAGCACGGCGACCTCGATATGCAGCGATGCGGGCAAGCCTTCCGGCGTATTCAGTTGAGCGAATGAAGCCATACATGAATTATCCTCCGTGTAAGCCTGCGTAAAATTGGGATCTAACCGTGGAAACCAGGACAGGCATCAGAAGGTGCGGCAGATTCAGGGTTGCTCAAGAGCACGGGTTCACAGCCTGCGAAAGAATCCCGCTTTGCTTAAGGGCACGGATTTATCCGTGCCGTAAATGCTTCATTTGCAACACGGCTTTAGCCGCTGAGGTACGTTTCAAGTTCGGCCACGACTCTTGCCGCCGCATGGTTTGCCCCTGATGGAATCTGGAGCTTAGCGAATGCCGTCACTCAGATCCTCTCCAGACGTAACTGATCTAATGCACCGCTAACCGGCCCCACGGAGCCCGCCCATGCCCCCCGCCAAACATCTCGACATCCCGCCCGCCGCCGCCCGCGACAAGGCCGCCTTCGAAGTCCTCCGCGTCTGGATCGCCGAGCAGGGCCAGCACGTCTCCATCCGCTCCGGCGCATGGGAAGACCCCTTCGCCTGGGGCATCGTCCTCGCCGACCTGGCCCGCCACATCGCCCTCGCCCAGCAACTCCAGCACCCCGAAACCGACGTCGACGCCTTCGTCGAGCGCCTCCTCGAAGGCTTCCACGCCGAAATCGAAAACCCCACCGACGAACCTGAAGGCGAAGTCACCCAGTAGGAACCCTTCGACTCCCGCCCAGCCGAGCATATCTTAGCTAAGATAACCTAGCATTTTAAAAACTAACGGCAAAAACCGCCTTGACCACGTCTCATTTCTTAGCTAATATAACCTAGCAGCTTAGAGAGGGACCTATGGTAAGCGCCACCATCTTCGAAGCCAAAACCAACCTCTCCGCCCTCATCAAGAAGGTCGAGAAAGGTGAGACCGTCATCATCACCTCCGGCCGCAAAAAGATCCCCGTCGCCAAACTGGAACCCGTTAAGCCCGTCGTAAAAAGGCGGCTCGGCTCAATGGAAATCCCCGGCTACGTCCCAACAGACGCCATCTTTGAGCCGCTCCCAAAGGGTTGGAGTGGGGAAGACGATTGACCGTCCTGCTCGATACTCATACGCTGCTGTGGTCATTCATCTCGCCTAAATCGCTGAGCAAACAAGCATCAGCAATCCTTACAGACAAGTCCGCCGAGATCCTCGTCTCTGCGGCCTCCGCCTGGGAGATCGCGACCAAAGTGCGCATCGGCAAACTCCCCGAAGCAGAGACTCTTGAGGTTCGATTCCTGGAGGCATTGCAGGAGGTCGGCTTTATTCTTCTGCCCATCAGCGCTGAAACTGCACTCCGCGCCGGACGCTTCACCGCCGAACACGGCGACCCGTTCGACCGAATGATCGCCGCCCAGGCCCTCGCGCTCGACATCCCGGTCATCAGCATCGACGCCAAGCTTGATCAATTCGGCGTGCGTCGCATCTGGTAGCCGTCAGCCTACTTCCCCCGCAGAAATCCCTTCGTATCCATCCACTCCACGAACACCTGAGGCCACTCCGCCACCGCCCCATGCTGGCTCAGCCGCAGCCCGAACCCATGCCCTACCCCCGCGTACTCATGCAACTCCGCCGACACGCCCGCCTTCTTCATCGCAATAAACAGCTCCGGCAGTTGCTGCGCAATATTCTCGCGATCATCCGCCCCGCAGAGCATGAACGCCGGCGGCATATCCTTCGTCACCTTCGCCGCAATCTCCGGAGTAAGCCCGCCCGGATACATCAACGCCTCAAACGCCGGCTTGTCGCTCTGCTGATCGATCGCGTCGGGTGCCCCATTCATCGCGGCTTCATCGCGATGAGTGGGTTGCCTCTCACTTCCCGTCGCATCTGCGTGGTATCGCTCCGCCGCCATCACCGCCAACTCCCCACCCGCCGAAAATCCCATCACCCCCACCCGCGCCGGATCGACTCCCCACTCGGCCGCCCGCGCCTTCACCATGCGAATCGCCCGCTGCATATCCCCCAGCGCGTCCTTCGCCACCGTATACGTCGAACCCTTCTCCTTCGCCAACCGATACTTCAGCACAAACGCCGCCACCCCATGCCCGCTCAAAAACTTCGCCACGTCATACCCTTCGTGGTCGATCGACAGCAGCGCATGCCCGCCCCCCGGAGCAATAATCACCGCCGCCACCGGCGCCTTCGCCCCCCGCACAAGATAAGGCGTAATCGAAGGATTATTGATGCTCGTAACCGTATGCTCGCCCTCGGCATTGATCAGCGTCACCACCTCCGCCGCGGTCCTCCCCTCCGACCCCGGAGCCCCATTCGCCCACAACGGCACCGCCGCATGCGGATTCACCGGTACCGGCTGCTGCGCCAAACCCACCGCCGCCATCCCCAGCGACATCACCAACCCACACACCTTCACCGCAACCATCGTCACGCGCATCGCCTCACCTCGCTTTGCCCGCAACTATACCGCGCCACCCCGCCGCAGTCACTTACCACTTACCACTGACCAATTATCACTTCTTCCCGTACTCCTGAAACAGCTCCGGAAACTGAGCCAGCGCCGCCACCTTCAGAATATCGCACACCTGGATATAAGGATTATCCGGATTCTTCTCCGCATAATCCTGGTGATAATCCTCCGCGTCATAGAACGCCTTCAGCGGAACAACACGATCCACCCAGCTATTATCCGTGTTGATCCGTGCAAATCCGTGGTCGTCCTTAAGCCGTCTGTCGTCTCGCATTAATCTCGATAAAGCAATTCACCAGGCTAACCGCCGCCGGAGTCACTCCCTGGATCCGGCTAGCCTGACCCAGCGTCCTCGGCCGCACCTTCCCCAACTTCTCGATCATCTCCCGCGACAGCCCGCTACAAGCCGCATAGTCGAACTCCGCTGGAATCACCCGCCCCTCATCCCGCTTCAGCTTCTCCATCGACCGCTTCTGCTGCTCCAAATACCCCGCATACTTGATCTCCGTCTCCACCGTCTTCATCTCATTCCGCACCCAGGCCGGCAGCCGCCCATCACCCAAACTGTCCGGGTGCCCCATCCTTTGCGGCTCTATCGCAAAGGGTGGGTTGCCTTTCTCTCGTCCCGCCGCAACCCAATCCCTCAATCTCGGAACACTCTCCATCAACGGAGCCAGCACCGGCCACAAACCCTCCACCGTAACCTCCGGCCGCTTCAACACCTGCGCATACGCCTGCCCGCGCAGATCCGCCTCACCCCGCAGCGCCTCTTTCAACACAACCGGCAACGCCTCCACATCCACCTTCGTCGTCCGCAACATCCGCTCAAACGCCGCCGCCCGCGCCATCTTCGCCTCATACGCCGCCCACGCCGCATCGTCGATCAGCCCCAGCCGCCGCCCATGCGGAGTCAACCGCCGGTCCGCATTATCAATCCGCAGATGCAGCCGGAACTCCGCCCGCGACGTGAACATCCGATAAGGCTCATTCGTCCCCTTCGAAATCAAATCGTCGATCAGGATCCCCGTATACCCTTCCGTCCGGTCCAACGTGAACGTCTCGGGTCCTTCCACTGAACTGGGTGCCCCAGGTCTCGATTCTGAGACCTGGGTCTTCGCGCCATTTCTCTCCCACCTTGCCCACAACGCCGCATTGATCCCCGCCATCAGCCCCTGGCAAGCCGCCTCCTCATACCCGCTCGTCCCGTTGATCTGACCCGCCAGAAACAGCCCCGCAAACTTCTTCACCGCCAGCGTCCGATCCAGCTCCGTCGGGTCGATCGCGTCATACTCAATCGCATATCCTGGCCGCAGCATCTCCGCATTCTCCAGCCCCGGAATCGACCGCACCATCGCCGCCTGCACCTCCATCGGCAGGCTCGTCGACATGCCATTCACATAAACCTCGTGCGTATTCAACCCTTCCGGCTCCAGAAAAAACTGGTGCTGCGTCTTATCCGGAAACCGCACAATCTTGTCCTCGATCGAAGGACAATACCGCGGCCCAATCGCCGAAATCTGTCCCGTATACATCGGCGACCGATGCGCGTTCTCCCGAATCAGCCGCAGCGTCTCCGGCGTAGTCGTCGCAATATAGCAACTCACCTGCCGCAGCGCCGGCACCCACGACCCCGCCACAGAACCAGGTGTCCCATCAACAGAAGCGGGTGGCCCATCCTTTCCAGCTTCACCGGAAAGGGTGGGTTGCTCTCCCCCGCTCGCCCCATTCGTCGCGGCCCGGCTGACCCGCTGACCCGCTGACTCGCTAACTCGCTGACCCGCCCTAAAACTAAACGGCGTAGGATCCGCATCCCCCGGCTGCTCCTCAAACTTCGTCCAGTCAATCGACCGCCCATCCAGCCGCGGCGGAGTCCCCGTCTTCAACCTGCACTCCCGCAGCCCCAGCCGCTTCAGCGCCTCTCCCAACAAAACCGAAGCCGGCTCCCCACTCCGCCCCGCCGCATACTGCTGCTCCCCGCAATGAATCAGCCCATTCAAAAACGTCCCGGTCGTCACCACCACCGCGCCCGCATGGATCACCCGCCCATCCCGCAACCGCACCCCCACCACCCGCCGTCCCTCGGTTGTGGAAACGTCACTGTGGTCAATGGAGTTGTCATTGCCACCACCGTTTAAGGAGTTGTCATTGCCACCACCGCTTAAGGAGTTGTCATTCTGAGCGGAGCGAAGAACCCCCGTATTTTGGCCGTGCTGCCCCGAATCTCCCAGGACACTCTCCGCACCGGCCGCTTCCCCTCGAACCTCGAACCCCGAACCTCGAACCTCGATCTCGTCCACCTCAAGATCCACCACCTCAGCCTGCTTGATAAAAAGATTCTTCTGCCCCTCCAGAACCTCCCGCATCTTCACCCGGTAAAGAGCCTTATCGCACTGCGCCCGCGGACTCCACACTGCCGGCCCCCTCGAAGTATTCAGCAGCCGAAACTGGATCCCGCAAGCATCCGCCACCTCGCCCATGATCCCACCCAGCGCATCCACCTCGCGCACCAGGTGTCCCTTCGCGATCCCGCCAATGGCCGGATTGCAGCTCATCTGCGCAATCAAATCCAGATTCAGCGTAAACAAAGCCGTCCGCAGCCCCATGCGCGCCGCTGCCATGGCCGCCTCGCACCCGGCGTGCCCGGCCCCCACCACCACCACATCGAATTGTTCCGTAAAAGCCATCCTTCCTATTTTACGTGCGAATATCGCCGTCAGATCCCGGCACCCTCTGTTTGTCATTCCCGTAGGGAACCTGCTTCTGTCTCTATGCAGTGTTGTAGAATCCGGGATACCTCCCCGGGGCCAAGTCCTCATGCTGCATCGAGCAAGAAGGAGGTACGCCATGCGCGTGCTGGTTCTCTGTCTGATCGCATCTCTGGCGGTCGAAGCTACCGCTCAAACCAAAAAGCCCCCAGCCAAACCACCCGCACCCGCCAAACCGGCCACCGCGGACGCCAAGCCCGCCCACTTTTCCGCCACCGGCCTCAACAACGAAGACGACTTCCTGCGCCTCTACGCCGGCGACTTCCAAAGCGTCCGCCTCGACCCCACCGGCACCGAGTTCATGGCCAATCATGTCGAGTTACATGAACGACTTCGCCACCGACTGCAAGCAGTATCTACCCCCCAACAAAGTTGAAATCACCAAGCAGGTCTGCACCGAGACCAGCACCCCCGTAAATGGCTACGGAGCCCCCGTGGGAGCCTCAACCTGCGTGTCGTATCAGACCGTCGGCACCGGACTCTACGCCGACCCGCAGTTGTACGCGGCGCAGCGGGCGGTCGACGCGGAAGCCGCCAAGAAAATGCTCGGCAGCTTTGTTGGAATGATGACGGGCAAGGGCGGCGGCGCCAATCCGCTCAGCATGCCCATGCAGATGACCGATCAGATCACCGCAGTGGGCACAGAGATGGAGTCGCTCATCCAGATGAACGCCTGCGGTAGTGCGGGCCTCAAGAACTTCCAGTCCAACCTGATCCGCTTCGCCAATGGAGACAATCCGGTAAAGTTTGCCGGTGCCGTAGCCTCAGCCCCCGCTTCAGCATCGCAGCCCGGGGGCCCCGCGAAGGACGCGAACTACTCGCGCCTGCTCGACGATCTGGTCGCCGACAACGCCCGCGGATGGATGATGAACCGCTACCAGGCCGGAAGCATAGCCGGGGTCAACGTAGTCTCGCGCGACGCCCAGGGCCGCCCGGCCAGGATCACCGCACAGTACAGCTTCACCGGCATGCAGGGCGCGCAGAGAGGAAGCGTCTCGCTGACCTTCAAAAACGGAGCCCCGGACTGCATGTACTTCTCCGACTTCCCCGACACCTGCCGACGACCCGCCGCAGGAGTGGTCTCAAACTACGAGAAGAACATGTACGCCCGCTGAACGCAGGTGGGTGGCCCATCCTTTGCGCCTTTAGGCAAAGGGTGGGTTATCGAGCGAATGCTCGACCGCCTTTCTCCGATTCCGCTACACTTCTCTACCCAAGGAGCCCCCCATGCACCCTACCGCCAAACTCATCGGCTTCATCCCCACCCGCGACGCCGCCCGCGCCCGAGCCTTTTACGAATCCACCCTCGGCCTCCGCTTCGTCGAGGACGACACCTTCGCCCTCGTCATGGACTCCAACGGCACCATGATCCGCATCGCCCGCGTCCCCGACTACACCCCATTCGCCTTCACCCTCCTCGGCTGGGAGGTCTCCGACATCGACTCCGCCGTCGCCGAACTCACCTCCAAAGGCGTCCAGTTCAACCGCTATAGCTTCCTCGAACAATCCCCCAACGGCGTCTGGACCGCACCCGGCAACGCTGCCAAAGTCGCCTGGTTCCCCGACCCCGACGGCAACATCCTCTCAATCTCCCAGCATTAGCAGGCTCTTCGGACAGTGCTAGGAGGCCCTTCGGACGGTGCCGAAAAAGCCTTGCTGTTGCTCTTCGGATTAGCGTGGGGTTTCAACGAATAACCCCCATAGAATCAGCGGGCTTTAGCCCCGGGCCTTTCGTTCGGGGCACCAAATCTGACTTTTGTCAGCAGCCCCTTCGGCCCGCCGCCGAAATGATGTCAACCCCCCTCGCTCACACCCAAAAATATTATCTCCAATCATCACAACAACTTCAGCCCAAAAAATACCCGAAAATAGTTGGCATAGTAGTTATGCTCGGTCCCATATAATTAAGGTAGTAAGTTAAACAAAAAGACCCGGCCATCGTGCCGGGCTTTCCCGTTTAACCGTCCAACGCCGACAATCCAAGGTCTAAACCGTGTGTTTTCAATATCTTGGCGATAAGCCATTTGTTGTCAGGATTTTGAAAGCCAAGACCCTCGATTTGACGATTTTGAGCAGAAGTATCGTGACCGAAAGCCATTTATTATCAGCATCTTGAAAACTAAGTCATTTGTTTAGAGTATTTTGCCAGTAAGTCCTTTGTTGTCAGGATTTTGAAAACTAAGTCCTTTATTTAGAGGATTTTGAGATTCAACAAGAAAAAAAGAGGAAACCATGCAGACGACTTCCAATCCGCTCCGCTCCACCCCAACCGCTCTCGCTCTCGGCCGCGCGACTCAGATCACCGCCGAGACCGTCGCCCGCCTCTTTCCCGTCACGCCCCTCGCCAACATCGCCGCCAACCTGCCAGCCCTCCTCCACGCCCTGGCCGCCGCCAACCTCGCCGACAAAGCCATGCTCCTCATGGCGCTCGCCACCATCCGCGCCGAAACCGAATCCTTCCAGCCCACATCCGAAGGCCAATCCGCCTATAACACCTCACCCAACGGCCACCCCTTCGACCTCTACGACCACCGCAAGGATCTCGGCAACCAGGGCCCGCCCGACGGCGCAAGCTTCTGTGGCCGCGGATTCGTCCAGCTCACCGGCCGCGCCAACTACACCCGCTACGCCCGCGAGACCGGCCGCGACCTCGTCGCCAACCCCGGCCTCGCCAACCAGCCCGCCATCGCCGCCGAGTTGCTTGCCCGCTTCCTCGCCAGCCGAGAGCCCGCCATCCGCCACGCCCTCGCCGCCAACGATCTCGCCACCGCCCGCCGTCTCGTCAACGGAGGCACCCACGGCCTCGACCGCTTCACCGTCGCCTTCCACCTCGGCGACCAGGTTCTCTCATGAAGCTGGGTGCCCCATTCATCGCGCGCCTTTTGCGCGATGAGTGGGACCACACTCAATGCAGCTTGTACGGTTCCGCCGGCGCCGGCACATCATCCGGAAGCTTCGGCCCATCCCCTTCAATGGCCACTGCTCCCGTGAGCCCGGTGCCAGTCACATGCGACGTCGAAAGCAGCGGCCCCGCGAAGCCCGTGACCTTGATTCCGCTCAGGTGCGCATTCTTCACATTCACCAGCGCGATGCCCTTGGCGCACGTCCCCGTAATATTCGTCAGCGTAAGCCCGTCCAGCGGCTTGCGCGGATGCATCTTCGTCACGTCCACCAGCATGGGCACATCCGTCACGCGCACATTCGAGAAGCGGAAGTTCCGAAACGGCGGAATCCCCACATCACCCATCACCGACGCGTCGCCATCCGACTTGCCGGTGTTCAGGTTTGTGATCTGCAGAAAGCCCTGTCCCATGCCCGAAACATCGAGATCCGTCGCGCTAATGTCTTCCACAAACGCACCACGCCCCACGCGGCTCTTGATGAAGATCGCGTGCGACCTGGCGTGGATGAACTTGCACTTCTCGATCCGCACATTGCGCACGCCCGCCGAAGTCTCGCTGCCGATGCCGATGCAAGCAAAGCCCGAGTCGGACAACGTGCAATTCGTAATCAGCGTGTCCTCGCATACGCGCCCGATCAGGTTGCCTTCCGCGCCGCGGCCCGACTTCA
>PKWU01000046.1 GCA_003132145.1 Granulicella sp.
ATGGACGAGGTCAAGCGCGCCATCGAGTCCGCCGAGCAGGTCCCCTTTACCGCCGTCGTCCTCCACCTCGGCCTCAAGGACGCCGCCTGGGACGAGCCCGCCATCGAGCGCTCGCTCACCGCCATCGAGCACCTCAAGGCCTTCGCCGCGCCGCTCGGCGTCCGCCTGCTGCTGCAAAATTTGCAGAACGAGGTCGCCACGCCGGAGCACCTGCTCGCCATCCTCAAGACCGGCCACTTCGACACGGTCGGCGTCTGCCTCGACGTCGGCCATCTCCACCTCGCACAGAACGCCTCGACCGCCTCAGACCCGGGTGCCCCATCTTCGGCGGCAGCCTCATCGCCGCCTAAGGTGGGTTCAGACTCCGGTGTTGCTGCAGCGGTCAAACTCCTCGGCTCGCGCATCGCCCAGGTGCATCTGCACGACAACCACGGCGCCTTCGCGCACGTCGGAGCCCTCAGCAACACTGTAGACAACAAGGACGAGCACCTATGGCCCGGCCTTGGCGCCATCGACTGGCCCGCCGTCTCCTCCGCGCTCGCCACCCTCCCCGCCGACACCCCCGGCATTATGGAGGCCGCAAGCGACCGCGACGAGCCCGCCGAATCCGTCGCGCGCAAGGCCGAAGAAGCCTTCCGCGTACTCGCAAACCCGTAATCCACGCGCACTTCGCAGAATATGTAACCGAAAATGATCGCAATGAGTGCCTTATGAGCGAATTAGAACCAAAATTAGTTACAAATCCTCCCGTCGCCACCATCGCCTCTCTCGCCGCCCACGTCGGCGACACCGTCACCCTCCGCGGATGGCTCTACAACATGCGCCAGAGCGGCAAGCTGCTCTTCCCCATCTTTCGCGACGGCACCGGAACCATCCAGGGCATTGTGCCCAAGGCCGCCGTCTCGCCCGAAGTCTTCGAGCGCGTCAAGTCGCTCACCCAGGAGTCGTCCGTCATCGTCACGGGCAGCGTCCGCGCCGACGCGCGCGCCCCCTCCGGCTTCGAGCTCGATGTCGCCAACCTCGAGATCGTCCACCTCGTCCCCGCCTCCGACCCCTTTCCCATCTCGCACAAGGAGCACGGCACCGACTTCCTCATGGAGCATCGCCACCTCTGGATTCGCACCCCGCGCCAGTCCGCCATCCTGCGCATCCGCGCCACCATCATGCGCGCCGCGCAGGAGTACTTCGACACCAACGGCTTCGTCCGCACCGATCCGCCCATCCTCACGCCCGCCGCCTGCGAGGGCACCAGCACCCTCTTCGAGCTGGACTACTTCGGCGACCCCGCATTCCTCACCCAGTCCGGCCAGCTCTACATCGAGGCCACCGCGCTCGCTCTCGGCAAGGTCTACAGCTTCGGCCCGACCTTCCGCGCCGAAAAATCCAAGACGCGCCGTCACCTCACCGAGTTCTGGATGATCGAGCCCGAGGTCGCCTTCATGGATCTCGAAGGCGACATGCAGCTCGCCGAAGCCTTCCTCACCCACATCGTCACGCGCGTCCTCGAACTGCACCGCGCCGACCTGACGGTCATCGGCCGCGACATAGCCAAGCTCGAAGCCGTCATCGCCCCGATACCTTCCGAATCAGAAAATGAAGCTGTCATCCTGAGCGAAGCGCGTAGCGCTGAGTCGAAGGACCCCGAAGAAGCTCGCCCCGTCACTACCGCCGGTACCTTTTCAACCACAGAGCCGGGTGCCCCAGGTTCGGCGGCCTCATCGCCTAACCTGGGATGGAGTGCCACCACCCCGCGCTTTCCGCGCTTAAGCTACGACGAAGCCCACGCCATGCTCGATGCCGCGTTCAAGGCGGGCAAGCTCGAAGCCCCCCACATCTACGGCGACGACCTCGGCTCGCCCGACGAGACCTACATCTCCTCCCAATTCGATAAGCCCGTCATGGTCCACCGCTATCCCGCCGCCTCCAAGGCCTTCTACATGCAGCCCGACCCGGCCGATCCCACCAAGGCCCTCTGCGTCGACGTCCTCGCCCCCGAGGGCTACGGCGAGATCATCGGCGGCTCGCAGCGCGTCGACAGCTACGACCTCCTCCGCGCGCGCATCCTCGAGCACAACCTGCCCCTCGCCGCCTTCGAGTGGTATCTCGACCTCCGCCGCTACGGTTCCGTCCCCCACTCCGGCTTCGGCATGGGCATCGAGCGCGCCGTCGCCTGGATCTGCGGCCTGGACCACGTCCGCGAAACCATCCCCTTCCCCCGCACCCTCAACCGCATCTACCCGTAAATATGGTAAATTTGGATTGACAATTTGTGGAAAACAGTCGACCCTATCTCATCAAGGGCATAAGAGAAACTGCCGATGGATAAGCAAGAGTTTGAACTGAAGCGACAACGAGGGGAAACAGTTCAAATTGCTGTAGTTCAGTCCATTAAATGGGGCGCACTTTGCATCATCGCCTTTTGCGGCTATCGTGCTGTAGCTGCACTTGCGGGTCGTACAACGACTGCCCAGTTCGGCATGTTCTTACTGGCAGACTTGAAAGCAAATTCGATCTTTAGCCACATAGTAACGTCCATTCTCGGTCTCGGCGGCATCACATATGGTGTGAAGCAAAAAAGGCTGCAGGAGAAAAACATAGAAAGACTAAGCCGCCAAAACGCCGAGTTGGAGTCTCGGTGGGATACAAAACGAACGTCGAGTAGTCTTACACCAAGGGGTACAACAAGACCGGAGGACCGCATATGAGAGCTGCGTATGAATTGCTCATCGCCGCAGTTGGTGCAGCGGGCTGCTGGACACTATGGTTTTACTTGTACAAGGAGTATCGGGCTTCTGCTGTGAGAGAAGATCTTTTTGCGTTGCGGGGAGAACTGTTTTTGTTTGCAGCTGATGGTGCCATAGCCTTCGATGATCCGTCGTATAAGGAGTTGCGTCAGCGGCTCAACGCAATGATTCGCTTTGCGCATCGTATTAATCTGATCACGTTGATATTTGCAACTCGGTCGGCACGGCACAATCCAGGGAGAGATGTTTCGTATGCCGAATGGTTGGAGTCCCTTCGGAGACTCCCGCAGGATACGCAAGAGAAAATGGAACAATTTCATAAGCGAATGTTGTTCCGATTCACAGAGCATCTAATTAGCGGGTCTGTGTCGCTGATGCTTCTGCTGGTGCTTGTACAGACAACAATTATCGTAAGATCTTGGATGCGACACTTCTTTGCCGCCAAGGCTGTAGTGGTCGACCCGACTGATCGTGCCATATCGGAATTGGTGGACACATTGCACGTGTCTACCCTGGAAAAGAGTGCCTGCGAGGAGCATTACAGTTCAGACGATCTGGATCTCCAGCTCGTGTAAGGTATAGGGAAGAGAATGTGATCTGGTCAGTGCCGGGTGCCCCATTCATCGCGCCTTTGCCCCATGCGATGAGTGGGCATTCGCGCCCCGCGCGAACCGCTCTCCTCCAATCCACCCCAATTTACCCCTCAGCCGCGATCCCTAAATCCTGTACGGTACCCGCACTCCAGCCGTCCCCGCCGGAAAATCCTTTACATTCCGTGTCACCAGTTGCCGCCCCGCCGTCTCCGCCGTTGCCAGAATAATCGAGTCCGGCAGCTTGATCTTCCTCTGTCGCCGGTTTGCCGCCGCGCACTCGGCCACGGCGGGAGTCACAGGCAGGCAGGCAAAGTTTGCAAGGAATGCCCGCAGGATCGCCTCCTCCTCCGGCGTCGCCGCCCCGGTCAGCACCTCGATCCAGGTAATCACGCTGATCGCCGGGTCCTCGCTTCGCTTCAGCTCGCGCGTCGCCTGGCCCACTCCGTTCAGGTGGTCGATCAGGATGTTGGTGTCGAATAACTCGCTCACGGCTGCCAATTCGCTCAGGGCTGCTAAGTCGCTCACCGCTCCCACTCGCCGCGCATCCGGTCCTGGTACGCCACGCCGTCCACGCCACGGTCCTTCCATAACCCGAACGAGTCCTCCACCCCCGCCCGGTTCTGGGTAAGGAATCCCGTCACCGCCAGCCGGATCAACTGCGTCCGCGAGGTCTTGCGCGCGCGGCTCAGTTCATTCAGCTGCTTCAGGTCAGTCTCCGGCAAATCCACCAGTGTCCGCATCCGCCCCTCCTGATATACAGCTATGATATCACTCTGAGCTAGCCCGCGCGAACCGTCCAGCTTTGCATTTGATCCGTCTCATCGGTGTTGATCCGTATTAAGCCTTTGCCTTTTGAATCTTGTCAAGAAAAATCTCTCAACTCACTCCATCCAAACGAGATAAACTCGTAAACTCGCCGCCCCAAACTGCTATAATAGAAGCAGTGGATCGGGAGGGAACGAGTCTCACCAGTCGCAGCCAACCGCGATCAGGCGTCGCCCGCAACTCCTTATTCTGGGAATATTTAGCCGTAACTCTTTTGGAATGAAATATTTGGCGGCACATGCCTCCGCTAATCGCAACATTCCAAACAAGTTCCGTCCAAATACCCCCTGGGGGGGGAGGGGGGGTACCCCGGAAAGTAGAATAACCGCATGGACGGAACGCGGATCGACAAATGGCTTTGGGCGGCGCGCTTCTTCAAAACGCGCGAGTTAGCCTCGAAGGCCTGCGAGATGGGCCGAATCGTCTCCAACGGTCTGCGCGCAAAACCTGCTCGAGAAGTGCGCGTCGGCGACCGTTTGCAGATCAAAAATGCCGCCGCCGAGTACGAAATCGAAGTTCTCGCGCTCAGCCAGCAACGCGGTTCAGCCGCCATCGCGCAAACCATGTACCGCGAGACGCCGGAAAGCGTCGAACTTCGCCGCAAAGCCTCCGAAGCGCGTCGCCTTCTCGCTCCAATCGCCAGCGCGCCGCCATCCGGCCGGCCCACAAAACGCGATCGCCGCCTGATTCACAGCTTCAGCGGCAAGCTTTGAAGCGTTGGATTTTTCGCTGCATGAGACGCAATTATTGCGGGCTGAGCGATTCCAGCAAACTGCGCGTCTCTGCGATCACGTCTTCCGCCTTCGCCGAAGTCAGCGGCCAGCGAAGAACACCCTGCGCTGTAAACTGCGCGCCGCGCTTGGCGTTGCGGCTGACCAGCTTCATCATCGCCGCGGGATCGACCGTTGCGTGAGCCAGCGATGAGCTGTCCTGCTGCGTTGTATCTGCAGCCGCCGCAGCGAAGCGGATGTGCAGCATCTCGACGAAGGTTTTGGTGACAGGCCTTTGTAGCTGTGCGCGACGCGAGTAACTCTGTTGTGGCGCGGGTTTTATCGCGGGAAGGTCGATCTGCGTGCGCTTGCGGTCGAGCTGCGCAATGCCGAGCCGCTCGCAGAGCAGACGAAGCTCTCCGGCTGCGAGCAGGTTCAACACCGACTCGGGCGGATCGCCGTAGCGGTCTTCGAGCTCGGCGCGCACATCGGCCAGCGTTGCCTGATCTTCCGCTCCCGCAATGCGCTTGTACATGCGCAGCCGCTGGTTCTCTTCGGGAATGTAGCTGGAGTCGATGCGCACCGAAATGCCGAGGTTGATGCTGGTTCCCGCGTGCGCAGGCTTCTCGTCCTCGCCCTTGATCTTGCGCACAGCCTCTTCGAGCATCGTCGTATACAGCTCGAAGCCGATGGCCTCGATGTGGCCGGACTGTTCGCCGCCGAGCATATTTCCCGCGCCGCGCAACTCCAGGTCCAGCGCGGCGATCTTGAAGCCCGCGCCGAGGTCGCTGAACTCCTTCAGCGCGGCCAGCCGGCGCCGCGCGATCTCCGTCAACTCCGTCTCCGGCGGAATCAGCAGATAGGCGTAGGCGCGGCGGTTGCTGCGTCCTACGCGGCCGCGGAGTTGGTACAGCTCCGCCAGGCCGTGGCGATCGGCGCGGTTGATGAGAATGGTGTTGGCGAGCGGGATGTCGAGGCCGTTCTCGATGATGGAGGTCGCTACCAGCACGTCGTACTCGTGGTTCATGAAGGCCAGCATGACGCGTTCCAGCTCGGCCTCGGGGAGCTGGCCGTGGCCGATGGCAATGCGCGCATGTGGCACCAATTCGCGGATCTTCGCGGCAATCTCGTATATCGTCTCCACGCGGTTGTGGACGAAGAAGGTCTGACCGCCGCGTTCCAGCTCCATCTCGATGGCGGTGCGAACCAGCTTCTCGTCGAACTTGGCGACGATGGTCTGGATGGCCATGCGGTCCTTGGGCGGAGTCTCGATGATGGACATGTCGCGCAACCCGACGAGCGACATATGCAGCGTGCGCGGGATGGGCGTGGCCGACATAGCAAGCACGTCGATCTGCGCGCGCATCTGTTTCAGCCGTTCCTTGTGGCGCACGCCGAAGCGCTGTTCCTCATCAACGACAAGCAGGCCGAGGTCCTGGAACTTGAGGTTCTTCGCCAGCACGGCGTGCGTGCCGATGAGGATGTCGATCTTGCCCGCGGCTGCCTTCTCCAGGATCGCGGTCTTCTCCTTTGCGGTGCGGAAGCGCGAGATCATCTCGACGTTGACGGGAAAGTTACTGAAGCGGCGCTTGAAGGATTCGTAGTGCTGGAAGCTGAGGACGGTCGTCGGCGTCAGCACGGCGACCTGCTTGCCATCCTGCACGGCCTTGAAGGCGGCGCGCATGGCGACCTCGGTCTTGCCGTAGCCGACGTCGCCGCAGAGCAGGCGGTCCATGGGTTGCAGCGATTCCATGTCGCGCTTGATGTCGGCGATGGCGGTGATCTGGTCGTCGGTCTCGTTGAAGTCGAAGGCGTCCTCGAACTCGTGCTGCATGTTGCTGTCGGGCGAAAACGCCGTACCCACTGCGGCCTTGCGCTGCGCGTAGAGCTTGATCAGCTCGGCGCTCATGTCGGCCATCGCCTTTTTGACGCGTGCCTTGGTCTTTTGCCATGATTGCGTGCCGAGCTTGTTGCGCTCGGGCGCGGGGCCGGTCTCGCTGCTGCGGTACTTCTGGATGAGGTCGAGTCGCGTGAGAGGGACGTAGAGCTTGGCCTCGTCGGCGAACTCCAGGATCATCAGCTCCAGCGGCGGCTGGCCGGGTTCTTCGATGACGCGCAGACCGCAATACTGCGCGATGCCGTGTTCAACGTGAACGACGTAATCGCCGACGGCCAGGTCGCGGAAGTCGGAGACAAACGCAGAGGTCTTCGACTTTGAGCGCGCAACAGGCCGCGCTGTAACATCGGCATCGTCGATAAGATCGTTTGCGCCGAAGAGGACGATCTGACGAGCCGTAGCGCGGCCATCGGCGTCGCGCAGGTCGAGAACCTGTACGCCGTTGGCAATCGCCGTCTTCACGATGACGGGCGTTTGCAAGTCAGCCGCGAGGTAGCTCGATTCGCTGTAGACGGTCTCGCTCCCCGGCGCCTGCGAGCGCGAGCCGAGCCGGTACGGCACTTGGTACTCCTGCAAAAGCCCAGCCAGGCGCTCGACTTCGCCCTGATTTGGCGCGGCGATCAGCACCCGCGCGTCTTGTGCGATGAGGGTCTGAAGGGCTTCGACAAACGCGTGGATGTTGCCGTGGAAGCGCTGCGTGGGACGCGTGCTGAAGTCCACCTCGGAGAGCTCGCTGCGGTCGGCATCGAGGACATCGACTGCGCCGAGCTGATCCAGCTCACAGCCGGAGAAGTTGCGCAGCCGATCGTCCAGATCCCACGGCGAGACGTAGATGTCTTCGGGCCGCACCAGCGATCCAATGCCCGATCGTTCGTGCCGCTGCTCGACCTTGTTCCACCAGCGCTCGCCCTGGTTCTTCACCATCGCCGGCTCTTCGACGAAGACGCGCGTCGCTGGCCCAAGCAGGTCGAGCAGTGTGAGATTGGCGTGTACGTCCGCACGAGCTACTGGCGCGAAGAACTCCCAGCCGGGAAAGATCGTAGCCTCGCCTGAACTCGCGGAAAGATGCGTCTGCAGCTCGACCGGCTCTTCGCCACCCTCCAGCGCCGCGCCCGCCTCCGTGCCACTCCGCGTCAGCCGTGCGTTGATGGCGGCGAGAATTTTCTCAGTCACCGGAGTCTCGGTCAGCGGCAGCAGCAACGCCTCGTTCAGCATCGATGCCGAACGCTGCGTCTCAGGATCGAAGCGCCGCATCGATTCAATCTCGTCTCCGAAGAACTCGACGCGCACGGGCCGGTCCATCTCTGGCGAGTAAACATCCAGAATTCCTCCGCGCAACGTCACCTGCCCCGGCATCTCCACCACATCGACGCGCGTGTAGCCAACCGAGAGCAGGTGCTCGACGAGCATCTCCGGCAGAACCTCCTCGCCGCACTTCAGGCGCAACGCAAGCGCTGCGTAGTGCTCGCGCGGGAAGAGCCGCATGCAGGCCGACTCGACCGGCGCGATGACGAGGCGCGCCGTACCGCTGGCGATCTTCCACAGCGTAGAGGCGCGCGCCTCCTGAATCTCCGCATGAGGCGACAGGTTCTCGAATGGCAGTACATCGTGCGCGGGCAGGCGAAGGACTGAGTCCGCAGCCAGCGCGCCGGTCAGCTCGCAAGTTGCAAGGATCGCCGCGTGCAGCGCCTCCGCCGCCTTGTTGTCGGCGACCAGAATCAACGAAGGTGCGTTGGCTGCGCGCATAAACATCGGCATGTACAGCGCGCGCGCTGTGAACGTCAGGCCAGACACACGTCTTCGCCCGCTGCCGACGCTCAAGTGGCGGCGGACACGGTCGAAGGGCAAACAGTTCTCAAGGTCCGCAAGCACATCGCGGACGAATGGCAGAATCATTGCTGGGTTAAGTCTACCTGTAGGAACGAAGTTGCAGTGACAGGAAGATCGCGCACGGAGGTGAGATGCGGAAAGCAGTAGGACATTGCAACGGTCCCTGTTGCTAGAATCAAGATGATTATGTCTACCATGACTGCACTCACGCCAGAGGTTCTTGCCAAGTACCAGCCTGTCATCGGGCTGGAGGTCCACGTCCAGCTTTTGACCGAGTCGAAGGCCTTCTGCGGCTGCGTCAACCGCTACGGAGGCGAGCCTAATACGCACGTTTGTCCGACGTGTCTTGGGCTGCCTGGCGCGCTGCCCGTGCTGAATCGTCGCGCGGTGGAACTGGCCGTTCTGGCATCGAAGGCGATCCACTGCGAGATTCGCGAGACGAGCATCTTTTCGCGCAAGAATTATTTTTATCCCGACTCGCCGAAGGGCTATCAGATCTCGCAGTTCGACAAGCCCATCGCGGAGAACGGCTGGATCGACGTTCCGGCCTTCGACGCGACGGGCGCGGCGATTACCAAGCGCATCAGCATCACGCGGCTGCACCTGGAAGAGGATGCGGGAAAGAGCGTCCACGACGGCTTCGCCGACTCGGTCTCGCGCACCTACATCGACCTGAACCGCTGCGGCACGCCGCTGGCGGAGATCGTCAGCGAGCCCGACCTGAGCACGCCGGATGAGGCCTTCGAGTACCTCACGCGTCTGAAGGAAATCCTGCTCTACTGCGGCGTGAGCGACTGCAACATGGAAGAGGGAAGCCTGCGTTGCGACGCCAATGTCAGCGTGATGCTGAAGGGCGCGAAGCAGTATGGCACCAAGGCCGAGGTCAAGAACGTCAACAGCTTTCGCTACATCCGCGCGGCGCTGGAGTACGAGATCGAGCGCCAGATCGATGTGCTGGAGGGCGGCGGACGCGTGGTGCAGGAGTCGCGCCTGTGGAACAACGCCGAGGGACGGACCTACTCGATGCGCTCCAAGGAGCAGGCACACGACTATCGCTACTTCCCGGAGCCTGACCTTCCGCCGCTTGTCGTTGGCGAGGCGTGGCAGCGCGAGATTCTGACCGCGCTGCCGGAACTTCCCGAGGCGCGCCGCGCGCGAATGATTGCCGAATACGACATCACGCAGCAGGACGCGATGACGCTGACCGCGACGCGTGCCTTTGCCGACAGCTTCGAGGAGGCGGCGAAGAAGGCGAAGAGTCCCAAGCGCGTCGTCTCGCTGATCACCAGCGAGTTGACCGGACGCTTGAAGGCTGCGGGCCTGGAGTTGGACAGCTCGCCGGTCTCGCTCAAGGGCATTGTGCAGGCTGCGGACCTGGCCGAGTCGGGCGAACTCTCGAGCAAGATGCTGAAGCAGTTGCTGGACGCCTGCTTCGCCGAGGGCAAGGACTTCGCCGAGGTCTACCAGCGCGATAAGCCGCAGCAGATCACGGACGCGGTCGCGATCGAGGCGATGATCGACGAGGTGATCGCGGCCAATCCCAAGCAGGTAGCGCAGTACATCGGCGGCAAGAAGACGGTGGCGGCGTTCTTCGTCGGCAACGTCATGCGGCTGTCGAAGGGACAGGCGAATCCCGCGTTGCTCAACGAGCTTGTGACGCACAAACTGGATGCGCTGGGCAGCGCTTCCTAGCGGCTATTTCTTGTCTGAACTGGATGCTGCGGGCGCGGGTGCAGCGGGTGCGCTGGGCGCTGCGGCGGCCGGCGCGTCTTTGCTCGATGATGCGGAGGCTTCGATGGACGAGACGGGCGATGTGGAGGAGTCGGCTTTCGTTTTGCTCTCGCGAGAGGACTTTTGCTTTGTGTGGCTATAACCGTCCTTGAACCAACCGCCGCCCTTGAAGGAGATGGCCGCGGCGGAGACGACGCGCTCCAGCAGTCCGCCGCAGTGCGGACAGATGGTGATTTCAGGGTCGGAGAACTTCTGGATATTTTCCGTATGTTTCTTGCACTTCTTGCATTTGTACTCGTAAAGCGGCATGACTATTTCCTTTGAAGCACCTTCACAATTTCACTCGTGCAATGCTATTGAAACACTGACTGTTACAAATTACATGAATATGTAACAGTCAGTGTTTCGTATTGTGGAATTCAGAAAATACATGTAACCACCAGAGTTGCTTATTGGGAACGGCCTATAGTTTTCCCAGATCGACCAGGCGCACGCTGACGATGGCCTCGACCTTGCGCAACGCTTCGATGGCTGTGTTGGCGTCGCTTGGGCTCTTTACGTCGATCTGGACCAGGGCCAACGCCTGACCCTGCGGAATGCGTTGCGAGCGGACGGAGCGGCCCAGGGCGAAGTTCGCGATGTTCACCGAATGCTCACCCAGGATGGTCCCGATTCTTCCGATGACTCCGGGTACGTCATGGTTGCGGAAGACCAGGAGTGTTCCTTGCAGCGCAGCTTCGATGTCGATGCCATCGTAGGTGAGCAGGCGCGGCGAGTTGCCGTGCAGTACGGTGGCCGATGCGCTGACATCGCCATCCGACGAGTGCAGCACGAGCTTCAGAGTGCTACCCGAGCCGCCCGAGGTCGCCTCCTTCTTCTCCTCCTGAATACGGATTCCGCGCTCTTCGGCCAGGGCCGCAGCGTTGATGCGGTTGGCGCTGGTGCTCTGTTCGGAATCGCCCTCGGAGTTGGCGAGGACGCCGCAGAGAGCGGCATTGCGGATCAGGTCGGTCTTGCCCTGCGCCAGGCGCCCGGCATAGGTGATCTGGATGCTCTCCAGATTTCCCGGCGTGGCGTGGGAGAGAAAGAGGCCCAGCCGCTCGGCCATGTCGATATACGGCGCGATCTCGACGTACTCCTCGTGGGAGAGCGAGGGAAGGTTGACGGCGCACTGCACCACGCCGAGCTTCAGGTAGTCGCGCACCTGCTTGGCCAGTTGGATGCCGATGGCCTCCTGCGCCTCGTCGGTGGATCCGGCGACGTGCGGAGACAACAGCACGTTGTCGAGGGCGAAGTAGGCGGAGTCCTTGAGCGGTTCCTTGCGGAAGACATCGAGCGCGGCGCCTGCGACGTGGCCCGACTGGATGGCCTCGGCCAGCGCCTCGTCGACGATCAGCTCGCCGCGCGCGCAGTTGACGATGCGAACGCCGGGCTTCATCAGCTTGATCGACGATGCGTTGATCATGCCCTCGGTCTGGGTGGTGAGGCCGACGTGCAGGGTGAGGTAGTCGGACTGCTTGAAGATTTCGTCGAGCGGCACCAGCGCGACCTGATTCTCGCGCGCGATGACCGGCGCGATGAACGGGTCGTAGCCGATCAACTCCATGCCGAAGCTGCGTGCGCGGCGGGCGACCTCCAGGCCGATGCGACCAAGGCCGACGATGCCGAGCGTCTTGCCGCGCAGCTCCGAGCCTTGCAGGGATTTTTTCTCCCACTTGGCGGCGTGCATGGTGGAGTTGGCGCGAGGGACGCTGCGCGCCATGGAGATCATCAGGCCAAGGGTGAGCTCGGCGACCGCGACTGCGTTGGCTCCGGGGGTGTTCATCACCACGATGCCGGAGTGGGTGGCCGCGTCGATGTCGATGTTGTCGACGCCCACACCGGCGCGGCCGATGGCGCGCAGCTTGGGCGCGGACTCCAGCAGCTTGGCATCCACCTGCACGGCGGAGCGGACGACCAGCGCGTCGGCGTCGGCGAGTTCCTTCTCCAGACCGCCGGGGCCGAGCTTGGCGATTGCATCGGCGGTGACGACGTTCCAGCCGGGCTCTTCTTGGAGGACGGCGAGGGTTGCGGGCGAGACTTTTTCTGCGAGCACGATCTTCATACTTTTAGTGTAACTGTCCTCTGCGTATGTGAGGTGATGCGGGGATGAACGGATCGGGAAAATCTACGGAACAACCCGTTAGTCTATACTTAATAGTATATATTCTGTCTTCCCCGCCTCGTGGGTGGAATTGGCTCGTAAGTGGATTATTATGTTGCGATTATAAGCAACGTTTTCATAATAGATATTCCAGGCGTAAGCGATTTTAGTTCATGCGATTGCAGTGTGCGCTGGCTATAAGCGAGGTTCGCTAGCGAAGAGCGCGCCGATCCAGACGAAGAAGACGGGATAGAACTCCAGCGTGTAACGGGGCTCTGAGTTGTCGATGAAGAGCAGCATGAAGGCGCGCAACAGCAGGCTGGCGGCCATGGCGAAGGCGAGTTCGCGGAAGGCGCGCAAGCCGGGGCCGGACGGATTGGGCTCGTGCGGATTGGGCGAGAGCCAGGCGCGGCGCCTCCAGAGGGAAAAGCCGGCGAAGGCGAACCCATAGAAGGCGAGGTTGAGCGCGGCGTAGGAGGCGGCAAAGGCGGACTGCGCGCGGTGCTCTCTCCACCTCCACCACTCATCGGAGACTGTCATCAGCTCGGTGCGCGGGCGCAGGGCCATGTCGAAGACGCGGGCGATGGGCAGGCCAATGAAGTAGAGCCCCGGGTGGTCGTGGATGCGCTCGCCGGCGAGCGTATTGAAGCGCGCATCGAGTTCCGGGGTGAGGGTGAGGGTTTTGTTGTAGTCGGCGAAGAGGCTCACGGTGCGGCTGCGCACGTCAGCCGCGGACGAATGCGAGGTGGCGCTGAAGACGCGCGGCGGCAGGCTGGCAAGCTCGATGCGTTCACCGTCCATCTCCCAGCCGACCTCGTCTATGGCGGCGAAGTCGATGGCCCAGGTGCGGTACCAGCGGCCGAAGCCTTGCAGGACCACCAGGTCTCCGGGGTCGCTGGCGTTGCGCGGGGAGAGCGGCTGAAAGACGTGGAAGACGTGTTCGTTGCGTGCCGTCCAGAAGAGCAGCGGAAGGGCGACGCAGAACGCGGCGGCCAGAACCGGCAGAGCCGCACGGAGCGGGCGGAGGCGCGGTTTGCGGGTTGCCAACGACCGCCAGAGCATTGCCGGGAGGACAGCGGCTGCGAGCAGGCCCTGTTCCGGCCTCAGCAGGATGGAGTAGGCGAGGGCTGCGGCGACGATCCAGAGCCAGCGGTTGTAGCCCAGGCCTGCGTCCTGCCAGCGCGCGAAGGCGTAAAAGGCCAGCGCGATCGTGGTGAACACAAGCGTCTCGGCGAGTGCCGTGGCGACGTAGTTCGCGGTGAAGGGGCAGAGGGCCGCGATCCACAGGACGATTAGTTGTGCGCGGCGGCCGAAGAGTCGTCCGGCAAGCGCGCCCGCCAGCCAGCAGGTGACGAGATCGGCGACGACCTGAGCGTTGAGTACGGCGCGGTAGTGCTCCACGCCAAAGAGCCGGAAGCAGGCGGCCAGAAAGAGGGGATAGCCGGGAAGACGAGCCAGGGTGGGGCGGAGAACGAAAGAGCCGGTTGGGCTGGTTGCGGAGACGCCGTAGACTCCGTGCTGTAGCCACGTCTTGGCGATTTCTCCATAAAATAGGCTGTCGCCGTCGACCCTCGCCATGTGGGCGACGAACCATAGACGCAGCAGCAGACCGGCCAGCAGCGCCGCGGTCGCCCAAAGCCAGAACCTGAGTCGCTCTCTGTTCATCTAGCAACATCATACTGCGAAGAGTGCGGGGCGTTGGGGGTTGCGTTGACTATGTTTGGAGGGCTGCATACGATTGCGCAGGAGCGGCTTTGCGGATGGGTAGAACTTGCGCCGAAGAATTGCGCGCCGGCAGTCTGTAGACTTGTCGAGCGCGTGCAGTCCAGCAGAAGCAGTCAGAAGACGGCCCTTAGGGAGATATGAACCAGCAAGTCTTTCTCGATCCTCAACGCAAGCGCTGGCGGCGGCTGCGGCGAATCTTCGACGGCCTGGCAGTGTTCAGCGTTGTCGTTGGGGTTCTGTTTGTGATCGGCCTGCTGCATATGACGCCGCTGCCCGAGCTGCTGCTGGCGACGCCCAAGCGCGACCGCACCGCGCTGAAGGTGGACGCGGCCAAGCCGGGGCAGAAGCCGCGTCACTCGCCGCACCGCAAGACCGACCTCAAGCCCTCCGAGGTGACGTTGAACTCCGGCGAAGGCCTGCGCGCGGCCTACTACGTGGAGGACGATCCGGCCAGCTACTCCTCGCTGAAGCAACACATCCACCAGATCGATCTGCTCTTTCCGGAGTGGATTCACATTGTGACTCCGGACGGCTCGCTGACCTCGTATAGCCTGGACAATCGCGCCTTCGCCGTGGTGGACGCGGCCGGAGTGCATGGGGTGGACCACGAGCGGAGGGTTGCCCGCACCATTGCGAAGGCGCGCGAAGACACGGAGATCTTTCCCCTGGTCAACAACTACGATCCGGTCAAGGGCGTCTTTCAGCCGTCGATCAGCGACTTCCTGTTGAACGCCGCGTCGCGCGCCTATTTTGTCCAGCAGATCGACCAGTTTCTCGCCGCCAACCCCAGCTACCGTGGGATTTCGCTGGACTTCGAGGAGATTCCCGACCAGGCGCGGACGGGCTACATGACGCTGCTCGCCGCGCTCTACCAGAACTTCCAACCGCGCAACCTGAAGCTGTATGTCAACACACCGGTGGGCGACGACAGCTTCGATCTGAAGTTCATGGCGGACCACTCCGACGGCCTTCTGCTGATGAACTACGACCAGCACCAGACGGGAAGCGCTCCAGGGCCGATCGCCGCCCAGGACTGGTTTCTCGACAACCTCAAGGAGGTGCTCAAGACGGTGCCCAAGCAGAAGATCATCTGCTCTCTGGGCAGCTATGGCTACGACTGGACGATGTCGCTGCCGCCCGCGCAGGCGAAGGGTCACCGCAAACCGGCGAAGCCGTTTGTGCCCAAGGTGCTGTCGGCCCAGGAGATGTCGACCCAGGACGCATGGCAGGCAGCCGACGATGCGGATGCGCAGATCGAGCTCGATCCCGACTCGCTCAACGTCCACTTCGCCTACGACGACGACGACGCGCATGTCCGCCATCAGGTCTGGTTCCTCGACGCGGTCACCGTCCTCAACCAGATGCGCGCGGCGCGAGCCCTGGGCATCGAGACCTTCGCCCTGTGGCGCCTGGGCTCTGAAGATAATTCGATGTGGAAGATATGGGACAAGCCGATCCATGCCGATCCGGTGCTCGACCTGGCGCAGGTGGATCCCGGTTACGACGTCGACACCGAGGGGCAAGGCGATATCCTGCACATCACGCGCAAGATGCAGTCCGGCAAGCGCGTGGTAACCATGGATGACGACGATTCTGTGCCGCTGCCCTTCCGCTCCGTCACCGGCGAGACGATGACCTCCTATCCGCTCTCCTATACCGTGGAGCAGACCGGCTATCATGCCAACCAGGTCGCCCTCAGCTTTGACGACGGCCCGGACCCCAAGTGGACTCCGCTGATCCTCGACATCCTGAAGAAGTACCACGTCTCCGGGACGTTTTTTATGATCGGCGAGGAGGCGCAGAACAACGTCGGCCTCATGCGGCGCGTCTACAACGAAGGCCACGAGATCGGCAATCACACCTTCACCCACCCGGACATCAGCGAAATCTCGGTCCCCAGCGCGGACCTGGAGCTGAACCTCACCGAACGACTTTTTGCGGCGGAGCTGGGCGTGCAGCCGCTCTACTTCCGTCCTCCGTACTCCATCGACCAGGAGCCGGACACCAACGACCAGGCAGCGCCGGCGGACCGCATTCAGGATCTCGGCTATGTCATCGTAGGCGACAAGATCGACACCAGCGACTGGGACGAGCATCCGCGCAAGAGTCCCCAGGAGATCACCGACAGCGTCTTTCAGCAGATGCACGACATGCAGACGCGTCCCTGGATGCAGGGCTCCATCATCCTGCTGCACGATGGCGGAGGCGACCGCTCGGCCACCATCGCCGCGCTTCCCGTGCTCATCCAGGCCCTGCGCGACCGCGGATACACCATCGTTCCCGTCTCGCAGTTGATGGGCAAGACCCGCGCCGAGGTGATGCCGCCGCTCAACCATCAACAACTCTGGCAGTCGCGCGTGGACATGGTCGCCTTCTTCGTCTGGGCCTTCTTCAACCATTTCGTGGTCGCGGTCTTCTTCGTCGGCGACATCCTGATGAGCGCGCGGCTGATCATCATCGGCGTCTTCGCCGTCATCGACCGCTTCCGCAAACGGAAGAACTTCGCCGGCCCGGAGTACGCCCCGCGCGTCGCCGTGCTCATTCCCGCATTCAACGAAGAAAAGGTCATCGTGCGCACGGTCCGCTCCGTCATGATGTCCAACTACAAGAACATCCGCGTCATCGTCATCGACGACGGATCGAAGGACCGCACCTATCAGACCGTCATCGACGCCTACCCGGCGGATATTGCATCGGGTCGGCTGACGGTGCTGACCAAGCCCAACGGAGGCAAGGCCGACGCGCTCAACTTCGCCCTGAATCAGACCGACGAGGAGATCTACATCGGCATCGACGCCGACGGCGTCATCGCGCACGACGCCATCACCAACCTGGTCGGACACTTCGCCAACCCGAAGATCGGCGCGGTCGCGGGCAATGCAAAGGTGGGCAACCGAGTGAACCTGTGGACGCGCTGGCAGGCGCTGGAGTACATCACCAGCCAGAACTTCGAGCGCCGCGCCCTCGACCTCTTCGACGTCGTCATGGTCGTTCCCGGAGCCATCGGCGCGTGGCGCACCTCAGCCGTCAAGGCCGGCGGCGGATACCACACCAACACCGTCGCCGAGGATGCCGACCTCACCATGAACCTGCTCGAACAGGGCTACGAGGTCATCTACGAGGACTGCGCCCTGGCCTTCACCGAGGCCCCCATCAACATGAACGGCCTCATGCGCCAGCGCTTCCGCTGGTCCTTCGGCATTCTGCAGGCCATCTTCAAGCATCGCGGGGCCTTCCGCAACCGCCGCGCCATGGGCTTCTTCGCCCTGCCCAACACGCTCATCTTCCAGATCCTGCTTCCGCTCTTCTCGCCGTTTATCGACCTGATGTTCTTCGCCGGCGTCGCCAATTATTTCTACAACAAACACTTCCATCCCGAGGCAGCCTCGTCGGCCAGCTTCGAGAAGCTGCTTGCCTTCTTCCTTGCCTTCCTCGTCATCGACTTCGTCACCTCCGCGCTGGCCTTCTCGCTGGAGCGCAAGCATCCGGCCAGCCGCGGCGACGCCTGGCTGCTCGGCCACATCTGGATCCAGCGCTTCACCTACCGCCAGGTCTTCTCGATTGTGCTCTTCAAGACGCTCAAGCGCGCCATCGACGGCAAGCCCTTCGCCTGGGACAAGCTGGAACGCACCGTAACCATGTCCCGCGAAACCGAAAAACTTACCGAAGTAGGCTGACCAGACCCGACCCATCGCGTTACTACCGCGATGAAAGTGCAGCCGGAGTGGTAGAGTGGGGGCGCCACCCGGCAAAGGTAAACCGTGTCAAGTAAACAACTCAAACCCGGCGAGCAGTCCCATCCCCAGCCAAATCAGGCAGGCACACAACATAACATGTGTGACGTGACCGGCAGTATTCAAGTGCGAGGTGAGATCGAAACTAAGATTCCACCAGACCTTGCAAAGAAGCGCGATGCCGCCGAAGAACAAAAGGAAACCAGAGACAAAAAACGATACATTTTGGAGGTTATTGGGGTTATCGCCGTAATCATGTACGCCGGAATAACTATTTATCAAGCCTACCTCACGCGCACTCAATTCACTAAGGAAGAGAGACCGTTCGTCTTGGTTTCGGAAATCAGAAAAATCCAATTCTCGGTTGGCAAAGCCGTAATAACCGACATCAAGTTCTCCAATTCCGGGAAGTCTCCTGCACTGCATATGGCAACCATAGGCCCTGGGATACTGGTTGGCCCCGGCGCGATGCAACAAGTTGATGCTACATTCGCAAATTTGCCAGATACTCCGCCCGAAGAGCGTACAGAAGTCGGCGCGACAATTGCTCCCGGCAATGGCTCGTGCATTGCGAAACCGGAAGACGACGCAGTGCTTGATTGTGTCATCTCGACTATCCATAGTCGCGAGATTATCCAAAGTGACGATGATTTGAAATGGATCACCACCCACGACGAAGCAGTTGTTATCATGGGTCGAACGTTCTACAGAGACCTCACGGGGAAGCTCTATAAGACCGACTTTTGTTTCTTTCGATTCGCGACGGGAGCCCTTGCGTTCTGTCCCAACCATAACGATGTTAAATAGGCTCACGGACGTAATCAGAACTGGCGGGTGGCCCAGGTCTGAATGACTCCACGAATCGGCTGCCCCATGTCTCGCTTCTGAGTGTCAAGTCTCGACACATGCTTTACGTTTTGTCTCGGGAGATCCTTTACATGGTTTGGTCTTATGAGGGAGTTTCGATCCAGCGTTCGACGATCGTCGAACGCTGGATCGAAGGGTCGATTTCGCGCACGAGGGTGGAGCAGAAGAAGACGAGGAATCGTCCTTCGACGGGCTGTATCATGACCCTCTCTCCGGCCAGCGTCTTGCCGATTCTGTAGCGGTGCCCGTGCAGATCGACCGTGCCCTGGCAGTCCACCTTCAGCACCCATGCGCCTTCCGGATACTCCCACGGCGGCGGATATGGATCGTAACGGCGCTCGCTTTTGCGCCATACACTGGCCGGGGTTTGCATCCCCAGCGCCGCGTGCGGTCGCACCTGGTTGTACTCGGAACGGAAGGCGTCGAGCCACCTCTGCGGTTCGCTGCCCACGCCGCCGCGCCGGTCGAGCGCCCGCTGCAGGCTGCCGTGGAAGCGTTCCACCTTGCCCTGGGTCTGGGGATGCCGGACACCGCTCCAGCACAGCCGTATGCCCTGCCGCATCATCCACAGCGACAGGTGCGTGCGCCCGGAAAAGGACTGCCAGTTCCACCACGGCGTGCCGTGGTCCATCAGCATCGCCTCGGGCACTCCGCAGCCCTCGAAGGCTTGCTCCAACTGCTGCCGAACGAGGTCGCCGTCCAGCTTGCCGGTCGCTGCCAGCGCCACCAGATAGCGGCTGTGGTCGTCGATCACCGACAGCGGTCCAACGGCGTGCGGCCAGTTCTTCGGCCCCTTGAAGTCCATCTGCCACAGCTCGTTGGGCCGCTCGCGCTCGAAGCGCTTGACCGCCTGCGGGCGGCGATCCTGGTCGCATATCAGATCGTAGCGCAGAAGGATGCGGTGAATCGTACTGCGGGTCAACTGCACCCCTTCGCGGTTCAGCAGCACCGCCAGCTTGCGAGCGCCCCAGTCCGGGTAACGCAAGCGCAGCTCGATGACTCGTTCTTCCTGCTCCCACGGTGTCTGGGCCGGCGAGTTGCGAGGCCTTCGGCTGCGCTCACAGATCCCCTCCAGGCCAGCCTCGGCGTATCGCCTGATCCACAACGCCCCGGTGGGACGAGAGATGCCGAACTCAGAGCATAAAGCACCCAGCGGCTTCTCATGCCGACTCGCCGCCACCACAAACCGCACCCGCTGGTCCTGTACGTCCATCGCCTTCCACGCCATCCCAGACTCCTCTGCGCTCGCTGCGCAAGCGCAGAAGTGTAAAGGATGTCCCGAGACAATGTAGAAAGCATGTCATGAGACTGAACATTCTGAGACATGGGTTTATACATATCCAACACCGTGGCGGGCGCCTGCGCTACCTACTTTTTCTTCTTATGGAGCGCCTTCGCCATCTCTTCCACTTCTCTAGCGCCCTTGGCATAGAGCGTTTTTTCATCGGGAGCAAGCTCGTACAACAGCTTCAGAAACTCGCCTGCGTGAACAATTTCCTCGTCCGCTATGTCCTTCAGCACTGCCACGGCGAGTTTGTTGTTGGTTGACTCGGCAAGCTGCATATACATCTGCGTCGCTTCATACTCTCCGGCGACCATGAACCGAATCGCTCGGATGAGTTCCGCGTCCGTGAGCTTCCTGCTGTTGGCCAACTCTGAAAAGGGCGATCCAAACTGTGGCATACAATTTCCTCCGCCTCATGCACGTTGATATGGATAGCGGCTCTGAGGGCTATCTCGTTTGTAGTCTTGTGGCTTCCTAAGTTCTGAGCGAAATTGACCATCGCGACAATGTCCGTCTGTCTCCGGGCGGGTGGCCCACCCACCGTAAAGACAGACAGGGATGCACAAAAAAGCGCGGAACCCCGAGGGCTCCGCGCTTTCTGTTTACTGAAATTAGCTGGAAAATCTATGCGACGACTTCGATGCCCATCGACCGTGCGGTGCCGCGAATGCTCTTCGAGGCCGTCTCGACCGAGTTGGCGTTGAGGTCTGGCATCTTCTTGGTGGCGATCTCGCGAATCTGCTTCTCGGTGACCTTGCCGATCTTCTCCTTGTTGGGAGTGCCCGAGCCCTTCTCAATGCCGGCAGCCTTCAACAGCAGCACGGCCGCGGGCGGCGTCTTGGTGATGAAGCTGAAGCTGCGGTCGGCGTAGACCGTGATGACCACCGGAATGGTGATGCCGTTCATCTCCGGCGTGGAGGTGCGCGCGTTGAACTGCTTGCAGAACTCCATGATGTTGACCTGCGCCTGGCCGAGAGCGGGGCCGACGGGCGGTGCGGGCGTGGCCTTTCCGCCGAGAATCTGTAGCTTGACGTATCCAGTGATCTTCTTCGGTGCCATGATTCAATCCTCTATCTTCTTCTGGCGGCGGGCACGCGGCCGGCTGCCGATTTTGTATTGCAAAACTTTCTTTCGCATTCCTACCCGGTTCGTCTTACATGACCGTCCCAGTTCGTCTTTGCAAGACCGGCCCGGTTCGATCGGCAGACCGCGGAACTACTCTTCCATCTTGTCGACCTTGGCGAACTCGATCTCGACCGGAGTGGAGCGGCCGAAGATCGAGACCATCACCTTCAGCGTCTGGCGGTCTTCATTGACGTCGTCCACGGTGCCGTTGAAGTTGGCAAACGGGCCTTCGTTGATGCGCACCTGCTCGCCCTTCTCGAACTTGATCTTGCTGGACGGCTTGTCCTTGGAGGTCTCGGAGCGGAAGAGGATGGTGCTGACCTCGGCCTCGGTGAGCGCGACCGGCGTATCGCCTGTACCAAGAAAGCCGGTGACGCGCGGCGTGTTCTTGATGACGTGCCACAGGTCGTTGTCCAGCTCCATCTCCACCAGCACATAGCCGGGCAGGAAGACGCGCTCGATGGTGTACTTCTTGCCGTTGCGCAGCTCGGTGACCGGCTCGGTCGGGATCATGATGCGGCCGATGCGGTTCTGCAGGCCGAACGCCTGAATGCGGCTCTCCAGCGACTCGCGCACCTTGCGCTCGAAGCCGGAGTAGGCGTGGATGATGTACCACTTGAAGTTCTCGTTGACCGGTGGGGCAAGCTGCTCGGCCGGCTGTTCGCCGCCGGGATCCTGCGCCTCCGGAGTCTGCTCGTCTACCGCCATGGGGAGTGTGCCTTCTTGATGCATCAAACTGGTCTGTCTCTGCCTTGCTTGTCTCTGTCTCTGCTTCGCAAGCGGCTTTCCGCCGCGAACCAGAGGGCCTGCTGCTAGTGCTTGGTGAGGTACTGAATCAGATGGGTGACGCTCTGGCCAAAGATGGCATCCACCACAAAAAAGTAGGCGGCAAACAGGAATACCGCCGCAAGCACGACCGTGGTGGTGGACTGCACCTCGGCGCGCGTCGGCGTGACCACCTTGCGCATCTCGCTGCGCACGTTCTCGAGGAACTCCTTCAGCTCCTGCGGCCGCGCCTTCAACCGGCTGAGCCCGGTGCTCTGCTCATCTGCTACTGCAATTGCCTTCGCCATGCTGCTTCCTCAAACCTTCATGCGGAGAATCTTCCGCGGTATCGCTGCTGCAAACCTTCATGCGGAGCAAACTCCGCGGTGTTGCCGGCTCCGCCGTGTTGCCGGACTACCGTGCTTCGCCCCGCAGGATGCGGCGAGGGCCGGAAAAACTGGCGGGGGAGCTCGGATTCGAACCGAGAAGATCGGTTTTGGAGACCGACAGTTTAGCCGTTGAGCTTACTCCCCCCGGTTTGGCCGGGAGGGGAAGGAACGTTGGAGTCTTGTGCTCCCTGTTCCGTGATCCCTGTTCCCTGCGTTCCTTACTTGGTCTCTTTATGGTCCGTGTGCTTGCGGCAGGTATTGCAGAACTTCGAGAACTCAAGCCGACCGGTGGTCGTCTTCTTGTTCTTCGTCGTCGAGTAGTTCCTGTTCTTGCACGCCGGACATTGCAATGTGATAATTTCGCGCATCTATCTATCCTAACCGATTTCGTGGATTTCTTCCCGCAAACCTGCCTGATGTGGATCTTCAACCGCTTTCACCAAGCTGAGCGCATTGGCGAGAAACGCGCGAAGCGCGTCTCCCGCGCCAATGCGCAGGACTACTTGATGATCTCGCTGATGGTGCCTGCGCCGACGGTGCGGCCGCCCTCGCGGATGGCGAATCGCAGGCCCTTCTCCATGGCCA